>JANOPO010000018.1:0-68936 GCA_031422015.1 Flavobacterium sp. | reverse complement strand
ATCATGCGACATAAAAAAATTGATGCTATTGTTGCATTGGATGATTTTGATGTTGAGAAAGCTACTTTTTTGAGAGAAAATTTGAGAGTTGATGGAATGGGACAAACCACAGGTCGTTATTTTCGAGATAAGCTGGCTATGCGAATAAAAGCGAAAGACAATGGGATTCCTATTCCTCCATTTTCAGCGTTGTTTAATGACGAAGAAATCAATAATTTTGCGGATACTGTTACAGCTCCATGGGTGCTCAAACCAAGATCTGAGGCCTCAGCATCGGGTATTATGAAAGTGCATACAAAAGATGATTTATGGCAAAAAATACATGATTTGGGCGAAAATCGAATTAAATATTTAGTAGAGCAATTTAAACCAGGTGCAGTTTATCATTGTGACGGAATTAATTGGAAAGGAAATGTTTTGTTTAGTTTAACATCTCAATATTTGGCCACGCCGATGGAAATTTCCCAAGGTGGCGGAATTTTTAGAAGTGCCAATATTCCTTACAAGTCTGCGGATGAAAAAGCAATTAATAAAGTGAATGAACAAGTCATGAAATCTTTTGGGATGTTGCATGGTGCCACGCATACTGAATTTATAAAATGTAATGAAGACGGTAAGATTTATTTTTTGGAAACAGCTTCAAGGGTTGGTGGTGCACACTTAGCCGAAATGGTAGAAGCAGCTTCTAATTTGAACCTTTGGGGTGAATGGGCAAAAATTGAAGATTGTTTAGTTCGAAAAACGGAATACAAATTGCCAAAAACCATTAAGGGATTTGCAGGTATCGTATTGACGTTATCTAAATTCAAAAACCCAGATTTAACAAGTTTTAATGATGTTGAGGTTTGTTTTAGAGTGCCATTAGAGTACCACGCAGGATTAATTGTTAAAAGCGAAAGTCATGCAAAAACTAGAAAACTTCTAGATGACTATGCCACAAGATTACTTACTGATTTTGCTACTTCTGCTCAACAGGAAGCAGTCAAAAAATTACATTAATAATTTTATTTTTCCATCATTCCGACTGTTCCACCAACCCAATCTTTGTCTTTATTAAACTTGACACCGATCATTTCTCCACGGCTTAAACGTACTAATGTTGTTAACAATGTTGGCGATGGATCTTCTTTTTTCCAAACGGCAAGCAGTCTAACTTCAACTTTAACTTTACCATCAGGTGTTTGTATAATTGGTTTATAGTTTACTTTTTTTTGTAGAATATATAAATCTTTATTTTTTACAGCTTCAATATCTTCTTTTTTTACATGAAAAATTACTCCCGTACCAGAAAATGAAAATAGCGGTTTGAGAACATAATTTGTTAGATCAGATGGAATGACTTTCAAATCAGAAAGCAATGTTGTTTCAATAAAATATTTTCCTTTTAGATAGGGTAAAATAAATTTGCTAATTCTAAAAAACCAATTGGGATGTCCTGCCCATTCTACATCCAAATCGTCAGTAAAATCAAAGTTTAGTTTTAAATCTGGTCTTAAATCAAGCTCGTCAAAAATAACTCTGTTGTAAATTCGTTTTATTTCAGTTTCTTTTCCTTCTTTATTGATATAGAAAAGCTTTTTTTCCTTTTTTAAAATTTTAGTAATACATACAGTCGTAACACCGAAATCACGCTGACAGTATAGAAAATCTATCAATGTATTTTGTTTTTCTGGTTCAATTTCTAATAAAATTACATTTTCTTTTGGATGAAAATTACAAATTGCTTCGTAAACAATTTGTAGATAATCAGCATTGGAAATCCCGTTAAAAAAAGGAGTTAAATCTGATAGAAACGGGTATTTCTTTTTAATTTTTTCAGATAAATTGTACTGAAAATTAAATAAAGAAGGAAATCCTTGTACTTCTATTAATTTTGGAATAATTTCTCCGTTTTCTTCACAAATACCGAAATCAATTGCTAAAAAAGTACTATGGCTATCTTGGTTTGGAATTATTTTATTAAGAGATAAAGCTCTATCAGTAAGTAAATTAAAATTTTCTTTTTTGATAAAATTTAGTACTTCATTACTAGCTTCTACTAATTGGTCTTTTAGAGAATTTGGAATAAAAAAAGGAGTTTCTCCAATCCTAAAAGTTACTTTATAATCAAAATCTGAGTTGATATCATCCAGAAGTGATTGGTATTTTGCTTCAGAAAAGGACTCGTTGAATTGGGTTCTAAATTTTTCAATCATAACTACAAATTTTACAAACCTTCATCAAGTTTGGTATCTATAAATTCATAGTCCAGATTTTCATGATCTTGACTCAAAAATTTTGCTGTAAACTTGACATTATTGTTATCGAGCATAATGTAACTATAAAGATCGGTATCACCGCTATTGAAATGAAGTTCGTTAAAAAATCCATTTTTGTCAATCCACCATTTTCCTTTTTCGGCAAAACTTGAGGCTACATTATTTTCGATTGCGGTAAACAGAAGTACAAAAGTGCCGTCTACAAAGCGATGCATGACCCAGCTTTTGGTAATTCCTTTGGTTTGTTGATCTTTTTCGGATCCATTCCATGTACCAAATAGTTTTGCATCTAGAGCATTTTTTTCAGTTTGACAATAAGTGTATGATGTTACAAGAACAAATAGTAGGATTACAATTTTTTTCATAATTATTTAGTTAGAGAGTATTTTTTTATGTTGCATGAGTTCATTTATTGCAATTCGTAAAAAATTTGGGATAATTGTATCGTTCGTTTTGAAAATTTTATTTTCGTCTAATAAATCTTCTAGCATATTTCTAAATTTGGTTCGACCCTTCATCGCTATAATTTTATCACGTTTTTCTTGATTTTTCAAATTTGCAATAAAACTTAGCGCATCTGCTTCTGGATGAAACTGCAAACCAACCATATATTCCGAAAATCGAACACCCATTATTGCACGCTCATAATCACCACGATGACTTCTTATTTTTTCTAGCGATATAATTTTTGCGCCTTTTTTCTTAAAAATACTTAATTTGGGTTGTACAACTTGATAATCACGACTATCAATTGCATAAAATGGATTATCTAAACCTTCAAATATGGGGTCTATTTTGCCATCGTCTGTTTGGTGCATTTTCATTACGCCAAACGAGGTAGATTTGCGCTTGGTAATCTGCGCCAGTCCAAAATGATAACAGGCCATCTGAAAAGAGTGACAAATAAAAAGGACGTGTTTCTTAGTTTTATTTTGGGAGTTCCATATAGTTAATTGATCTATGAAATCATAATATTTCAAATCCCAGTTTCCATCGCCTTCCATTGGATTTCCTGGACCACCAGTTGAGATATAAATATCAAATTTAGTAATATCTGGAAACTCATTTTGTCCTCGAATATCAAATTTTTGATATGTTACAATTTGGTTAAAATTATTTATGATATCAGTTATACATCGCATACCTTGGTTAGGCTCGCCATGATACATATCTAATATTGCAATTCGAATTTGGTTACTCATTTTTATAATATTGATTGGTTGTAAAGGTAATTTTTTTTTAAAATGTTTTTAAACAAAACAAACAGTTTTCAAAAACTAATTAACAACTTTTTTAAAGACCTTTTGTAAACTCGCTAGTTATCAAATCTACTACTTTGGACAAGTCTTGTGTTTCATTAAAGACGGCTAATTGTTTATCTGCACCAGTTCCGTTTTTCAAAATTTCATGCACATAATTAATTTGTTCACGACTTCCTAATTCATCAACAACATCATCTACAAAATCCAGTAATTCATGTATTAACATTTTTGTTTCGACTTCTTTCTGAAGTCCAAAATCTATCATATTTCCTTCAATACCGTAGCGGGCAGCACGAAATTTATTTTCTTTAATTAGCGCAATTCGATACATATTGAAACTTGTATTTTGGATATTCAATTTGTACAATTTTGCAACAATTGCTTGAATAATTGCTACAATACACATTGCCTCATCTACTGTTAGGCTCATGTCGCATATCCTAAATTCAATAGTATCATAAAAAGGATGTAATCGCAAATCCCACCATATTTTTTTGGGATTGTCTATACAATTTGTTTTTACTAATGTATCAAGATAATTGTCATACGACGCTACGGAGTCAAAATACTCAGGCAATCCTGTTCTCGGAAACTTATCAAAAACTTTGGTTCTGAATGATTTATAACCCGTATTTCGTCCTTCCCAAAAAGGAGAATTTGACGAAAGTGCAAAAATATGTGGCAAGAAATAGCACGCTTGATTCATTAATTGCAATCCTTGCTCTCTATTTTCTATTCCAACATGACAGTGCATTCCGAATATCAAGTTAGAACGTGCAGCGTCTTGCAACTCGTTTACAATCATGTGGTAACGCGGATCATCAGTAATTGGTTGGTCTTGCCATCTTGAAAATGGATGTGTTCCTGCTCCACCAACAACAAGCCCTTGTTTATCTGCCAATTCAATAATTTTACTTCTTAAAAAACGAATTTCTTTGCTAGCATCGGCTACAGATTGACAAATATTCGTCCCAACTTCAACAACAGATTGGTGCATTTCTGCTTTGACCTGCTCATTTAAAATAATTTTTGCACCATCAACAATTTTTGATAAATGCGAACGTAAATCTCTAGTTTCTGGATCAATTATTTGATATTCTTCTTCAACACCAAGTGTGAAAACGGGTAATTTTTTTGACATATTTTTTAGTTTTTAGTCATAGCATTTAGTATTAGTACTAATTTTTGCACTCTAAGACTGCACACTGCCAATTATTTGCAAGCATCTTTTATAAAAGTTCCCCAAGTTAAATTCATTTTACCTGGTTTTTGTTTTTTTGCGGCGGCAATAGCCATTTTTGCAGCATGTTCTACAACCCATTCAAAATTTTCTGCTCCAACAGAAGATAATTCGGCGTCTGGTGCTGGATTACCAAAATCGATAGCATAAGGTATTCCGTCCCGAACAGCAAATTCAACCGTATTGAAATCATATCCCAAACCTTTGCAAAGTCTCAATGTATAATCTTTAACAGTTGCTAATAATTTTTTATCAGTTGCCGGTCCATCAATTACATATCGTAAATGATGTGGATTCCGTGGTTCGTATTGCATGATATGAACGTCTTTTCCACCCAAACAATAAACCCTGAAATATTCAGTAAAAACAATTTCTTCCTGAAGCATCATTACTAATTGCCCTGTTTCTTGATGTTTTTCCCAAAATTCTTCTTTGTTTTCAAGTCTGTAAACATTTTTCCAACCACCACCCGCATAGGGCTTCATATAGGCAGGAAAACCGATATAATCAAAAATTCCTTCCCAGTCCATTGGGTATTTCAGATTTCTAAATGATTTGCCTGTTGTATCTGTCGGATGCTCTGCAGAGGGCAGAATTACGGTATTAGGTAAAGGCACTCCTAAGGTATCAGCCAATGAATTATTGAAAAATTTATCATCTGCGCTCCACCAAAAGGGATTATTTATAACATTGGTTCCAGTTAGCGCTGCATTTTTTAGATACGCACGATAAAAAGGTACATCTTGTGAAATCCTGTCTATAATTACAGCATATTCGCCATCTTTATTCTGAACTACTTTGTCTATACAAACGGCCTCGGCAATAATTCCTTTTTCATTTTTTGAGTTGACACGATCTATAAAAGCTTGCGGAAAGGTATCTTCCATCCCAAATAAAATTCCAATTTTTTTCATTTTATCTTATTTTAGTTTTAATATTTAAGTGTTAAAGATTTGGCTTTAAAATTTAATTCTTGATAAATAATGGGCAAACATTTCTCTCCAAACAGGCCAATCATGTTCTTTATTTTGGCGAATATCTAACCAATGCGGTATATCCCGTTGCGCTAAAACTTTGCTTAACTTTAAATTGGCATCAAAGCAAATATCCCAATTTGAAGTTCCCAAAATAATGTCCATATTCCAAATTTCGCGATCATCAATACCCGAAATATAATCTTCGGGAGAGTTGTAAAAAACATCGTCATCCCAATGGCCATCCATAAAATTTTTTATCGAAAAAGCACCGCCCATAGCAAACATATGGCTCACATAGCCAGGATGTCTTAAAGCAAAATTTGCAGCATGATAACCTCCAAAGCTGCAACCAGCAACTGCAACTTTACCAGAGTTTGTATTATTTTTTACTTTTTCTACGACTTCATGACAAATCATTTTATCATACCAAGTATGATTCTGAATTCGATGTACGGGATGAATTTGTTTGTTATAAAAGCTGTCTTTATCTATACTATCTGGGCAAAAAATTTGAATTAATCCTTGCTCAATATACCATCTAGCACTTTCTATTAATCCTTGATCTTTATTTTCGTGATAACTTCCCATGGATGTTGGAAATAATATAACCGGATATCCAGCATGCCCAAAAGACAACATTTTAATTTCTCTATTTAATATTGGAGAATACCACTTAAAAAACTCTTCTTTCATATTTTTATATAGTTTTAACAAGTTTAGTAAAAAAAATGATAATAAATGAATAAAAAATTAAATTAGTCCTATTAATTTTGATTATTTACTAAAAAATATAAAAAATTAAATTATTTATAATTTTAAGGTAAATATTGGTCAAAAAATAGTAAATAATTTAAAAATTTTATTACAAATTTTATTTATTGAGTTTATTTGTAGGATAGAAATTAGTTTTTTAGAGCTGATTCTTTAATTTTTTTTTAAAATTTGTTTTAAATCGTCATAGTTTTTAATTTTTATAGACACTTTTTGTTTATTTAAAATACTTTCTATTTGCGGGGGAATTTTAAGTTTAAGATTCAAAGTTGGTTCCACAACATCCAAAAATTTTATTGGATGTGCTGTTTCTAAAAATACTCCGATAGAATCTGTGTTTTTCAGTAATTGTTTTATCAGACCTAAATAGCCAATTGCACCATGTGGCTCTGCAATATATCCTGAGTTTTTGTAAAGGTCTTGCATTGCGATAATCGTTTCTTCATCGGTAAATGAATAGGAAGAAAAATCTATATTAAATTTTTCGAGATCATGACCATACATTTCTTGAATGCGTGCAAAATTGCTCGGATTGCCGACATCCATGGCGTTAGAAATTGTTGCTATTGATGATTTTGGATGATAGGAACCTGTTGCCAAAAATTTGCAAACGGCGTCATTTATATTTGTAGCTGCAACAAAATGTTGTATTGGAAGCCCTAATTTTTTTGCTAATATTCCTGCACAAATATTCCCAAAATTTCCGCTAGGACATGAAACTACTAGTGGCTTTTTAAGTTTTTTCAATTCTTTAAAAGCGAAGAAAAAATAAAACATTTGAGGCAACCATCTTGCAATATTTATAGAGTTTGCAGAAGTTAGATTTTTTGTTTTTAAATCCGAGTCTAAAAAAGCCTTTTTAACCATATCTTGACAATCATCAAAAACGCCATCAACTTCTAGTGCGGTAATGTTTTTTCCAAAAGTAGTTAGTTGCTTTTCTTGAATTTCGCTAACTTTTCCTGAGGGATATAAAATGATAACATCGATATTTTTTGTACCACGAAATCCGCTAGCAACTGCACCACCAGTATCGCCAGATGTAGCAACCAAAACAGTATTTTTTTTATTGGAATTTCGATTAAAATAGCCCAAGCAACAAGACATAAATCGTGCACCAACATCTTTAAAAGCCATTGTTGGACCATGATATAATTCAAGCGTGTAGACGAAGTTATCAATTTTATGCACTGGAAAGTCAAAACAAAGTGTTTCGCTAATAATTTCTTTTAAAACTTTTTCTGGTATTTCGTCTCCAATAAATTGTTTGATAATCTCATAGGCAATTTCTTGATTTGATAAAGTTTCGATTTTTTCAAAAAAAGATTTAGAAATAGGAGTAATGTTCGCAGGAAAATACAATCCTTTATCTGGCGCTAATCCTTGCTTAACAGCTTCTTGAAACGAGACTTGATGAGATTTATTATTTAAACTGAAGTAATTCATAGTACTTATTGAGCGTTGATTCAACTTATTTTTAAAGATTTTTTGATTCGTAATTTTTAATTTTTAATTATTTTTACTCCTTCCGAATTTATTTTACAAACATGAATTTCAAATGGAATTGCCGTTTTTTCAAAGACAAATTTCATGGCATTGGCTACAAAATCTGCAGTTCTCTTTCCTTTACTTAATGCGAAAATCGAAGGGCCAGAACCCGAAATTCCTGCTCCTAAAGCCCCATTTTTCATTGCTGCGTTTTTAGTTTCTTCAAAATGAGGAATAAATTTTCCTCGCAAAGGCTCCACAATTTCGTCGTGTAGACTTCTTCCGATTAACTCATAATCAGAAGTATACAATCCGGCGACCAATCCGCCAATATTTCCCCATTGGGTGATGGCACTTTTCAGTGAAATCATGGGTTGCAAAACGGCACGCATTTCGGAAGTTTTTAGTTCAATTTGCGGATGAATAACCGTTGCAAATAATTCACTTGGAGATTCTATTCGTATTACATCCAACGGATTATAGCCTCGAACAAGCGTAAATCCGCCCAACAAACAGGGCGCAACATTATCTGCATGTGCACTTCCGCTTGCTAAAACTTCGCCTTGCATGGCAAACTCAATTAATTCTTGTCTTGAAAAAGGTTTTCCTAACAATTCATTAATACCAAAAACGGCGCCGGCTGCACTTGCTGACGAACTTCCAATTCCTGATCCTGCTTTGATTTTTTTGTGAATTTCGATTTCGAAACCAAAATCAGAATCAAAATTATTTAGCAACGCCAAACCAGCAACACCAGCAACATTTTTTTGGGTTTCAAGAGGCAAATCGGCACCAATAATTTTAGTGATTCGAATTCCATTTTCGTTCGATTTTCGAATAATCATTTCGTCTCCAATGCCGTCCAAACACAAACCCATAACGTCAAATCCACAGTTGAGATTGGCGATAGTAGCTGGACAGAATATTTTTATTTCGTTCATTAATTTAGTTATCAGTTGACAGTTATCAGTTGACAGTTATCAGTATTGCTTTAAAAACCGACAACTGTCAACCGACAACTGTTTTATACATTCCCAATTCGAATTACATCTGCAAAAATTCCTGATGCTGTAACGGCTGCACCTGCTCCTGCACCTTTTATCAATAGTGGTTGATCGACATATCTATCAGTATAAAACTGCACAATATTATCTTTTCCTTCCAAATTATAAAACGGACTTTCTTTTGGTATAAATTCTAATCCAACGCTGGCATTTCCGTTTTCGAACGTGGCAACAAATTTCAATCGGCTGTCTTTTTTCCTGGCTTCGGCTAATAAATTGTTGAAATGTGCTGCGTTTTTGGTCAACGATTTGAAAAAATCTTCATTATTGGTTGTTTTCATGCATTCTTCGGGCAAAAATGAATTGTTTTTGATAGCGTCCATTTCCATTTTGTAACCACTTTCGCGAATTAAAATCAAAATTTTTCGAGCTACATCAACACCAGAAAGGTCAATCTTCGGATCAGGTTCTGTAAATCCTTGAACACCAGCTTCTTTTACTACATCGTGAAAATTGTAGATTTCAGAAAAGTTATTAAATATAAAGTTCAAACTTCCTGATAAAACAGCTTGAATTTTATTGACTTTATCGCCAGAAGCAATCAAATGTTTTAAGGTATCAATAATTGGTAGACCAGCACCAACATTGGTTTCGAACAGAAAAGGTGCATTGTATTTTCGTGACAATCGTTTCAGATTACTATAGTTTTCATATACAGACGAACACGCAATTTTGTTGCAAGTAACAACGGCAATAGTATCTCGAAGATAATGCTCATAAGTTTTCGAAACTTCTTGATTTGCAGTGATATCTACAAAAATACTGTTTCGTAAATTGAGATTTTTTACATTCGAAATGAATATTTCTTTATTAGCATTTTCACCATTATTCAATGTGTTTTGCCAATCTTTCAAGGATATTCCATCTTCATCAAAATGCATTTTTCTAGAATTGGAAATTGCAATAACCCGAACATTTATTTTGAGATTTTCTTTTAGATATTTCTTTTGCTTATTGATTTGGTCGATGAATTTTTCGCCAACATTTCCGACGCCCATCACATAAAGATTGAGTTGTTTGGTATTGTCTTCAAAAAATCGTTCGTGCAAAGTATTTAGAGCTTTTTTGACATCTTTTTCTTTAATTACCACAGAAATATTTCTTTCGGATGCACCTTGAGCAATGGCTCGAATATTGACATTATTTTTGCCCAATGTACTAAACATTTTGCCTGATAAACCTTGATGATTTTTCATGTTTTCGCCCACGAGCGCAACAATACAAAGGTTTTTTTCGACAACACAGATGTCAATTTTATTTTGAGAAATTTCTAATTCAAAGGCTTTATCTATTGCAATTTGAGCTTTTTCGGCATCTTGATTTAAGATTCCGATACAAATAGAATGTTCCGAAGAAGCTTGAGTAATAAAAATGACATTGATATTTTCGTTAGATAAAACTTCGAATAATCGTTTGGACGAACCTGAAACACCAATCATACCAGAGCCTTCGAGGGTTAGCAAAGCAATTTTATCAATATGCGAAATTCCTTTAATTGGATTTTCGTTTTCATTTTTGTTTGCTGAAATATAAGTTCCAAAGGCTTCTGGTTCAAATGTATTTTTGATTAGAATTGGAATATTTTTATTTAGAACAGGCTGAATCGTAGGCGGATACAGCACTTTTGCACCAAAATGAGACAATTCCATCGCTTCTTGGTACGAAATTGTTTCGATAGCAAAAGCTTGTTTAACAATTTTCGGATTGGCGGTAAACATCCCGCTTACATCGGTCCAAATTTCGAGTTGAGAAGCATTCAAAGCCGAAGCCAAAATTGCTGCTGTATAATCTGATCCGCCACGACCCAAAGTGGTATAATTTCCGTCGAGTGACGAAGCGATAAAACCAGGCATTACAGTTGCTTGCTGCGTATTTGATTTGAAAAAAGTTGCAATCAAATTGTTGGTAACTTCAAAATCGACTACCGCTTTTCCGAAGTGATTGTTGGTTTTTATTAATTCGCGACTGTCTTTATAACCCGAATTTGAAATCTTTTTTTGAAATGCTTCTGCAATAATTTGTGACGAAAGCAATTCGCCAAAACTCAAAATAATATCTGACGTTCTGTTTGACAATTCACCTAATAAAAAACAGCCATCGAGTAGGGTTTGCAAATGATTTATTTCGCTATGAACCGTATTTAAAATCGATTTTTGATCTTTTTCTAGAATTAAAATTGTAATAGCTTCTTTGTGTTTGGCATCAATTTCGACAATAATATCTTGATAGGATTTGTCTTTTGAAGAAGCTTTTGTGGCGGCTAAAACCAACAAATCTGTTACGCCGCTAAAAGCAGAAACCACAACTACTAGTGCTTCGTTTTTGGATGATTTCGAAACTATATCGAGAACAAGATTAATATTTTGGGCGGTGGCAACAGATGTTCCGCCGAATTTTAGTACTTTCATATGGATAATTTAATTTTCAAATGTAAAGTATTTGATTTATTTTTTATAATTCACCCAAACTTTTGCGATTAATTTAATTATTTTAGATTCTAAGGCGTATTATTAGCATTATCATGGTTTAAGAGTATAAAATTATTGATTTCCTAATTTAAATTTTTAATAGTTGTCGCAAAACTTGCTTTTTAATTCCTATTTATTGATTTTTGAGCATTCAAATACAAAAATGGAAAACATTCATTATATATCGTCAGAAATATTAAGTTTAGAAATAGTAAACGAAATCATTTCACAACATAAATTTATCGCATTATCCGAAGAAGCCAAAGTAAACATTCAGAAATGTCGGGTGTATTTGGACAAAAAAATAATTGCATCCGACAAACCAATTTATGGCATAAATACTGGTTTTGGTTCACTTTGCGATGTAAAAATTTCTAACGAAAATTTATTGCAACTGCAAGAAAATTTAGTAAAATCGCATGCTTGTGGGATCGGCGACGAAGTTGCTCAACCTATAGTAAAATTGATGCTTTTGCTAAAAGTGCAATCATTGAGTTACGGACATTCTGGCGTGCAATTGATAACGGTGGAACGATTGATAGATTTCTATAATAATGATATTTTACCCGTAATTTACGAATTAGGTTCCCTTGGCGCAAGTGGCGATTTAGCTCCACTAGCGCACCTGTCTTTACCACTTTTAGGAGAAGGCGAAGTGAACTTTGGAGGAAATAGAACACACGCTTCAACAGTTTTGAAAAAATTTAATTGGCAACCAATCGTACTACAATCAAAAGAAGGATTAGCGTTACTTAATGGCACGCAATTTATGAGTGCTTATGGAATTTATATTTTATTAAAAAGTTTCAAATACAGCTATTTAGCCGATTTAATAGGAACAATTTCTTTAGAAGGATTTGATGGTCGTCAAGAGCCTTTTAATGAATTGATACATTTTATACGTCCGCATAAAGGACAAATCGTTACCGCTAAAAGAGTTAACGAATTTTTGGATGGAAGCGAAATAATTTCGCAATCTAAAAAGCATGTTCAGGATCCGTATTCATTTAGATGTATGCCGCAAGTTCATGGTGCAAGTAAAGATTCAATTGATTATGCAAAAAAGGTTTTCAAAATCGAAATTAACTCGGTTACCGACAATCCTAATATATTTATCGACAGTGATATTATCGTCTCAGGCGGCAATTTTCATGGACAGCCATTGGCTCTTGCGTTGGACTTTTTAGGAATTGCTTTGGCAGAATTAGGAAGTATTTCCGAACGAAGAACGTATCAATTAATTTCGGGATTACGGGGATTACCAGCCTTTTTAGTTGATAATCTAGGTTTGAATTCAGGTTTTATGATTCCGCAATATACAGCTGCAAGTATTGCTAGTCAGAACAAACAATTAGCAACGCCATCAAGTATTGACAGTATTGTATCTAGCAATGGGCAAGAAGATCATGTGAGTATGGGTGCCAATGCAGCGACCAAATGTTTACGAATCATGAATAATTTGGAACGTATTTTGGCTATCGAATTAATGAATGCTTCTCAAGCTATCGAATACCGTAGACCATTGCAATCTAGCGATTTTATTGAAATGTTTTTAAAATCCTATCGTGAAGAAGTGCCATTGGTTGCAGAAGATCGCATTTTGCACTATGATATCGAAAAATCAGTACTATTTCTGAATAGTTTTATTATTGACATGGAAGAGTAGTTTTAAATTTTTGGATTTCAAAATTTCTCAAATCAAATCCTTTTTGTATTTTTGAAAATAAATTTGAGAATGAAATTATTATTATCGCCAGCTAAGTCTTTAAATTTCGACAGACCATTGCCAACCGCTCAATATTCCGAAGCGATTTTTTTAAAAGAAAGTAAAAAAGTACAATCTGTTTTAAAAAAAATAAAACCTGCAGAATTATCCAATCTTATGGATATTTCAGGCAAATTATCCGACTTAAATTGGCAACGCAACCAGGCTTGGAAGCTACCTTTTACTATTGAGAATGCACGTCCTGCCGTTTACGCCTTTGATGGTGATGTATATGCAGGATTAGATATCTATAGTTTATCTAGTGAGAAAGTTACAGTTTTGCAAAATAAACTGCGAATACTTTCTGGCTTATACGGTTTGCTAAAACCACTCGATTTGATGCAGGCGTATCGATTGGAAATGGGAACTAAATTATCTGTAAGTGCAAGTAAAAATCTGTATGATTTCTGGAAACCAAAAATCGCAAAAGCATTAAATAAAGAACTTTGTAAAGGAGAACTTTTGGTTAATTTAGCAAGCAACGAATATTTTGCGGCTGTAGATGTAAAATCGTTGAAAGTTCCATTAATTACGCCAGAATTCAAGGATTATAAAGAGGGAAAACTTAAGATAATTAGTTTTTTTGCTAAGAAAGCCCGTGGTTTGATGGTGCGTTACATTATTGATACTAATGCTGAAACGATTGATGATTTGAAAGGATTTAATTATGAAGGGTATCAATTTGATGCCAATTTATCCAAAGGGAATTCTTTAATTTTTACTCGATAAATTTCTAAAATGTAATGTTAAAATAGTTTCGTATAATTTTTGAAATACTATTTTTACAGTTATAAATTTATAAAAAATGATACTAAAAAGTATACTTGCCATCGCAATAATGATTTCTACTTCTGCTTTTGCACAAGATGATTTGATCAAAAAAGTTATTAAAAACGCTTCGATTAATGCCAAATTTACTTTTAGAGAAATTATTAATCTCGAAACAACATCTGTTAAAGCACAAGGATCGGCAGGAACTTGTTGGAGCTATTCAGGAAATTCTTTTGTAGAAACTGAAATGATCCGAATGGGTAAAAATCCAGTTGATTTGGCCGAAATTTTTAATGCTCGCTATGTATATCTAGGTAAAGCTAGAAATTACATTCTTTTTAATGGAAATCTTGGCCTTGGTGATGGCGGCGAAACCCATGATGTTATGAATATGTTACGCAAATATGGAGCAATGCCTCAATCGGCTTACACTATGGAAGATTACGGAAAAGGAACAATAAAATCTGCTGATTTTCAGGACAATTTCAAGAAAATTCTATCCGATTATCTCAAAAACGAAAGTCCAACCAAAGGCATTTCTTGGGTAAAAGATGTAAACAGTTATATGGATGAAAAACTTGGAAAACTTCCCGAAAACTTTGATTATAATGGAAAAAATTACAATCCAAAATCATTTGCTAAAGAAGTTATCGGTATTAATCCTGATGATTATTTAGAGTTTACTTCATACAGTGATAATTCGTATTATGAAAAAATTGTCATGCCAGTTCCTGACAATTGGAGTTATGATATGTTGTATAATGTACCAATGACCGAAATGACGGATATAATCGATTACGGCTTGTTAAATGGATATTCAACTGCTTGGTCTTCTGATGTTTCAGAAGCTTACTTTAGTTGGAAAAATGGTGTTGCGCACGTTCCTGATTTTCAAGATTTGAATGTAATTACTGATGAGCAGAAAAAAACAATTTTTGCTGGACCTTTGCAAGAAAAAGTCATTACTGAAGACTTGCGTCTTGAGGGATTGTATAATTTGGCAACAACTGATGATCATGCTATGCAAATTGTGGGTTTGGCTAAAGATCAATTCGGTAAAGAATATTATAAAGTAAAAAATTCATGGGGCGAAACAAATGATTATAAAGGCTATTTGTATGTTACCAAAGCTTTTGTCCAATTAAAAACAACAGGAATACTAATTCATAAAGACGGTGTTCCGAAAGGTACAAAGTCGAAATTGAAAGTGTAAAATAGTATTGTTTTGTAAGATTTAATTTTAAATCAAAAAAGAAGCGATTCAATATTTTTGAATCGCTTTTTTAATTTAATTATTCCTGGTTGCTAACTTTCCGATACGGAAAAGCATTAAAAATATGCCTCTTTGCAAATCGTCCTGGTGATTCTGCATTAACCATTTTGATATAAAAAGCTTTTGGAACACTAATATATTCGTAAACGCTACCGTTCGAAAAAGTAATCAATAACCTAATATTTTCATATTTATAATCTGTAATCGTAGCATTAGCCGTCGTTTCGTCATATTCTGGTTTACCGTTTTTGATAGTTTCTGGATTGATACTAACCAAAAAATGATAGGCTTCAATTACTTTTTGACTCTGAATTTCGGCAACTTTCAAACCTTCAGGATCACTACTGAATTTGTCAGGATGACATTCTTTCATAGAATTTCTGTAGATTGTTTTTAATTCTTTTAATTCAACCGTTCTATCAACTTCTAGCAACTGTCGGTATTCGTTTATTTTTTTCATAAAAATCTGTGCAATTATGACACTTTATTATTTTGTCAAATTTTTTGCAAATTTACATAATATTTTTTGATAATCAAAATAGGTTTTTTGTTAATAAGACAACAATAGATTATTGCAAGATTGTACCTTTTATATAGAAAAATTTTATCTTTGTAGTATGAAAAAAATAATAGTTTTACTTTTTCTGGTATTTAACGTATCAACAAGAGCACAAATTTTTATTAATGAAGTTGATGCTAATACAGCTGGATCGGATACTTTAGAATTTGTTGAATTAAAATCTACAACTCCAAATTTCTTGTTAGATGGTTATGTAGTAGTGTTCTTTAATGGATCAAGTTCTGGAGCGGGTACTTTGAGTTATTTTGCAGTCGATTTAGACGGATATGCTACAGATGCGAATGGTAATATTGTTGTTGGTAACGCGGCCGTTTCGCCAACTCCAGCAGTCATTATTCCAAACAATACCATACAAAACGGTCCGGATGTTGTAGCTATTTTTCAGGCTAATGAAACCGATTATCCCCCAGAAACGATAGCAACGGCAACAAATTTGGTTAATGCAGTCGCGTACGCTAATTCCAATACAGTTGTAGCTACAGCATTAATGTCTATTTTTGGATTAACGACGTCACAAAACGAGGCGTTCAATATTAATGTTGAATTTTTTTCTGTTCAACGTAAAAACGATGGCACTTTCGAAACCAAACTAGCAACGCCAGGAGTTAACAATGATGGAACCGGAATCGTTTTTAATTATTTATCATTCGTACCCAATAGTACAACCGTTGTTGAAGGTCAGAATTTGGTATTAAATTTTGCAACAACACAAATTGTCTCAGGCTCTCCACTTGTCATTAATTATACAATCAACAACGGAAGTTTTAACAATAGTGATTATTTGGGAAGTTTAACTGCAACAATACCTGTGGGAGCAACAACGGCTGCTGCAACAATTCAAATTTTAAATGATAATGTCAACGATGGCGATGAAGAAGCGAAAATTGTTGTTAGTAATTTGCCAACACAATATTCCTTAAATAATAACAATCAAATTATTCGCATAAAAGATATTAATTTTGTGGTTTTACCTTTCGGAAATCCAGGAAATCCGACACAAGGAAATATATTTTCAACAGCACCAGCAGGTTATTATAGTTCATTAAACGGACAATCAGGTGCGGTTTTAAAACAAGCTGTTCAAAATATTATTTCAAATCCGACGATAGTAAAAGCTTTTTCATATAGTGATGTTTTTGAAATAATTAAAATTGCAGATCAGAATCCTTCTAATACTAATGAAGTATGGCTAATTTATACCGAAACCTCAAGATCTAAACTTGATATTCAAACCGGAAATAGTATTGTTGGTAAATGGAATAGGGAGCATATTTATCCGCAATCTCGAGGTAATTATGCATCTGGTGCCGACTTTGATTTGCCACCATTTGGAATAAATAATGGCTTACCAACCGATGCCAATGATATAGGAGCAGGATTGTCCGATGCACATCATATTCGTGCAGTAGACGGACAAGAAAATTCGTCAAGAAACAATAAAGATTTTGGATTGAGTGATTATAACGGACCATCTGGAAGTACATCAAATACATGGAAAGGCGATGTCGCACGAGCATTATTTTATATGGCGACTCGTTACAATGGGTTAAGTTTAGTAAACGGAAATCCCACAGATGCAACTATTGGTCAACTTGGGGATTTAGCAACTTTATTGCAATGGAATACTTTAGATCAATCTGATGATTTCGAAATGAATCGGAACAATTATATCTACACTTGGCAGAAAAACAGAAACCCTTTTATTGATTTACCAAATTTGGCAAGCTATATTTATGGCAGTAATTTTGGTCAAGTTTGGACCGCAAATCTGGCGTTATCAAACTTTTCTGTGAATAACATTAGCATTTATCCAAATCCAGCCAATAATTATTTTATAATTTCTGGTTTAGAAGAAGTTTCAAAACTTGAAATTTATAACACCATTGGAGAAAAAATTCTTGAACAAACCGTCGGCAACAATTATAAAATTGAAACAAATTGGAATTCAGGAATCTATTTTGCTAAAATAATATCCGACGAAAAATCGATTATTAAGAAAATCATTGTCAATTAATTTTTAACTAAAAATTAATAACCGTTTTTAAGATTTCCATTTTCATTTCGACTACTTTTATAGTTATGACAAACGAATTTAAAAAAGGATTTTTTTTCAAAACTTACGAAGCTCCTTTTCAATCACCATTTGATAAACTTTTTGGAATTTTCAAAGAGTTAATCACGCATACTTCGGGCGATTTTGATGAAGCTATCAGCTGGTTACGAGAGTTGGATGTTGAATATAAACTCACAACTCCCGAATATACTATTGATGATTTTATAGAAGATTTAAAGAAAAAAGGATACATCCGAGAAGAATTTGCAGAAGATGGTACGTCGGGCGGCATAGGAATCACAGCCAAAACCGAACGAGCCATTCGCCAAAGTGCTTTAGATCAAATTTTCGGAAATATAAAAAAAGCAAGCTCTGGAAATCACAAAACCAAACAAGCAGGCAGTGGTGATGAGCATACCGGAGAACTCCGTGAGTTTCAGTTTGGCGATGGATTAGAACGAATTTCGCTAACCGAAAGTCTCAAAAATGCCCAAATCAATAATGGTGTCGACGATTTTATGCTTACCGAGCAAGATTTGGTTGTTGAAGAAACGCAGTTCAAAGCACAAATGAGTACCGTTCTGATGATAGATATTAGCCATAGCATGATTCTATACGGTGAAGATCGCATCACGCCAGCCAAAAAAGTTGCAATGGCACTGGCTGAACTAATCACAACACGTTACCCAAAAGATACGCTCGATATTTTAGTTTTTGGCAACGATGCATGGACAATTCCCATTCGGGATTTGCCGTATTTAAAAGTCGGCCCATATCATACCAATACTGTTGCAGGCTTGCAGTTGGCAATGGATTTATTACGACGAAAACGCAACACCAACAAGCAAATTTTCATGATAACCGACGGAAAACCGAGTTGTGTGCGCGAACGAAACGGCGATTATTATATGAACAGTAATGGCCTTGACGAATACATTGTCGACAAATGCTACAACCAAGCCCAACAAGCCCGAAAATTGCATATTCCAATAACGACGTTTATGATTGCCAGCGATCCTTATTTACAAAAATTTGTTAATCGTTTTACCGAAGCCAATCAAGGAAAAGCCTTTTACACGGGACTTAAAGGACTCGGCGAAATGATTTTCGAAGATTATGAAAACAACCGAAAGAAGAAGATTAAATAACAATATCAATTTCAAAAATCAATTGCAATTGCAAAAATCACTATCAATAATACATTAGATCCGCTGATTCAGCGTCATTCGCATTTCAATTAAAACAACAAAATGAAAATAGAAAACATAAAAACACTTGGCGAACTCAAAGCATCGAATTACAATAGCCAAACCATCAAAGACGAATTGCGTAACAACTTGCGTGAAAAAATAAAATCAGGAAAACCAGTTTTTGAAGGTGTTCATGGATTTGAAAACACCGTAATTCCGGAGTTAGAACGTGCGATTTTGTCACGTCACAATATCAATTTACTAGGACTTCGTGGTCAAGCCAAAACTCGATTGGCTCGAAAAATGATTGAACTTTTGGATGAGTATATTCCTGTAGTTTCTGGTTCTGAGATTAACGACGATCCTTTAAACCCGATTTCTCGATTTTCAAAAGATTTAATTGCCGAACATGGCGATGCCACGCCAATTTGTTGGTTGCATCGGAGTGATCGATTTTTTGAGAAACTAGCCACGCCAGATGTTACGGTTGCCGATTTGATAGGCGATGTCGACCCTATAAAAGCATCCAATCTAAAATTGTCTTATGCCGACGAGCGAGTTATTCATTTCGGGATGATTCCACGAGCCAATCGTTGTATATTTGTAATCAATGAATTACCCGATTTACAGGCGAGAATTCAAGTTTCATTATTCAATATTTTACAGGAAGGCGATATTCAAATTCGGGGTTTCAAGTTACGCATGCCACTCGACTTGCAATTTGTGTTTACCGCAAATCCAGAAGATTATACCAATCGTGGCAGCATTGTTACACCGTTAAAAGATAGAATTGGATCTCAAATTTTAACACATTATCCTGAAACTATCGAAATTGCGAGAACCATAACGCACCAAGAATCGAAATTGGACAAAGCTCAATCCGACTTGGTTTATGTTCCCGCATTAGCTAAAGATTTGTTAGAGCAAATAAGTTTTGAAGCTAGAGAAAGCGAATATATTGACAACAAAAGTGGTGTTTCCGCTCGATTGAGTATTACGGCTTATGAAAATTTATTAAGTACCGCCGAGCGTCGTGCTTTAAGATCTGGCGCAGAGAAAACAACTTTGAGATTGTCCGATTTTATGGGAATTATTCCAGCAATAACTGGTAAAGTCGAATTGGTTTACGAAGGAGAACAAGAAGGAGCAGCCCAAGTAGCGCAACATCTTGTTGGCGATGCGATTCATACTTTTTTCCCCGCTTATTTTCCAAAAATTGAAAAATTAGAACGTGCTGATGCCAAAAACGAATATACTGAGTTGCTTGAATGGTTTTTTACCGAAAGTGGTTTTGAATTGCTTGATGATTGTTCAGACGAAGCGTATCAATCAATCTTGGATGATGTAAAACCATTAGAGAATTTAATTCAGAAATACCAACCGCAATTGGCGAAAGAAGATCGAAATTTTATGAAAGAATTTATCCTTTGGGCATTGGTGGAATATGATAAACTCAGTAAAGATCGCCTCGAAAACGGTTATCAGTTTAAAGATATGTATGGAAGTTATATTAGTAAATTGTAAAAGAGTGTTCAGTTTTAAGTAGCAGTTTTCAGTTTAGATTGTTCAACTAGTAGCAATAGATTATAAAACTTATTATGCACACATTTAAAATATGCTAAGAAGCACGCTAAAAACTGTTCACTAGTATTTTTCAACGCGACTGTAAACTGAAAAGAGCGACTCTATGTTCAAGCCGAGCCCAAAATCCTTCAAAAACACGTTTTGTATTTTTCACGAAGTGGCAACTTCTGCAATTGAAGGTTTGCAAGTAAGTTACAAAAGCGATGCAGGAAGCACTTATTTTTATACTGAAAAAGGAATGTATCGCTTCTCAAATCATTGGGGCCGATTGGCCAATAGCAAATGGAGACTGATTGCAAATGAAATAAGTACGGATTCAAAATTTAAGTTAGGATTTGCCACTTGGGATTCTTTTTTTTCAGATAATAACGTAGAAAAATTATATTTTCTGGAATATGATGCAAAAACTGAAACTATAAATTACCAACACATAAAATCGAATACTTTTGACGGAAAAGCGATTTTACGAACGACTTTCGAAACAGCAAAACGCATCAGACAAGCTAGAAACATATTAACTTTGGCGAGTTGGGCAAAATATTATGATACGGATATTGTACAACTTAGAGCGAAAATAATTAACGAATTGATTTTTACCGAAAAAACATTGGACGAAATTAAACAAAATCTATTATGAGCAGAAATACAGAAGCCAATATCAAAAAGCACAGCGATAAGTTGCACAAATTGCAAGATAAAGCGAAGCAAGCCAAAGTAGTACGTGCCGAAAAGTTAAAAGAAATTACCAAAAAATTTAACGAAAATAAAGCTAACCTCAATGGATAAATTTGCCGATTTAAAATTTAAAACGCAAGAAATTATCGACCTTATTGCCAGTAAGGATTATAATGAAGCAAACTTCAAATTAATAAACGTAAACGAACTTCTTGATGAACTTATTGATTTTTGTGATCGTGATGATGAGTTAATAGAGATTAGTAAGTACCAAGTTTTACTAAATCAATTACAAATCAATATTAAATAAGATTATCATATTCAATTTAATATTTTTCGAAAAAAAAGTTTGACTAATTATTTGTCAAACTTTTTTAGAATAGTTAAATAAAGTATTTTTAATAGCGCTTATTTTTTTGAAAATTTCTTTGATTCAATAAAATTTTCCGATTTTAATTCTAGTAAATACATTCCAGATGACAAATTAACTAAGTCAACTTTATGAAAACCATTATTATTTTCTTTTTGCAAAATAAGTTGTCCTTGCAGATTAAAAATTGAAACCGAATAATTATTTTCGGAAGTATTTATATTTAGGAAATCAGATGATGGAACTGGATAGATACTAAATTTTGAAACGCTTGAATTGACTGTTTTTAAATTATTATTTTGTAGAATTTTTACATTAAGATCATCAAAATAAAATCCGTCTAGATTTTCAAAGCCATCTGATTTAAATCTAAATCGCACCTTTATAGTTTGCCCAAGATAATCACTTAAGTCAATTTCTTCTTGTACCCAGTCAGTTTGTACACCATCGAATAACGGTCCAGCGGGCTGTCCGGTTGCAGTGCTTCCTTGATTTGTATATTTTCCGCATTGCGAGATCCACGTCACTCCATTATCTGTCGAAACTTGAAATTGTACGTAATCAAAATTATTTTCTAATTCCCATTTCGCCGAAAAAGAAATTTTTGCTCCGGGAATTCCGGCTGTTAAAACAATTGGAGCATTTAAAGTTATATTTTTTGTTTGATTTGCAAGATAGTTTGTATTTGGGGAATCAGTGATTGACGATGAAGGCGACACAAAAGATTCAGTGGTAATTGACCATGCAGATGTTGTGGTTGTATATGCTGGTGCGACCGCAGAACAAGCATTGTTTAATACACTTACAAACTGTCCGTATTTTTTATAGATTAATTTTCTCTCTTCAAAAACACCATTAAAAACAACAATTTCATAAATTATATCATCACCAGTTGCAGTTCCAAGCGCTAAGGAAATATCAATGCCTGCTGAAACTTCATCTTCTAAGGCTAAATTTGTAAATTGAACTGGCGGTCCAACACTTGTGATATTTGCAGAAACTGGACTAATACTTACCGTATAATTTCCAGTAGTAATTAAGCCAAAATGAGTAAGATCAAATGTTGCAGGAAAAACTGCTGAAACACCAATATAGTCTGATGTTGTATCTTTTATATTAGCATAATTAAGTACCAATTTAGCCGATGTTAGATTGGTAAACATCATTTGATTACACAACGGAATAATTTGAGCAATCGCAGGCCAAAATGACGAACCAATTTCTGGAGTAAATGCAAAAATTTTCGAATGATTAAAAGTTTGACCATACATAAAATCATCAGAATCTCCAGATGCAGCGTACAAATCTGCAGCAATTTGATTTGTATAACCACTTTCTTTTACTAATAATTGGGATATTTTATTAAAAAGAGCGTCATCTGGACTTGGAACATTTAAGTCATAACCATAAGGATATAGTAATAAATTACTAAATGTATGGGCATTTAAAGCTATTTTAAAATTATGTGTTTCTACAAAAAATTTTATTGCTTGATTTTCTGGTTCAGAAAAGGCTGCAGTACCAGGATATGTTTCGCCTGTTGTAGTTGGTGAAACACCAAGTGTATTCCAAATACTTTGATTTGAATTTCCATTGATCCAATAATCGTAATTTCTGTTATTGTCGACGCCAAAAGTACCATCACCAAAATTTCTTCTATTTTTTCTCCACATTCCGCCACCATTTGGAGCAATCGTCTGATTATGAATATATCCATCGGGGTTAATTACAGGTATAAAATACATTTCGGTATTATCAACAATATTTTTCACTTCCGGATTTGTTGCATAATTTTCTAATAGATACCACATATAAAAAATAGTTTGCATCATAGAGATGGGTTCTCTTGCATGATGAATTGCAGTATACAAAACTTGTGGTTTAGAACTTGCAATTTCAGGATTTTGAGATATTTTTACAAATTGTAAAGCCCTATTTTCTGAGGTAAGGAATGTGCCTACATTTGCCTTAGCAGTAATCAAATTTGGATATAACGAACGCATATCGTCCAATTCTTGCAGCATTTGAGGATAGGTCAAATAACCACCCATTGTACCTAAATTAAAATTTAATGGTGTTGGATATACAGCTGTACTAGATTGACAGTTTACGTTTTCAGGAGTTCGATTTTCTGAGATTTTATTTTGATCAACATAAAATTGTTGAACGTCGTTAATCTCAATTTCTACCTGCAATCCTCTATTTCTGGCAATTGCTATTTCAGAATCAGAAAAATCTGAAGTTAACCAATACCCTTTTTTATGAATACCATGATCCATAGCCAGTCCTAATTGCTCAAGCTTTTTAAAGTTTTCAGATGTTTTATAAATTATTTTTGCTCGATGATATTTTTCATTTTGACCAAAAACTGTAATGCTCATAAGAAGCGCTAAAACTAGTATTTTTTTCATTTACGTAGATTTTTTATACAAATATATTAAATTTTCTCAATCCACAAACGAGCATTAACAAATGCCTGCAACCAAGGCGAAACTTCATCATTTCTATCTTTTGGATAGAAAGCCCAATTCCATGGAAAAGTTGATCGTTCAATATGTGGCATCATTACCAAATGGCGACCAGTTTTGTCACAAAGCATAGCGGTGTTATAATCTGAACCATTTGGGTTGGCTGGATAGGTTTCATAACCATATTTAGAAACGATATTGTAATTTTCTTCTGGCATTGGTAAATTGAATTTTCCTTCGCCATGCGAAACCCAAACGCCTAAAGTCAAGCCTTCAAACGAAGATAACATCACCGAATTGTTTTTTTGAATTGTAACCGATGTAAAAATACTTTCGTGTTTTTTACTATCGTTGTGCAACATTTTTCCATGAACTTCGTGTTCTGGATTTATGATTTCTAATTCCATAAATAACTGGCAGCCATTACAAATACCTACCGAAAGGGTATCGTCACGTTTCAAGAAATTATCCAACGCAGTTTTTGCTTTTTCATTATATAAAAATGCGCCAGCCCAACCTTTGGCAGAACCCAAAACATCCGAATTCGAAAAACCACCTACAGCACCAATAAATTGAATATCTTCCAACGTTTCTCGACCCGAAATCAAATCGGTCATATGCACATCTTTGACATCAAATCCAGCTAAAAACATTGCATTTGCCATTTCTCGCTCAGAATTACTACCTTTTTCACGAATAATCGCAGCTTTTGGTTTCTCGACTGCGATCGAAATGACAGGTTTTTTTCCAGTAAATTGTTTTGGAAAAGTATATTTTAAAGAATGATTTGCAAAATTTTCATATCGTTCTAAAGATTTTCCGTTTTTGGTTTGTTTTTGGTCGAGTAGGAAAGAGGTTTCAAACCATTTTTCTCGCAAATCAGAAACTTGAAACTTGAAATTAGAAACTTCTAAAACACCCGATTTATTTGAATTTCCAAGTTTGTAGAATTCAATTTTATTTCGATCTAATTTATTTTCAAAAAACGCATCATCTTTCGCTTGAAAAACAACTCCAATATTTTCTGAAAATAAAATTTTAACCAAATCTTTTTCTGAAAATAAATCAAAATTTAATTTTGCACCAAGATTATTATCAGCGAAACACATTTCAAGTAAAGTTGTAATCAATCCGCCACTTCCAATGTCGTGTCCCGCCAAAATTTGATTATCTAAAATCAATTCTTGAATTACATTGAAAGCCTTTTTAAAGAAATTCGAATCCTTTATTGTTGGTGTTTCATTGCCAATTTTATTGTGAATTTGCGCAAACGAACTGCCACCTAACTTGTAATCGTCCTGCGACAAATTAATATAATAGATCGATCCACCATCACGTTGCAAAACAGGTTCAACAACTTTTGTAATATCAGTACAATTTCCTCCAGCAGAAATAATCACGGTTCCGGGTGCAATTACGTCACCATCGGGATATTTTTGCTTCATCGAAAGTGAATCTTTTCCTGTCGGAATATTAATTCCCAATTCGATAGCAAACTCCGAACAGGCGCGCACTGCTTCATACAATCTGGCATCTTCGCCTTCATTTTTACAAGCCCACATCCAATTTGCCGAAAGCGAAATCCCTTTAATTCCGTCTTTTATTGGTGCAAAAATAATATTAGATAAAGCTTCACCTATTGCATTTCGACTACCCGATTTTGGATTAATCAATGCCGAAATAGGAGCATGTCCAATAGATGTCGCAATTCCTTCTTTTCCGTTATAATCCAATGCCATTACGCCAACGTTATTCAATGGCAATTGTAATGGTCCAGCGCATTGTTGTTTGGCAACTTTTCCACCAACGCATCGATCAACTTTATTAGTTAACCAATCTTTGCAAGCAACAGCTTCTAGTTTTAAAACTTCTTCTAAATACAATAGAATATTTTCTTGCGTATAGGCTAAATCGCTATAATTTCTATCTATAGTTTTGTCGGTCATGATGGTTTTAGGCGAACTTCCAAAAAAATCTTCTAGTGTATAATCCATTGGTTTTGCACCAGTATTTTTTGACTGAAAAGTAAATCGATGATCGTTAGTAACATCACCCACTTGATACATTGGCGCACGTTCTCTGTCGGCAATTTTTTGAAGGATTTCTATATCTTTTTCGCCAATAACCAATCCCATTCGTTCTTGTGATTCGTTACCAATAATTTCTTTAGCAGAAAGCGTTGGATCGCCAACAGGCAATTTGTCTAAATCAATCAATCCGCCCGTTTCTTCAACCAATTCTGAAAGGCAATTCAAATGTCCGCCAGCACCATGATCATGAATAGAGACTATCGGATTATTATCACTTTCAACAAGAGCACGAATAGCATTTGCAGCTCGTTTTTGCATTTCAGGATTAGATCGTTGAATGGCATTTAACTCGATTCCTGAGCCAAATGCACCTGTATCGGCAGATGAAACTGCTGCGCCACCCATTCCGATTCGGTAGTTTTCGCCACCAAGAATAACGATTTTATCGCCTACTGAAGGTTTCTTTTTTATGGCTTGATCGAGTTTCCCGTAACCAATTCCTCCAGCTTGCATGATTACTTTGTCATAACCTAATTTTCTTGTATCCATAACCCTATCAGGGTTTGAAACACTGATAGGGTTATTTTCAAAATGTTCAAAAGTCAAAACAGAACCAGTAATCAACGGTTGTCCAAATTTATTTCCAAAATCGGATGCGCCGTTTGATGCTTTTATTAAAATATCCATTGGAGTTTGGTACAACCATTTTCGTTCAGGAAACGTTTTTTCCCAATTTCTATCGGAATTTTCTCCAAGCAATCTAGAGTAAGAAGTCATATAAACCGCGGTTCCAGCCAATGGTAACGAACCTTGACCGCCAGCCAATCGATCACGAATTTCGCCACCCGAACCCGTTGCGGCACCATTAAAAGGCTCAACGGTTGTTGGGAAATTGTGGGTTTCGGCTTTTAGCGACAATACCGAATCGAATGCTGTTTCTTGATAAAAATCAGGTTTGTCAGCACTTCTTGGAGCAAACTGCGTTACTATTGGCCCTTTTACAAACGCCACATTATCTTTGTAGGCAGAGACTATATCGTTCGGGTTTTCTGATGATGTTTTTTTGATTAATTTGAATAAGGACGTTTCTTTTTCGATGCCATCAATAATGAAAGTTCCGTTAAAAATTTTATGTCGACAATGTTCTGAATTGGCTTGAGAAAAAGCAAAAACTTCAGAATCAGTTAGTTTTCTATTGAGCTTTTTTGATAAATTTTCTAAATATTCCACTTCGTCTTGACTTAACGCCAATCCTTCTTGTTGGTTGTATTCGGCAATATTTTCAATTTCGAGAATTGGTTCTGGTTTTACATTTATAGTAAAAATATCTTGATTTAATTCGGAATATTTCTGCGAAAGCATTGGGTCAAAATCAGAAAAATTTTCATGAACTTGATAAAATTCTTCAATTCTGATAATTCCTGAAATTCCCATATTTTGAGTAATTTCGACAGCATTGGTACTCCAAGGAGTAATCATGGTGGCGCGAGGGCCAATAAAAAAATCCGTCCCAAGATTGTCTAGAACGGATTTTTCTATTTGATTTGCACTTGCAAAAAGCCAATTGAGTTTAGAAATGGTTTCTGCCGATAAAACTTCTTGAGTTTGTACAGCAAAAATGGTGTTTGTTTTGTTTCCAAAAAACGAAATCATAATGTTGTATGTTGTAGTTATGCAAATTTAAGGCTAAAATCGTAAAAACACAAAAAACAGTTGTAAGTAGTTGTAAACAATTATAAATCAGGAATAAACTGATAGGCTCCAACATTGGTTCTTGGTGTTCCTAAAATATCTGCTGAGATTATTGTTTGTGGAATAATTAAATCCAAATTTTCAGTTGGCCACATCAAATTGCGATCTGGATCTTTGAATTTTGGATCTTTATTTTTTACATTTCCATTTTGTTGATTTCGTATAACGTCATATAAATTATCATTTACTAGTGTGGAGTTCAAATCATTAAATTTAACCAGGCAATTTTGAAAAAGAAAATTAAATGCAGTTGCATCATTTACTTTTTGAAGCTCAACTTCAATATTATTTTTACCATAAATGATACAATTTTTGAAATCAGCTTTTGTTAGCGGAATACCTATTCTAAGCCTGTTTTCATCTTCAAAATAATTATTAACAAGCACTGCAGCTTGCGTGGTACTTGGCCAATCATTATTAAATGTACAATGTGTAAAATCGTAACTTCCACCCAAAGTTACTGCCAAACAAGCTTGACCAGCATTGTTCATAACCAAGTTAAAACCCGTAATATCTGCTTGACGAGCCAAAATTCCGAAATTAGAACAATCGTAAATTTGAGAATTTTTAATTTCTAGTTTTGGAGTATTTCCATTTACATTCGATTGTAAAAAGATACCAACACTAGCATTTTTCAGCGTCAAATAGTCTATTTTATTTGTGATTCCAGAAGATGAACTCGATAAAATAAATACTGTTCCCCATTGTCCTGGAACATTTTCATAAATGGGTTCTAGGCGATCGCCTTCAAAGGTTACTTCCCTGCGATTGGTAATAATTCCATCAGAATTAAACTGATTTATTTTTCCTTGAATGTCAATTTTAGCACCATTATCTACAATTAAAGTAGCTCCAAAATGAAAATATACTTGAGCTCCTTCTTCAACAATTAGGGTTTTTCCATTAGGAACAACGGCATTTCCATAAATTACATAAGGTTTGTCTTTTTTCCAAATAAGTTCCGCATCAGTAAGTGTATGACCTATAAATGGATTTTCGTCTTCATCAACAAAACCTGCAACATTCATCGTTTCGTACAATAAAGGATCTAAAGTTCGGTTGGGTTTTATAAAACAAGCATCTCGAACCAAAGTAACTAAATCGACACTTTGTTGGTTAGTGCCTTCGTCGAACAAAATTTTATCCTCATAAGTAAATTCTAGAACACTTGGCGCATTAACAACCGTAGTTTCTATAAAAATAAATAAACTGTCGTTGGCAAGAAGCTCCACATTATCAAATCGTTTACCATTGTTATCGCTACGTCCATCAACCATCAATCGGTACTTAGAATCGGGTTTTTCTAGTCGAATAGTCGGAATTTTGATATCATCTTTACTTCGATTATAGACTTTCAACTGATAGGTACTCGAGCTTATTTGACTAAAAATAGTATCTAAGTAAACCGTTTCGTCAGAAAATTCCAATTTTCCCGAACTCGGAATCGTATCAAAATCAGTTCTACATGACGTTGCTATAAGTAAAATCAGAGAAAAAAATATAAAAATAGAATAACGCATTTGTTGTTTTTGAATTTTGGTAAAAATAGTAAAAAATAAATAACGTTAATTTTCTTTTTTTAGTCTAATATTTAAATTCTTTTTTCTTTTATCCAAAAAGGAACTAATTTTACAAAAAATCTTAACTATGTCTTTTGATAAAGAAAAAATGCTTCACCTTTGTAATGAATGGTCCAAAAACACCTTGATGGAAACTTTAGAAATCGAATATATCGATGCTGGCGAAGATTTTCTAGTGGCGACAATGCCTGTAAATTCAAGAGTGCATCAACCCATGGGATTATTACATGGTGGCGCAAGTGTGGCGTTGGCCGAAAGTGTTGGAAGTGCCGCCTCAATCATGTTTGTAAATCCCGAAAAAAGCGAAGTTCGTGGCATAGAAATATCGGCTAACCATTTGAAAGCCAAAAAAGAAGGAATTGTAACGGCAACTGCTAGAATCATTCATAAAGGCGCAAGTATTCATCTTTGGGAAATAAGAATTGTGGACGAAAACCAAAAATTGATTTCGCTTTGCAAACTAACCAACATGATTTTACCAAGAAAAGATCGATGAGCGAATTGTTTCATAAAGTACAGTTTCATTTCGAAAGTAAATTGCCGTTTGCCGTATATTGCAAACCCAATTCCGATAGAATAATCGCACTTTTGCAACACGATAATTCGTTTCAGAAAGTTAGCCAAACCAACTCAAAAGGGTTTATTTTCACATCGTTTGACGGAAAAAAAACATACTTGATTCCTAAAAATTTATCTAACACCATTATCGAAAAAGTAGATGGTGCTACTTTTTTTCTACAAAAAAAACGAAAACCAGAAATTGACGAAATTGCAAAATTGAATTTTGAAAATCTTGTTTCAAAAGCAGTAGAAGCTATTAAAAATAAACAATTTGAGAAAGTTGTTTTGTCAAGAAACGAAACTGTTTCGATTCGGAAATTCGATTTGGAAACCACTTTTTTCAACCTCATTCAAAACTACGAATCGGCTTTTAAGTATGCTTTTTTTCATCCAGAAATTGGACTTTGGATGGGCGCAACTCCCGAACAATTTTTGAAAGTAGACAATGATGTAATCAAAACTGTGGCATTGGCAGGAACGCAATTATTTCCAGAAAAAATACCAATAAAATGGGAGCAAAAAGAAAGCAATGAGCAACAAATTGTGACTGATTTTATAGTAAATAGCTTGCAACGATTTGTGTATGGTGTTACTATTTCGAATCCTGAAACGCAACGCGCAGGAAATTTGGTGCATCTCAAATCGACTATTGAGGCCAAAATGAATTCGGTTTTTGATCTCGAAAAAATCATTGAAGCCTTGCATCCAACACCTGCAGTTTGCGGTTTTCCAAAAGAAAAAACCAAAAAATTTATCAAAGAAAATGAAGGTTATGATCGAGAATTTTATACTGGATTTCTTGGCGAATGGAACCATGATTTTTTAACTTGGGAAAACCATAAGTTTGATTTATTTGTAAATTTGCGCTGTATGAAAATTGATTATGATCCGAAGATTGAAATTACAAAAGCCAAAATTTATGTTGGTTGTGGAGTTACAACAGATAGTAATCCTGAAAAGGAGTTTCTAGAAACCGTAAACAAGTCGATGACTATGAAGAAGGTTTTGTAGAATTACTAATTAAAAATTACGAATTAAAAGTTCAAAATTATTTTCAAAATTCATTGTGGATAAGAGCATTGGTTATGTAAAGCTACTCAAAAAGCGAAGCTTTCTACTTTTAAATATAAAAATATATGATTCTATGTGTTTAAAAAAATTAAAAATAAAAAAATGAAATTAGATATTCTTGCATTTGGCGCACATCCTGACGATGTAGAATTGGGTTGTGGCGGCACGATAGCCAAAGAAATTTCGTTGGGCAAAAAGGTTGGAATTATCGATTTGACTCGTGGCGAATTAGGAACTCGTGGTTCAAAAGAAATACGAGATATCGAGGCCGCAGATGCTGCCAAAATTCTTGCCGTTACTATTCGAGAAAACCTCAATATGCGTGATGGCTTTTTTGTAAATGACGAAATACATCAACTAGAAATAATAAAAATGATTCGGAAATACCAACCCGAAATTGTCCTTTGTAATGCTGTCGAGGATCGTCATATTGACCATCCAAAAGGCAGCAGTTTGGTTTCAGATGCTTGTTTTTTATCTGGCTTGCGCAAAATAGAAACCAATCTTGACGGAAAATCTCAAGACTCGTGGCGACCAAAAGTGGTGTATCATTACATTCAATGGAAAAACATAAAACCTGATTTTGTATTAGATATTTCAGGCTTTAATGAGAAAAGGGTAGAAGCTATCTTAGCTTATTCGTCGCAATTTTATAATCCAAATTCCTCAGAACCAGAAACATTGATTGCTACCAAAAACTTCTTGGAAAGCTTAAGTTATCGTCAGCAAGATTTCGGGCGATTAATCGGAACTGATTTTGCCGAAGGTTTTACTGTCGAAAGACCATTGGCTGTAAATAGTTTAGGAAATTTGATTTAATTTTTTAATTTTTTTCTTTGCAAAAGAAAACATAAATAGTATATTTGCAACTGTATTTAAACATGGTGGTTGTAGCTCAGCTGGTTAGAGCGCTGGTTTGTGGTGCCGGAAGTCGCCGGTTCGAACCCGGTCATCCACCCAAAAATACAAAAGCTCCGATGTAATTCGGAGCTTTTTTTGTTTTATAAAAAATATCTATTTCTATACAATTTCCGCACTCAAACCAGCGTCCAAAAGTAAGGAGCATTTAGGTTTGAGTTCGTCGTAGGATCCTGTTTTTACGGTGCATTTTCCTTTATAATGTACCAAAATTGCACATTGTTCTGCTTGTTCAACAGTATGCTCGCATACTATTATTAAGGTATCAATCACATGATCAAACGTATTTACATCATCATTAAACAACACAATTTCGTTGTTGATCGCAACTTGCTCTTTTATGGCTACTTCTTCTTGATATTCAACACTACTATTCATTCTCAACTTAAATTTTTATATATTTCAACGAAACCCAATTGTTTCGCTCTAACTGACTTACAAATTTTAAGCCATTTTCAACACAACTTGCTTCTATAAACGAAATATCTTCCATGTAAAATCCACTAAATAAGATTGTTCCGCCAGTATTTAGACAATCCGTATAAGATTTCATATCATTTAGCAGAATATTTCTATTGATGTTGGCAATAATCAAATCATAGTTATTACCATCCAATAATGCTGCATCGCCTTCATAAACAGATATTTCACTACAATTATTTCGGTCTGCATTTTCAATCGAGTTCAAGTAACACCAATTGTCAATATCAATTGCGTCAATTGGTTTTGCGCCTTTCATTTCTGCCAAAATCGCCAAAATCGCTGTGCCGCATCCCATATCCAAGGTTTTCATACTGGTAATATCCATTGCCAGCAAATGCTGAATCATCATATGCGTCGTTTCATGATGACCCGTTCCAAAACTCATTTTAGGCTCAATAATGATATCAAATTCGGCATTGGTTTTTGGATGAAATGGCGCGCGTACATGGCATTTTCCGTCCACATCAATTGCCTCAAAATTCTTTTCCCATTCCTCATTCCAATTTACTTGATCAATTTCTTCAATGCGATACGATATAGTAAATTCTGGAGAATTCAAGATATAAATGTCTTCCAAAACATCTTCGCCCCAAAGTTCTTTCTGAATGTAAGCAACGATACCAAAGTCAGATTCTATAAAGCTTTCAAAAGGTTTTTCGCCCAATTCGGCAATTAAAATTTCAGAACCGAGTTCTTTTGGTTCGATAGTAAAATGGTATCCTAGATAGATGTTTGACATATTATTTTATAATTTATTTGGGCGTTCCCTTCGGTCGGGCTTTCCGCTTTATCTTTTATGGTCTCGTTTGGAAAACGAGACCACAAAAGGATACCGCTTCCAATCCCTAACGCAAGCTCGCTCCAAGTTCGACTTCTAAATTTTTCTGTAACTTACTCATTACCTCATCTATCTGTTCCTCAGTTAAAGTTTTTGTCTCGTCCTGAATAGTAAAACTCACGGCATACGATTTTTTTCCGTCAGGAAGATTCTTGCCTTGATACACATCAAACAAATCAATTTGTTTTAATAATATTTTTTCAGATTGTCTGGCAATTTTATAGATTGAATCAAACGAAACCGCATCATCCAGCAATAACGATAAATCTCTACGAACTAATGGATATTTCGGAATATCGGTAAACTTAATTTTATTCGAAATCATTTTCAAAACCAAGTTCCAATTAAAATCGGCATACAAAACTTCTTGCTTAATATCAAAATGCTTCAGAATTGATTTTTTTACCGTTCCAAATTCAACCAAAATATCGTTTCCAACAGCAAGCGCAATTCCTTCTGTAAAAACATCATTTTCTAATGGAAAATGTTGGATTTTGAAAATTCCTAATCGACTTAAAATTGCATTTATATGTCCTTTAAACAAGAAAAAATCAGATGGTTTTTCTTGATTTGTCCATGATTCTAGATTTCGGTTTCCAGTTGCAAAAAGCGATAAACGTTTCTTTTCGTCAAATCCATTCAAATATTTATGATACGTTTTTCCAAACTCGAATAATTTTAAATCCGAATTTCGTCTATTAATATTGTACGACACGGCTTCTAATCCCGAAAATAATAAGGATTGACGCATTGTAGCCAAATCTTGACTCAGCGGATTGAGCATGGTTACATTATGTTCTTCATTCAATAAAGTAGACAATTTTGCATATTCTGCCGTCGTCAAAGAGTTCGCCATCATTTCATTAAATCCTTGCGAATTCAATTGCTTGGCAACAATATTTTGTACTTTATAATCTTCTGTTCTTGATGATTTTGAAACTGTTGCATTTATTTTTTTTGTAAAGTTTATGTTGTTGTAACCATAAACTCGTAATATCTCTTCGATAACATCAATTTCGCGCTGTACATCAACACGGTATGCAGGAACTGTCAATCCCAAACCAGCATCGGTAACGCTATTTACTTTAATTTCTAAAGAGGCCAAAATATTTTTGATAATTGCTGTTGATAAATCTTGCCCAATTAGTCTTTTAGTTTTTTCAAAATTTAAGAAAACTGGAAAATCTTCTATCTTTCTAGGATAAATATCAATTAAATCTGATGTGATTTCGCCACCAGCAACTTCTTGTATCAGAAGCGCAGCGCGTTTCAGTGCATAATCTGTGATGGTTGGATCTATCCCGCGTTCAAAACGGAAAGAAGCATCGGTACTCAAAGCATGTCTTTTGGCAGTTTTCCGAATGCTCACTGGATTAAAATAAGCGCTTTCTAAAAAAATATTGGTTGTATTGTCAGTTACTCCAGAGTTTTTGCCACCAAAAACGCCCGCAATGCAAAGTGGTCCTTTATCATCACAAATCATCAAATCCTCCTCGTGCAAAGTACGCTCAATATCATCAAGTGTTGTAAATTTCGTTCCTGAAGGCACTGTTTTGACATTGATTTTTCCGGAAATTTTCGCAGTATCAAAAGCATGTAGCGGTTGCCCTAAATCATGAAGCACATAATTGGTTACGTCAACGATATTATTTTTTGGGTTTATCCCTATAGATTTAAGACGATTTTGCAACCAATCTGGCGATGGTTTTACGGTAATCCCAGAAATGGTAACGCCACAATATCTTGGAGCCAATTTGGCATCTTCAACTTTTATATCAATCTTTAAAGTGCGCTTGTCTACCCTAAAATTGCTTACTGATGGTGTTATAAATTCGACTGTAACACCACTTTGCATCAATCCAGCACGCAGATCTCGAGCGGTTCCTAAATGGCTCATGGCGTCTGCACGGTTTGGCGTTAACCCAATTTCGAAAACTTCGTCATTTTCTATCTTAAAAACAGAGGCAACCGAAGTTCCTGATTTGAGTTTTTCGTCAAGAATCATGATGCCTTCATGGCTAGATCCTAATCCCAATTCGTCCTCGGCACAAATCATCCCGAAGCTGTCCATATCTCGAATTTTTCCTTTTTTTATCTGAAAAGGATTTCCATCTTTATCATATAAAGTTGTTCCGATTGTTGCGACGGGAACTTTTTGACCAGCAGCAATATTACTAGCACCACATACTATTTGTACTGGAGTTCCATCGCCTAAATCAACAGTTGTAACTTTCAAACGATCGGCATTTGGATGTTGTTCACAAGTCAAAACATGGCCCACAACAATTCCTTCTAATCCGCCTTTAACCGATTGGTATTTGTCAACGATTTCAACTTCAAGCCCCAAATCTGTTAATAAAGCAGCTGTTTCGTCTGATTTCCAATCGATTTTTATAAATTGTTTAAGCCAATTGTAAGATATTTTCATTTTCTGTTTTTTCGAGAAGGCAAAGATACAGATTCCGTTTTAGATTTCAGAATTCAATTTTATTATTTAACGTAATAACCTGTCAAAAAAAAAGCTTCAAATTAAAATAATTTGAAGCTTTAAACTAACCACTAATTCAATTTGATTAGTCTTTTGAAATTGTACCAGAGCCTGAAACTTTTTTAATAACGTTTTCAGGATTTCCATAAAAGACTATGTTGCCGCTGCCAGAAATTTTTCCGTCAAAGTTTTTAGTGCAATGCACATTTATATTTCCAGAACCTGAAAGTAGTGCTGATGCGTTTTGGCTTAGCGTTTTCGACGAATCTATCTCGCCTGATCCGGATAGTCGTGCTTCAAGATCACTTGTTTTTCCTTCGAGATTCAAATTACCCGATCCAGATAAAATAGCAATTACTTTGGTTGCTTCTGTATCAATTTTTGCTGTTCCAGAACCTGACAAATTTATTTCTAGATTTTCAGTTTTAATCGTATTTTTTGTCATAATATCGCCCGAACCACCAAAGTTAATTTTAGAAATCTCTTCAAATGGAATCGAAATTTTTATTTTTTCGCCACGCTGATCAAACCATATTCCTTTCTCGATTTGCACTTTTAGCTTGTTGTTATCAACTTCTACTACAATTTTGTCAAGCAAATTTTTATCACCAGTCATGGTTAATGTACCTTCTTTGCCAGCAACCAGTTCGACTGTAAAAGCGCCACCAGTTGAAATTTCGTCATAATTGGTTGTTGTTCGGGTTTCGGTTACGGTATTACCGTCGCCTTTTAATTTGTTTTTGCCCCATTTTTGCGCTTGCATCATTGTAATGCTCAGCAATGCGAATGTAAATGCTACTTTTTTCATAATTTTAGTTGTTTAGTAATTGAACGGTTCCGTAGTTTAATGATACATTTAATTTTGATTTATTTTGATTTCCATTATAACCTAAATAAGATTTTGATGAGCTTTTTTCGGATTTTTCTGTAAATTTCAAATCTAAGTTTTCTTTTAGACTGCCATATCTAAGATTTATATCAAAATTAAAATTATAGGTTGGTTGGCAACTAATTTTGACATTGGTATAATTGCCGTCAATGTCTATTTTATCTGTTCTTGAAGTTGCTAGAAATTGTAAATCAGTATAATTACTATTTAGTTTCAAATTGCTTGAGATTTCTCCAAGTTTTAATGTTAGATAATTGCCGTTTATAATGACTTTTTGAATTGAACTTGATTTTATTTTGGTATAATTTCCAACTAAATTTAATGCGCCAATAGCATTAATATTAAAATCATTATAATTACCTTCAATATTGATCTGATTAACTTTTTGAATGACTAAGTCAGAATATTGACAACTTAAATTTAATTTATCGATAGATTCAATACTAGAATTTTTAGAATATGCGATGTTAAAATCATTATTTTTATTATAAAATTGGCCAAGCAATAAACTCCCGTATTGAATTGAAATTGAAGAACTTCCGTTGAGTTTATCCACAGAAATATTTCCATATTTGTTATTTAAATCGATGGCGCCATTACGAGGAATTTTAATTGTATAATTAATTTCATAACTCATATTGCCTTTACTCCATGATTTTGTTCCGAGTACAGTTTTTGCGTCTACTTCCATATCAGATGCAGAGAAATCGATAGTTATATCATTTAATTTATCATTTACTCGGGACTCATTATTGCCCGAAACTTTTATGAATACTTGAATCGAAATTTTATTTTCATCCCACAAATACACATTTATGTTTCCGTAGGAATTAGAAATTTCTGTAGTAGCATTTGCATTAACATTATACGTTTTTGAAATATTTTTTTCTTTGATGTAGTCAAATTTTTTATCTTCAAATCCCATTAAAAAAGCGGGAAAAAGTAAAAATATATAACAAAATTTAGATATGATTTTCATAAGAATTTAATTTTAATTTATTTAAGGATTCCACTTGTTCCAAAACTGATTTTATAAAGTTTATTCGGGTTTGCATATTGGTTATCATTGCAAAAATTAGTTGTTTGTTTTCGCCGTTTGTTGCAATTTCCGATTTCAGATTTTGATAATCTGCTTCTAATGTTTCCATTTGAATCAGCGCATCGTCAATAAGAATTTTGCTTTGTGGGGTTTCTTGTTTTTTTAATGTTTCGAGTTCATTTTTTACTATTGATGAAAAATAATCTTCTGTTTCTTGCACTTGAGGCGAAAGTTTGACTTTGACAATAGTTGTGTTGTCATAATTTTGATATATAATTCCAATCGAAAGTACAATTGCGGCTGCAATAGAAAATGGCAACCAATTGAGTTTATTTTTTGGTTTTTGTTTTCTTAATTTTTGTAAAAATCGTTTTTCGTGTCCATAATTAGGAATTTGTGTATTCCACGAAAGTTGGGTATCGAATATTTTTTCTATTTGGTTATCCATTATAAATTCATTTTTTTTCGTAAACTTTCTTTAGCTCGACTCATCATCGTCCGGCAGTTTTCGTTTGAGATATTTAGTATTTCAGTTATTTCTTCCAAATCATAACCTTCAATAAAAAAAAGTGTCAAAATAAGTTTGTAATTTGGTTTTAGAGTTTGCATCGTTTCTAAAATAGTGTTGATTTTATTTTGATTTTCATTTTGATTTTCTTCATCTTCTACACTATTTTGATTCGCATTAGTAAAACTTTCAAATTGAAATTTATTTTGTTTTTTTAATTCGTCGATGCTTTTATTGACAACGATTTTTTTTAACCATGCTCCAAACGTTACATTTTTTGAGAAAGTTGCTAATTTTTGAAATGCTTTCAGAAAACTTTCTTGCATCACATCTTCGGCAATGGCATAATCATTTACAATTCTGAACGACACATTAAACATGGCTTTATAATACAAATTATAAATTGTTAGTTGTGCTTTCTCATTATTATCGATGCATTGAGATAACAAAAGTGAAATATCTAAATCGTTATTTGCCAAGTACTATGTTTTGTTTTATTAAAGACCAACTTGTTTTACAAATGTTACAGTTTTATTTATGTAATTTAAAAAAATCCGAATTATAAGTTCGGATTTGCAAGAAAAAAAGCTTTTAACTAATATAATTCCAAATACTTTTCTTTTTTGTCATTTCGATAAAAACACTTCGCATGGTTTGATGTTGTGGTTGTTCCATCGGCGCATCGTCTTTCAGAATTTTTATAGCATGATGACGTGCTAATTGTAGAATATCTTTATCACGAACTAAATCTGCAATTTGAAGATTCAAAACGCCACTTTGTTGCTTGCCCATCAAGTCTCCTGGACCACGAAGTTTGAGATCAACTTCGGCAATTTCGAACCCATCATTGGTGGCAACCATCGTTTCCATTCGGGTTTTACTATCGCTCGATAATTTGTGAGAAGTCATCAAGATGCAATAACTTTGATCGGCTCCGCGACCAACACGGCCGCGCAATTGGTGCAATTGTGACAATCCAAACCGCTCGGCACTTTCTACAATCATAACGCTTGCATTTGGAATATTTACACCAACTTCTATAACCGTTGTAGCAACCATAATGTTTGTTTTTCCTTCTGCAAAACGTTTCATTTCAGCATCTTTATCCGCTGGTTTCATTTTTCCGTGAAGGATAGAAATAGCGTACCGTGGCAACGGAAAATCTCTCGAAATGCTTTCATAGCCATCCATCAAATCTTTGAAATCCATTTTTTCAGATTCTTGAATTAGCGGATAAACAATATAAATTTGTCTTCCAAGGGCGATTTCGTCACGAATAAATTTCCAAACTTTAAGCCGATTGCTATCAAAACGATGCACGGTTTGTATCGGTTTTCGTCCGGGCGGCAACTCATCTATAACAGAAATGTCAAGATCGCCATATAGACTCATTGCTAATGTTCTGGGAATAGGTGTAGCCGTCATGACCAAAACATGTGGCGGCACCTCGTTTTTTTTCCATAATTTGGATCGTTGTTCTACACCAAAACGATGTTGCTCGTCGATTACTGCCAAGCCCAAATTTTTGAATTGTACTTTGTCTTCCAACAAAGCGTGCGTTCCTATCAAAATATTCAAACTTCCGTTTTCGAGTTCCTCATGAATGATTTTTCGATCTTTGGTTTTGACAGAACCTGTTAATAACTTAATATTTATATTTAGCGATAAAGCCAATTCTGAAAGGCCATTGTAATGCTGATTCGCCAAAATTTCGGTTGGTGCCATCAAACATGCTTGAAAGCCATTATCCAATGCAATAAGCATGCTCATAAACGCAACAATAGTTTTGCCCGAACCTACATCGCCTTGCAGAAGCCGGTTCATTTGGGCGTTGCTTCCCATATCGTTTCTAATTTCTTTAATGACACGTTTTTGGGCATTTGTCAAATCAAAAGGCAAATGATTATTAAAAAAGTCGTTGAAATATGGACCTATTTTATCAAAAGCAAATCCCTTGATTTTGTGTTTTCGGATTAGATTTTTGGTAATCAATTGTAATTGAATGAAAAATAATTCTTCGAATTTTAATCGAAATTGAGCTTTTGCTAATAAGTCTTGACTTTTCGGAAAATGAATGTTGAATAATGCTGAATTTTTAGAGATCAACTTCAATTCGTCAATCAAATAATTAGGTAAAGTTTCGGAAAAAATAGCACCCGTTTCCAGAAATAATTGCTGCATCATTTTATTGACAACTCGATTGGTAACGCCACGATTTGTGAGCGTTTCTGTAGATGGATAAACGGGCTGCATGGCCGATCGCAAGCTTTTTTCGTGCTCGGCAAGCAATTCGATTTCTGGATGCGACATGCTGTATTGATTTCCGTAAAGAGCACATTTTCCGAAAATTACGCAAACTTCGTTAAGCTTCAAACTTTCTTTTATCCATTTAATTCCTTGAAACCAATTGAGATCCATTTGACCTGTTTCGTCAGTAAAAGTTGCGACCAATCGTTTCTGATTTTTACCAAATTCGACTGTTTTTATGTGTATAATTTTACCAATTATTTGTACTTCGGCAACGTTATTTTGAAGTTCATTAATTTTGTAATAACGTGTTCGGTCAATATATCGATTCGGAAAAAAATTGACTAAATCGCCATATTTGAAAATTCCTAATTCTTTCCGCAACAAGTCGCCTCTAGAAGGACCAACGCCTTTGAGGTATTCGATTGAAGTTTGAAGAAGGTTTTGCATTTTTATTTAGATGAAAGACGAAAAGATGAGAGACGAACAGACTTGCCTTTTATCATTTTGTCTATTAAAAAGCGAAGATAGATTTTTAATACAAATTTTGAAAATCCTTGTGTATCTTTGTTTTCATCAAAAAACGATTATGCGTTATTTATTATTCTTATTTTTTTCAATTTCGATTTTCGGTCAACAAACTTCCAAAGTTGATTTTATAAATTGCAAAGCTTCCGTGCAACCTGATGCTTCTGAGAAATCGATATCGGGTAAAATTATCTATGAATTTAAAGTAAATTCGACAATCGATACCATAAAAATTGATGCCATAAAAATGACTTTTATGGAAGTGAAAATTAATGGTAAAATTGTAAATTTTAAAAATTCGGGAAAAGAATTGCAATTGTTTGAAGGTTTTAAAACAGGAAACAATAAGTTGATTTTCAATTATAAAGCAACTCCAAAACAAGCTTTATATTTTATTGGAGCTACTGATTTTGATTGTCATATGTGTTCGCATAAAACAGGACAAATTTGGACGCAAGGACAAGGGAAATATACTAGTCACTGGCTGCCAAGTTTTGATGATGTAAATGAGAAAGTGATTTTTAATTTGGATATAGTTTTCGAAAAAGGAAACGAAGTTATTTCTAACGGAAAATTATTCAAAAATGATTTTGTTGATGATAAGAATTTGCAAACGTGGCAGTATCGAATGAAAAAACCAATTTCGTCTTATTTGTTAATGATTGCGATTGGTAATTTTTATTCGAAAAAGTTTAAATCAAAATCGGGAATTCCGTTGCAATTGTATCTCGAAAAAGACGATTTTCCGAAATTTAATGCTACCTATATATATAGTAAAGAAATTTTTGATTTTTTGGAAGCCAAAATAGGAGTGAGGTATCCATGGGAAATTTACAAGCAAGTTCCAGTTCGAGATTTTCTATATGCAGGAATGGAAAACGCTTCGGCAACGATTTTTTCAAAAGATTTTGTTGTTGATCCGATAGGATATAATGATAAAAATTATGTGAATGTCAATGCGCATGAGTTGGCACACCAATGGTTTGGCAATTTAATCACTGCAAAATCTGGAAAGCATCATTGGCTTCAGGAAGGTTTTGCAACTTATTATGCTTTGTTAGCTGAAAAGACAATTTTTGGAGAGGATTATTTTTATAATAAACTTTTTGAATCGTCTTTGCAATTGGAAGAAGCTTCAAAAACAGATTTGATTCCGATTCTAAACGAAAAAGCGAGTTCTCTTACTTTTTATCAAAAAGGTGCGCTGGCTTTATTTTATTTGGAAAATGAGATCGGCGAAAAAAACTTTGCTAAAGCGGTAAAAGCTTTTCTAAAAAAATATCAATTCAATAATGTAGAAACTGATGATTTTCTAAATGAAGTTAAAAAAGTTTCAGATTTTGATACAGTAAAATTCAAAATTGATTGGTTGGAAAGTTCAAAATTTGAAAATAAAATCATTAATGAGTTATTAATCAAAAATAAGTCTATTGAAAAATTAATCGAAATAATAAAACTACGTAATACAACACTTTCTGATAAAAAGGAATTTTTCGAAAATATTTTAAAATCAGAGTATTCTTCCAATTGCAAACAAGAAATTGTATATCAATTGGCTCAGGAAAAATTTGAAGATAAGAAAAATTTGCTAAAACTCGCTTTACAAACCAATGATTTGAAAGTTCGGCAGGCGGTTGCAGAAACTTTGATTGAAATCCCGTTGGAGTTTAAAACTGATTATGAATCACTGTTGAATGATGCATCGTATGAAACTAAAAAATTGGCTTTGATTGGCTTGGTAAAAAATTTTCCAGAAAACAAAGATTATTATAGAATTTTAGAACCGATTTCAAAAACAAATGGTGATTTCAGAATTACATTTCTAAGTTTGTTTCTTTTGGATGAAAAAGCAAATTTTGAATCCAAAAAAATGTATTGGAAAGAGTTGGTTGACTTTACCTCAATAAATTTTGAAAGTTCTGTTCGGCAATCGGCGTTAGTGAATGCTTTGGTAATTAATTCAAAAAACGAAACTGTTTTACGAAATCTTGTTAATGGAACGTTAAGTCCGAAGTGGCAGTTTTCAAAATTTTGCAGGGACAAGATTCGTTTGCTTATCAAATCTGAAGAACATGTAAAGATTTTCAAATCGATGCAGAATAGTTTTTCCGTAGAAGAAGAATTAAATCTTCAAAAATTGTTATAAAATTACTGTTGGGGTAATTTTCAAAAAGGGTTGATTTACCAAAAACATGCAATTCGTCGATGTTTTAAGACAGATATCGAAAAATTTGTTTTGTAAGACTATTTGTAATATATATTTGCAGTAATAAACCCAAACTATTATAATAACCTATTTAATCAAAATTATGAAATTAAACAAACTTTCGCTTTTAGGTTTCGCACTAGCATCCATGTTATTTTTTAATTGTAGTAAGAGTGAAGATTCTGCTGTAGTAGATTCTAATGCAAAATTCAATTTAGGAAAATCAGTTAGTAGAGTTTTCAAAGGAACTATTATTGACCAAAACAGTAACCCATTATCAAATGTTACAGTAAAGTTAAACGGTAAAACAGTAACAACAGATGCTAATGGAATCTTTCTATTAAGTAACATTACTGTTAAAGAGCGTTTTGCTTACGTTACAGCGGAAAAAGTAGGATATTTTACAGGTTCAAGAACAATGATGACACATGAAGGTCTAAATTCTTTGGTCATTATGATGTTACCTGAAACACTAACTGCAACAGTTCAAACAGGAGCAGTTAGCACCGTTGTAGCCGGAAATACTTCTGTTAAATTTGATGGTTCTTTTTCAACAGAATCAGGTACAATCTACACCGGTGCTGTTAAAGTTTTTATGATGGACATGCCCGTAACTGATTTACATGTTTTTGAAAAAATGCCAGGTTCTTTACTTGCTATCGATGCACAAGGAGAATATAGAGGTCTTGAGACTTTCGGAATGATTAATGTAGAACTTAAAGGATCTAATAATCAAAAATTGCAATTAACTCAAGGTCATAAAGCAGTAATTACAATGGATATTGCTACAAATCAAAAACAAATGATTGCACCAAATCAAATTCCAATGTGGTTTTTTGATGAAGTAGCTGGAATTTGGAAAGAAGAAGGATTTTCAACTCGAGTTGGAAACAAATATGTGGGTTCTGTTTCGCACTTTACAAGATGGAATAATGATTGGGCATATGTTGTAGGAACATTAAATGTCTCTGTTACTTCAGGCGGATCGCCTGTAAATGGTGTTCGATGTGAAATTTTCAGGCCAAGCGTAACAGTGCCACCAGATCATTGGAATATACCATTAATCTCTTTAGGTGTTACCAACTCAAATGGAATGTTATCAGCAGGAGTTCCATTAAATGAAGTTTATGTTTTCAAAGCTTTTTCAAATGGCGAAGAAATTTATTCAGAGACTATACCTGCATCTGATTTAATGGTAAGAAATATTGTTATCGAAATGGGTGTAGATACACGACCGGGTCGATAAGAACATTTTTATTTATAAGCAAGCCTTTTTGATTTTTTTTCAAAGAGGCTTTTTGTATTAATACAATAAAAATTTTAATTAAAAAAGAACTTTTTTAATATAAATCTAATTCAAATATGCATTTCGTCGATTAAATTAGCAATGTGTCGAATATATTATTAATTTTTTAATTATACAATACCTTTGTGAAGGAAATCCCAAATTTAGTAAACAATATAAATTTAAAATTATGAAATTAAACAAACTAACATTTTTAAGTCTAGCAATTGCTTCTTTGTTTTTTTTAAATTGTAGTAAAGAAAGTGATACTCAAGTTACTGATGCTCAAAATAAATTCAATTTAGGAAAATCTGTAAGTCGCGTGTTTAAAGGCACTATTGTTGATGGTAGCAAATCACCTTTATCTGGCGTAACTGTTCGACTAAACGACAAAGTAGCAACTACAGATATTAATGGTATTTTTACTTTCAGCAACGCTACTGTTTTAGAGCGTTTTGCTTATTTCACCGCAACTAAAACAGGCTTTGTTAATGGTTCTAGAACTGTAATGACGCACGAAGGTTTGAACTCATTAGAAATTATGATGTTGCCTGAAACAGTTGTAGCCACCATTCCATCTGGAGTATCTAAAATTGTAACTTTGCCAAATGGAGTTAAAGTAACTTTTGACGGTTCTTTTTCAAAAGAAAACGGAACACAATATAATGGAAATGTTTCTGTTATTATGAATCATTTAGATTCTGCTGACGAAAATGTTTTTATGAAAATGCCTGGAACATTATTGGCTCTTAACGCTGAAGGAGAATTTAAAGGTCTCGAAACCTATGGTATGATTAACGTTGAGTTAAGAGGTGCTACAAATGAAAAATTGCAATTAACAGTTGGACATAAAGCGAAACTTGAATTACCTATTGCTGCTAATCAGTTAGATACCGCACCTGCAAGAATACCATTATGGCATTTTGACGAAGTAGCTGGATTATGGAAAGAAGAAGGATTTTCTGCTCGATCTAACAATGTTTATAAAGGAGAAGTTTCGCATTTTTCTTGGTGGAATAATGATGATGCATTTGTTGTTGGTACTCTTAACGTTTTAGTAACTTCTGGTGGTTCTCCGGTAAATGGGGTTAGAGTTACAATTACAAGACAAAATGGAAGTACAGGTGATGTACTGATGAATCTTGGTAATACAAATTCAAATGGAATGTTAAGTTCTCCAGTTCCGTTAAATGAGCCTTACACTTTTAGAGCATATTCAAATGGTGAAGAAATTTATTCAGAAGTAATTCTTGCATCGAATCAGCTGATTAGAAATATAACTATTGAAATGGGAGTTGATACTCGACCAGGAAATTAAATCAATAAAATTATTATAAAATAAAAAAACCGTTAAGTAATTAACGGTTTTTTATATTTTACAAATATTTTAAAGTAAATATAGTGCACAATATAAATAAATAATATAATGGTTGAATCCTTAAATTACTTATTTGATAATACTATTAAAAGATAGTTTTAACTTCGGTATTAATGTAAGACAAAGCAATTCCGATGGTAGATATTTTATCTAAAGAATCATTCAATATTGATTCTCTAAGTTTATTAGAAGTATCAATTTTATCACTCATATTTGTTTTTCGTATCATCTGTATTATAGTATTTTTTGCGGTTTTTATCATAGTCCAACAATCTTCAGAAACATAAATTTGTTGTGTTAAATTATGATCAAATTCTTGCTCTATTTGCATAATAATCAAATTCTCATATTCGTGTTTATTATTTGACTCGGGAATTATTCGAGTCAATAATTTTGGAGGATTTATCCTTTCTAGAAATAACGATAATCTTTCATAAGCTTGCAATCTCAATGGTAAAGCTTCTTTTTGGTTTTCTTTTTGCAGTAACCAACGCCTAGAATTTTGTTGCTCTTTAAAATATGATTTGAATAAAAAAAGTGCAACACCACCAGTTACAATCGATGGCATTGTATAAGCCATTATTTCTAAAATTTTGTTTTCCATTATTTTAATATTTTAAACAAAAATAGAATTTAAGTTGATAAATCACAATAAATATAATTGTAATAATCCTTCGGTAACTGTATTTTTGTACAAACAAAATTCTCAATGCAAAAATACATTTCGCAACTTAACGAAGCCCAGCAAGAACCAGTTTTGCAAAAAGATGGACCAATGATTATTATTGCGGGCGCTGGTTCTGGCAAAACTCGTGTACTAACAATCAGAATTGCTTACTTAATGAGTTTGGGCGTTGATTCTTTTTCGATTTTAGCATTGACTTTTACCAATAAAGCCGCCCGAGAAATGAAAAAACGTATTTCTGATATCGTCGGAAGTGCAGAAGCAAAGAATCTCTGGATGGGTACTTTTCACTCCGTCTTTGCACGAATTTTGAGATCAGAAGCAGATAAATTAGGGTATCCTTCAAATTTCACAATTTATGATTCGCAAGATTCGTTGCGATGTATTTCGGGAATTATTAAAGAAATGCAATTAGATCGGGATATTTACAAACCAAAGCAAATTTTAAGTAGAATTTCTTCATATAAAAATTCGCTAATTACTGTAAAGGTCTATTTTAACAATCCCGAGCTGCAAGAAGCAGATGCTATGTCCAAAAAGCCTCGTTTGGGCGAAATTTATCAGAATTATGTGGAGCGATGTTTCAAATCTGGCGCAATGGATTTTGACGATTTATTACTCAAAACCAATGAGTTATTAAACCGTTTTCCTGAAGTATTAGCAAAATATCAAAACCGATTTAGATATATTTTGGTCGATGAATACCAAGACACAAATCACTCTCAATATCTAATAGTCAGGGCGTTATCAGATAAGTTTCAAAATATTTGCGTTGTTGGTGATGATGCGCAAAGCATTTATGCGTTTCGTGGCGCAAATATAAATAATATATTGAATTTTCAGAAAGATTACGAAAATGTAAAAACCTATCGACTGGAACAAAATTATCGATCAACCAAAAATATTGTAGAAGCCGCCAACAATATTATAGATAAAAATAAAACCAAACTCGAAAAAATTGTTTGGACAGCCAACGATTTTGGAACTAAAATAAAGGTAAATCGTAGTATTACCGATAGCGAAGAAGGACGTTTTGTAGCCGGCACGATTTGGGAGCAAAAAATCACTAACCAACTTTTGAATGGTCAATTTGCTATTTTGTATCGCACCAATGCCCAATCGCGCGCCATGGAAGATGCATTACGAAAAAGAGACATTCCTTACAGAATTTATGGAGGTTTATCATTTTATCAACGTAAAGAAATCAAAGATGTGTTATGCTATTTGCGTTTAGTGATTAATCCAAAAGACGAAGAAGCATTAGTGAGAGTAATAAATTATCCAGCTCGAGGAATTGGCGATACAACACTCGAAAAATTAACTATTGCTGCAAATCATTACAAGCGTTCTGTTTTTGAAATAATGCAAAATATCGATAAAATTGACTTAAAACTAAATGCAGGAACTAAACAAAAACTGGAAGATTTTGTTACAATGATTCAGAGCTTTCAAGTTATAAATCAAAATCAAGATGCTTTTGTAATTGCTGATCATGTTGCCAAAAAGACGGGTTTGGTTCAAGAACTTAAGAAAGACGCTACGCCCGAAGGTATTGCTCGAATTGAAAACATTGAAGAATTACTGAACGGAATTAAAGATTTTACCGAGGGTCAAAAAGAAATTGATGGTGCTCGCGGTGCACTTTCAGAGTTTATGGAAGATGTTGCCCTTGCCACCGATTTAGATAATGACACTGGCGATGACGATAGAGTAGCACTTATGACCATTCATTTGGCAAAAGGTCTTGAATTTCCGAATGTTTTTATAGTAGGACTTGAGGAAGATTTATTTCCAAGTGCCATGAGTTTAAATACCCGAAGTGATCTTGAAGAAGAGCGTCGTTTGTTTTATGTTGCACTGACGCGTGCCGAAAATCAAGCTTATTTATGTTATGCGCAATCTCGATACCGATGGGGAAAACTAACTGATAGCGAACCTTCACGATTTATAAATGAAATTGATAGTCAGTATTTGGAATACCTTGGTGTTGAGGAAACCAATTACCGATACAAACCAATGATTGATACTGATATTTTTGGAGATATTGATAAGTCAAGATTACGATTGGCAAAACCAGTAGGAGCGACTCCACCAAGATATATTACTGATAATGAACTAAAATCTGACATCAATATCAGAAAATTAAAGCCTGTTGCTAGCAATGCTGGAAGTACTAATCTGTTTGACGATAAACTTTCAACTGGAAATATTGTAATGCATGAACGTTTCGGTAAAGGACAAATTCTCAATCTCGAAGGTGCTGGCGCTGATAAAAAAGCCGAAATTAAATTTGAAGTTGGTGGAATTAAAAAGCTATTATTGCGATTTGCAAAGTTAGATGTTATCGGTTAGAATTTTAATTTTATAAAATTGATCAGTCGAATTGTGTATGCATCATAAAGATCAGGCAGTGCCCAATCTCCATGTCCGCCTGAGTATAATTTAAATTCATTGTAAACTCCAAGCTGGTTTAATTTTTCGTGCATATCTTGACCTTGTGTTGTTGGTATTAAAGGATCAGCATTGCCATAAAGTAAAATAGTTGGTGCTGAGTTGGAAGTAGCTCGATACAAGGGACTTAACTGTACATAAAAATTTGGATTAGAAAAATAATTTACTCCAGTAGCATTTTCAACCATTGAAAACAAAAACGGATTTGAAACATAATTAGTATCGGTAAAATTTGTAGGACCAACAATACTGCAAACTATTTTTATGCTAGGATCATATTCATAGCTATATAACATAGACAAATGCGCTCCAGCACTTACTCCAATAAATCCAAAATTATCGGAAATACCAAAATTATCATTTTTTAATTTAGTTACAATTAATTGTAGATCATCTATTTGCATGGGAAAAGCAGGACTTGTTGCAGTTGCTAATCTGTAATTTACATTAGCAATGGCATATTCAGGTAAATACTGTTTTATAATATCTACAGCATAATTCATATTGGATTTATCGCCACCAGTCCAACCTCCACCATGAACCAAAATTAGGGTTTTGGTTTTTGCTGCACTTCTGTTAGCCGGAAGATACAAATCAAAAACTTGTTGATTATTGGCTCCATAGCTAACATTCAATTTTGTTTCTGCTACAAAAGGAGCAATTTCATTTGGTTTGTCATCTTTAGAATCGCATGAAACTAAAAATGAAAAAAGTATAAATATAAAAACAAACTTTATTTTCATAGCTTTGGTATATTTGTTGTAAAACGCAAAAATATCAATTTTACTATTTTCAAAACTTCTTTTAACAATAAAATGGCACAATTTATAAAAATTTACGATACTAATCCCAATCAAGCTGCGATAAAAAGAGTAGTTGATGTATTAAAAAATGGTGGTTTAGTTATTTATCCAACGGATACCGTTTATGGTCTCGGATGTGATATAACCAACACAAAAGCATTAGAGCGAATTGCAAAGATTAAAGGCATCAAACTAGAAAAAGCTAATTTTTCTTTTATTTGTCACGATTTGAGTAATTTATCAGATTATGTGAAACAAATTGATACCGCAACTTTCAAAATTCTGAAACGTGCTTTGCCAGGAGCATATACTTTCATTTTGCCTGGAAATAACAACTTACCTAAAGAATTTAAAAAGAAGACAACAGTTGGTATTCGTATTCCAGATAATGCTATAGCGCTTGAAATTGTTCGTCAATTAGGTAATCCGATTGTATCAACATCTATTTACGACGAGGATGAAGTTTTAGAATATGCTACCGATCCAGAATTAATTTTCGAAAAATGGCAAAATCTAGTTGATTTGGTTATTGATGGTGGTTATGGCGATAATATAGGATCTACAATTATAGATTTGTCTGGATTTGAACCAATAATTATACGAGAAGGAAAAGGCACATTAGATATATTATAAACGGAAATTAGAGCTAAATGATATAACTTTATTCAATAGTCATTTCTTTTAATCGCTCACGATATGCTTCTAGAATAGCTATTTTTGATACTATTCCATAAAACTTTCCATTTTTGGTTACAGGTAAATTTTGATGATTTGCTTTTTCAAATTTTTGCATAATAAGTTCGAGCCCGTCATCATGTTTAATGCTAGTTACAGATGATGTCATGATTTCTGTAATTTTTGTAAATTTCATTCGATACGTGTTAAAAATAATTGGTCGAATTGAATCTAAATCTATACTTCCCACCAAGCGCTGTTTATCGTCCAATACTGGAATGCAAGATTGCTTACTTTTTGAAAATTGTTCAATAACATTTTCAAAATTTTGATCGCTAGTGATTGTATTTACTTGCAATTGAATTAGTTTTAATACATCAATACTTTGCAAAATATTTTTGTCTTTATCACTAGTAAAAACATCGCCTTTATCAGCAAGTGTTTTTACATCCATCGAATGTTTTTCAAGTTGTCTGGATACAGCATAACTTATTGAGGATACAATCATTAGTGGCACCATAAGGTTGTAACCGCCCGTTATTTCACCAATTAAAAATATAGCAGTTAATGGGGCGTGAAATAAGCCACTTAATATGCCAGCCATGCCGACCATTACAAAATTTGCGACAGGTAAATTGTTGGTTATTCCAATTAAATTAATAGATTTTGCAACAAAAAATCCTAGATACGAACCTACAAAAAGTGACGGAGCAAAGTTTCCGCCGTTTCCTCCAGAACCCAACGTCAAGCCAGTAGCAAATGACTTTAGTAAAACGATGACACCAACAAAAATTAGTAAAAGCCATTCATTATTTTTATGGTTTTGTAATAATGTATTTTCTAACAAATCTTCTGGATGTGACGTTGATAAGGTTTTGATACTTTCATAACCTTCTCCAAAAAGTGTTGGAAAGAAGAAAATCAAAACCGCTAAAATAGATGCGCCAAATAGGGCTTTTTTATAAGTATTATTTTTAAATTTATTAAAAAAATGTTCAACTCGTCGAAAATTCCTAGCATGATATACAGAAACTAATCCTGCTAGAATCCCCAATAAAATATAATATGGAATGTTATGAAAGTTAAATTCTTGAACATTTTTAAAACTTAATAAAACATCTTGACTAAGCAGAATCTTTGAAACTAATGCGCCAGTTGCAGCAGAAATAATTATAGGAATAAAAGCAGATATACTAACATCGATAAGCACAACTTCGATAGCGAACAAAACTCCTGCAATTGGTGCGTTAAAAGCAGCTCCAATTCCAGCAGCAACACCGCAAGCAAGCAGTAAAATTCTATCTTTTTGCGATAATTTGTATTTTTGGGCAAAGTTACTTCCAAATGCTGCTCCAGTAATAGTAATTGGACTTTCTAAACCTGCCGAACCACCTAAACCTACTGTTAAGGAGCTTGTTAAAATTTGAGCATACATTTGTTTTTTGGGAATAATTCCACCTTTTTTTGCAACTGCATATAAAATACGAGAGCTTCCCTTTTCAATTGTTCCACCTAGAAAATTTTTAATTACAAAAACAGTTAACAGAACTCCAATTATTGGAAGTAGTATATTAAAAAAAGGTAATTTTAAAAAACCATTTACATAATTAGCAAAGATGAATACATTTTGGGCAAAGCTTTTCAATAATATAACAGCCAACGCACAAGATATAGATACGGAAACGCAAGATAAATAAATAAAATTGCGCTCAGACAAGTTGTTTTTTGCGACAAAAAAAATTGACTCGGCTTGGCGAATGCTTTTTCTGATAAAAAATATAAAAATAGAGAATAACTTTTTGAACATTATTTAAATTCGATTTGTAAAAATAGGTTATTTTATAAAGCATATTTCATTTCTTTCGTTCAAAAGTTGTAAATAAGTTGATTTTATATCTATTGAATTTAGTTAGGATTTTAAAAACTATAATTATTATCTAACTAATTATTTTATTTTTTAATAAATGACGTTTGTTAGTATAAAAAAACGTCAACCAAGATAGTTGACGTTGCGAAAAAATATTTTTTTATTCAATTATTCGGCAATAAACTCGGAAAAAGTTTTAATTTTTGTACTTATTCCATTGGTTACAACTTGTTTGCTGATTATAGGTTCGTACTTCGAATTTAGTTGATTGTACTCTTTTTTTGCATCTTCAAAACGTGATTTTATTGCGTCAAAATTTTCTAATTGTGAGGCTGATGGTGCATTAAAACCTCCAGCAATTGTTGCATATAAATCTCCTAATTTTTCTCGGAGTTGGGGCTCTGCAGCTCCAACATAATTATCTCCGGTGGTAACTACTAATTTTTCTTTTAGAATACTGAAAGCCGCTTTTATTTTTGATCCTTCTTTTGAAAAACCTTTATTTTTTTCGATAAGTTGCATCAATACTTTATCTTTTTCATCGATTTGATAAACAATATATGCTAATTCTTCGCTCATATTAAATAAGGTTCGAGTCGTTTCTTTTTGTTGTAGTCGATCTGTTGCTGAAATTGCACTTTTTGGATCGTTTACTACTTTTATTAATTTTGTATAGGTTTCTTTTCCTTTTGTCAAGATTGCTTTATAAGTTCCAGCTTGTACACGAGGAGCCGTAAAACCTGAAAAACTTAACGTTTTACCTGCAGCAATTTTTGGTGTTTTCATATTATAACCCCAATTGACAACATTGATTCCTTTTTGCTTTCCTGGTGATAAAGTTGTTATCTTATTGCCTTGATCGTCTTGAATTTCAAGATCCATTTTGCCTAAAGTATGACGTTTTTTAAGATAATAAATTAATTGTGCATCCGAATTTGGATTATTACCAACAAATTCTAGTTCTGATGCAGTGGATCCAAAATTAGATTGTTCTTCTATAACCGCATCTTTCAAATCAAAGAAATGCAAATCTTTATTTAGTACTTCTTGATTAATTTGACGTAACGGCGAAATATCATCCAAAATAATGATTCCTCTTCCGTGGGTTGCCATAATTAAATCATTAGTCTTTTTGCTCATTTCGATATGATAAATAGCGACATTTGGCATATTATTTGTAAAATGGGACCAGTTTGCACCACCATCAATTGTAATGTATAATCCTTTTTCGGTGCCCAAAAACAATAAGTTTTCATTACTAAAATCTTCCTGAATATTTTTAACAAAACCATCTACATCAGCAGTAATTATTGATTTCCATGATTTTCCAAAATTGGTTGTTTTGTAGGTGTACGGATTGTAATCATTTTTGGTGTGACCTTCGAAAACAGCATATGCAGTTCCAGCACCAAAAACACTTGCTTCAATATGATAACACCAAGTATTTTTTGGAAGTCCAGTTATATTTGCAATAACATTTGTCCATGATTTTCCGCCGTCTTGCGTTACTTGTACATTTCCATCATCGGTACCAACCCATATTACTTTATCATTTATGGGCGATTCGGCGACAGTAAAAATAGTACAATGTTTTTCGGCACCTGAATTGTCTTTTGATAGTCCTCCTGAATTTTCTTGATTTTGTTTGGTTGGATCATTCGTTGTTAAATCTCCTGATATTTTTGTCCATGTGCGACCCATATCTTCTGATTTATGCAAAAACTGACTTCCCATATAAAAACGATCGGGTTGCATTTTACTAACTTCCATGGCTGCATTCCAGTTAAAACGAAGTTTTGTTTCGCCCTTAATTGGGAGCGGTTGTATCGTTAGTAATTCTTCTGTATCGGTATTAAAACGCCATACATTTTCGGCACCTTGCATTTCGCTGTAAATTATGTTTTTTGTTGGATGTTTTATTACTCGAAAACCGTCGCCGTAACCTATCGATTTCCAGTCTCTAGATTCAATACCACCAGGCGATTTTGAAGGACCATACCAAGAACCGTTGTCTTGTAAACCTCCATAAACATTATAAGGCTCTTTATCGTCAATACTTACATGATAAAATTGGGATACAGGAATATTATTAACAATTTCCATGGTGCTTCCACCATCCCAACTTCTGTAAACACCGCCATCTGTGGCGCAGTACATGCGGTTTGAATCGGTAATGTCAAAAGCAATATCGTGAATATCGGCATGCATGTACCCCAAACTTTTAAATGTTTTTCCGCCATCGCGACTTATAGATCCGCTCAATCCACCTTTTACAACAATTTCTGGATTTTTTGGATCAATTACAATTCTAGAAAAATAGAATGGACGAACTACCAATCCAAAGTCATTATTGAGATGTTTCCAATTTGCTCCGGCATCATCAGAACGATATAAACCGTTTTTTTCGGGTTTTTCGGTTTCTAAAACTGCATAAATCAAATTTGAGTTCGACGGAGCGATGGAAACAGCAATACGTCCTAATTTTCCTGCTGGAAAACCAGTATGAATTTTATTCCATGATTTGCCGCTATCTACAGATTTATATAAGGCAGATTGCATTCCTCCAGAGCTAAATGACCATCCTGAGCGTCGAAATTCCCAGAAACTAGCATACATAATTTTCGGATTGTTTTTATCTAAAATTAGATCCGAGCAACCTGTTTTATTATCAATAAAAAATGTCTTTTGCCATGTTGCGCCGCCATCGGTAGTTTTATAAATGCCACGTTCGTCACTATCACCCCAAAGTGCACCTAAAACGCCAACATAAACCATATTACTATCATTAGGATCAACAATAATAGACGAAATTCGATCAGATTTTGGTAAACCCATATTTTTCCAGTTTTGTCCGCCATCTGTCGATTTGTAAATTCCGTCTCCAACAGAAACACTATTTCTAGTCCATGTTTCGCCAGTGCCAACCCAAATATTCTGATCGGGTTTGGATGGATCAATTGAGATACAACCAATTGATTGAATTTGTTCATCAAAAATAGGTGAGAAGCTAGCTCCGCCATCACCACTTTTCCAAACACCACCGCCCGCGGCGGCGGCATAAACGATTTTATTGTTAATGGGATGCACTTCAAGATCTGTTATTCGTCCGCTCATTAGTGCTGGACCAATATGTCTTGCTTTGATATCGCCAAAGAGTTCTTTTCCTTTTAAAATTATTTTTTCTTGTGCAAAATTTAACGAAACAAAGCCAAAAAAGGTTAGAAGCAAAGTTGTTTTTATGGTTTTCATAGTTTTTTGATTAAAAAAAATCCTTAATAAAAATTAAGGATTTTGGTTTTTACGCATTATTTATTCAGTAGGAAAAGCAAAAGCTTTAGCATCAACAACTGGATTTAAAGATATTTTTTTGACTTTAATTTCTTGACCGCCTTGGTTCATAGCATGCGGAAAATAGATACCTTCAACTTCTTGATAATCGCTCATGGTCGATGTTGATTTTTGACCTTTCATTGGACCTTCTTTAATTTCGGTTTCTGTTGCAATTGGCAAATTATTTTCGGTATCAAAAAAATAATATGTTACATCATCAGTTTTTACTCCAGCCTTCATAGTTGGTTTTTTGGTAAGTTTTACTTTAAAACATTCTGTTCCTTCTTTAGTTTCTTTACCCACATAATCTACTGTGTAGCCTTTTGTTTTATAATCAATCATTGCATCTGGAAAATCTGCATTATTTAATTGCATGTTAGCAGTTGCTTCAGCATCCATTTTTTCGGCCTTCATTGTCATGAAATTGGTATTCCACATCGTAGCACCATCGTACGCCATTTGCGTAATTTCTTTGCCTTGCAAATTTATTTTAACAAACATGCTACCGCCAACAAGTTGCACAACTTCAATTGGAATTTCCATTCCGCCTTGATTTGTACTCATTTCCATTTTAACACCTTTTAGGGCTTTTAATTTTTCTGCACCTCCAATAGTTGTAATGTATTTTGCAATAATTTCATCTGCAGTTTGTGCAAAAGATGTTGTTGCGAAGGCTGCGAAAATTAATGTGAGTACTGCTTTTTTTAAGTTTTTCATTTTACTAGTTGTTTTAATAATTTATAATTGGACGTGCTAAGTTATTTTTTGTTACAAAATAAATTCAAATATATGAATTTTTTAATAGCCAACCGCTTTATCATCTCCGCGAAAATCAGCGCCGCCTTCTAATTTTTTATTTTTTACAATTAAAATAGCATCCACCTTTCCTAAAACAGGAGCGTTTTTTTCATTTATTTTATAGCCTTTTTTTGATAAATTTTGCAATAATAGAGGCGAAAATTTAGTTGGTTCAAAAGATATCTCATCTGGCAGCCATTGGTGATGAAATCTTGGAGCGTTTACTGCTTGTTGCATAGTCAAGCCAAAATCATAAACATTTAATATGGTTTGTAGTACAGAAGTAATAATTGTTGATCCTCCTGGTGTTCCGACAACCATTGATAAGTGACCATCTTTTTCGATAATTGTTGGAGACATTGAGCTTAACATTCTTTTTTCTGGAGCGATGCTGTTTGCTTTTGCACCAATAAGTCCGTACGAGTTCGGAATGCCTGGTTTTGAGCTAAAATCGTCCATTTCATTATTTAAAAAAAAGCCTAACTCGTCGCAATAAAGTTTTGACCCGAAGGCACCATTAAGTGTTGTAGTTACAGAAACGGCATTTCCTTCTGGATCAACAATAGAGTAATGCGTTGTTTCATTACTTTCGGAAGTAGCTATTTCTCCATGTGCAATTGCAGAAGACAATGTCGCTTTGTCCCAAGTAAAAGATTTCATACGATTTTGAAGATATCTTTTGTTTGTTAGTTTTTTTATTGGAATAGTCACAAAATCTGGATCGCCGAGAAAGTGGTTTCGATCTGCATAAGCTCGACGCTCAGCTTCAACAATAACTTGAATTGCTTCTTGCGAGTTTAGTCCAAATTTTCCAATATCAAAGGGTTCTATCATTTTCATAATTTGTTGCAGTGTAATTCCTCCGCTTGACGGTGGCGACATGGAAATTATCTTTAATCCTTTGTATTTAAAAGTTATAGGTTTTCTCCATTTTGGTTTGTATTTGGACAAATCTTCCATTGATATTATTCCACCTTTTTGTTTTAAAAATGATACAAATTTTCGAGCTGTTTCACCCTTATAAAATTCATCTTCTCCGTTTTTAGAAATTCGAGCCAGAGTGCCGGCTAAGGCAGCATATTTTATTGTGTCGCCAACTTTAAAATTTTTTGCGAACAAGGTTTCTGAGCCACTTATTTTTACGATTGATTTTTGAAAAATTTGTAATTGAATTAATTGTTTTTCGGTTACTACAACGCCTTTATTTGCAAGGGTTATACTTGGTTGTATAATTTCTGTTATTGACAGTTTGCCAAATTTGTCATGTACTGCAAAAATCGCTGCTATAGTCCCGGGAACACCAACTGCTAAGGCTCCCTCGGTACTTAAATTTGGAATTACATTTCCGTTGGTATCTAAATACATATCTTTATTTGCTAACAGCGGTGCTTTCTCTCGATAATCTAGTGCACCAACTTTGCCATTTACCGTTCGATAAACCATGAATCCTCCACCGCCAATATTGCCAGCAAACGGAAATGCCACAGCCAAAGCCAACTCGGTAGCGCACATAGCATCAAAAGCATTACCGCCTTTTTTCATAATGTCAACTCCAATTTGAGATGCTTCTTCGCGGGCAGAAACAACCATCGCTTTATCAGCTAGCAAACCGCTCTGCCCAAAACTATGTAGAGTTGCTAGTAATATAATTGTTAATTTAAAATTCATATTTGAGATAATTTTAATTTTGAAAATTGTATTAATTCAGCAAAGAATAGTGTAAATTCCTTTTCAAACTCTAGATAATATTCTTCAAGTTCTATTACTGCTTCTTGCATATTGGCTCTGTGTTTGGTTCGATAATCCATTTGAAAAAGTATTTTTTCGATTCCAGCAATAGTTGCATAACTCAAAAGCCAATTTTGGTCCATCATGTACGGCATTATTGATTTGGTTTTTTCGGAAAGGACTTCGTAGTTATTTTCTAAAGATCGATAGAAATTTTTCACATAATTTTCTAATTCTTCGTTAGAATAGTTACCCCAGTTTTTTGCCAAAAAATGATCGTATAAAATATCCATTATTACACCCGAATAATGACCGTATTTTTTATGTAGTCTATGTTTGCTTTGTCTGTATATTAGATGCGAATCTGTAAAAGTATCAATTTGTCGATGCAGTAAGACGCCCTTTATGACATCATCTGGAAATTTTAAATAATCATTGCCACGAATTCCGTCGGCCATAAAATTACCGATTTTGATCAAATCGTTGTTTCCAGAAAGATAAATGTGTGCTAGGAAATTCATTTATAAAAATAAAGGTTTAGACGTTTAGAAAGCCTTTTAGTTTAGTTTTGTAAATATAGAAAATAGTTTGTTGGTTTTACTTTATTTAAATTTGTAGATTTTCTATATTTGCTAAAGAATTTCAGCTTTTTTTAACTAACCTTATAACTTTCTAAACTTCTAAACCAAAAACATGACTTTAATAAAATCAATATCAGGAATTCGAGGAACAATTGGTGGCAAGGTTGGTGATAATTTGACGCCAGTAGATGCAGTAAAATTTGCATCAGCTTATGGAACATTCTTAAAAAACCAACAACCAACAACCAATAACCAACAACTAAAACTCAAAGTTGTAATAGGAAGAGATGCCCGAATTTCGGGACCTATGATTCATAATTTAGTAATGAGTACTTTACTCGGGTTAGGAATTGATGTTATTGATTTAGGATTATCAACAACGCCAACTGTTGAAATTGCTGTTCCAATGGAAAAAGCCGATGGTGGAATTATCCTTACCGCATCGCACAATCCGAAACAATGGAATGCTTTGAAATTATTGAATTCAAAAGGCGAATTTCTTTCCGCAAAAGAAGGCGAATTGATTCTTGAAATTGCCGAAACAGAAGCGTTTAATTTTTCGGATGTGGATTCGTTAGGCGAGATTACTATTAATGACGCTTATATGGACATTCATATAGACGAAGTATTAAGTCTTCCGTTGGTTGATGCCGAAGCTGTCAAAAAAAGAAAATTTAAAGTTGTTGTTGATGGCGTAAACTCTTCGGGTGGTATTATTATTCCACGATTATTAGAGCAAATGGGCGTTGAATGTGTGAAATTATACTGTGAACCAAACGGGCATTTCCCTCATAATCCAGAACCTTTGAAAGAACATTTGGGAGATATTTGCCAAATGGTTTTGGACGAAAAAGCCGATTTCGGAATAGTTGTCGATCCAGATGTTGATCGCTTGGCTTTTATCTCTAACGATGGCGAAATGTTTGGTGAAGAATATACGTTGGTTACTTGTGCCGATTATGTTTTGAGTAAATCGTCAGGAAATACAGTTTCTAATATGAGTTCGTCTCGTGCCTTGAGAGATATCACTAAAAAACACAACGGAAGTTATCAAGCCAGTGCTGTTGGAGAAGTAAATGTTGTTGAACTAATGAAGAAAACCAATGCTGTAATTGGTGGCGAGGGCAATGGTGGCATTATTTATCCCGAATCGCATTATGGTCGTGATAGTTTGGTGGGCGTTGCGCTTTTCTTGACACATTTAGCAAATTTGGATGTTACAGTTGCAGAACTGCGGGCTTCATATCCACAATATTATATGAGTAAAAACAAAATCGAATTGACACCACAAATTGATGTTGATGCTATTTTAGAAGCCATGACCAAAAAATATAAAAACGAAGATATAACAACTATAGATGGCGTGAAAATTGATTTTGCCGAAAATTGGGTACATCTCCGAAAATCAAACACCGAACCTATTATTAGAATTTATACCGAAGCGCAAACACAAGTTTTAGCTGATGATTTGGCACAAAAAATCATAAATGAAATAAAAGTTATTGCTGGGATATAAATAAACCAACAAATGTTTTTACTGAAAAACTCGAAGTTCTACTTTAGAATTTCGAGTTTTTTTTGTTTTAGTGGTAACAAAATAGAAGCGAGGTTGATATAGTAGTATAAAGATTCTTTTTTGTCTTGAAAGTTAATTACTCAAAAAAAATAAAAGTAAAGGGTAACAAATTTTAAACTAAAAGTATCTAGTAGTATAACATTAAAAATTATAACCAATTTTAAAAATTAGAAATTATGAAAACAACAAATTTTTTGGCAATTGCAGTCATTGCCGTAGTAAGTTTTACAAGTCAAGTTGTAGCACAAGAAACCGAAACTGTTTCAACAAAAGGAAAGCAAACGCAAAGTACAAATTTTGGAGATAGAGTTAATGCGGGATTGCAACAAGCAGGTGGAGCACTTGCAAGTGGAGCAGATTTTGAAATAAAAATTGTACCAACCGAAACAGGCTGCGATATTGTGGTATCGTCAAATGTAAAATCTCCTAGAGATGTTGCAAGTGGACTAGCAACTGGTAAACGTCAAGTATCAATAGCTTGTTGTGACCATGCAACAACTCAGTTAGATAAGAACTGTGTAGCAGGAAAACATTTTAAAGAAGCTACATTATCAGCAAGGAACACGAATGGACAAGTACAAAATGAAGGAGGTATGAACGAAAGTAAAGTTAATGAGGTAAAACCTAACTTGCTTCCTCCTATGGCGAATATTTCATCTCGACGCAATAAAGGAGGAGGCACTGGTAAAGTGTCTATGTCAGATTTGTCATTTTCTGTAAAAAGTAAAGGCAAACCAGTAGCTATTACAATCAATGACAGCGGTTTTACTATGCCAGAAAATTGTCCCGACGGAACCTATGACATTGTTGCAAATTGGAGTTGGGGCGCACATCAAAGTGGAATTACAAGTCTTAAAGCTATAGATTGTCATTTAAAAATTGAAAACGGTGTTTGTGTTGATATGGCAATAAACGAAAAAGGATCTTCAGGAACCAAATCTACTCGATAATAAAAGATTTAAAAAATGGAAGTCGTAATAGCTTTCTTTTTTTTTCAAAACTAACAATACAACAAACTAAAAACCAACACAATGAAAACAGCAAAAATTTATACAGCAGTATTATTTTTATTTCTTTTTTTTACTGTAAATATGCTTTTTGCTCAAAAAGATTTATTGGTAAAAAAAGATAGTACCGAACTACGAGTAACAATAATTAAAGAAACTCCCAAGAAGTACAAATTCTCGTTTGTGAATTCGAAAAATAAAACTAAAAAGTCCAGTATTCTCAAAACGCTGGTTGATACTATTTATATTGATAAATTTCCAGTATACAGTATTGCGACAAAAGAGGTTTCAACAAAAGTACCAGCAAAACAAGAATTAGTTCCTGCTGAAAAAGATACTGTAAAATCTTTAATTTTTACTTTCGGAATTGGATTAAATCTCGAAAATGTTTTAGAATATAATACGCCAAACAAACCAGACAAAAAGATATTTTCGGCTACAGCGGCAATAGATTTAGGTATTGATTACTATAAAGAAGGCAACCGTTTTGCGATGACCAACGAATTTCACTGGACAGCAGGTATCCAAAAAGAAGGCACAACAGGAAGCGATCGTATAATAAAAACGTCGGATGAGTTGATAACACTTCATGATTTTTCGGTTACCTTATCCAAAAGCAGTAAATGGAATTTCAACTTGATCGCCAAATCTACTACGGCTGTACTAACGACTTATGATGGAGATTATTTTAAAGATTATAACGAAGTTGGAAAAAATCAAGCATTTTTGAGTCCTTATGATGTAACGCTTTCTCCAGGAATTAAATACCAACCTAATAAAAGTTTTAGAGTTTCGATTTCGCCTTTTTCTGTAAATATGTATGGTGTGAAAAGTCAAGCCATTGCCAATACAGGTTATTATACCCAAGATGTAGATGAAAATGGAGATTATGAAGTTTATGTTTTTACCAAACAAGGTGCCGAGTTAAATATTTGGTACGACAAGAAAGTAAAAAATTGGTTAGAAATGCAATACCGATTGGGAGTTTCGTCTGATTATTTTTCGAAAACTATTATAACTGCAAATTTAGACGGTTTGTTTATAACAAAAATTAGATTATACAAGAACTTAAGTTTGGCACATCGTGCAGTTTTGAGAGGCGATTTTGTAACTCAACCTTTCAAACCGTATTACAAACAAAACATATTATTGAGTTTTTCTAAAAGTTTTTAAGTTTTAATAAATTTTGAAGAACTAGTTTTTGTCTTATTTCGGATTTCAATAACATAAAGGCCTTTAGCTAATGTGCTTATTTTGATTGTATTAAAAGTATTTTCTAAAATTTGACTTTGCATTTTTCGTCCTTGAAGATCAAAAATTGAGTACTGTACTTTTTGAGCTTCTGACATTTCGATATTTAAAAAATCTGTTGCAGGATTTGGATAAATTTTTATTTTTTCCCTTTCAACAGAAATATTTTTTAAAACCGCCACAAATTCATAGCAACCAATATCGATTGTGCCATTTTCTAGTCGAGTTATACCATCTTTATCTGTTAATGGCGCATTTGTAGAAGTTCCTGATGCAATTGCCAAACTACTTTGTTGCAAATGAAAATCGGCTGTGGCAAAATCGGTACTTGCATTAACGAAATTGGCTTCTCCAATTTGTGTATTTACTCCAGACGGATCTGCCAAACTTGCATTTGCAGTGATCAAATTGTGGGTTGCAAAAATGGCTGAGGTTGTGTTATAATCTTTATTGAAAGGTGGCACGCCAACATCTGGCGATGAAATGTTGTTGTAATAAGAAATATTTGTTGCATCGTATGCGGTAAATTCTCCATCTTGCACCAGTGGTGATTGGCAGTTTTTGTAACAAGTATTATTTGCAATAATCACATTATCACTTTGGTAACAATGAATTCCGCGACCGCCATTGTCAAAAACGAGATTGTTTGCTACATAGGTTTTACCTACATAAATTCCTGATGTAGACCCGTTTTGAGTATTTCGATTGTCATCAATAATAATTCCGTTGCCATCAAGTATCGAATTGGTAACAAACCAAGGAATAAAATTTTCGTTTCGGTAACAAGTATTTCCTGTAATAAAATTTTTTATAGCAGTTGAGTTATCAAAATTAGAATTTTGATACATCGAAATACCGCTGTTGCCATAGGGTGTGTACCAAGCACAATTAAAAACAATATTGTTTTCTATAGTTGTATAATCAGCACCATAGGAGTAAATACCGCCACCGCCACATTTTGAAACGTTACAGTTTCTAACAATTACATGATGAGGTTTATTACTTTCATTATTATATTCGGCGTCAATAGCTATCCCATTACCGGCTGTTTCAGGATTACCGATATTAAGTTGTTGCGATTGGGCATATTCTAGAGTTATATTGTCATTATTACCTATAATAGTCAAGCCATCAATAATTATATAATCGCAACCATTAAGTTTAATAGCGCCCCAATTGGTACCATTCATTTGAAGAATAGGTGTTTCGCCAGGATAGTTCCTAAAGGTTATTGGGTTTGTAGCTGTTCCTGAAATAGTCAAAAAAACTATAAGACTTTCAGGGTAACTTTTCGTGTAGATACCATTACGAATGAAGACTGTGTCTCCGGGCGCAACAGCATAAGTAGCTTTTTCGATTGTTTGAAAAGGGTTAGATATATTTAATCCAGTATTATCATCGTTGCCAGTTGGGCTAACATAATAATTATTTGCAATAAAAAGTTGCGTTGCTATTAAATTCATATAAAGCAGTACATTTTTCATGATTTTTATTTTATTTATTCAACAATTAATTTAGCTCTAGTTTGATTTGTTGCAGCACTAATAACTACTGTATAAATTCCGATTGATAGCTCAGAAATATCAATTTTATCAGAATTATTTTCAACATTAACGATTTTTATTTCTCGTCCTTGCAAATCGTAAATTGCTATTTTTTTATTTTTAAGATCTAGGTTTGCAATTGAAAAATAATTTTTTGCAGGATTTGGATATAAGACCAAATTTGAAGCGTAATTATCATAATTATTTGTCTGTAAATTAGACGTTACATCGCCATACCACGCACCACGACAACCTGTTGAGGCATAAATTCGATTTTGAATCTTCATATCACCTTCAATATTAGAAATTAAACCTTGCGGCAGATTTTCTGATCCTAAATTTATAAAAGTTAAACCCAAATCATACGAAACATAAATGCTTTCAAGACTTCCTATTTTTCCATAAACAAGTAAAGAAGCAACATTTGTTGTTGGTTTTTTCATCCCAAAACCAAAAGCATAAACTTCGTCAATTGTATTTAATGCATTGAATGTAACACCGCCATCAGTAGAGTGAAATAATTTTTTTTCTTCAGGATTAGTGCTGTTTTGCAAAATATAATTATTGAAAGGAGCAAACCAAATATCATTTTCTAGAAAAGGATTTGCCTTTAATTGCCCATTTCCTGTAATTGGCAAAGCACCTGAACTTTGCACTTGCCAATTGGCTCCGCCATCGCTACTTTGCCATAATTTCGGTACGAATGTCTGACCTTCCATAGCATAATAATAAAATTTGTTGCCGTTAACTTTATCGCTTTCTAACGATTTTCCTATAGAATAGGTCGAATTAAATGTAAACGGAAAATTACCTGTACTGAAGTTTATAGCATTGCAAGTTGACCATGTAGCACCTCCATTTGTTGTATATCGAGGTTGATTTTTGATTGTTGTCAAGCAATTTGGTAAACTACTTATGAAGTTTGGAACCCAGACCATATTATTTATGTTTGTTGCAGATATTGCAATATTTCCGCCCCACGGAGCATTGCTACAATCTTGTGCTTGTGTATTTATATTTTGCCAAGTTGCACCACCATCATTGGTTTTTAGAATTCTATTTTCGCTAACTGGAAAATCATTGTTTTGACCAATAAGCGCCATTGTATTGGGATTTTGATAACTATATTCAAGGCTTATCCCAGCACCTAGCCCTAAAGTAGGATCGAGTTTTGACATTGCTGCCGTTTCGAGATTTTGATATTTCAAAGCCAAAACATCCATAACACTTGTATATAAAGGTGTTGTGTTTGGTAATGGCGGCGAAATCATCGAATTGACACACAGAATTTCTAAATCTTTCATTTCATTTACCGAAGTTATTTGGACCGGATTTGCAGAAATATCGGTAACTTTCATAACGCCATTTCCAGAAGTGATCCATATTTTTTTATTATCAATTGCGTCAAAGACTATGTCGCCAACCCAGTCATACCCATCAGATGCCAGCCAGCTTATTGGTGTTGAAAACTGCGATTGTTTGTAATTGGCAATACAATTCTGATAACCGGAAATAGGTTCGGTGGTCAAAATTTTCCAATCGGGTAGTGGTGCGTCAAAATTTTCAGTGTAGAATATTTTTCGTGGCGTTACACCACGTGACGCTATGTATACGGTATTCGGAAATCCTGGACGAACTGCTAAGGCATTAAATTTGTATTTGCTAAAAAAGGGACAATTATAATTAGATGCCAATCCGGGTGTTTTGTTTGTCCACGTGCCAGAACAATTGATTTGGTTAGGAGTATATTGCCAAACTTCGCCATCAAAAGCATCATTATCTGCAATAAGTGTTACTATTAATTGGTTATTTTGAAATATTGCTCGAACGGGATTGTATACGTTTATGTTAAATCCATTTGATAAAAGACACCAAGTTGCCCCGCCGTCGTTACTTCTATAAATGCCTTGGTCGATCAAACCGACGTAAATATTTTTTGAAACGGTTTGCGAATTAAATGATATTGTTGTGCTAGGATCAAAAACTACAAAACTAATGCCCCCGTTTTCGGGTAGTCCGCCATTACCGCCAGTTTGCAGAAATGAAGTTACTTTGCTCCAATTGGTTGCAGAATTTGTAGTTTTGAACAATCCGTCAAAACGTGTGCCGCAGTACACAATATTACTATTATTTGGATCAATTGCGAGTTTTTCGCCAGAGCAACGCCATGCACCGTTACCAAAAACTTTTCGGTTTTCGTCCCAATCTTGGTTGATTGTCCAAGATTGTCCATTATTTATTGATTTAAGTAAATAAGATTTATAACCATAATTTCCAGAAAGTGCATAAATAACTTGATTGTTTCCAGAAGTAGTTTTATCAATTGCAAAACTTTCTACACTTGATATATCACGCTGATTCATTGTAATTAGATTGTCAAAAACATTAATCCATTTTTGATTGAATTCGTCAAATCTAAAGATTCCTCCAACATCGGTACGAACGTATTTGTCGTTAGATATTGGATTGATTGTTATACCGTCAACATAACCCATTCCTAGCGTTGATACGTTTTTCCAAATTAGTTGGGCTACAAGACATTGTGTTGATAAATAAACACAAATAACGATGATAATTTTTTTCATAATGATTTCATTTTTAATAAATTATTTAAAATTTAATAAGTTTGGGAAGCAATGAAATATTATTGTGTAATTTGTAAAAATAAGATTTTAAGAATATTAAACCTTTAACAAAATGTTAAAATTTATATTTTTTTTTTGACAGAGTTCTTTTATTGTGGTCTTCATAGTTTAATAAAAGTGTTTAATTTTTAGTCAACCTATTTTAGGAATTGTCACTAGTCATTGTGTTATGGAGGCTATGGGTTATTATCATTATCAATTGGCACATTTTTTAGTGGAGCATAAAATAGTGGTATCGGTAGAGAATCCGTTGTCTATCAAACGGTTTATACAAATGAAATTAATGCGCATCAAAACCGATAAATCCGATGCTAAGATGATTTGCTTGTATGGTCAAGAAAACACGCTACAACCGTGAGTTGGCTATAGTAAAAATCAGATGGAATGTTTTCAAATGATGCGTTTACTAGAGACCTACACCAAGCAATGTACGGCTTATAAAAACAAGCTTCAAGCCTAGCAAACACTTTGAAATCCTTATAAGTTAGTTGTACAACCATTAAAAAAGATGTTCAAAAATTTAGAAACAAAATCCCAAAAATAGAATCCCATTTAATGGAATTAGTCAAAATAGATCATCAAGAAATACTCACAAAAATCTCGCGTATACCTGCTTTTTATGTCTAGTTTTACGGCCCATAAACACAATAAAGCTTGCAAAGCTATTTTTGAACGAATAACTAATCAAAGTAAAAGCAGAAAATTAGCTCTAATTGCAGTGTGTAATAAGTTATTAAAACAAGCCTTTGCAATAGCAAAATTTGGGGTTGAGTACAATGAAAATTACAGAAGTAAACTGGTAGTAAACAACTAAATTTTTCTTTTGAAGAGAAAGTAAAAATTAAATTACTTCACCCTCGCAAGACTAAAATTGGTTTCCAACACAAAACTAGGAAAATAACCCAAATTTTGTTTGTTTTTTAGCACAGTTCTTTGTTGGCAGTAGTCGTTATTGGATTGTTTTTAAGTAAGTTTCTGGTTTCATTACCGATAATTTACTTGTTTTATAATCTTTTATGTTTCGAGTTATAATTATTTTTATATCGTTTGTGTTTTGTGCTGAAAAATTTTGAAGAGCATCTTCAAAATCTTTAAATTTAGAATTTAACGCATCTTCAACTGTTTTTTTGTCGGTAATGATTACGTCGATAATCTTTAAGAGCATTTTCAACTTTTCGATGACTTTTTCGTGCGTAGCAGTTTTCCGCAACAGATAGTGAATATTGCTCAACATTATCGAAGTTACAAAAGCTTTAATTTTGCCATTTTCACACAAGCTTAAAATTTTAGCTGATTCCTCTGAAAAAGGTTTTCGGTCGAAAAAAAAGTCAAGAATTACGTCTTTATCAATTAACACTTTTTCCATTATAAGTATTTAACAGATAATCTTTTTGATAACTCTGCTTTATAATCAAAATTTTTCGGTTCTTTGAATGAACCTTTCAGACTTTTTACAATCGAAGTCGTTTCAATATCTTCAGGTATGTATTCTTTTATTACAGCTTTAAGGTAGTTTTCAATTAAGTTTGATAAACTACTTTTCTTACTTCGAGCGTAACTTTTAGCTCTTACAATTACAGTTTCTTCAATAGTTAATGTTAATTTCGTATTCATTTTTTAAATATTTATTCACAAATATATGAAATTTAATTTAACACGTGTAATTTTAATATTTTTTATACGTAATTTTTTTTACGATTACTGCCAACGTCTCGTGGCTTGCAGAAGTTGGGGATTTGGTTAGCCTTAACTTTCAGTAAATCACTGACGGTAAAAGTACAAAACAATGTGTAAAGTCAAGACCAAAACCCCAATTTTTGCAAACGGTAGATTCAACTAGCAAGTGCAATTTTATTTACAAATTTAAAAAATAAATTTTTAGGTTCTTCAAAATCTAAAGTTAATCTAGGTCTTCGGTTAATTTTATGTTGATATTC
>JANOPO010000017.1:0-37190 GCA_031422015.1 Flavobacterium sp. | reverse complement strand
AATACTAACTTCTTGTTTTGTTACCGATTTTGCTTTTGGTTTGTCATAAGATTTCATTCCTAAAAGTGGTAAACTGGCATCTACTCTTCGATACACTAACTCGGCTGCCGTATTTTGAGATATTGCCCAAAGTAATTTATTCTGAACGACTTTAAAAAATGCTATTGTTTTTTCGTCTTTTGAATCGTAATCAATACTTGTTGTATAAATATCTTTTATTTTTTGATAAAAGAATTTTTCAGATAAGCGAATTTCACGAATGCGACTTTGCAACTCGTTAAAATAATTCATTGAATTACCAGACTTGAAACGCTCATCATTCAACGCAAATCCTTTAACAATATATTCTTTTAGTCTTTGAGTAGCCCATATTCTAAATTGAGTTCCTTGTATAGACTTTACTCTATAGCCGACAGAAATGACAACATCAAGATTGTAATAATTAGGTGCTTTTTGCTGAAATTCGGAAATTCCGAATTTGTGTAAAGATGTTGCTTCGTTAAGCTCTCCCTCTTTAAAAATATTTTTGATATGCTCATTGATGGTTGATTTTGCTTTACCAAAAAGTAATGCCATTTGGTCTTGTGTTAACCAAACAGTTTCTTCTTCTAGGCGAACATCAATTTTAATGTTGCCGTCTTGGTTTTGATAAATAAGTATTTCGCCAGTATTCATAGTATTGCTACTTTTTCAATATTATTTTTTTTATTATAACAAACATACAAAAAAAGCTACTCAAAGTAAAGTAGCTTGTGCTTATAATACAACTAATTTCAAATTCTTTTCTACTCCAAAACCCGCAAAATTTTCTTGAAAGATTTAGTCGATAATCCCGCTTTTTCAAACTTTACAACATCGGTTTTGGTTTTGTTAATCCAACTTTGGGTAGCAGTTACGTTTTGAGATTTGTATTGGTTGTGAATTTCTTTGGACAGTTTGATTTCGTCGGTAAACAAGTAGGCGTGCGCCAAATTGAGTTTTACCAACAACTCGTTTTCGTCCATAGTTTTTGCCGTTGTTAATGTCTTTATTGCTTTGGCAAACTGTTTTGTCATGATGTAAGCTTCTGCTAGTTGGTTATAATCCAAAACGGTTGCTTTTCCGCTAGAAACTAAAGCCAGAGATTTTGAAATTGCCGTATCGTATTTTCCAGCCAATACTAGTTTTGAGATAGCACCGCGAATCGAATCGTCAATGATATTGGTATTGCCTATTGCCGCCAAACAAATGGCTTCGATGTCTTTAAGAGATTTTGATTTTTCTTCAGGCAGTAAGGCTTGAAATTGTTGAAACGTATATTTCTCTTCAATTTTTTCAAGTTGCGAAACGCAAAAATCGTTAGCATTGGCAACTTTTTTTGCGGCTTCTGAATTTTGAAGTTGAGTGAGTATACTTTTCTTGTTTTCGGTGTTCCAACCTCGAGCGAGCTTGTTGTCGACCCAAGGAACGATCTCGAGAACTATTTTTTGGTTCATGATCCAATTTTTGCTTTCGAAGGCAAAAAATAAATTTTCAGTATTTGGTTTTATACAAGACATTTTCTGAACCGAGAGCAACTTGGCTTCTTTGTTGACTGGCGTGTTTTGAAACAAGCACGCGTTTGTGGCTTTCCCTGATTTTTGATAGTCGGAAGCTGATTGTTCGGTGGTGAAAATTGCGTATTTGCATTTGTCGTCGCCAGAAACTTTTGATAGTAAAAAAACGGCACCTGCCGATCCTTGACTAATTCCGGTAGGATCTGGAATGGCTTTGAGCAATGAAACAAGGCTGGAAGCCATTTCTTGGGTTTCGCCCAAAAGTGTAATGCGATAAATAACTTCAGTAGTGCCAACGGGAAAATCTTCGGATTTAATAACGATTCTATCTCGTGCCGAAACTACGATTTGTTGGTTGGTAACGCGCTCTTTGTCCCAATAACCGTCATTTTGTGAAAATGAAAGTACTGAAAATAAAAGTGCTAGTAAAAAAAATATTTTTCGCATTACTAAAGTTTAAAATTAGGTCAGAAGTTGTTTATCAAGATTGATGCCATAGCCCAGATGGAAGCGGCATCCTTTTTCTTTTTTTCTCAAAAAAAAAGAAAAAGATATAGCGTACAGCTGGAAATAGCTCCAAAGAAAATTAATTGAATAAATAGTATAAAAGCATGTCGGAAACAAAATAAATGAGTCCAAGTGATAGCAAAATCGACAGCAGAAAAGTGCTCAAAGCCAGCTTTTTGAGTTCGGGATCGAGGAGTTTTGGGTCTTTGTTTTTATAAACCGTGATTAGATGTAAAGTTAGTGGAATGTAGGCAATCAAGAACATATATTGGTCGAAATGAAAGTCGTTGAGCAACGCAAAAATCATAACCAAAATCATGGATGAAATAACCAAAAAGAAATGGTAGAAGCGTGCCCAAGCGTTGCCATTTTTTACAACAACTGTATTTTTATTGGCTTTTGCGTCAGACTCTTGGTCACGCATGTTGTTGAGATTGAGCACGCCAACGCTCAAAAAACCTATCGCTGTTGCTGGTAAAAGTAACAACAAATCTATTTGTTTGGAAAACATAAAATAGATGCCGAAAGTACTAACTAATCCAAAGAAAATAAACACGAAAATATCGCCATAACCTCTATATCCATAAGCGTTTTTGCCAACGGTATAGCGCACTGCTGAAGCAATTGCTAGAATTCCGAGTACGAAAAAGATAATGGAATATAGAAAATACTTGCCTTTGAACGAAAAATAAATGAGCAACATGGCTGATACCAAAGTCAAAAAACCAGTAATGAAAATGGCATATCGCATAGCGGCTGGTGTTATCACACCGCTTTGCAAAGCTCGTTTTGGACCTACTCGATCGTCGTTGTCGGTGCCTTTGATGCCGTCGCCATAATCGTTGGCAAAATTGGATAAAATTTGTAATCCCAAAGTTGTTGAAAGTGCAAAAATTACGATTTGCCAATTAAAAAACGATTGCGACATGGCATAAAAACATCCTAAAATGATTCCTGATACCGAAAGTGGTAAGGTTCGAACTCGCGCGGCTTCTATCCAGTGTTTCATAAAAAAAGGTTATGAGGTTATGAGGTTAAGAATTTAGGATTTGATTACTGATAACTGAAATCTGCAAACTGCAAACTTCCTAAGGTAGCCATTTTTTTTCAAAATTCGGTTTTCTTTTTTCGAGGAAAGCATTGCGCCCTTCTTTAGCTTCTTCGGTCATGTAAGCCAATCGTGTGGCTTCGCCAGCAAAAACCTGTTGGCCAACCATTCCATCGTCGGTTAGGTTCATGGCAAATTTAAGCATTTTTATGGATGTTGGTGATTTTGCTAGAATTTCTTGAGCCCAATCATAGGCTGTTTGTTCTAGTTCGTCGTGCGGTATTACGGCATTGACCATTCCCATTTCGAAGGCTTCTTGTGCGGAATAATTTCGACCTAGAAAGAATATTTCACGGGCTTTTTTCTGACCCACCATTTTGGCGAGATAGGCTGAGCCATAACCACCATCAAAACTAGTGACATCTGCATCTGTTTGTTTAAAAATTGCATGTTCTTTACTAGCCAAAGTCATATCACAAACTACGTGTAAACTATGTCCGCCACCAACGGCCCAACCTGGCACGACAGCAATCACTACTTTTGGCATAAATCGAATAAGTCGTTGCACTTCGAGGATATTTAATCGATGTTGCCCGTCTTCGCCTACATAACCTTGATGTCCGCGAGCGTTTTGGTCACCACCAGAACAAAAGGAATAAATTCCGTCTTTGGAACTTGGCCCTTCGGCCGACAATAAAACTACACCAATTGATGTATCTTCTTGCGCATCGTAAAAAGCTTGGTATAATTCGGAGGTTGTTTTTGGTCGAAAAGCATTGCGCACATCAGCACGATTGAAGGCAATTCGGGCAACGCCATTATGCTTTTTATAAGTAATATCTTCAAATTCTTTGGCGGTTATCCAGTCGATCATAATGTAATATTTATACAAAAATAAACTTTTTTATTGAATATTTTTTTTGTTTTTAAAACGTAGCATATTAATTAAATATAAAATTTTTGTAAACAAAAATAATATTGGTAGGGTTTCTGTACATATAAATGTTTCTTAATCAGCGCTAATTATTTTACTATTTTATTTTAAACATTTAAAACAAAGATTATGAAAAAATTTATTCTTACAAACCTATTCCTGTTTCTATTTGGAATCAGTTTTGCACAAACGGCTCGAGTACAAGTAATTCACAACTGCGCTGATTTGGCTGCAGCGACCGTCGATGTTTATTTGAATGGAGTGCTTCTTTTGGACAATTTTGCCTTTAGAACTGCAACTCCTTTTATAAATGCACCTGCCGGAATACCGCTAACCATTCAGGTCAAAGGATCCACGAGTACAGCTGCAAGTCCTGCATTGTATACATTAACACCAACATTAACTGCAGGTTCGAAATATATTTTGGTTGCCGACGGAATTGTTAGTGCTACTGGTTATAGTCCTAGCCAACCTTTTCAACTTTCTATTTTTGCATCGGCTCGTGAAACAGGTCTAACACCAACCAAAACAGATATTTTAGTTCATCATGGATCAACAGATGCGCCAGCAGTAGATGTTATAGAAACGAGCGTTCCAGTTGGAACTATTGTTGATAATATTGCTTATACATCTTTTACAACAAATTATCTAGAATTGAATACTGCAAACTATATATTAAACGTAACACCAGCCGCTGGATCGCCAGTTGTAGCTTCTTACTCCGCTCCTTTAGCAACCTTAGGTTTGCAAGGTGCCGCTTTTACAGTTTTGGCTAGTGGTTTTTTAAATCCTGCTTTAAATAGCAATGGTCCTGCATTTGGGTTGTATGTGGCGTTACCTGCTGGCGGACCGTTAATTCCGTTGCCACCGGTAGCACAAACAGCAAGAGTTCAAGTAATTCATAACTGTGCAGATATAGCAGCGGCAATCGTAGACGTTTATGTCAATGGTCTATTATTACTAGATAACTTTGCTTTTAGAACGGCATCACCGTTTGTAGATGCACCAGCTGGAATTCCGTTGACTATTCAGGTCAAAGGATCCACGAGTACAGCTGCAAGTCCTGCATTGTATACATTAACACCAACATTAACTGCAGGTTCGAAATATATTTTGGTTGCCGACGGAATTGTTAGTGCTACTGGTTATAGTCCTAGCCTACCGTTTCAACTTTCTGTTTTTGCAACAGCTAGAGAAACAGGATTGACACCAACCAAAACAGATATTTTAGTACACCACGGATCAACAGATGCACCATCGGTTGATGTTATTGAAACTAGCATTCCTGCAGGAACGATTGTAGATAATATTTCGTATCCTTCATTTACAACTTCGTATTTAGAATTAAATACTGCTAATTATATATTGAATGTTGCGCCAGCGGCTGGTTCTCCAGTTGTAGCTTCTTACTCAGCTCCTTTAGCAACTTTAGCTTTGCAAGGAAAAGCATTGACCGTTCTGGCTAGTGGTTTTTTGAATCCCGCAAACAATAGTAATGGTCCAACTTTTGGACTTTGGGTAGCTTTGAATACTGGTGGAGCGCTGATTCCGTTACCAATAAATAATTTGGCTTCCAATACCTTTGCAAGCAGAAATATTAGGATGTATCCAAATCCTGTTTCAACTACATTAACAATCGATATTCCATTTTCTAAAGAAAGTGCAAAATATACAGTAAATGATTTCAGTGGACGAGTAATTTCGAATGCAAAAATTAGATCTAACCAAATTGATATATCAGAATTTGCAAACGGAATTTATATTTTGAATCTTGAAATTGACGGTGTAAATTATTCAGAAAAATTTATTGTAAAAAAATAAATCTTTATTTGTTTGTTAATTGGGGAAGGTTGTCAAGTTTCTTGGCAGCCTTTTTTGATTTTTTTTTATGGTTTTATAAGATATATGCCGTCTTCTTTAATTTCGATTAACGTTTCCTTATATAAAGCTCCAATGGATTTTTTGAACGTTTTTTTGCTCATTTTCAAAACGGTTTTGATGTCTTCGGGATGCGAATTATCTGTCAATCGCAAAAATCCACGACTTGCTCTAAGTTCGTCCATGATACGTGCGGCATTGGGCTCTACATTTTCGTAACCTTGTTTTTGGAGCGAAACATCTATTTTTCCGTCAGGACGAATGTTTTTTATAAATCCACGAGCTCGATCACCCGTTCGAATGGCATCATCATACACTTCATCTTTATACAATAATCCTTTATGTTGTTCGTTGATGATTACATTAATGCCAAGGTCTGTGATGTGTGAAACGATCAATTCAACTTCTTCGCCAACTTCGACTGTAATATTTTCATTATTGAGAAACTGATTGGTTTTGCTCGAAGCTACCAAACGATTCGTTTTTTCGTCCAAATAGAGATAGACCAAATAACGTTTACCTTTTTCCATTGGTCGAGCTTGCTCCTTGAACGGAACAAGAATGTCTTTTTCCATGCCCCAATCCATAAAAGCCCCTACTTGATTGACATAATTAACACGCAAAAGTGCAAATTCATTCAATAAAATATAGGGTTCAAGTGTTGTGGCAACAGGTCGTTCTTCATGATCGAGATAAATAAATACCGATACTTCTTCACCGATTTCGAATACTTTTGGTACATACTTGTTGGGCAACAAAATATCTTGTGCTCCTATTCTACTTATGTTTGGATCGCCAAGATACAAGCCAACATTGGTATCGCGAAGTATCGTAAGTGTGTTGTATTTTCCTATTTGAATCATTTTTTGAGTAACAAAGTATTTAATTTGCAAAGGTACAAAGGTTTTTAAAACCGATTCGAATTATCTTAAAATAAAAAAGCGTCTCATTTCTGAAACGCTTACTATATCTTCTAAAAAAAATTATTTTGCGTAAACACTTTCTTTTTTGAAATGCACTGCAAGCATATAATACACAACGGCTCTATGCTTCGATTTGTTGGCTTTGCCATATTTTTCTAATACTGCATCAATTGCAGCATCAAGATCTTTACTATCTTTCAATCCTAATTTTTTGATGAGAAAATTGTTTTTAACTGTATCCAATTCAGATTGTTGGCTTCCAGCAATTGTTGCAGCATCTTTATTGTAAATTGAAGGTCCGCAACCAATGGTTACTTTAGTCAACAAATCCATATCTGGAGTCATTCCACATTTATCTTTCAGGTCTGCAGCGTATACTGCAATTAGTTCGTCTCTCTTACTCATGATATACTTTAGTTTTATTGGTTAATTTTAATATTTTGAATTTCAAATTTAATCAAATTACTTATACGATCAATAAAAATAGCAACAAATTTTCTTACGTGAGGTTTTTGAAATAATCAAGCAGATAAATATCGTTGCTTTTGGTCGGTGTAAAAACTTCTAAAATTGCTGGTTGATCAACTTCATAAAAAAATTGAAGTTGCTTTTCGAGACTTTCAACCGAGCTGGCAATACAATAATTAAAACCATACATTTTGGCTAAATGTTCGGCAGTAAGACAATGCGAAGTTTCGAAAAATGTATTGAAAACAGTCGTTTCGTCATGACCTGGTAGAATTCTAAAAATACCACCACCGCCGTTATTAATGATTATTATTTTAAAATTATTTGGAATATAATTGTTCCAAAGTGCATTGCTGTCATAAAAAAAACTTACGTCGCCAGTAATGAAAATAGTCTGTTTTTTACTTGCAACGGCAGCGCCAATTGCTGTCGACGTGCAACCGTCAATTCCACTGGTGCCACGATTGCAAAAAATATCTATACTTTTATCAATATCAATTAATTGTGCATAACGAACTGTCGAACTATTACCCAATTGCAACATAGTATTTTTTGGCAAACTCGGAAAAATAATTTCGAATGCTTTAAAATCTGAAAATAGAATTGTAGCTAAATAATCCACGTGTTTTTGAGCTCTAAGTTGCTTTATAGCTTGTGCTTTTAAACGGTAATTGCTGTTTGCCATTGTCACCAATGGAAACAAATGAGCAAAAAAATCGTTTGGATGGCATACAAAATGATGCGACAAACAATCAAAGACATCGTACGCTCGAAGTTCGTCAATGTGCCAATGTTGTTTTGGTTTGTACTTGCGCAACAAGGCTTTGATGCGCTTTGAAACAATCATTCCGCCAAAAGTTATCAATATTTCAGGTTGAAAATCGATATATTCTGACTCTGAAAAAGGACTGATAATCGTATCAATATTATTAATAAAACTCTCATGATGCCAATTAGAAATGGTTTCGGTCATGACCACAACCGAATCGTCATTGCTAAGTATATCAGTAAATTTATCATCAATAAAATTCGGAAAACACTCTCCGACCAAAATCATTTTTTTAGTAGAAGCATTCCAAATAGTTGCAAATTTTTCTAGATTTTCTACTTGCGTAGGAAGTTTATTTTTGTAAATATAAACTGGGGCGATTTCTAATTGATTAGTGGTTTGATACAAAGGTTCTTCAAATGGAACATTAATATGAACTGGACCTCGTTTTGAAATCGAATGATAAATGGCTTCTTGAATTTTGAAATCATTTTCTTCCGATGCTTTTTCCAAAAGATTGGCGTTGTACCAACTGTGATTGGCGAAAACATCTTCTTGCCGAATAGTTTGCCCGTCGCCAATATCAACCTTGCTTTGCGGTCTATCGGCAGAAACTACAATAAGTGGAATTTGATTGTAAAACGCTTCAGCAAAAGCGGGGTAATAATTGAGAATTGCTGAACCCGAAGTACAAACCAAAGCAGTTGGAAGTTGCGTTTGTTGCGCTAATCCAAGTGCGAAAAAACCCGCACAACGCTCGTCGGCGATGCTGTAACAAGTAAAGTCGGGATTGTTGACAAACCCAATTGTTAAAGGTGCGTTTCTAGATCCTGGAGAAATTACAATGTTTTTGATTCCTTTAACTCGAAAAATTTCGATAATCGATTGTGCTAAAGGTATTTTGGGATAAATCATTTTTATTTGAGTAACTAAGTTACAAAGTTACAAAGTTGCAAAGGTTTTTTCTACTTTTATAGCAAATTTATTAGCAAATGAAAATCAGAAATTATACCACCGATGATGCCAAGAAGATTCTGGAAATCATCAATTATAACATTGTCAATTCGGCATCGTTATATGATTATGAACCCCGAACTTTAGAAAATCAAATAGCAATTTTTGAAGATAAATTACAAAAGGGTTTTCCAATTATTGTTGCTATCGAAAACGAAGTTGTTGTAGGTTTTGGGTATTACAGCGAGTTTCGTTTTCGAGAAGCTTACAAATTTACGGTAGAGCACTCGGTGTACGTTTCAACAAATTTTCAAGGCAAAGGAATTGGCAAAATACTATTAGAAAATTTAATTGATTTGGCAAAAAATCAAAAACTCCATACAATGATTGGTGTAATCGATTCAGAAAACACAAATAGTATTTCGTTTCACGAACAATTTGGCTTTGTGAAAGTTGGATTTATAAAAGAGTCTGGCTATAAATTTGACCGCTGGTTGCATAGTGTTTTTATGCAAAAAATGTTATAGTTATTAGCTAGCAGATTGCCAAATTTAGGAGACAATTGGCAGAATTTAGAAAACAGAACTCTGTTTGCTGATTTTGTAATAGAAATGAAGAAAATAAAAAAATCCCATTTCAAAATAATTTGAGAATAGGATTTTAAAAAAATATTTATGTTTTAAATTATCCTTTTGTAAAAACAGCAATAAAAGTTCCTTCTTCGTTAGTCACTGAAACTTTCAATTCAGTATCTGACAAGTTTTCAATTGTGCCAACTTGTGATTCATCATCGAAAGTAACTGTCAATTTACTACCATCTCTTACGTACGAATAAGTTTCAATATCTTCATCACAAGTTGTACCTACTTTTGTAAAATCATAATCTTTAGCAACACCATTGGCACTAAATAATGTATAGTCTTTTTCGCAACCTACTGCGTGAACATGATCAACTAAAGCTTCTTGACCATTAACTTTTGCTCCTTCTTTAGATATAATCCATTTCCCTTCAATGCTAGTTTCTTTGTCATCATCTTTGTTACAAGAAACTGTAATTAATCCAAATGCAATAATCGAAACGAATACTTTTACAATCTTTTTCATTTTTTATTTTGTTAAATTAAGTTGCAAAATTACATTTATTTTGTTAAAAACAAAATTTATTTTGTAATCCAACCCACAACTTCCGCATCGGTAGGTAAAGTTTGTGGCTTGATAACTTTTGCCAATTCGCCATTTTCGTCAATCAAATATTTCTGGAAATTCCATTCGACTTCGCTGTCTTGCAATCCGTTTGATGATTTTTGAGTCAAAAATTTATAAACGTCATTCATATCTGCACCTTTAACAGAAATTTTGCTCATCATTGGGAACGTAACTCCATAATTTTTTTCGCAAAAAGCACCAATTTCTGAGTCGGTCCCAGGTTCTTGTGACATGAAATTGTTAGCTGGAAAACCAACAATCACAAATTTTTGAGAACCATATTTTTTGTAAATTGCTTCCAAATCTTTGTACTGCGGCGTCAATCCGCATTTGGAAGCCGTGTTTACAATCATGATTTTTTTGCCTTTTAAAGAAGCAAAATCAAATTCATTTCCTGATAAATCTTGTACTTTAAATTGATAAATGTTTTGTTTTTCCATTTTTTCTGATTTGCTGTTTTTGTTTTCTAAAATTAATGTTGTGTTAGTTTTTTGATTTTTACAACTCAATACAGCAGCAAAAATAAATAGAAAAGCGAATTTTTTCATTTGATAATTTTTTGTAAAAGTACTCAAAAGTAACTATTGTATTTGTAAACAAATCACAAAAAAACTCGTTGATGAAGCACCAACGAGTTTCCTAACAAAATAATAGAAAAACCTCAAATAATTCTATTATCAAAAAAAACAAAACAAAACAAAAAACTTAAAATCTATAACTAATTTTTGCTTTCATAAAAAAGGGCGTTCCGGGCGTAAAATGTATTTCTTCGACACTTTGCACTTCGTTTTTCAATTTACTTTCAGTGGCAAACTGCGTTTCATTCCATTTGGCATTAAATAAATTTTCTACAGAAAATCCCAAAACAATATTTTGATATTCATAATTAACATTTATATCTGCAATTGTATATCCTTTGGCAACAAGAGAGTTATCCTCATTTGCGGGACGAGGCTTAAGATAACGAAAATGCAATCCTCCAGAAAAACCCTTAAATTTATTCAAACTTAATCCGCCAGTTGTCGTAAAATCCGGCGCTAATGGAATATAATCCTGACCTTTTGGCGCATCGCTGCTTCTAGCTTTTGCGTAATTAATATCTGCATCAAGAAATAAGTAATCCAGTAGTTGATATCTTGCTCCAAAATCAAAACCCAAACGCTTTGTTTTCGATGCTATTTCAACCGTTGCTGCATCACCCACATAAACCAATTCTTCTTCTAAATTCAATATCCAAATTGCTGAATTAATTAATAATTTTGGAAATGGTTTGGCAATAATTCCTAAATCACTTCCGAAAGCAGTTGGCAAAATATTGTTTCCCATATTGGCAACAACCACGCGAGTATCATTAGAATGAAAACCAAAACCTGTTTTTAAATAGGCTTGAAAATTATTATTTTCTGTAAAAATAAAATTTAGCTTTGGCGAAAACTTGGCTTTGTTTTCCGTTTGTGTTTTATACGTTGGAGCTAATTTATCTTGATAGTTAAATTTAAAATAATCAAACCGTAAGGCTGGATTGATTTTCAACTTTCCGAATTCAAACTCTGAATTCAAATAACCAAAAATATTTGTTTGATCTATAGCTCCTAATTTCAAATTATTTCGAGTAATTATTCGTTGACTTGTTTGGGATAATTCAGTATTTGGCGAAGTATCATTTCGAAATCCGAATCCAAGTTGAAAAGCAGCATTATTTATTTTTTTATGGATTTCAGAATTGAAACCAAAAATATCACGATTTTCTTTCTGACGAATTTGATCGCCGTTTATTGGATCTTCAAGAAAAAAAGTGAAATTTGAATACAACTCAAAATCATATTTTGAATAAAAAGAATTGGCTTTAAAAAATGTAGTTTCGCTAATCGGTTTTGAAAATTGAAAATTCAAATTGGTTCGTCCCGTTTTTCCACCTTCAGTATTATCTACAGCACCAAATCTTGAAATTAAACCTGAATCAATCAAACGTTGCGGAATTTGCCCTGAAGCATCCCAATTGCTAGTGAAATAGGAAGCGTTAATTGAAAACTTACTTTTATCTGCAAATTGGTTTGTAAATTTTCCAAACAAATTAAGTCGTTTGAAATTTTGTGGTGACTCAAAAGCGCCGTCAGTTACTATATATTCCGTAGCGATATAAGCAGTTTGATTTTTTTGTTTTTCTAAAAGGTTAAAAAGTCCAATTGTTTTGAAAGTATTAAATTTTCCAACTTCTACGCTAAGTAAATTTTTGTCTATTTTTTCTTTAGTTTGAAACGAAACATAACCTGCAGTTGCAAAATCGCCTTTATTTGCATAATAGGTACCTTTGCCAAAATCGATTTTCTCTACCGTTTCTGGAATTACAAAATGCAAATCGGCATAACCTTGACCATGAGCGTGAGAAACCATGTTTACTGATATTCCGTCAACCGAAACGGCTATATCTGTACCATGATCGATATCAAAACCTCTCAAAAATAATTGTTCTGCTTTGCCTCCACCAGCATGCTGCCCGATGAATAATCCTGGAACTTTACGCAATATTTCTTGCGAAGAATTTACAGGCTTTGTTAGCAAATCTATTTTTGAAACGATACTCATGGTGTTCATTTTAGATTGAATAAAAACTTGATCTAAATTGACTATTGTTTCTTCCAAAACAATACTGACGACTTCGGCTTCTACTTTAAAATCTATTTTTTTATATCCTAATGCGTTGATTGTCAATATATCATTGCTACTAGTTTTTTCTATAGTAAACACTCCAAACTCGTCGGTATGTGCATGACTTTTTGAAGTTGTATTACTTATATAGGCGTTTTCAATAGGGTTTCCAGAAGAATCTGTGACTTTTCCGTTTTGAGTTTGCCCAATAATTGAAAAAGTAAAAAGAAAAATAAATGAAGTGAAAAATTGTTTCATTACAAGTTTTTAATTTTTTGCTCCATGTTTGGACCCAATTCATACGTTGCTTGTAATAATTCGGCTTTTATTGCTTGTGTTTTTTCTACCTTATTATTAGCTTTATAAATCGATGCCAAATGATATTGCAATGCGGGTTCGAACGATTTTCCTACTACATATTTTTGGGCAATTTCTAAAGCCATTTGGTTATTGCCAATATTGTGATACGACCAAGCCAACAAATCATATGAATCTGGAGTTGGGCGGTTTTGAACTTCTATTTTGGCAATTTCTAATGCTTTTAGAGATGACGCGTTATAATCTGCATAGATCAAAGTATTGTATTTGTTGTACATAACACCATAATCTGGATTAGTTAGCATGCTGAAATAATTTTTCAGATTTTCGGTTTTAGATTTTGTGTTGTTATCAAAATCAGCTATTTGTGCTTTCAATAAATAAAAATCGGGTGTATTATGATTTTTTGATATGGCATCAACAATTCTGTTGGCTTCTTTGGTGTTGCGCTCGTGCGAAAAAACAATCCATGCAATTCCTTTTAATGCATAACTATTATTGGGCTCCAAGGCTAGCGTTTTCAAATAATAATCATACGATTTTTCAATATTTCCTGCATGTCCATTCAAATCACCGAGATTGGATAAAGTCCATATTTTAAGATTTTTATTTTCATTACTAAAAGCAATTTGTTTTGCTTTTTCCATAAACGTAATCGCGGTATCGAGATCGCCATTATGATCACTCCATTTGGATAATCGAATGAGATAATCAAAATCATTCATATCCTTAATTGCAATAAGATTTTTTTCGGCTTCGGGATAATTTCCCAATTCCATTTGCACATCAAAAAGCAATTTTTGAGTTTCTTTTAATCCTTCTCCAATTACCACAGCTTTATTTGCAAGAAGCAATGCTTCTTTGAAACGGTGCTGCGAAATACAATTTCGAGCTAGCGACCTAATGGTTCCAACTTCTGAATAATTGTAGGCTTTGTTCGATTGTAGCAAAAGTTTTTCGGTTTTGATTAAATACTTTATATCGCCTGTATTTTCGAAAATTTTTGAATAGTTTGAAGCTAATAAACTCAAATAGCTAATCTGGTTTGGTGCGTCATCGAATTTTTTTTGCCAAAAATCAATTTCGCCTTGAGCAAAATCTTTCGATTTATTAGTTTTAATTTCTAAAAACGAATTGTAATCGTCCGCTTTTGTAACTTGTTTTGAATTATCGTCGCAACTCACTAGAAGTAAAATTGCAAAACATAACGCTATTAAATTTGAGGTTTTCATTTTGTTATTTTTTAGAATTAAAAAAAAGAGCGCACAAGGTATTATGCGCTCTTTATTTGAAATGTTACCAAGCAGCAGCTAAGTATGGGAAAGAAGCCAAAAATGGTTTGTCGTTAGCATCGACATGATCATCGGTCAATTGAGGTTTGTCAGCACCTGTTGGTCCTCCGAAGATTAACAAAAGTTCGGTAGAGATAACATCGTCTGCCAAAGCACGACCTGTCAAAACATTGGTGCCGTCAAAGAAGGTGGTTACTCCTGTTTTCTTAACCGTCAATACATCTGTTGCTAACGCTCCTGTAAATTGAGCCGCTGTAAACGTCAAAGCATTAGTAGTATAATCTGGATTTAATGCTAATAATCTAGCCTGAAAAGTTGGTTGATATAACGCACCCATTGCCGATGGAATAGTGTTATTGAACATATCTTTTGGTGCTCCTGAAGCAATAAAAACGGTGTTTATTGCAGGACGCGCCATTTGATCTTTCATTACATAATTTCCAGAAAAGTCCAGACCTGGTTCTACAACTGGTGGATTTACAACGGCGTCATCATCGTTGTTACAACTTACTGCAACCACAGAAATTAAAGCTGTAAATAATATTGATTTTAATATTGAATTTTTCATATTTCTTTATTTTTTATAAAATTTATAAATTATTGTTTTTGTTTTGTTTCTGCCCAAATGTTTACAGAAGTACCTGTTCCACCTAGTAAGGTTTTTGGAACTTCGATAACTGTAGCCAATACGTTTGTACCCTTAAAAGTGTCTAAGCCTGGATTATTAAACCCAGATGCAGTTCCCATCAAAATAGATTTGAATTGGCCTAAGTCAAAAAAGAAAGGATCGTCTCTTGGACCAGCGAAAAATTTCATTCCGTTTGCAGTTGCTACGATTGGCGCGCTTGATTGCGTAGAAATTTCTACGTTTCCTGCTGCGTTTGCAGTTTTTACCGTACTAGAAATTCCTGTTGTTCCAGGTGCAGTTGGTCCAAAAAAGTACATTTTGTTTCCTCTTTTGATAGCCTGAATTACCAAATCTTCAATTGCATCTCCATTGTTGTCGATGTTGATTTCTACCATCACGTTTTCGTTAAAAACGGCTCCAGCTGTAGCCGCTGGCGTTAATAATCCTTGTGTGTTTACCACAAATACCATATTATTGGTATCTTGACCCTGAAAAGCGTAGACATCTGTAATGTCATTTGCATTTCCTGTAACTGCTGGCGCATCTGCATGATCTGCAGACATTAATACCAATCCTGTTACCGCTAAAAGCGAAACTCCTAATAAAATTTTTGTTTTTTTCATTTTAAATGATTTTTAAATTATTTATAAAAGCAGTTACGAAAGAAAGTTTGCTTTGGTTTTAAAAAAATGAAAATAATTTTTAATCCATTTAAAATCAGCAATTTAAAATGTATAATAAATTAGAATTTTACGAACGAGCAACAAAAAAAGGTTCTATCTTGCGACAGAACCTTGATGGTTTGAAAAGAATTTAAACTTGAAAAATAGCCCCAATAGTAGTGGAAATCCTTTTTTTATTTTGTCCTTCGACAGGCTCAGGATGACAAAATAAAAAAAGATTACTTCACATTAATTTCAATTTCAGCGGAGTTCAGTGAACTTCGTTTGTAACGAATAGCGGGTGAAAGCTTGATAGAATTTGAAGCTTGTGCTCCTGAAACTATTTCTTTTTGGAATAGTATTTTTTGTATTTCGGATAGGTAATTAATCCTACAAACAAAATTGTACCAAGTGAATAATAAATCCAATCCAGTGATTTTGCTTCGCCACTGGCGTAGGAATGCAACCCTGTTAGGTGAAAATTGACACCATAATAGGTAAATAGAATCGATATAAAGGCGAACATTGCCATTAAATTGAATATCCATTTGCCTCGCAATGCAGGAACAAACCGCATGTGAATTACGAATGCATAGACCATAATACTAATTAAAGCCCAAGTTTCTTTTGGATCCCAACCCCAATATCTTCCCCAAGATTCGTTGGCCCATTGTCCGCCAAGAAAATTCCCGATGGTTAGCATGACCAAGCCAATGGTTAACGCCATTTCGTTGATATACGTGATTTCTTGAATGTTCAAATCCATTTTGGCTTTGTTCTTATCGGTTGTGAAAAAGATTAATAATAAGGATACAAATCCGAGAATCATTCCGAGTGCAAATGGTCCATAACTGGCAACAATTACTGCAACGTGAATCATTAACCAATAGGAATTGAGCACGGGTTGCAGGTTGGCAATTTCGGGATCAATCCAGTTGGCATAAGCCGCAGCCAAAATCATCGATGCCACAAACGCTGCTGATGCAACCGTAAGTTTGGATCTGATATCGAACGCCAAACCAAAAAACATCGTTGCCCACGCTACATAAACTATGGCTTCGTAGGCATCGCTCCATGGCGCATGTCCAGATATGTACCATCGTGCAGCAAGTGTTATGGTATGCAAAACAAACAAAATAGCGACAATAATATGCATCGAATTCACTAAAATTCGGATGGTTTTGTTGTCTTTAAAAATCTGAAGAATCACAAAAAACAACATAAAAAATGCAGCTGTTAAATACCAATAAGGTAATTTTTGTAATAAATCGTATTTGTTATAAAGTAGTTCGGAATTTACTTTTTGCTCGCTCGGCATTACTTTACTTCCATATATTTTTTGGTATTTTTTGATTCCGTTTAAGTAAAAATCGGCTTCTTTGTATGTGTTTGAATTTGTAGCTAAAGACAAAGAATTGAGATAAATAGGCAAGATATTTCGTGTCAACAACGAATCTTTACCTTTGATTCCAGCCGTTCCGAGTTCTGGATACGAAACCCATTTGGAATTGCTATTGTTTGGAATTGGGAAAATCTTCAAAATACTTCCAAAAAGTGCCGAGTTCATTAAGTTGACTTTTTTATCGGTTTCGATAAAACCTTTTTCGAAACTATTTGGATTTGCTGATTTATAGGCCGTTTCTAGATATTTTGATAATTTGTAATTGCCTTTATCGTCAAAAAAGTTAATGAATTTGGCAAATTTTTGTTTAGTTGGAATTCCGATAATCTTCCGGATACTATCATTTCCTGGTTTTAAATAAATGATTGGCACTTCATACCAAATATTCGCAAACTGCGTCATCGATAAGAAAACCTGATCAGAATTTAGTCCGTTATAGGTATTGGATTGGCTTACTTTTCGGAGCAGTTCGGACGAGAACGTATTCACGGGTTTCATTCGTCCGCCAGCATCTTGAATAATTAAACGCCCAAACTGTTCAGCATGTGCTTTTGTAACTTTATATTTTTGAATAATAGAATCGATTTGCTTATCGGTTACTTGCTTTTTATGCTGTTGCGAAAAACCAGAAAAGCTTATAGAAAGTAACATAACAAGAACTAATTTTTCTTTTTTGAGTTTAACATTTTCAAGCTTTCGTTTCAAATCTGTAAAACGAGAACCTTTAACAAAAAGGTTGGCCATCATAGCAAAAAATAACATGAAATAGCCTGCATAAGTTATAGCAGTTCCCCAAAAATCGTGGCTTACCGACAAAACAGTTCCTTGCTCATCAGGATCGAACGAAGATTGAAAAAAGCGAAAACCGCCGTGATCGAGAATATTGTTCATGAAAATTCGGGCATCGGTTTTTTCATTTTTATCGATAACGGTTACTTTACTTTCGAAGGCGGAATAACTTTTATCGGTTCCTGGATATTTGGTAGCGATGAAATCATTGAGTTTTACTTGAAACGGCAATTCGTAGGCTTTACTTCCGAAAGCTACAGTATATTCTAGATTCCCGATTTTTACAGATTTTGGTTCGCCTTCTTTGCCTTTCGACCCAAGAACTGTAATCTCTTTTTCGATTCCTTCCGATTTTATAGATAAACTTACCGCATCTTCATGCTCTTTGGCTTTATAATCGTTATTTGATTGGTAGGCAATAACGCCTTTTATGGCAGGATCTGGAAAAACAAATCGGGCTTCACCAACCGTGTACAAAGAGCGCATCATTAAAGGTTGTGTAACATCTTTGATTACTTGACCTTTCAACTTGTCGGCCATGCGCATAAATTGTCCTTCAAACGGCATGTTTACAGTATATTCTGTACCTACTGTATTAATATTAATTGCGCCTTTGGTAAATTTGTTTAAAGAAAAAAGTACGTTGTGAATATTTTGTACTTCGCCAGCTTTCAAAAAATGCTCGTGGCGCGTACCGTCGCTAGATTCGACCAATTTAAGATAAAAAATACCATTTTTATCGGCTTTTATCATTTCGGTTGCTCCCATGATGAAGTTGGTTTTGGTAATTTCAAACGGAATTTTATCAAAATTTTTAGATAGCGAAAATCCGTTTTGAACACGTTGCGAGAATAATACTGGCTTTTCGAAAACACGTCGTTTCATTTCTCCGTTTCGATTGCCATCGACCATTATAGTCAAAAATGTTTTGTCGGAATAAAACTTTTTTTCAGTGGCTTTTTCGCGAATAGGCATCATGCCTTCGTAGCTAATATATCTAGTAATTCCGGCTCCAATAAGTATAAAAATGAACGAAAGATGGATTAATAATGTAGACCATTTTTCGCGTTTTAGTAATTGATACCGTTTTATATTTCCAAAAAAGTTAATAAGAAAAAAAACATGAATCGCCTCAAACCACCAAGCATTATATATCCAAATTTTGGCGGTATCGGTGTTATATTTGCTTTCAATGAATGTTCCTGCAGCCATGGCTGCGGCGTAACCTATAAATAAAATTGCCATTAAACGTGTTGAAAACAGTATTGAAAGTATCTTTTTTTCCATTACAAAAACCTAATTTTAAAGTGATGCAAAAGTAACGAAAAATGTTTGGTTTTTTTATCGATATCAAGATATTTTAAGCAGAAATTGTGAAGTGATTAATAGCAAAAATAAATAATAAATCAACCGAAAGTACCATTGCCAATTTGTTTTTAGTTACTTTACTTTGTAAACTAATTTATATCGAATGATTACAATTTGCATTATTGAAGATTTAATCGAAATTCAGAAAGGTTTACAAACCATTATCGAGAGCGATTCGCGTTTTAAACTTATAAAAAGTTTTGAAAATGCCGAAGATGCCATTGCACAATTACCATTATTAAATCCTGATATTGTCTTGACAGATATTAACCTGCCGGGCAAAAGCGGCATTGATTGTATTACGGAAATTAAAACAGAAATTCCCGAAACGCAATTTATTATGTTTACTATTTATGAAGATAACGATCAGGTTTTTGAAGCTTTGAAAGCTGGGGCAAGCGGTTATATTTTAAAGAACACTTCGCCAGAAAAAATTATTGATTCACTACTTGAACTGAACGATGGTGGAAGTCCTATGTCGCCCAAAATTGCTCGAAAAGTATTGAGTTCGTTCAACGTAATTACACAAAACAATGTTTCGGAACTTATTTCTAAACGAGAACAAGAAGTGTTAGAATTGTTAAGCAAAGGATTTTTATACAAAGAAATTGCCGATAAATTGAATATTACACTTTCTACCGTAAAACGACATTTGAATCATATTTATCAGAAACTGCAAGTTCAGAATAAAACGGAAGCGATAAATAAAATGTATGGAAAATGATTTGTAGACTTCAAAATATAAATAATAGTATTTAGATTTATAAATATCAAATTATGAGAAATTTTAAAAAAATACTGTTTTTATTTCTTTTTAGCTACGTTTTGCAAGCGCAAACCATAATGAATAAAGATAGTTTACTCACTTTACTTAAAACCAAAAAAGATACTGCTTTGGTACATTTATACATTAATATTGGGCAGCAATATGAAGGTAATAAAATGGATTCCGCCAAATATTATTATCAATCAGCACGGAAATTAAGTTCTAAAATTGGTTACAAAAAAGGAGAATTAAAATTTATTGCTAACTATACTTATGTGTTAAATGTAGAAGGAAAATATGAAGCATCAAAAAAACTTAATCAAGATGCTGTAAAAATTGCCTTGCAAGTTAATGACAATAAACTAATTGGAACTGCATATGGAAACCTTGGCGCATCCAATCAATATCTTAGAAAATATGATTTAGCAATTGAAAATTATTTAATTTCTGAAAAATATTTCACAAAAATAAATTTTAATAAATTAGGTACGCTTTATTCTAATATTGGTATTTTATATAATGATACGGATCAATTTGAAAAATCATTATTCTATCATAACAAAGCCATAAAAAAAGCTCGGGAAAATAAATCGAAAAATGAATTAGCGGTAGCACTTATTAACATATCCAATCCATTAATTCATTTAAAAACATATAACGAAGCTGAAAAAAAGTTATTAGAAAGTATACAATTAAGTAAAGACGTTGGAAATGATTATGCTTATTCGACTGCATTAATAAATATGTGTGGTTTAAAAACATTTACTTTTAAGTATAATGAAATGAAAAAATATGCAGATGAATCTCTAAAAATTGCAACTAGAATAAATAATCCCGAAGGAATTCTTATTGCTCAAAAAGGTTTAGGAATTTATTATTTCTATCAAAAAAATACAATGAAGCAAAAAATCATACACTAGAATCTTTAAAAATTTCTAAAGAATATGAAAGTTTAGAAAATCAATACAAAGCTTATGCATTATTATCTAGTATTGCTACTGCAGAACAAAAACTCATATTGGCAGATAAATATAAAATTACTGCCGATTCTATTGAAGCTGTAATAAACCTAGATGAAGTTCGTAATAAAATAGAAGAAGTAAAAGGCAAATACGAAGCTGATAAAAAAGCATTGCAAATTAAAACCCTAACCCAACAAAACGAATTACAAGATTTAAAAATAAAACGTCGTTTGTGGACAACCATTACGTTACTGTTAGCATTGTTGGGTTTAGGAGCATTTGCCTATTTGCAATACAAAAACTTCAAAACCAAAAAAGCACTTTTACTTGCACAACAAGACAATGCAATTGCCGAAGAACGTTTGCGAATTGCCAGCGATATGCACGATGATGTTGGTTCTGGATTGAGTAGAATTAGGTATATAGTTGGCGCTATTGCAAATGGTCAAACTGAACAAAAACAAGGATTGACCAAAGTAACCGAAATTAGCGACGATGCCGTGCAAAAAATGAAAGAAATTATTTGGTCGCTTAACGAAAGTAACCAAAACCTAGAAGATTTGATCTATTATATTCGTGGACAAATGAGCGAAATGGTCGAAAATGCTAATGTCAATTTCGTTTGTCATTTACCTGAAAACATTCCAGCAGTTTTTTTTGGTTGGAAACGTAACAGAAATACTTATTTGCTAGTAAAAGAATCCATAAATAATGCCATAAAACACGCCGATGCCAAAAACATTACTTTAGATTTTATAATTTCTAATGACTTAACTATTTCAATTATCGACGACGGAAAAGGTTTTGATACAACCAAAAACTTCACAGGAAACAGACTCAATAATTACAAAAAACGCATCGCCGATTTGAACGCAACATACGAACTAAAATCAGAGATTGATGAAGGAACAACGTTTTCGTTTCAGTTGCCACTTGCTGTTTCTTAACTTATAAAATCTTGATAATTATCAGCATAGATGCTTTGAGTCGATTTTACATCATAAGCATTCAATAAAGATTGTGGCACTTTTTTGTTTTTTGTTTTCCATTTGAATTCAAAAACGTGCAAACCTCCATCATATTCTTCGATATAATCGACTTCTGCTTGATCGAAAGTGCGCCAAAAATAAGTTGTGCAATAATGTTTGTTATAACTATTGCGTTTCATTCGTTCGCTCATCAAGAAGTTTTCCCAAAGTGCACCTTTGTCATTTCGCAGTTCCATTGGATTGAAATTATTGATGATGGCATTGCGAATTCCGTTATCATAAAAATAGATTTTCTTGCCTTTTTTTATTTCATTTCGTATATTTCTGTTCAAAGCCGATAATCTAAAAACCACAAACGATTTTTCGAGCAAATCAATATATTTTTCGACCGTAACCGAGTTAATGTTCCCGATAGTATTTGCCAATTCGTTATACGACACTTCGCTTCCTACTTGCAACGCCAATGCCAACAATAATTTGTCGATTATCGAGGCTTTTTTTATGCCATCAAATCTCAAAATATCTTTGTACAAATAACTATTGGCAATATCTTTTAATATTTCTTTTTCGGTGCCAGGATTATTGATAATTTCGGGATAACTGCCGTAAATAAGTCTGATTTCCAAAAGTCGTTTTTCTTCGATTGGACTGGTATGATTTGCCATTTCGGCATAGCTAATTGGATAAAGCTGAAACTCTTTTTTGCGACCTGTTAGTGGTTCGTTGCTTTTTTGTAATAATTCAAATGCCGATGAGCCTGTTGCAATTACTTGCAAATCGGGATTGGTGTCAATAACCAACTTTAATTTGTGTCCAATATTTTCGACTTGTTGTGCTTCGTCAATTACAATAAGCTTGGCATCGCCAAAAAGCTGAAACAATTGCGTGCTTGTGGTAGCATTTTCTATTTGTTGTTTCACGTCCGATTCATCGGCATTAAGCCACAAGGGTTTTTCTTTGCTACTTTTTAAAATCTTTTTTAGCAAGGTTGTTTTCCCAATTTGTCTTGGTCCAATAACTAGTAGTACCTTTTTTTGAAAAAGGCTTTTCGTTATATGTTGTGTTAATAATCTGTCAACCATCACTTTAATTTTTTACAAATGTAGTTTTTATTTGTTACAAATATACAAATTAGGCTTAATTTTTATATTATATTATAAATAATAGGCCTAATTTAGATATTATAATCTAAATATTAGGCTTAATTTTTTGATTACAAAAAAATATTAGCCGTAAATTATAGAAAAAAAAAGTGTTTTCTGCTAATATAAAAAGATGAAACATAGAAAAAGAAGAATCTAAAACTAAAAAAGTGTACAAACGGTTGATTGACAAGCACGTTATTACAAACTAATTTTGTCTTATTAATTTAAAAATCAATATTATGAAAACTAAAATCCTTGCATTATTATTTTTGGTGTCATCTTTTCTTTTTGGATGTTCAAAAGATGAAAATGCAACAAATTCTGATTCTGAAACAACCTCAAACGCAATAAAAGGAGTTTGGATGGTTTATACTCCAGACATACCGCTTTCTACAAATTTGGTTTACAAATGGCGCGTGTTTTTTGAAAACGGAAAATCTTTAAGTAATTTGCCAAATGCTGGTTTATTTAATTATGATATAAACCAAGAACAAAATTGGTCAGTCGGAAATTATACGTTTTCTAACGGAAATGGAACTGGAAGAATAAGTCAACAATCACAATTTAATGAAAATTATACAATAGTTGAAACCAACAAGCTCAAAATAGACGATATCGTTTATTACAGATGTTTGTCAATAACTGGCAAAAAACTAAACGCTGCATACACAACTTTTGCTGACCCAACTGATCCTGATTTGCAAACTTTACCTATTGGTTTAAAACCTGTAATAACTTTTTTAAATGATGGTCGCTTTTTTGACGAAGGTGTTTTTAATACTTTGCTATTTGATGGTGCAACAAATCCTGAAGCTGGAGCACCAGGTTATGGAACTTATGAAATTAAAGATTTTTCAATTATTCTAAAATATACAGATGGAACCTCCAGAATTAGACAAGAATCTTTTAATTCTTTTTTGAGCGGAGAACTCGAAGCTTCAACTAGTGTCTTTATACATAGAGTTCAGCTAAATAAAATGCCATAAAAAGAGTATACAAACGATTGATTGACAAGACGCTTTTTACAAAATACTTTTACATCATAATTTTTTAACATATTAATTCTAAAAAAATGAAAAACTTAAAATTAGTTCTCCTCCTATTTATTATGACATTAATTGCATCTTGCTCAAAAGATGATCCAGCACCGACTACAAACGTTCTAAAAGTTACAACCACACCAGTTTCAGGACTTACAGCTGCTCGTGTAACTCTTGGTGGAGAAGTCACCACTGATGGAGGCAAACCGGTAACCGAAAGAGGTATTTGCATAGGCGAAACGCTAAATCCAGTAATTACTAATACGGAAAATCTTACCGAAATAATAGGAAATGGCTTAGGCGTTTTTACAAAAGACTTTGATATTTCAGAAGCATCTGCAAATGTAACAATCCATTATCGTGCCTTTGCTAAAAATGCTGATGGTACAGTTTATGGCGAAAACAAAACATTTGTGACATTAGCACCAACTGCTTGCCCAGTAATCAATGTTAACCCAAATAATGTTGATATAACCATAAGTACACCAACAACTTGGAGTGCAGGAAATGTATATATAATTTCTAAACAAGTTAGTATAACTTCAACACTTACAATACAAGCAGGAACTGTAATAAAACTAAATGGTGGAAATTTTGAAGTTTACAACAGCGGAAAAATTATAGCAAACGGAACAGCTACAAATAGAATAGTTTTTACATCATTTGCTGACGACAGTTTTTGTGGTGATTCTAATGGCGATGGCACTACAACAACTCCTCAAAAAGGCGATTGGTCTAATATTAGATTAAATGGTGGAACGAATCATATATTTAAATATTGCGATTTTCTTTATGCAGGAAAAACCGATGGTGGTTATAATGTTTGTATTAATGTGACTAACGCAGGCAATCAATTTACTTTTGACCATTGTGTTTTTGCTCACTGCAAAAATGCATCTTCAAGCAGCAGTCAAGCGGGAAGTGTTATTTCTGCAGGTGCAAATATGTATGATGCCTCTGTTTCGGTATTTACCAACAATGCTATTTATGATTGCGACAAACCAATGTGGATAAGTCACGGCTATACAGTAAATACAAACAATATTTTTCATAATCCAAACAATGTGTCGCAAGGCAATACAAGAAACGGAATTTATCTTTATGATTATGGATTTGCATTATCGACCGTAACTTGGGGAGTGACAGAAATTCCTTATGTTATGGAAGCTTATCCGCAATATTCAGGAACAAAAACTGTAAATATTCCTGCAAATGTGGTGGTTAAATTCCCAGGGGCTTCTTACGGCATTCGTTATCTAGGAAATACTTTAAACCTTAGTCCAACAGCAATTCTAACTTCTTATAAAGATGATACTGCTGGCGGAGACACTAATGGCGATGGAAGTACTTCTCTACCAGCAATAGGCGATTGGGATGGCTTGTACAACGCAACAACAGCTACTTTTATTGTCAATGCAAATGTAAGATATGGTGCAAATTAAAAAATTGTTTTGAGTTAGTTTCGAAATCGTCTTGTTCAATTTTACAAGACGATTTTTTTATATAAAAAGTGTACAAACGGTTGATTGACAAACCAATAAGCATAATATAATTTTACAGCATTATTAATCATTAAACCATTACAATTATGAAAAACTTAAAATTAGTTTTATTTCTACTATTTGTGTTTGCAAATGCAAATGCACAACAAGCAGTAGTAGCATCGGGCGGCAACGCTACAGGTTCTGGAGGAACAGCAAGTTACTCGATTGGTCAAGTAGTTTATACAACTGCATCAGGTTCTGGCGGATCGTCCAATCAAGGTGTTCAAATTCCGTTTGAAATTGTTACACTTTCTGGTCAAGAGTTTACTCAAATTTCTTTAGAAATGTTGGTCTATCCAAACCCAACAACATCATTTGTAAATCTAAAAGTAGAAAATTTCGATTTTCAAGATTTGAATTATCAATTGATAGATCTAAATGGACGACTAATTTTCACCAAAAAAATTACAAATCCTGAAACCACAATTCAGTTAGAAAACTTACCAAATGCCATTTATATATTGAATGTAAATAATAAAAATAAGTCGATTAAAATCTTCAAAATCATTAAACAGTAAACTTTTAGTACAACTTTTTAACTAGTAATAATTAATATCATGAAAAAAAATATCTTATTTCCAATTTTATTTTTAGGAACAATTTTAAGTTCCTATGCACAATCCTTTAGTAGCACAACGGGGCCAATACCCGACAATAATTGTGCTGATTTTATATTTACAGTTTCGAATATTGGTGTTTTAGGTCCAAATACTTTTAAAGAAATTTCCTTAAATATTGCACATTTATGGGTTGAAGATCTAGATATTTCACTAATTGCACCAAATGGAACCACCATCAATTTATCATCAGACAATGGATTAGGTGGCGATAATTATACAAATACCATATTTAGTCCTACAGCCACAGCTTCCATAACAACTGGGTCGCCACCTTTTACAGGTACTTTTCTTCCTGAAGGAAATCTAGGAACTTTAGCAGGTATAAATGCAAATGGTAATTGGATTTTACGAATTTGTGATGATGACGCTTTAATTTTTGGCTCACTAACAAATGCAACATTAGTTTTTTTAAATAGTGCACCTCAAAAAATGAGTTATCAAGCAGTAGTACGAAGTATTTCTAATCAGTTACTAGTTAACACTTTAGTAGGTATGAAAATTAGTGTCCTAGAAGGTGGCGCAACTGGCACAGCCGTTTATGTAGAAACACAAACTCCAACAACTAACGCAAATGGTTTGGCAACACTACAAATAGGCAACGGATCGATAGTAAGCGGAAGTTTTCAAACAATATCTTGGGGAACAAGTAGCAAATTTATTAAAACAGAAATCGATCCATCTGGAGGCACAAACTATAGTATAACGGGTACTTCCGAACTTTTAAGTGTGCCGTATGCCTTGTTTAGTCTTACTAGTGCAACTGCACTTTCAAATCCGGAACCGTTGCAATGGCAAACAACAGGAATTAATATTAGTAATAATAACACTGGAAATGTTGGAATAGGTACAACTACTCCGACTGTTCCACTACAATTTGCTAATCTATTAGGTAATAAAATTTCGTTATATGGTTCTGGTAACAATCAATATGGCTTTGGTATTCAACCTGGTCTTTTGCAAATGTATGCTGATGGAGCTAATAGTGCCGATATAGCTTTTGGCGGAAGCGATAGTACTAATTTTCTTGAAAAAATGCGAATAAAAGGAAATGGTAATGTTGGTATTGGAATTACCAATCCTACGACAAAACTAGAAGTCAACGGTTTTACTAAACTTGGCAGTGACGCACCAGCTATAAAAGTAAAAAAATTAACTGGTACAACTGGATCTACTGAAAACATGACAATTTCTATTGCTCATGGTTTGACAGATTCTAAAATACTTTCAGTTACTGTTTTGGTGGATTATTCAACAAATTCATTCGTACCTGCATCCTACAGCCGTATCGGCTACGAGTTTGATTTTTATATATCATTAGGAAATATTTATATTAGGAATAGCGCAACAAATTCATATTTAATTTTATCCAAACCAATAAAAGTGCTGGTTACCTATGAAGAATAAGCTTTAAAAACTTATAACTTTTAAAAGAAATACTTTAAAATCATTTCTTAAATACAAAATTTTTCAAATCTTCGGCTCTAATATTTTCGTGTGATGCATTATAAATCGCTACGCCGTTCTGAATTAAAAGAACCTGTGGCGATTGATGCATAACAGCAAATCGACTTGCAATTTCGTTAGATATATTTCTAAAATTTAATAAATCTAGATAATAAATTTCAATTTCTAATGTATTATCAAATTCGTTTTCGAAGTTTTTAAATGCCATTCGGCTGATGCTGCAAGTAGTACTGTGCTTAAATATTAAGACTAGCTTATGACCTGACTCGTCGATAAGTTGATCGAGTTGTCCAATATCTTCAAGAGTATTCCACTGAAGATTTGAAGTAGGTTTTTCTGTGTCTGCTGCTCCGAATAAGTTGTTGAGAAAGCCCATGCGTTTTTTTACAAAATTAATCAAATAGTCTTAAATAAAAATAACTTTTTTACATAAAAATTTAACAAAATTTCCTTTTTAAAAACTCAATTAAAGTTACTTGTTTCAAAAAAATAAATAACCATGATGCAACTTTGGAATACCGCTGGGCATCGAAGCATCTAAAGTAACCATAATTTTTGCAGTAAAAAATATTATTATAGATTTTGATAGTATTTATAAAGTATTATTAATATTTTTGAATAGTATTGTAACGAACATTCGAAATATGCTATTAAATAAAGAACAATTACAAATAGAACTGAAAAAAATTCCGTCATGGAAATTTGCTACTAATGGCATAGAAAATAAGTTTCAATTTAAAAATTTTAATGAAGCTATCACATTTATAAATAGTATAGCAATCGAAGCAGAAACAATGAATCATCATCCGGAATGGTGCAATATTTATAATAAAGTTTCAATTAGACTAACAACTCATGACCTTGGTGGTGTATCAAATAAAGATATCGAATTGGCTACTGCAATCGACGCAATAAAATTTAGTACTTAATCTTTCCAAATATTGTATTGATCTAAAATTAGATGATCATGAAAAATATAATTATTAAAAATGGAATTTTTGGCGGTATAATTGTTAGCATCGTTATGATAATGATGACTATTTTTATGAAAACATATCCCGATAAAGAACCTAGCGCAATCATTGGTTTTGGTAGTATGATGCTAGCTTACCTATTTGTGATTTTGGGAATTATTCAAGAACGAAAATGCAACAACGGCATAATTCCTTTTGAAAAAGCATTTTTAACAGGAGTAAAAATTTCGTTGCTAATCTCATGTATTTATACAAGTGTTTGGTTACTTATTTATTATAATTTTTTTCCAAATTTCATGGAGCAATATGGAGCAATGGTTCTTAAAAACACCAAGACAGAAAATATCATTTCTAAAACTTCAGAAATAAATCAGATGAAAGAATGGTATAAAAATCCGGTGATGATAATCTTACTCACTTTAATGGAGATTTTACCTATTGGTATTATAATCTCAGTTATTGCAGCATTGATTCTAAAAAAGAAATAAGTTTAAATCTTCTCATAATACATCGCCTTAACTATGCCGTCCGAAAGTCCTATTTTTGGAACATAAATTTGGCGTGCGCCGCTCCATTTCATAGCATTTAAGTAGATCATAACAGCTGGGATAATTACATCGGCTCGGTCGGTATTAAGACCAAGTTCTGCAATACGCTGCTCATAAGTTAGTGAATTGAGGTATTGGTATTGTGAATTTAAATAGACATAGGACAAAGGTGTATCTAATTGTTTTCCAGAAAGCTTAAACAACTTATTTATATTTCCGCCAGACCCGATTAGGGTAATATTGTCATATTCTTTGGTGGCGTTTTTGATCCATTTTTCGATTTCTTCCCAAACACATTCGTTGACCATATTGTTAAGTAAGCGCACGGTTCCGTTTTTGAAAGATTTAGAAACTACCATTTTTCCGTCAGAAAAAATAGAAAACTCAGTACTTCCGCCACCAACATCAACAAAAAGGTAGGTTTTGTCGTTTGATAATAAACCATGTAAATCGGACGAGGCAATAATTGCCGCTTCGACCTTGCCGTCTATAATATCAATTTCGATCTCTGTTTTTTCTTTAATTATGTGGGTAACTTCTTTACCATTATAGGCTTCTCGCATAGCCGATGTTGCGCAAGCCTTATATTTATCAACTTTATATACCTTCATTAGCAGTCGAAACGCGTTCATTGCATCGACCATTCGATCAATATTTTCCTCAGATATTTCGCCCACAGTAAACGCATCTTGACCCAAACGAATTGGTACACGTATCAAAGCACTTTTGTTGAACTGTGTTTCTTTGCCGTCTTGCTCGACAACGTTAGTAATGAGCAATCTCATGGCATTGGAACCAATGTCGATGGCTGCATATTTTTTTATTTGAATCATTGGAGAAAATTGTAGATTTTAGATTGTTGTTTATTGGTTTTAATAAACTGAAAAGTGCGACTGAAAACTGATTACTGAATAGTAATCTCTACAACATCATTTTGATAATATTTATATGTTTCATGTTGCGCTCTAAAAACAGGTTCGCTTTCGTTACGAATTCTATATTTATTATCGAGTTTAACAGAATGAAAACGGGCTTTTACATTACCTTTCCATCCAATATTAAAGTTGTCAATTAATTGTTTTTTGATATCTTCTTGATAAATTGGGCACGTAACTTCTACTCGACCGTCAAGGTTTCTAGTCATAAAATCGGCACTCGAAATAAATACTTCGGGATCATTGTCATTTCCGAAAATATAAACTCGTGAATGTTCCAGAAAATTATCAACAATACTGATGGCTTCGATGTTTTCAGACATGTTTTTCACACCAGGAATTAGAGAACAAATACCTCTAATTTGTAACTTGATTTTCACACCAGCATTACTTGCATCATACAATTTATCAATCATAGCATAGTCAGATATACTATTCATTTTCAAATTAATATAGGCCGATTTTCCTGCTAAAGAATTTGCAATTTCGCGATCAATTAATTTGTTGAAACGAGTTCTTGAGTAATGCGGAGAAACAATAAGATGTTTATAACGATGCACACGATAATTAACATCAAAAAACTCGAAAATTTTAGATACATCTTTCAAAATTTGTTGATGACTTGTAAACAACGTTACATCTGTATAAATCTTAGCTGTCGATTCATTAAAATTTCCAGTAGAAATAAGTCCAAAACGAGTTAAATTTCCTTGATCAATGCGCTCAATTACGCAAATTTTGGAATGCACTTTCAGACCTTTTATACCAAAAATGAGTTGAATTCCTTCCGTTTGCATTTGCTCGGCGTACGAAATATTGCTTGCTTCGTCAAATCGTGCTTGAAGCTCTATTTGAACAATTACTTTTTTTCCATTTTTGGCAGCATTTATTAGAGAACTAATGATTTGCGAATTTTTTGCTAAACGGTATAATGTGATTTTAATAGTTGTAACTTTTGGATCTAAAGCCGCTTCACGCAAAAATTTTATGAGATACGAAAACGATTGATAGGGTGCAAAAACCAAATAATCTTTGTGGGCAATTTTCCTGAGAATACTTCCATCTAAAGAAAGTCCGGGAACAGGCAATTGCGGTTTTGGTGGATATAATAAATCCATTCGACCTAGATTTGGAAAATCCATATAATCTCGTCGATTATGGTATCGTCCTCCGGGAATAATGCAATCTGTTGCATGAATTCCCATTCTGTTCAGGAAGAATTTGAGGGTGTCTTTTCCTATTTCTTTATCATAAACAAACCGAACAGGCTCGCCTATTCTTCTATCTTTTATTGAAGTTGCAATTTTTTCGAGCATGCTTTTACTCATATCCGAATCAATATCTAATTGTGCATCACGTGTAATTTTGATCATGTGTGCTGAAATACTTTCATAATCAAAAATATTAAAAATACTCTCGAGATTATATCGAATTACATCATCAACCATCATTATATATTTTTTATCATCAATAGCCGGTAATACCAACATCCTATTGGTGTTTTTCGGAATTTCAATAAGTGCGTAACGCTTTTCTTTTTTGAGTTTTAAAGTTGATTGACTACTATTTTTTTCTGAGTTTTTCATGACCAATTTAATAGCCAAATAACCAGCAGTATCTTTTAGAGTAGGAAACTCATCAAGATCATTTAGGATAATTGTAACTAACTCTGGACTAATATTTTGAATAAAAAAATCTTTAACAAAATTTTGATGTTGCTTCGAGAGCTGGTCTTCGGTAACGATAAAGATATTTTCTTTTTCTAATTTATTTTCTATAATACCAAGAATTCGTAAACTTTCAGATTGTTGCTTTATGACGATAGCCGTTATTTCAGTTAATAGTTCTTGTGCTGTTACACCACCAAGAATATTTTCGCCCGAAATTCCCGCTAAACTTAGTCGTCGAATTGCAGCAAAACGAACCCGAAAAAATTCATCAAGATTATTAGAAAAAATGCCAAGAAACCGCAGTCGATCTAAAAGCGGAACTGCTTCGTCTGCTGCTTCTTGCAAAACACGACCATTAAATGCCAACCAACTCTTTTCGCGATCGATGTAGGAATATTTTTTATCTAAATTCATTTTTAAAATTGACTTGGAAATAAAGTAGTTTTTATTTTTCCGGTTGAAATTAATTTCCAATCATTTGTTTCAAATTCTATCGAAACTAATCCAGAAGTTGGGACATTATCAACATAATTATTACCAAATTTATTAACAAAATCTGTAATTGCTCCATTATGTCCAAAAATTAATATGTTTTTAACTTCAAGAGGTAACGACTTAATAATTTTTTCCAAATTGCTTCCATCAAAAGTGTAAAGTTCGTCCTTAAATTGTATCAAATTACTATCCATATTCCAACATTTTAAAAATATTTTCGCCGTTCCGCTTGCACGTTTGGCAGAACTTGACCAAATCAAAATATCATCTAATAAATCGTTAGCAAATTTGTTAGCTATAAGAATAGAATTTTCAACACCAATATTTAAAAGCGGTCGGTCAAAATCTTTATAACCAAAGTCTTGCGAAGCTTTACCGTGACGTATAAGTGTTAGGTTTTTCAATTGTCTAGTTTTATATTAATATTTTTTTTAAGCTTTACTTATTACATAATGCAAAACAATGTTACAATAATATGTAGCTTATCAAAGATAAAATAAAAAGAAAAAATAGGTAAAAAAAGTTATGAACAAAAATTAGTTTTTATTTAATTTAAAATAGTAGAAACATGTATTTCATCGTAATAAATTGCTTTTTATCTAAAAAATAGCACTTGCTAACAAAAATACGACTATTTTTGATTTAAAAATTTTAAAATCAAATTTAATACAGTTATTTTCGAATCAATAGATTTAAAATAAATAAAAAGTTAAACAAATATTAAAAAAAATACATTTTATCGATTTTAATTGACGTTAATAGGTTGAATAGTAATCTAGTCAATTTAAAATCTACATTTGATATACTATTTTAGCACCCAAATCTAAAAAACATCATAATGATTATATTTTTTACTAAAACAAATAAAATCCAAAAATTATTTATTTTTATTTTATCGTTTTTATATACCCTGACATTCTTTGCTGAAGGTACGCCGTCATTATCCCCAAATTCATCTCAAATTACGGCAGTGGTGTCAGCGCCAGACATTCGTTCGGGATCTTTTTATAATCCGGCATCTCCCGCTGGCGATGATAATCGGGTATATTTTAGAGTATTAAATAATGTAACTGAAAATATGTATTTTGGTTTTGATATCCGAGATTATATACAAGGTGATCCCTTACGAGCAACCAATGCCTATTATAGAATTATGAATCCTGATGGATCAGAAAATTTGAGAGCTGCCTGGAATCCTGCTTTTGGCTCAACAGGCAGTATTGATGGTGGCGGTGATTCAGTAGCTCAAAAAAATGCGGGTTTCAATAAAACGTTAATCGGTCCTAATATTGGTATTGTTACATCTGGTTATAATGCTATTTCATTTAATCCCACACAAGATGGGGAACATTGGATTGAATTTTATAGAAGTGATGATGGTGGCGTAACCCCTTTGCTAACTGGAACTACCAACAGATTGGTACTTGCTTTATTTGATATGACAGTCGCAAACAATAGCGGAACATTTGCTAAGAAAAATGGAAGAGTTCATTGCGACAAATGGAGTTTTTGTGCCGTTGATTCTGATTATGGAAATTTTGTAAAAGCTGATTCGCAACCATCGCTATTTGTTTACACTAATGATAGCATTTTATTAAAACTTAGTTTTGAAGATGGTTTACGACCTATTGCTTATGACTTAGCGGTCAATAGTTATGGTGTAAATCCCGTGGGGCCATTTACTAGCACCAGAAGATCAGTCAATTCCACTATTTCTCCAGCTTTGCCAAACGGTTTCAAAATATTTTTTAACGAGCCAGATCCAGTTGCATACCCAATTGCTGGTATTTCTTTACCTCCTACTTTCCTGACGCCAGCTATAACGGGTTGTGGCCCATATATAGTGCGATTTAATTTGAGTGAACCTGGAGATGTGCAATTATTGTTCGATATTAATGGAACCCCCGGATATCAGCCTTCTAGTTCAGATAGATTAATTGAAGTTACAGATTTATTAGCTGGTAATAATACAATTTCATGGAATGGATTGGATGGATTAGGTGCTGTTCTGCCAGAAGGATCGCCAATGTCATTACAACTAAATTTTCTTAAAGGTCGTTTTAATTTACCCCTGTATGATGTAGAGCTTAATCGTGGCGGTATTAATATGACACTTTTTAAACCAGTCGAACTACTAACTACCCGCATGTATTGGGATGATACCTTGTTAGTAGATGTTGGTAATTTTTGTAATACGTCAAGTCCAGCTCAAAACAATAATCAAACTGGCGTAGGTTATGATAATTCTATAATTGGAAAAGATAGCCCAGCACATACTTGGAATGGCGATGGTAATTCTACTTTTTCAGTTCCTGCTGGTTTAACTACCGGAAATTTTGATGATTTTATTACTTGTAATGATTTTGGTAACGTAAGAATCATTAATACATGGGGATGGGGAGTTAGGATTTTATCTACTCAAACAACTGTTTTCAGAGGTTGTTCAGATTTAAGTGTTACAAAAAATGGTCCCGCAAATGCAGTTGTAGGGACAGATATCACTTTTAATATTACTGCATCAAATTTGGGTATAAGTAATGATACCGGCGTAGTGGTGACTGATGTATTGCCAAATGGATATACTTTTGTGAGTGCTATTCCAACGGTTGGCACATTTAATTCAACTACAGGTGTTTGGAATATTGGCAACTTAAATGCTGGTTCGACTGGTGTGCTGTCAATAGTAGCAACTGTTAATTGTAGTGGTAATCACAGTAATACTGCTACTATTATCGGGACGAATACAGAAACATCCTCAATAAATAACATTGATACTTTCACACCAATTATAACCGGCTCACCTGATGTAACTATTGGCAATGCATCTATTGGTGAAGGTGGAACATTGGTATTTCCTATTACTTTGAGTTATGGTTCTCCAAATCCAATTTCACTAACATTTGGATTTACTGATGTTTCAACTTCAAATTCAGATTATAATAATGCAGCACAAACAATCAATTTTCCACCTTGCACCACAAATGTAACAGTTAATGTTTTAACTAATGATGATTTTTTAAGCGAGTTCACGGAAACTTTTATAATTGGTATTACAGGATCAACTGGATCAGTTGGTTCAATATCAGATACAGGCACAGGTACCATAATCGATAATGATGCTTTACCAACGGTTACCATTGCGGATGCTTCGGCTACTGAAGGTGGTTTGATTACGTTTACCGCAACTTTATCAGGTTTGAGTGCGTTTGCTACAACTATTACTGTTCTTACAACACCAGGAACGGCTTCTACTTCTGATTATTCGCCTGTTCCTAATCCGGTGACTATCACAATTCCTGCAGGTTCGTTGACTGGTACAACGACCGTGCAAACTACTCCTGATACCATCAATGAAGGAAATGAAGATTTCAATCTTGTTGGAACCATTACTTCTACCAATTTAAATCCTAGCGGTAACGATACTACGGCTGTCGGGACCATAATCGATAATGATCCTTTACCAACGGTTACCATTGCAGATGCTTCGGCTACTGAAGGAAATCCTGTCGTGTTTGTATTGACTTTGAGCAATCCAAGTTCGCTGCCAACCACTATTTTACTTTCAACCGCTAACGATACTGTTGGTGCTAATCCTGCTATTTCAACTACCGATTTTAATCCGCTTACTACGTTTGCAGTGACTATTCCTGCTGGGGAAACTACTGTGACTGTACCAAGCCCTATACAAGTTACAACCATTCAAGATCCAATCGATGAACCAAATGAAACGTTCTTAGTTGATGCGGTTATAACTTCTACAAATATTGATATTGCTGGTTCTGATCTTCAGTCGCTAGGAACTATTATTGATAATGATGGAACTATTGTAGCATTAAATGATGATTTTAATGTAGTTGAATGTTCTACAAATATATTTTTAGGAAATTTATTATCAAATGATTCACTAAATGGAAATCCGGCTTCAATAACGAATATCATACTTACAATAACTCCCTTTGTAAATCCTAATATAACTGTAGATTCAATTGGAAATATTAATATTATTAATGGTGGCTTGGCTGTTGGAACATATATTATTCAATATCAAATATGTGAAAATGGCAATACTGGGAACTGCGCTAATGCATTTATTACAATTAACGTAGTTGATACAAATCCGCCATTTGCTGTAGTACTAGGTAATATTAATGCTCAGTGTGCAACCACACTAATCCCTCCAACAACAACTGATAGTTGTAGCGGAACATTGACCGCAACAACTACAATTCCGAGTTTAACTATTATAAATCAAGGGACAACAATTGTGCCTTGGACTTTTGATGATGGCAATGGAAATATAATTGTAATAAATCAAACAGTTAATATACTAGACACCACAAACCCTATAATTCCTGTACTTCCAATTATTACAGAACAATGTACAGTTACACTTATACCTCCAACAACAACTGATAATTGTAGTACAACATTAATTATCGGAACAACTCCAGATAATACAATTGATGTACAAGGAACAACTATTGTACCTTGGACTTTTACTGATGCTAACGGAAATTTTATTATTGTTAATCAAACGGTGATTTTAAACGATACTACAAATCCTTTAATTCCAATACTTCCAAACCTTGTTGGTGAATGTTCTATTACGGCAACTCCTCCAACTACAACTGATGCTTGTACGGGAACGATAACTGCAACGTCTTCAAATAACTTTTCTCCTTATATCATCGAAGGAACTTATACAATA
>JANOPO010000016.1:0-58607 GCA_031422015.1 Flavobacterium sp. | reverse complement strand
TTTACCTATTGGCACAAGCTGAATTATTTGCAACGGTACTAAAAGGTTTTCCGGTATGGGATATGGCGGGTTTTATTGGAAGCACGTTGTGGCTGGTTTGGCTTATAATCGTTGGTATTAAATTTTTGATTATACAAATTAAATGAGACCATTTCAGTTTAGTATCGCAAAGCAAGCAATTTTCATTAGAGATAGGGTTGAAATCCCCACGCTCAACGAAGTCTTCCCCGCTCAACGAAGTCTTCCTTAAAATAAAATTATTGTTCTATTCTGGGGCGCTGTGCGATTCCGATAGCTCCTCGAAACTCCGACTTCGCACCCATTCCAATAGACAACTAGTGCTTCATAATCCCAACTCCTAACTTCCAACTAAACACTTTTCTGCTATCTTTGTAACAGGAACAAAAGGTTTCGGATATAAAATAATTAAAGTATGAACACAGGCGAAATACTAATTTATCAAAACCAAGAAGGCAACATTAAAGTGGATGTTCGGCTAGAGGAAGAAACCGTTTGGCTAAAGCAAGACCAAATGGCACAACTATTTGGGAAAGGTAGAAGTACCATTACGGAACATATTGGTAATATTTTCAAGGAAGGTGAATTGAGTGAAAAAGTGGTCAGTCGGAAATTCCGACATACCACTTCTCATGGTGCTATTGTAGGCAAAACACAAGAAAAAGAAGTTACACTGTACAACCTTGATGTCATTATTTCCGTAGGGTATCGCGTAAAATCACAACAAGGCACACAGTTCAGAATTTGGGCAACGCAACGATTAAAAGAATATATTATAAAGGGTTTTGCCCTGAATGATGACCGTTTTAAATCGGGTTCATCAATGAATTATTTCAATGAATTGCAAAATCGCATTCGTGCAATTCGTTTGTCTGAAAAGTTCTTTTACCAAAAAATCAAAGATATTTACACCACCAGTATAGATTATGACCCAAAAGACGAAAAGACAGTTTCATTTTTTAAAATCGTTCAAAATAAATTGCTTTGGGCGATTTCTCAAAATACCGCAGCCGAGTTGGTATATCGAAGAGTAGATGCCAGTTTGCCATTAATGGGGATGCTCTCGTATGATAAAAAAGAAGCAAAATCGGTAACAAAACAAGAAGTTAGTATTGCAAAAAATTATCTTGATGAAAATGAAATAAAATTACTAGGACTATTGGTAGAGCAATACTTGGCATTTGCCGAAACTATGGCACAACAACAAACTCCTATGTATATGAAAGATTGGATTGCAAGATTAGACGGTATACTGCAACTCAACGGTAGAGAATTACTAACGCACGCTGGTAAAATAAGTCACGATAGTGCTTTAGAAAAATCGTCAGCCGAGTTTGAAAAATACAAACTAAAACAAGCTGCTATTGAGAAAGAGCAAAGTTTGAAAGAAATTGAAGAAGACATCAAACGATTAAAAAAATAAACCTATGATTAATAAAGAATTAGATACATCATTCATACATTTTGACATTCGTAAACACGATATGGAAATAATCGAAAATCTTTATTCAATACAAGGATTAGTGAGTAAAAACTTCAAGAAGATTTTACGGGTTTTGGAGTAGATAAGATTTGAAATTAGTTGTATTATAAGCACTAGCTACTTTACTTTGAGTAGCTTTTTTTGTATGTTTGCTTTATTTATGATTTCTTTCTTTACAAAAAATCGTCAAACTATTATGGCAGATAATACTAACAGTTTATCAATTTCAGAAAATGATTTATTCATTGAGTTATCACAACTTATTGAGCAAAGCAAACAACAAGTAGCGGTGCAAGCCAATAGTGCTGTTACTATTTTATTTTGGCAAGTTGGCAATCGCATCAATCAAGATATACTACAAAACAAACGCGCCGAATACGGAAAACAAATTGTGTCGACACTGTCTACACAATTAGAAAACAAATACGGTAGAAATTTTGAAGTAAAAAATCTCCGTCGAATGATGCAATTTGCAGAACAATTTACAGATTTTCAAATTGTCGTGACACTGTCACGACAATTGAGCTGGTCACATTATTTAGCCATATTACCTTTAAAAACGCAAGAGGCCAAAGTGTTTTATGCAAATCAAGTGGGTAATAGTTTTATGAGTGTTAGAGAATTAAGAAGACAAATTGCCTTAAAAGCTTTCGAAAGAGCAAACATTGCCGATGCACAAATTATCGAATCAACGAATATTCCATTCAATACATTCAAAGATCCTTACATTTTAGATTTATTTGGTTTGCAAAATTCATTTTTAGAAAAAGATTTAGAAGATGCAATATTGCACGATTTAGAAACATTCATTCTCGAATTAGGTAAAGGTTTTACGTTTGTAGAACGCCAAAAACGAATGATTATTGACGGCGAAGATTTCAATTTAGATTTGCTTTTCTACCATCGAAAATTAAAACGATTAGTCGCAATAGAATTAAAATTAGGTAAATTTCAAGCCAAACACAAAGGACAAATGGAGTTATACCTCAAATGGTTGGACAAATACGAAAAACAAGAAGGAGAAAATACACCTATCGGTTTAATACTTTGTGCCGAAAGTAGCAGAGAACAAATTGAGTTACTCGAAATGCACAAAGACGGAATAATGGTTGCCGAATATTGGACAGACTTACCACCCAAAAAACAGTTTGAAGAAAAAATACATTTGCTGGTTGCAGGGGCTAAAGAGAGAATGGAGAGAAAGAAGTTGATGTAGAAAAATAGTATCAAAGTAAAATTTTCTAATTATAAACAAAAAAATAAAGCAATCTCGTAAAATTTATGAGCAACATAACACAAAATATAAAATCATATCAAATAGTTTACCCTCAGTTATATTCTTACATTCTGCCAACAATTGTAAATAACGAAGGTTCTCAAAAAATCGGATATACTGAGCAAAAAAATGTTCACGATAGAATAAAGCAACAAGTCGAAACAGCCGCAATAAGATTAAAATACGATTTATTGTGGAGTGGTCCCGCTTTTTTTGAAGGTGGAAATGAAAGTTTTTTAGACAAGACATTTCATAAATTTCTTGAAAAGAATGGAATTGAAAGAAAAATTGATTTGGGTCAAGAATGGTTTTACTTCAATGGTGAACCTTTCAAGTCAAAAGATTTATTTGATTTGTTCCGAAAAGAAAAATTCGCAGCGCTACAAAACGAAAATAAAAAGCTTGAATATACATTGCGTTACGAACAAAACGAAGCCGTAGAAAAAGCTGTAGCCTATTTCCAAAATAACGAAAAAGGAGAATATCTTTGGAATGCAAAACCACGTTTTGGTAAAACACTAGCAAGTTATGATTTAGCAAAGCGTTTAAAAGCAAGCAAAGTATTGATTGTTACTAACAGACCAGCAATTGCCAATTCATGGTTTGATGATTTTGAAATGTTTATTGACGGATTTGTATTTATATCTGAAACTTCGTCTTTAAAAGACCGTGCCTCTCTTACTAGAGAACAACATATCGCATCAAAATCTATAAAACCTCTTATTACTTTTCTCTCCTTACAAGATTTAAAAGGTTCTAAATACTTTGGAGGTAATTATGATAAATTACGTTGGATAGCCGATTTAGAATGGGATTTGTTGATTATTGATGAAGCACACGAAGGGATTGATACAGGAAGAACCGATGCCGCTTTTGATGTGATTAAACGTAAAAATACGCTCCATCTTTCTGGAACTCCTTTTAAACAATTAGCTAATGAAAAATTCCCGAAAGAAGCCATTTTTAATTGGACTTATTTAGATGAGCAAAAAATTAAGCAGTTAGAATTAGAAGAAAGCGAATCTGGAGAACATACAGATATGCCAGACCTTAAATTGTTTACCTATCGAATTTCGCAAATGATAACCGAGCAAGTAAATGAGGGAATAGAAATTGATAACCAAAACCATGATTACGCTTTTGATTTAAATGAGTTTTTTAGGGCAAAAGATAAAAAGTTCGCACATGAAGAAGATGTAAAAGAATTTTTAAAAAATCTAACTACCAATAAAAAATACCCTTTCTCAACACTCGAACTTAGAGAAGAATTAAAACATACTTTTTGGTACGTAGGCAACAGAGTTGAATCTGTAAAGGCTTTAGAGCAATTGCTAAAAAAAGATGCAGTATTTAAAGAGTATGAAATAATTGTTGCAGCTGGTGATGGCAGAAGTTTTGAAGATGAAGAAAACGATTTTAAAAGCAATGAATCTTCTTTTAAAAAAGTAAAAGATGCTATTGCTAAACACAACAAAACCATCACGCTTTCGTGTGGTCAATTAACTACCGGAGTTACTATTAAAGAATGGACAGCCGTTTTGATGCTTACCGACATTAAAACACCTTCATTGTATATGCAAGCAGCTTTTAGGGCTCAAAATCCATACAAACAATTTAAAAATGGCGAATTACTAACCAAAAAATCTGCCTATTTATTTGATTTTGCTCCTACTCGTGTACTAGAAATTTATGATCAATTTGCTAACGGATTAAATCCAAAAGCAGTTAAAGGCGAAATTACCGAAAAAGACCGAGAAGAGAATATCCAAGAACTACTAAACTTTTTTCCAGTAATCTCTGAAGATATTAACGGCGAAATGGTAGAACTAGATGCAAACAAGGTGCTTACATTTCCAAACGCTTTGGCAGCGGCAGAAATTGTAAAAGCCCAATTTATGTCTAATCTTTTATTTAATGATAGCTTGAAAGGCGTTTTTAATTTCCCGAAAGAAGCAACAGACATATTAGATAAACTACCAGAAGAAAATAACAAACGTGTTCAAATTGCAAAAAATACGCTCAATCTAGATGATGCCAAAAAAGTAAATGACAATAAAATTGCTAAAATAAATGAAAATACCGACATTATACTTGGTGCAAAAATTTTCAAAACGAATACCGAACGGGTAGTTGACAATTTACTTCAAAACGACAGCAAAACAATCTCCTCAGAGGAATTACTAGAAACTTTTTCGCAAGTATCAGAACCCGTTATTGCCAAATACAAAGAAGTTTATAAAACTACCCAATTGGAAAACCAAGAGGCAAGCAAACAAATAATCGAAAAAGTAAAAGTATATGCCCAAGAGTTCAACAATGGCAACATCGACAGCGATACTTTAAAACAAAAATTAATAGAAACCATCGAATTTGATTTTGTTGCCAATAACGTAACCCAAAAAGAACAAGAAGTTGTAGAAAAAGTACAAAAAACCAAAGAAGATGAAATAAGAGATAGGCTACGTTCGTTTACGCGTACCATACCTATGTTTATTATGGCAAATGCTTCTAAAAACGAAATTACAATTGATAATTTTGATTTAGAAATAGACGAAAAAGATTTTGTAGAATTGACTAGTATTACCAAAGTAGAATTTCACAAACTGCGTGATGGTTTTGATTATGAAGAAGAGGGCAAAAGAAAAACGTTTCAAGGAGTGTTTAATAAATACAGATTTAATGCCTCAATTGCAGAATTTAAGTTAAAAAAAGACCAACTATCTGATTATTTTACCGCTGACGAAGATATTTTTGAGCTGATTCCCAACCAGAAAACCAACCAAATTTTTACACCAAAAAAGGTAGTGCAAATGATGGTTAATCAATTGGAAGAGCACGATCCTAGCTTGTTTACCAGAACCGACAGTACTTTTATAGATTTGTATATGAAATCGGGTATGTACATAACCGAGATTGTTAAAAAACTATTCAAAAATACAAAAAATCAATATACAACTGATGAAGCTTGTTTAAAACATATTCTGGAAAATCAAGTATTTGGTCTTGCACCTACTCCTATATTACAAGGCATAACACAAGGATACATTTTTGGGTTTGATACAGAGCACAAGATTAATCGTAAAAATTTTGTGCAACACGACCTTACGCCACAAGCCCAACAAGATACCGCAAAACAAAAATTACAAGAACTATTTAAACTAACAAAAGATATGAAATTTGATGCAGTTGTGGGAAATCCACCTTATCAGGAAAGCGACGGCGGTGCTCAGGCAAGCGCCAAACCTATTTACAATTATTTTGTAGAATCAGCAAAAGAGATAAATACAAGATTAATTAACTTGATTATGCCAACACGTTGGTATGCTGGAGGCAAAGGTTTAGATGATTTTAGAAAACAAATGCTAAATGATGAACATATAGTTGAAATACACGATTTCTTAAATCCAAATATCATTTTTCCTTCTACAAATATAAGAGGCGGTGTATGTTTTATTCTTTGGGACAACGATTATAATAATGAAAAAGATTTAGTAAAAGTAGTAACCTATGGTGAAAGTTTCTTAGATAGAAAAGAGTTGAAAAGAAAATTGAAACTTGATGGTGAAGATATTTTTATTCGAAATATTGAATCTCTTGAAATAATAAAAAAAATAAAATCTCAAAAAGAATTCTCATCATTTGAAGAATATGTTTCGTCTCGTAAACCTTTTGGATTAGATGGTAATTATTCAAATGATGAAAATTTCCGAAAATCAAAAAATGGATTAAAAAATCCTTTAATTTGTTATGTAAAAGGTAAACAAATTGTTTTTTTAGAAAGAGAAGAGATTATTAAAAACATAAATTGGATAGATAAATATAAGGTTTTCACATCATATGCAAATAATATTGGTACAGAATTAAATGATGATAATTTTAATTCGTTTGTGGGTAAACCAGGTACAATTAGTACAGAAACGTATATTGTAATTGGGGCAAATTTAGAATTAGATAATGATTCAGCATCGAACATTACAAAATATTTCACAACTAAGTTCGCAAGATTTTCACATAGTCTTTCAAAAGCAAGTCATCACGGTACATCAAAAACCTACAAATTCGTTCCTCTTCAAGACTTCACAGCAAAATCAGACATTGATTGGTCAAAATCAATTTCAGATATAGACCAACAACTTTATAAAAAATACGGTTTATCAGATGAAGAAATTAGTTTTATTGAAAGTATGATAAAACCAATGGCGTAGCAAATTAGTTGATATGAAATCGCCAAAATCAAATCGTTTGCCAACAAACTCCAATGAAAATAGCGACACATTTGCACCAATAAAAAATAAATAAAGCTCACAAATGAAAGAAGAGATTAAAAAAAATAGTGTAATTCGTTCGGCATCGGCAGAATATTTAACATTTATTGCAGCTACCGGCGATGGAGGCGTTAATGCCGTTTATGCTGATGAAAATATCTGGCTTTCTCAAAAAATGATGGGCGTGCTATATAATGTAAATGTGAGAACCATTAACGAACATCTTCAAAAGATATTTAAAGACAGTGAATTACAGGACGATTCAGTTGTCCGGAAATTCCGGATAACTGCTTCAGATGACAAAAATTATGAAACACAGCATTATAATCTTTCGGCAATTATAGCAGTTGGGTACAAAGTAAACTCAGAACGAGCTGTTCAATTCAGAAAATGGGCAACCCAAATTTTGCAAGAGTTTACCATCAAAGGTTTTGCGATGGACGATGAGCGTCAAAAAAATGACGGAACAATTTTAGGAAAAAAGTATTTTGAAGAGCAATTGCAACGCATCAGGGAGATACGGTTGAGCGAACGAAAATTTTATCAAAAAATTACCGATATTTATGCAACCGCACTAGATTATGATTTGACAGCCGAAAGTACAAAACGATTTTTTGCAACGGTTCAAAATAAATTGCACTGGGCAATTCACGGTCAAACGGCTGCAGAAGTAATCCAAGAAAGAGCCAATCATCAAGTAGAAAATATGGGATTAAATACTTGGAAAGATGCTCCAAATGGTAAAATTCAAAAATTTGATGTTTCAGTAGCTAAAAATTATTTAACTGAAATCGAAATACAACAGCTGCAAAGGTTGGTTTCGGCTTATTTAGATATTGCCGAAAGTATGGCTTTGCGTCAAATACCCTTAACAATGGAAGATTGGGAAAATAGGTTAAATAAATTTATAGAAGCAACCGATAGAAATATTTTACAAAACGCAGGAAAAGTAAGTGCTGAAATAGCAAAAGCTCATGCCGAAAGTGAATTTGAAAAATATCGGATTATTCAAGATCAATTATTTGAAAGTGATTTTGATAAGGAAATTAAAAAATTGAGATAATTGACATTATAATACAAAAAGGAAAAAAAGGAAGAGAAATTTAAAACAAGAAAATCAATTATTGTCAATTTTAAAAATGACTGAAAAAAATAGTAATAATACCATAGACATACGAGAAGATTATCTTTTAAAAAAAGACAATCTGCTGGAAACCCTTTTGCATGATAAAACCACAGGTAAAAATATACTATGGGCAACAGATTCTTACGAATCCAGAGGTGAAAAATTTGCTCCACTCGCTCCTATTACTTCCAATTTGATAACAGGTAAGTACGGAAGTTTAATACAGCCACGTGCGGTAAAAAGCAAAGAACAACAACTTTTAAGAACACGAGATAAGGCTGAGGTTTTTACTCCGCTATCTATAGTGAAACAAATGAATGAAGCATGCGATACTTTGCAGGTAACTGAAAACAACTGGCAAGAATACGTAGCTTTACTGAAATTAGAAATCACTTGTGGTGAGGCACCTTATATTGTTTCTCGTTATGATCCAGTTTCTGATAGTAAGGAATTAGTACCAATAGCTAAACGTGTAGGTTTTTTAGATTACAAATTAAAAGTTATTTCAAAATATTGCGATACAAATGAAGAGTGGATAAAATGGGCTAAAATAGCTTTTAAAAGCTCATACGGTTATGAATGGCAAGGTGATAGTTTGCTAATTGCAAGAGAAAATTTACTTTACACCTTTATTGATTTTTACCAAGCTCAATTTGCAGCATCGCCAAGTTTAGAACTTCAAAAAGAAATAGCAGAAATTATTGTTTGGAATATCTTTCAGATGGATGGTCTGAAATATGTGATACCAATGAGTTGTTCTACAGAAAAAGTTATCATTAAAGGTGAAGATACTTTATTTGAGAAAAAAGAGGACCATGTTGTAGAAAAGCCTTGCCCGGGTTGTGATAAAAAAACAGCCAAAAATCACAATGGTATTTATGTAAAAACTATGGATTGGGTAAAAGTGGAACCAATCAACTTTGTTGAAATTTTATTACAGAAATAAAAATTATTGAGGGGTCAAAAAACAAAATAATTATGAGCAACATAAAATTATTTGAAGAGCAAAAGGTACGTTCTGTATATAGCGAACAAGAAGAAAAATGGTATTTCTCAGTTATTGATGTCATACAAATATTAACAGATAGTACAATTCCAAAAAGATATTGGAGTGATTTAAAAAAGAAATTAGCTAAAGAAGGAAGTCAAGCGTACGATAAAATCGTACGGTTCAAAATAATAGCAGAGGACGGTAAAAAAAGAGAAACAGATACAGCAGACACCGAAACCATGCTTAGGCTCATTCAATCCATACCATCACCAAAAGCGGAACCTTTCAAACAATGGTTAGCACAAGTAGGCGCCGAACGCATTGCCGAAATTGAAAACCCCGAATTGGCACAAGCACGCATAAGAGCAACCTATAAATCCAAAGGATACAGCGATGCTTGGATAGAAAAAAGAATAAGAGGCATTCAAGTTCGTGTTGAATTAACCAACGAATGGAAACAACGCGGTGTAAAAGAAGGAAAAGAGTACTCTATTTTGACCGCCGAAATTAGCAAAGCCACTTTTGGAATTGTACCAAGTGAATACAAAAACATAAAAGGTTTAACAAAATCGTAAGAAAATTTGCGCGATCACATGACCGATTTAGAGCTAATTTTCACCATGCTTGGCGAAGCATCTACAACCGAAATTGCTAAAAATAAAAATGCCATTGGTTTTGTCGAAAACCATAAAGCCGCAAAAGCAGGCGGGAAAGTTGCGGGTAATGCCAGAAAAGAATTGGAACAAAAATCGGGAACCAAAATTGTGAGCAAACAAAATTTTATAGATGTAAAAAGTAATAAAGAATTAGAATAATAAATTTTAGAATTTCAAAATAAAACTAAAAATATAATGACCGCAACCTACCAAAAACACCTACTCAATTTCAAAAACCCATCGGGCACCTCTAGAGGTATTTTATTAGAAAAAGAAACTTGGTTTATCGTCATCGATGATGGTCAAAAAAAAGGAATAGGCGAGTGCGGCTTGCTTCGTGGTTTGAGCATTGACGACCGAGACGATTACGAACAAAAATTGGCTTGGACGTGCCAAAATATTCACCTTGGTGAGGACCAACTTTGGGAGGCGCTTTTGGAGTTTCCGAGTATACAGCTTGGTGTCGAAATGGCGTTCCGATCTTTAGCCTCTGAAAACCCTTTTTTGTTGTTTCCGTCGGAGTTTACAAACGGTCAAAAATCGATACTAATTAACGGCTTGGTTTGGATGGGCGAGGAGCACTTCATGAAGCAACAAATTGAAGAGAAACTTGCCGAAGGTTTTGGTTGCATAAAACTCAAAATTGGCGCTATAGATTTTGATAAAGAACTGCAATTATTACGTTATATTCGTCAAAATTTTGATGCAAACACCATTGAAATTCGGGTCGATGCCAACGGCGGATTTAGTTCTATCGAAGCTTTAGATAAAATTAACCAACTATCTGGATTTAAAATTCATAGTATTGAGCAACCGATACAAAAAAACCAGCATGACAGTATGTCAGAGCTTTGTAAAACCAGCAAAATCCCTATCGCTTTGGACGAAGAGTTGATAGGCGTATTTTCGGTTGCAGATAAAGAAGCTTTGCTAGTCAAAATCAAGCCGCAATATATCATTTTGAAGCCTAGTTTTATAGGCGGTTTTAGAGGTACGCAAGAGTGGATTTCATTAGCCGAAAAGCACCAAATTGGTTGGTGGATTACCTCTGCTTTGGAGTCGAATATCGGGTTAAATGCCATAGCTCAATGGACTTTTTTGAAGCACAATTTGATGCCGCAAGGACTCGGAACAGGAGCACTTTATACTAATAATTTTGATTGTCCATTAACGGTTTCTGAAGGGCAATTATGGTATAAAAAAGATATAAATTGGAACTGCAATTTGATTGGTTTTTAGTCATTTTGCGTTAGGGATAATAACGAAAATCCTCCCGATTTTTCTTCGGGAGATTGTAGTGGATAGCCCGACCTTGTCAAGTCATTTTTCTTGACTTGATGAGGTAACGCCCAAAAAAAAATACCGTCCTTTGAGCGATACTTTTTATAAATTTGTTATAAATTTCACGACCAATTACAACAGTTTTTGCATTTTGATTATCTTAAAAATAACCACAAATTCCAAAATTCTCACTTAATAATTTGTGAAAATTTACTTCGTCTGTTCGCTCCTTCGGGCTCGGGTGTGTAATTTGTGGCTAAAAAAGTTAGACTTGATAGTTGTTTAATTCGCTTTTTCTAAAATTTTGTTGGGGTCATAACCAAACAATTGATGTTGTTTTATGATTTCGGAAATGCCGGCAGGAAGCATTTTTTCCCATCCAGTATCGCCATTACTAATCAATTTTAGAACCTCACGAGAGAAGATTTTGAGGTGTTCTTTATTAAAATCTTCGATGTCAATTACTTTTCCGTTGTAGGCAAAAAACTTATATAATTCTTTCATTCGTGGATGTACTTTCAGATTTTGAGAGTTTATCGTATTTCCATCTTCGTCGATCATTGGGTACAAAAACACCTTTAAATCACGATAGAAAAGTTTTCCGAAAGCTTCTAGAATTCCGCCACTTAAATGACGATAATACTTTTCGTCAAAAATATCTACAAGGTTATTTACGCCCATGGCCAAGCCCATTCTGGCTTTGGTATAATTAGAAAAATACTCGACAACTTTATAATATTCTTGGAAGTTGGAGATCATTACCGTTTGCCCTAACGAACATAAAAGTTCGGCACGATCCATAAAATCACGTTCGTCAATTTCGCCTTCCGAGCGAAGATTAGACAGTGTAATCTCGAAAATAACTAGTGTATTGTCTTTTTCAACCTTACTTTCTTCTAGAAACATCTTTAACGATTTCTCATACATGTCAATATTTACGCTGGTTACGGGGCGAAAACTGCCTCGCAATGCCAGTATGTTTTTTTTGTATAAAATAGATGCTGGGAGTATATTTTTGCCTTCTGGGCTAAACATTACGGCATCAGTCATTCCGTTTTTTACCAATTGCAAACTCATTAATCTATTATCGACATTGGCAAATCGTGGTCCAGAAAAGTTGATTGTATCAATTTCTAATTGATCTTTATCGAGATGGTCGTACAAATAACGCAGCAATTTTTTTGGGTCGTTATACTTGTAATACGCTCCATAGATGAGGTTTACGCCAAGAGTTCCTAGTGTTTCTTGTTGTAATTTTGAATCGGTTTCTTTAAATCGGATATGCAGAATAATTTCATTGTAGTCTTCGTCGGGCTCAATCTGATATTTTACACCAACCCAACCATGTCCTTTAAACTGTTTTGCAAAATCTATTGTTGCAACCGTATTGGCATAGCTAAAAAATAATTTACTTGGATGTTTGTCTCTTTTGAGGCGTTGCTCTGTAAGTTCGACTTCATGAGTTAACATTTTTTTGAGACGCTCTTCGGTTACATAACGACCATCGGCCTCAATACCATAAATGGCATCGCTAAAATCTTTATCGTAGGCAGACATTGCTTTGGCGATAGTTCCAGATGATCCGCCAGCTCTAAAAAAGTGTCTTACGGTTTCTTGTCCAGCTCCGATTTCAGAAAATGTTCCGTAGATATTTTCATTCAAATTAATACGCAAAGCCTTGTCTTTTATAGCTGGAACTTGCTCTATTAATCGATCGCCTTTAATTTTTATTTCGTCACTCATTGTAGTTGCTAATAAATTAGAGTACAAAGTTAACCAAATAGGTTTTTAATACTAGAATTATATCTTATTTTTGTAAAAAAAATCGTCAGTGACATTATATTTTTTAGGAACTGGTACTTCACAAGGAATTCCTGTTATTGGAAGCAATCATCCTGTTTGTCTAAGTGGTAACGCTAAAGACAAGCGTTTGCGCGTTTCAGTATGGATTTCGTGGCAAAATTTTTCAATGATTATTGATTGTGGGCCCGATTTCAGGCAACAAATGTTAGTTTCTAAATGCGAAAAAGTAGACGCTATTTTGTTTACGCACGAGCATTCGGATCATACGTCGGGGTTGGATGACATTCGTCCGTTCAATTTCGTTCAAGGTGAAATTCCGATTTATGCTCACAAACGAGTTATTGAAAACTTAAAGAAACGTTTTGATTATATTTTTGAAACCGAAAATAGATATCCTGGCTCGCCAAGTGTTTCGATTTATGAAGTTGTCAATAATTATCCCTTTATGGTTGGAAGCAAATCGATTGTTCCAATAAATGGAATGCACGGAAACTTGCAGGTTTTTGGTTATCGCATTGATGATTTAGCCTATTTGACTGATATAAAAACGATTGAGAACGAAGAAATTTTAAAACTCAGAAATCTTAAAGTTTTAGTTATAAATGCTTTGCGAGACGAAGCACACCATTCGCATTTCAACTTGCAGGAAGCACTAGATTTTATAACTTTGGTCAAGCCTGAAAAAGCCTATTTGACGCACATCAGTCATTTGTTTGGTTTTCATGACGAAATCCAAAAAAGATTGCCAGAAAATGTGTTTTTGGCATTTGATAACTTAGAAATCACAATTTAATATTAATAAATAATGAAAAACTCTTTTTTGCTTTATGCCCTTATTTTATCTGCTATTATGAATGTTTTTATGTATATGTATTTCGGAAAACAAACAGATTTTGAAAAGCAACAGCACGAAAAAACAAAAATAAAACTTGAAGCATCGGAACAGAAAATCGCTGATGCTACTTATTTTTCGTTAGCTTTTAATGAAAATGCACAAAATTATTTTGATAATGACAAAGTTAAAATTCCAATTGATTATCAAAAATTGATTCCGTTAGTTACCGAAGAATTGATGACTTACAATGATGATCCGAAAGGAAATAAATACATAGGTCAAGATCAAATTGGAGCACAAAAATTTATAATAAACAAAGCCAGATTGTTAAATCACCGTTGGATAATTGCAGACTACAGCGATGGTCAATATTGGGGCGAAGTTTTGCTTAAATATTTTATAGATGATAAGCAACAAGTCGAATTTGAAACAATAAATTCAATTTTATACCAAAAATAATATGGGACTATTTTCCGCTTTATTAGGCAATGCTGGTTCAGTGACTATTGAACAGTTAGTAAAAGATTATCAACAACTTTTAATTGATAATGAGCAAATTGAATTGGGTTTTAAACTAATTCGTGATACATTTATTTTTACAAACAAACGATTAATTTTGGTAATCAAACAAGGAATTACAGGCAATAAAACCGAATATAAATCAATTTTATATAAAAGTATCACAAGATTTAGTATCGAAACTGCTGGTACTTTTGATTTGGAAGCAGAACTTAAAATTTGGATTTCTAGTGAAGTTAATCCAAGTGTGGTAAAGCAATTTAACAAATCGGTAAATGTTTATGAAGTACAAAAAGTTTTGGCGCAGTTTGTTATGAATTAGTATTTTTTAATTATTTAGGAGCCAACTTTTGAAATCAAAGAAATTTTGAGGCGAAACACCATGTCCAATTGGGTATTCTTTGTAAACAATGTCAATTCCTAATTGTGATAATTCTGGTTGGGCTTTTCGTCCCCAAGTTACTGGAACTACTTGGTCTTGACTTCCATGAGACGAAAATATTTTTAAATTTTCAAAATTATTTTTTTCAAAACCTTCTTTAGCAATTTGTGAATTAAAATAGCCGCTCATGCCAACTACTCGTTGTATTTTTTGTGGATATGAAACCGCCACGGCATAACTCAAAATGCAACCTTGACTAAAACCAACTAACGTAACTTTATTAGTATCAATTGAATATTTTGAAAGTAATTCATCAATAAAATTGGCAATCAAATCTCGTGATTTTTGCGCTTGCGGAATATCTGAGAATTTATTTTCGTCTGCATCAAAGTTTATAGCATACCAAGCATAACTTCCGTAACCTATATCAAAAGGAGCACGAACAGAAACAATATAATAGGTATCTGGGAGTTCGCTAGCAAACGAAAACAAATCTTCTTCATTACTGCCGTAACCGTGCAATAAAATCAAAACTGGATTTTTATCGAGTTTTGTTTTTGGTTGTTTAATTATGTAATGTAAACTCATTATTTTTTTTCTAAGAATAGTTCAACTTCCAACTTTTTTACTTAAACAATTTCTGAAAATAATTTCCTAACAAAGGAATAGATTTAGTTTGCCCGTTGGCTGCCGTAAAAATTCCGTACATACTTAATACAGAGATAAATATCCACATTGATGAAGCAATCATAATATTGTTGAAATAACTAATAGAAACTCCTAGGACAATAAATGTAATTGACAAACCAATAGCTTGACGAATATGAAATGCGGCAAACTCATTTTTGTTTTCTGAGTTCATAGACAACGCAATTAGTGGCCCAACAAATAATATGTAGCTTGTTATGGCGATTGCTTTTCCTTTACTAATTGTTTCTTTATCCATTAATTACTAATTTGCCTTTATTATAAATACCATAAACTTTCCCTTTCATTTTTTCATTAAGAAAAGCAGAATTTTTTGATTTTGAAAGAATGTCTGATTTGCTAAATATCCAATCTGTATTTGGATTAAAAAGTGAAATATCTGCAATTGAACCTATTTTTATTGGATTACTTTCAATTCCGAAAATCGATTTTCCAGCAGCTAATTTATCGATAATTAAATCGGTTGGAAGCACATTTTGCAAAGCAGAAAAAGTGGTTTCCAAACCAATAGTTCCGTTTTTAGCCAAGTCGAATTCCATTTTTTTATGTTCAATGTCTATCGGGTTATGATCGGATGTTATGATGTCGATTGTTCCATCTCTTAAACCGTCTAGTAAGGCTTTTCTGTCGGTTTCGGTTCGCAATGGTGGAGATACTTTGTATCGTGTATCAAACTGTTGCAATTTTTGGTCGGTCATCACCAAATGATGCACGGCAACGCTACAAGTTACTAGCAAACCTTTTTCTTTTGCTACTTTTATTAAAGCTACCGATTTGGCCGTCGAAATAGTAGCTAGATGCAGTTGCCCGCCAGTATATTCTAATAATTCTAGATTTCGAACCACGATAAGTTCTTCGGCGAGATTCGGAATTCCTTTCAATCCCAATCCTGTCGAAACGATTCCTTCATTGGCGACGCCATTTCCTTTGATGTTGGCATCTTCACAAAAAACACAAACCAAACCATCAAAATCTTGTACATATTGCAAAGCAATTTTAAGTAAATTTGGATTATCAATATTTTTGTTATAATCACCAAAAGCAACTGCTCCGGCGTTTTTCATATCGAACAATTCTGCCAAATCGTTCCCATCACTATTTTTGGTTAAAGCGCCAATCGGATATAATGTTGTTGCTGAATTTTGTGCTTTTGTTAGTACAAAATTAATTTGCGATTGGTTATCGATAATCGGATAGGAGTTCGGTTGCAAAGCAATAGCAGTAAAACCTGATTTTGCAGCAACTTCAAGCCCGTTGACAATTGTTTCTCGATCTTCAAAACCTGGTTCGCCAAGGCAAACGCTACTATCAAACCAACCTTGCGATACATGAAGATTTTCTAAATTTAATTCTTCAAAATTTTCTGAATTGGTAAGTTTTGAACCAATTTTGGTAAAAATTCCGTTTTCAATCTGTAAATCGACCTTTTGGTTATGAAAATCACTTTTCGGATCGATAATTTGCGCTTCTCGCAGGATTAGGTTCATTTTACAAATTTTTGAATAAATATTTCGGCTACCAAAAATAATAAGGCTAAAATAACAAACCATTTCCAGATTTGACTATCAGTTCTGTCTGTTTTTATGTTATCGAAAACAGTTTCTATCGAGTCAATAATTTTAAAATTAGATAAAACATCGGCAGCATTTTCATCAATATTACTTTCCGTTCGGCTATAATTGAAACTGACATTTTTGATTAAATCGTTTTTCTTGAATACTCCAAAATTTCCTGCTTGTTTTGGCAAATCATTACACGTTAGTTTGGCTTTACTGTTCAGTATTTGTTGCACCGGAATAAAATTTTCAGTTTTATTTTTGATGCTTAAAATTTCATCTTTCGTAAGTTGCGAATCAATAATAAGCGGCTTATTTTCGCCAATTGTTAGTGCAGAAACCCCAGTTTTGCTATCGTTTTGAGCCATATTATAAAAAATAGGAACAATTAGTGGCGATTGCTGAAAATTTGAATTTATTTTATTAATTGGCGCAGCAAAAACAAAAACATTCGACAATTGATTGCTAATTGATGTTAAGAACATACTTTGGTCTTCGTAGCTTAATATTGCTGGCGTCGCACCCGAAAAACTAAAACTCGTTTTGGTATTTGGATATTGAAAATTAATAATTTTTTTCTCAAAAACCGAATTAAATAACGGATTGCTAAATTGGATTTTGGTAATCAATTTTTCAGATTCCGAAATACTACCTAACTGCAATGAACCAAAATTTTTCAATAATGAATTTATGTTGGAAATCGAACTTTCTTGCGACGGAATCAAAACCAAATTTCCACCTTTTTCTACAAATGATTTTAAAGTTGTTTGCAAAGCTTGCGGAATATCTTTGAGCTCATTCAAGACGATAGCATCTTGTTTTTCAAGCATATTATAATCCAAAGATTGTATTGCAAAATTTCGATATTCAAATTCATCCGAAGTATAAATACGGCTCAAAAAGTTGCTTTTATCAGGTTCGCCAATGCTAATAACGTTCTTTTTTTGGGGTTTCGAAATGCTGAAATACAACTGATTGTCATAGTCCAAACTCGAATCCGTAATCGAAAAATAACCATGAAAATCAGCTTTCGGAATCGTAAAATTCATGATTTTAGTTTTCGAATCTAACTTGGCAATTGTTTTGGCAATTAATTTTTCGTTATAGTACATACCAATTGGAATATTTTTTAAATCAATTCCGTACGAAGTCAATTTGACACCCAATTCGTAAAAATTATCTAAGGTTTGATTGATAAAAACACTATCAATAGAAACGTTATTTTTTTGCTCCGCTTTCGGAACTATGAATAAAGTATTATAATCTGGATCAATACTTTTGAGCTGTTTTTGCTCAATGCCAACAGCATCAGTAATGATAATTACATCTTTATTGAAGGCAGATTTCCTGGATTTTACTTTAGATAACGCACTTTCTAATACAAAAGGAATTGCACTATATTTTATGTTTTGCAATTCTTTCTGAATCGATTTGATATCGGTATTCCAAAAATTTTCAGAGTTAGTAATCAACGAAAAATTCAAATTCTCGGGCGCATGTTGTAATAAATCTTCCACAGCACGCTTCAATAATTCGCCTTTTTGACCTTTGGCTTGCATACTGTACGAATTATCTAATATAATATACATTTCGTTTGATGCATTTTTGCTGTTTTTCGATTTGAAAAAAGGCTGTGCAAAAGCCAAAATTAAAAATCCTAAAAGCAATAATCGACTCGCCAAAAGCAAATACTTCTTGATTTTAGAACTTTTACGGGTTTGTACAGATAGTTCTTTCAGAAACTGAACATTAGTGAAATACTCTTTTATAAAACGACGAAGCTGAAATAAATGAACCAGAATTGGAATAACCAACAAAAATAAGAAGTAAAGAATTTCTGGATGTTTGAATTGCATTATCAAAAATAATTTTGTCAAAAGTACCAATTTTAATTTTATTGTAAAAATTAATTTTAATGCCTATTTTTGACATCAATTTTTAAAAATGAATAACAAGTTTCTTTCAATTGCATGTTTTCTGTTTGGTATCGTTGCCTTTTCGCAAAATGATCGGTCCACACTTTATATCGGCACGTATACTAATGCGTGCGAAAGTAAAGGAATATATATTTTCGATTTTGATACACAAACAGCCGATTTTGTTCAGAAAACAAGTACATCAAAAGTCATCAACCCTAGTTTTTTATCAGTTTCCGAAGATAAAAAATTTGTATATTCAGTAAACGAAAACGGAGCTGAAAGTCAAGTTTCAGCCTTTGGATTTGATGCTAAAACAAATACAATTCAGTTACTAAACCAACAAAGCTCCAAAGGAGCAGATCCATGTTATATAATTGATGATACTAGTAATGTGCTTGCAGCAAATTATTCGGGCGGTTCAATCTCCGTTTTTAAGAAAAATCCAGACGGTAGTTTGACTGAGGCAAAACAGACAATTCAACTTTTCGGTACAGGAATAAATCCAAAACGTCAAGAAGCACCGCATGCACATATGGTGCAATTTTCAACAGATAAAAATTATGTTTTAGTTACGGATTTAGGAACTGATACTATTTATATTTACAAGTACAACCCGAATTCGGATACTAAAATTTTGTCTATAAAAGATAAGATTAAAGTAAAAGAAGGAAGCGGCCCACGGCATTTGACCTTTAGTAAAAACGGAAAATTTCTTTATCTGTTACAAGAATTAGATGCAACTTTGACGGTTTTTAGTTTTATTGACGGTAAGTTAAAAAAATTGCAGCAAACTAAAATATCAAAACCTGGTTTTGAAGGAAAAAATGCAGGTGCGGACATTCATATAACGCCAGATGGAAATTATTTGTATGCAACAAATAGAGGAACAGCCGACGAAATATCCTGTTTTAAAATTCAAAGTAACGGAACACTTAAGTACAAATATTCCAAAAGTACATTAGGTAAGTCACCACGTAATTTTGCAATTGATCCAGCAGGGAATTATTTGCTAGTTGCAAATCAGAATTCAAATGCGGTTACAATTTTCAGAATCAATAAGATGAACGGCGATTTGCTTGATACCGAAAAAACTATTGAAGTATGCGCACCAGTTTGTTTGATTTTCACTAAAGATTAAAACTATTTCTTTTTTGCGCGTTTTTTGTTTTGTTCGCGAAGCATGTTTCGGTTTACAGAACCTGAAATTTTCTTTTTAGTTTTTGAAGGCCCACCAAGATTGACTTTGGTATTCTTTTTTGCTTTTTCTTGAAAAGCACCTTCGCCTTCTAGCTTTTGTTTTTTGAAAAGTTGTTTTATTTTTTCCTTTTCTTTTTCAGGACCAATTAACACAGTAGATATTTCAACATCAGCAGGAAAAATCTCTGGATTGAGTTCGCGATTCATCAAAACTTCAATTTCAAGTTTCATTTCTTCTTCTCGCTTGGTGTAGAAGCTAATTGCAGTTCCTTTTGCATCGGCCCGACCAGTTCGACCAATACGGTGCATGTACAATTCGGGACGTTCAGGCATTTCAAAATTGATAACATGCGAAATATTCGAAATATCCAATCCACGCGCCATAACATCAGTAGTAATCAAACCGCGCAAATTACCAGCTTGAAATTCTGACATGGTCGTTAATCGATAATTTTGCGACTTATTAGAATGAATAACACCGAATTGCTCAGGGAATTCTTCTTCAATTTTATCAAAAAGTAAATCTGAAATTCGTTTGTTGTTTACAAAAACCAAAACTCGATCGGTAGATTCATCTGAATTTAATAAATGCTTCAGTAAATTTATTTTGGTGTAAAAGTTAGGAACATTATAAATAAATTGAGCAATGTTTTCTAAAGGAGTTCCAGATGGTGATAAAGTAACTTCTTCTGGATAATCAAAATAATCGCCCAAAAGTGCATCCACTTCTTCGGTCATAGTTGCCGAAAAAAGTATGTTTTGTCGTTTGTTTTTCATCATTGCCAAAATTGATGTCAGTTGCACTCGAAAACCTAGATTGAGCATTTCATCAAACTCATCGATAACTAATTTCTGTGTTTCATCAAACCGAATATAAGCATCCAAAGCCAAATCCATTACTCGACCTGGTGTTCCTACCAAAATATCAATTCCATCAAAAACTGCTTTTTTCTGAGTATTTATATTTACACCACCGAAAATACCTAATGTTTTGATAGATAAATATTTAGTTAATTTTTCAACTTCGTCCACTACTTGTACAACCAATTCTCGAGTTGGAACCAAAATCACAATTTTTGGAGTATTGGTTGGTGTAAACTTGTACAACTTCAATAAAGGCAATAAATAGGCAAAAGTTTTTCCTGTTCCGGTTTGGGCAATTCCCATCATATCGCGACCAGACATAATTACTGCAAACGATTTTTCTTGAATAGGGGTTGGTTTTACAAATCCCATTTCGTCGATGGCTTTTTGAACTGATTTTGGAAGATTAAATTGCTCGAAAGTGCTCATTTACTTATTTTTTTTGCAAAGATAGGTTTTTAAAATTTGTTGTATTTACTATAGTTTTTCACATATTAAACAATTCAAAATTAAATTAACAATTGTTTTATCTTATTTAAATATTCTTTTTCATATTTTTAAATGTTTTTTTATAAAGTAATAACAAATTATGAGTCAAAATCAAATTAGTAAAAATTTATTATTTACCCAAAAGCATTTTGATTTAATTCTTAAGTTGAACAGAACATCTTTTGTTGACAAAAATAGCATAGAAGATATTTATAATGTAATTACCGAAGCCTTGGTTGAAGGATTAGATATTGATCGTGCTGGTTTTTGGAGATTGGATGGCGATAATTTAGTTTGTATAAATTTATTTGATAAATCAACAGCGCAACACACATCGGGCGAGAGTTTGGCATCTAGAGATTTGCCAGTTTATTTTAAAGCATTGTCTGAAGGTATCGCAATAGTTGCTGATAATGTTTTGACTAATAAATATACACAAGAATTGAAGGATAATTATCTAATTCCGCTAAGAATTACAGATATGTTGGATTTGCCAATTCGAGAAAACAATACTGTTGTTGGGGTTTTATGTTGCGAACATAGGGACGATCCTAGAGTTTGGGATGCTTCTGATCTCGCGTTTGCAAAATCAGTATCGGATATATTGACTTTATTATTAGAAAAAAATAAACGAAAATTCATCACCAATGAATTACTTGAGAGTCAACGAAAATTAAGTTTGATCACCGAGAATTCTAAAGATGTTTTTGTTGTTTTTGAAGAAGGTAAAGTTGCTTATATTTCGCCATCATATTCAGATTATCTCGGTTTTACTGAGGATGAATTAATTAATTTTAAAGCAGAAGACGTATTCAAAAGTATACATAGTGATGATGTAGAACGAATTAAGAAAATTGTTTATGAAAATCTTTCTAAAAAAATTAAAAATTTTAAGTGCGAATTCCGTTTTAAAACAAAGTCTGGTCGATATATTTGGCGTGAAGATTCTGCAAGTGTAATTTATGATGGTCATGGGCTTTATTCTAAATATATTTTAATTTCAAGAGATATCACTGCGGCTAAAAAAGCGCAAGAAAAAATTGACAAGCTCTATTCCTTATCAAAAATTCAGAACCTAAAGTTGTTGGATTTCACTCACATAATTTCGCATAATATTAGATCAAATACTAGTAATATGACCATGCTGTTGGAGTTGATAGAAGATACAAACTCAGATATCGAAAAACAGGAATATTTTTCACTTTTAAAACAAAGCAATAAAAAACTATCCGACACGATACATTTTTTGAATGAAACAATAAATATTCAGTTAAATTCTAAAGCCAAAAAGTATAAATTAAATGTAAAATCTGAAATTGAAAAAACATTAGTTTCTATAAATAAATTATTTTTAGACAAAAATGTTGAAATACAAACTGAAGTTAAAACAGAATTAGAAATTAATACAATTCCTGCTTATTTCGAAAGTATTTTGTTCAATTTAATAGCAAATGCTATAAAATATAAAGCACCAGCAAGGAAAGCAGTTGTGCGCATTGTTGCAGAGAAAAATGAAAATAAAATTATTATTTCGGTAAGTGATAATGGAGTTGGCATCGATTTGAAACTGAATAAAGATAAAATTTTTGGGATGTACAAAACATTTCATGGTAATGATGACGCAGTTGGACTAGGACTTTTTATGACTAAAAATCATGTTGAAGCTCTTGGTGGAAAAATAGAAGTAAAAAGCGAAATTAATGTAGGATCAGAATTTAAAATAACATTAAATGAATAAATTTGATCTAACCTACATTGTTGATGACGATCCTATTTTTGTTATAGTTTTAAAAAAGATATTAGCTAAAATGAATATTTTTAAAGAAATAAAATATCTTAAAAACGGACTTGAAGCGCTCAAAGATTTAAATCTAGTTAATGAAGAAGAAAAAACGTTTCCAGATATAATTTTTTTAGATTTAAATATGCCCGTTTTAGACGGATGGCAATTCTTAGAAGCACTCGAAAAAACACCGTATAAGGATAAACTTAATGTATATATTGTTTCATCTACAATAGATAAAAGCGAAATTATAAAATGTGAAAACTATGAATCTGTTAAAAATTTTATTTCTAAACCTACAAATTCGAACGACTTGAATAAAGCATTGGGTATAGATTAGAAATTCTCAAAAACACCCAGTCCAAAAAGAGCAAAATCATATTTTACAGGATCATTTGGGTCTAGTTTTCTTAAATTATTGTCAAGCTCACTCAGTGCTTTACCATCATTTTGTTTTCTGGTTAAGAGTTTAAGTTTTCGGGCAACATTGCCAGAATGTACATCCAAGGGGCAAGACAATTTAGAAGCCGAAATTGTTTTCCAAATGCCTAAATCAACGCCTTTGTTATCGTCTCGAACCATCCAACGCAAAAACATATTAATACGTTTTGCCGCAGAATTATTTATTGGATCTGAAACATGTTTATGTGTTCGGGACGGATTATCGATTTCAAAAAAAACGTTCTTAAATTCTGAAATACTTTTTTGCATCGAAGCAGCTTCTTGGTGTTTTGCAAAAACTGCTTCTAATCCTTGATGATTGAGATAAATATTTTTTAAACTTTTTATAAAAAACTCAAAATCTGTTGCATTGAAAGTCCTATGAACAAAATTCTGTAGATTTTTTAAATCGTTTTCTTCATGATTTATGACAAAATCAAAGGGAGAATTTCCCATTAATTGCATCATTTTATGCGAGTTTTGTATAATCATTTTTCGATTTCCCCAAGAAATTGTTGCTGCCAAGAAACCTGCTATTTCAACATCTTCTTTTATAGAAAACAAATGCGGAATCTGTATCGGATCGCTTTCTATAAAATTTGGGTTGTTGTATAAAATGACTTTTTCGTCAAGAAATTCTTTGAGTTCGGAAAAATTCATTTTTTTTTGATAAAATTCATTTTTTTATTTTAGTTAAGCTATTAAAGATTTACTTTAAAATCTTTTCAAAATTTGGCTTAAAATAATTCGGGCCTTTCATGACTTTTCCGTCTTGGCGATAAATAGGTAGGCCGTCCTGACCCAATTTGCTCATATTACTGCGTTGAATTTCTTCAAAAACAGCTTCTATCTTGTCTTGCAATCCATGCTCTATAATTGTACCACAAAGTATGTACAACATGTCGCCCAAAGCATCTGCAATTTCGATCAAATCATTATTTTGGACTGCTTCGAGATATTCTTCATTTTCTTCTTTCATCAAATTATAACGAAGAAGATTTTTAGTAGCGCCCAAATCACTGGTTGGGGTGAGATTATATCCTATTTTAAAAGCCGTATGAAACTCTTTAACAGCGTTGAATTGGTTTTTCATTTTTTTCTTTTTTTACATGACCAAAATACTAATTTTTAGCAAAAAATTTGGTATTTTTGTAAAAATAAATAAATATAATGTTTAGTACTGGACAGTGGATTTTTGCCTTATTATTTTTAATTTCTTTTGTAATAATAGCTATTTATGTTTATAGGAAAGATGCCCAAGTACACCAGTTTCATTACAAAGGAAGTTATAAAGTAGTTTGGGGATTTTTTATTTTTATTTTTTTACTTTTTGTAATGAAAATATTCTTAAAACGATAATTTTATTTTGATTCAATAAAAATTTATATAAATTTACCACTGTTAATTAGCAATATGTTGCGATGCGAATTTTAAAGTATTTTTTTTTATTGTTTCTACTAGCTTCTTTTGGCTTATCTGTTTTTGTTGCTACACAAAAAGGCGACTTTGATGTTTCGAAATCAAAAGTTATAAACGTATCTCTTCCAACAGCTTATGGCTACATTGGCAATCACAAAAACTTACAATTTTATAATGCGTGGTCCAAACCCGAGTTGAAAGCTGTATACAAATTATCTAAAAATACAGCTGGAGTAGGTAGTTTTGTATCTTGGAAAGATTCCGATAATGAGGCCAAACTAAAAACTATTGAAGTTACTGATAATAAAAGAATCTTGCAAAAGATGACGTTTGAAGGTTATGATTCAACTATTAATTGGATTTTTAAAGATACAATCGGCGGAACCAAAATTACATATCAAGCAAAAGGAGTTTTACCATTTGGGCTAAAAGTTTATACATTCATAAATGGTGGTGCAAACAAAGTTATCGGTAATAAATTTGAAAAGAGTTTAGCACAAATTGATGCTTCAATTAAAATTGCTAAACCTCAAATTACCAAACCTAGTACCAGCCAAAAACCCATTACGGCTGATAATTATGATATAATTGTCAATGGATTAGTAACTAAAATTAGTAATTATTATGCCTATTATCCCATTAATAGTAAAATTTCAAATATTGATAAAAACTTCAATATTTTAGTGCCAAAAATTGAAAAATTTCTTATAAAAAATAATATTGTCAAAACCGGAAAACCTTTTATTATATACAAATCGTATGATGTGGTTGCTGATTTCTCAAATTTTTGGATTTGTATTCCTGTAAATAAAGAATATCTTATCAATAATGATAGCGAAATTTTGATGGGTAAATCAGATTCTTATCAAGCTTTAAAAACTACTTTAAAAGGAAATACAACTCATATTGAAGAAGCTTATGGCATGATAGAAACCCATATTTCTGAGAATCGCTTGCTTAAAGATACACTTTCTGTTCTCGAGCTTTATACTAAATCATCACTAGATACAAAAGACTTTAATAAATGGATTACTACAGTTTATATTCCGATATCATCAAAAAAAGCAACTGTAAAACCCGCATCAATTGCTAAGAAAAAAATAAATTCAAATACAGTAAAATTATATCCAGATACTCAAACTCCAGTCTCGGAGCAACCAAAGTCTGAGATTCCTAAAAAGGTAGAAGAAGTTCCAAATTATGAAGGCGATAATTAATTTTGGGACTTAATTAAACCTTTTTTGTTTTTTTGATTCTAATACTAAACTTTTGGATTTGCTTGACGAAAAACAATTTATTAAACAATTATTAGATCCTAAAACGCAAAATAAGTCGTTTGAATATCTTGTAAAAACACATCAAAAACTTTTGTATTATTCCATACGAAATATAGTTTTGAATCACGACGATGCTGATGATGTTTTGCAAAATACATTTTTTAAAATATTTCAAAATTTAAAAAGTTTTAAAGGAGAAAGTAAATTGTCCTCGTGGATGTACCGTATAGCTACTAATGAAGCCTTGACTTTTATTGCCAATAAAGCCAAAAAAAGTAATGCGACTAGCGAAGCAATGCAGTCGAAAATAGTAGAAAATCTTCCAGCCGATATTTATTATGATGGAAACGAAATGCAACTCAAACTGCAAAAAGCGATCGTACAACTTCCAGAAAAACAACAACTTATTTTCAAAATGAAATATTATGAAGAATTAAAATACGTGCAAATTTCAGAAATTTTAGGAACATCTGTTGGTGGTTTGAAAGCTTCGTACCATATTGCGGTAAAAAAAATTGAAGAATTTATTAAAACTAATTAAACTTTTTATAACTTTAAGCGTCTAATAATTATGAAAGATTTTAATCGAGAAAAACAAAGCCACATAAAATCGGGATTTAAAGTTCCTGATGGTTATTTCGATTCGTTTTCTGAAAAAGTAATGTCACAAATCTCATCAGAAAGTTTGGATGAGGATACGAAAGTGATTTCGTTTTTAGGTCGAAATAAAAAATGGATGTTGTCAATTGCAGCTACGTTTATTGTGCTGTTTTCTGTAAGCTATTATTTTGATAATATAACGAAATCAACTTCAGAAACTTCTGAAATCGAACATTATATCGTAACCGATTCAACAATTACTGATGATGATATTGCAAGTTTATTAAACGAACAGGATATTCAAAAACTAAACGTTGATTATATTCTTGAACATAACTCGACCGAAAATATCGATCTTGAAACCCTAAACTTCGAAGAAATTTTATAATTTTATACCATGAAAAACAGATATTATTTACTTTTTATAGTACTAACCTTAGTTGCAACGCACAATAGCTTTTCGCAAGAAAAAAGGGCGCAAATCAAGGCAGCAAAAGTTGCTTTCATCACCAATGAACTAAACTTAAGTTCGGGCGAAGCAGAAAAGTTTTGGCCTATTTTAAATGCTTTTGAAGAAAAACAACAAGATATTCGAAAAAGCAAAATAAAAGGTTTTCGTGATCGAAAAGATAGCGATTTGGACAAACTTTCTGAGAAAGATGCAGCGGCAATCATCGCAGATATGGAAAAAAACGAAGACGAATTGCATAGCAATCGCAAAAAATTAATTTCAAGTTTAAAAGGGATTTTACCATCGGTGAAAATATTGAAACTCAAAAAAGCCGAAGAAGAATTCAGCCGAAAATTATTGCGTCAATACAAAGAAAAACGCGATTAACTATTCGAATTTTAATCTAATAATTTTATCTTTTCCAGCAGCAAGTGCAGTTTTAGAATCTAGAAATCGAATCGTAAACAGCGATTTGTCATCTGAAAATTTTTGCCAGTTTTCGCCAAAATCTTTAGAATAAAAAATCCCAGTAGCTCCCACACAAATCAATTGTTTTCCATCCGAATTTGGCACAAACTGCACACATGATGCAGAGCCAAAACCTTGTTTCTCGCCTGTTAGCTTCCAAGTTTTTCCTCCATTAAAAGTAATGGCTTTGTTTTGAAAGTTTTGATTTGGTTTATCATAATCGCCACCCGCAATAAAACCAATATTGGAGTTATAAAAATCAGCAGTAAAAATTCCCGTCATCGTTTCGCCCTGCACAATTGGCGTTTCGAAAACTTCCCAAGAGATTCCTTTATTTTTAGAATAGAAAACTCTAGACTTTTTTCCGCCAGAAACAATCCAAACATTTTCTTTTTTTATAATTAAATTGGTATTACTTGCAGCAAAAGCCGCTTCGCCATCGGCAGTTTTTGGCAAATTCGCGCAAAGAATTTTATTCCAGGTTTCGCCACCATTTCGGGTATGTATAATATTTAAACAATCAGCAATCGGGTCGCCAATAGCAATTCCGTCTGTATCATTCCAAAATTGCATACTGTCGTAAAAAACCTTGTCGTGACGTTCCTCATAAACCACTTTTTGCTGTTTTAGATCTTTAGAAAATTTATACAACAAAGCAGGATTTCCGATATTTAAAACAAAAATAGCGTCTTTTGTTACTGCCAAACTTCTAAACTCGAGTTGCAAAGTATCTTTATCGATTCTGATTTCATTTTTAGATTTATCATCAAGATTTATATAACCAAATTGGTTTTTATTTCCAGCATAAAACACTGTATTTTCAGAAATCGATAGTGCCCTAATACTAATTTTATCGAACAATAAGGTATCGATTTTTACTTTCGTAAAACCAGAATTTGATAAAATTAAATTTGATTTGCATGAAACAATCAAAAATAGTAGAATACTAAAAAAGCCAATGTTTCCCATGGTTTACATTTAAATTTGCTGCTAAAATACAACTTTATTATTCTTAAAGTTATCACAAACTAAATTTCTTGGCACAGATATTGGTTAACTTTTTTCAAATTTCTATTTATTTAACCAAAAATATTTATCATGAAAACGAAATTATTTTTTACATCGATTTTGAGTTTGCTTTTAGCAACTTCAATTGCACAAGATAGAACTACGGTTAACGCCAAAAGTTCAGAAATTAGCGATAATCTGGATTTGAGAGCAGTCGCGTCTATATTCGGAGATTCAAAAGATTTGGAAGATTTTGAAAATCGATTAAACGATCCAAAAACTCAAATTTCTAATCTTGATTTGAACGACGACAATCAAGTAGATTATTTACGTGTAATCGAATCTGTTGAAGGAAGAACACACTTAATTGTGGTACAATCTGTTCTCGGAAAAGATACTTTTCAGGACGTTGCAACTATAGAAGTTGAAAAAGACAACAATAATAACACCCGTGTCCAAGTAGTTGGCGATGTTTTTATGTACGGAAGTAACTATATTTATGAGCCTGTTTATATAAATACACCAATCATTTATGCCAGTTTTTGGTATGACAATTACAGACCATATTGTTCAACTTGGTATTGGAACTACTATCCAACGTACTACTATGCTTGGAATCCGTTCCCAATTTTCAGATACCGTCACAATGTAGGATTATGGATCAATTATGACCATCACTACAATTACGGAACCACAAGACATTGTGCATCAGTATATAACAATTATTATATACGTCGAGGAAACGGTTACGAAAGACAACATCCAAACCGTTCGTTCAACTCAAGAAATACAGGATATTCTAACCGATATGAGTTAGACCAAAATAGAGACAAGACAAGACGTAAAGATGTTGCATATGCCGATTCAAAATCGAATAATTCGAGATCAGTAACATCAAGAAACGAAACGTCTAGAAATCAAGATTCGCCCGTGAAAGCCTCAGCTCCAAGAAATGAAACATCTAGAAATCAAGATTCGCCTGCGAGAGCATCAACACCGAGAAAAGATACGTCTAGAAATCAAGACATGGCTGTAAAAACATCAAATACTCGCAATGAAAGCAGTAGAAATGAAGATGCGGCAGTAAGAGTTTCTACAACCAGAAACGAAACCAGCAGAAGTGATAATACAGCTGTGCGAGTTTCAACCTCAAGAAACGATAAGCCAGCAAGAGCTTCAAATTCTGGAAACAAAGAATCGCAAACTTCTCGTCAAAGTTCTAGAAATGAGACAAGACAAGCTATGCCTGAGAGAAGTTCAAGATCAGAATCTCGTTCGTCAGAAAACAGTGGTGGCGGTTCGTCATCAAGAGGAAACTCTGGCGGTGGACGGAGATAAGATTAAATAAAAAACAAAAGCTGGCAATTTGCCAGCTTTTGTTTTTTAAATAAATAAATTATTAACAACGAAATTTAAAATATTGTTACAATTTCGGATTTACTTTTTTCAAATCATCATACGATTTGTCAATATTTTTTCTCAAATCGGCTCCATCAAATTTATCATCGGCAATACCTGTATAGTATTTAATATCGTTCCCATTCCATAAATACTTAACGCCAGGCGTATCTTTTCCGGTTCCTAAGGCTTTCCAAAACGGAATAATCTCAATAATCGTATGTTGATATTCTGTTCCAGCAAATTTAAAAAACGCAGGAATCAAATCAGCTTCTTCATTCATAAAGATCACCGAAACTGGCGGGAAGTTTTTATCCTTCAATTTCATTTCATGCAAATCTTTGGCGGCATCTTTACAATGGTCGCAACCAGGAACAAATAGGGCTAAAATCTTTTTGCCAGCATCAATTTTCGGAAATAAATTGGCAAAGCCTGATTTTGATTGTTTTGGTTCGCTCGCCACTTTAACAACTAATTTCTTGATGGTATCTTTTACGATTTTTATAGCCGAAGAATCAATTATTGGCAGTTTTGCAGTTTCTAAAGTAGGAACGATTGTGTCTTGTATTGCTTCTGAAACTGGCGCTAAAACAAAATCAGATTTTGGCTGTATAGGAGCAATCATGAATAACAATAAAATACTCGCCAAGGTTATAGTTGTTAAAATCCAAAAGTTATTTGTGCGCAATAAATCTTGATTTTTTAATAAATACAAAAGATAACAAAGTAATCCTATAGCAATAATATTTTTGATAATGGCTTCAATTGGTGTCATCGGAATCAATTCGCCAAAGCAACCACAATTGCCCGAGTTGCCGCCGCTCAGGAAAGTTACATAACTTAAATGAACCACAAAAACTGCCAAAAGTGCAATCGTTGCGGGAATAATAAATTTTTTGAGCCAATTGTTTTGAAGGATCAAAATCCCTAAAGCAATTTCTATACCGATTAAAATTCTAGAGAAAAACGGAGAAATACTTTCCGAAAATCCCATGGTATACAATTGTTTTACTTCAAAAGTTGAAATGGCAAAATACGGCGAAGGATACAATTTAGCTAACGCTGAAACTAGAAAAAGTATTGAAATTATGATTCGAATTGCCCAAGGTATATAGTTTTTTTTGGTTTCCATATTATGTTTTTACAAAGATATTGAAATGTAATTTTATAAGTGTTAATGAATTGTTATTGGCCAAATTTCATTAGAATAAGCGCAAAAACTGCATAATTAATCATGTCTTGATAATTGGCATCAATTCCTTCAGAAACCAATGTTTGTCCTTTATTATCTTCAATTTGTTTTACTCTAAGAATTTTTTGCAAGATCAAATCGGTTAGCGAACTTACTCGCATTTCGCGCCAAGCTTCTCCGTAATCATGATTTTTGTCTTGCATGAGTTGCTTGGTGATTACAATTTTTTGATCGTACAATTCAATAGCTTTTTCAGGACTCAAATCGGGTTGCTCGGCAACGCCAAGTTCTAATTGTATCAATCCCATAATCGAATAATTGATAATACCTATAAACTCGCCCGTTTCGTCTTCGTCAATTTTTCGAACTTCGTTTTCTTGAAGACTCCTTATGCGTTGGGCTTTTATAAATATCTGATCGGTCACTGACGGCAATCGCATAATACGCCATGCACAACCATAATCTTTCATTTTTTTGATATATAGGTTTCTGCATGTTTCGATTATTTTGTCGTAATCTTGCGAAGTAGTTGTCATTATTTTTTATCTGTATATTTGTGTCAAAAATAAGATAAATTATTCAATCTGAAATCTGAAATCTGCAAACTGTAATCTTAGCTATGAATTGCAACGGAATACTTATCGATTTGTCAACGCCCAAAGTAATGGGAATTTTAAATTGTACACCAAACTCGTTTTATGATGGTGGTAAATTCAAATCAGATTCTGAATTTTTATCGCAAACCGAAAAAATGCTCCACGCAGGAGCTACTTTTATTGATGTTGGAGCTTATTCCAGCAAACCAAATGCCGAATTTGTATCTGTAGAAGAAGAAATTGCAAGGATTGTTCCTGTTATCAATTCTATTCTGAAAAAGTTCCCTGAAACAATTATTTCTGTCGATACCTTTAGAAGTCAAGTTGCAAAAATTGTAATTGAAAACGGCGTAGCAATAATTAACGATATTTCTGCGGGAAATCTTGATGATAAAATGCTTCAAACTATAGCCGAATATAATGTTCCGTACATAATGATGCATCTGCGTGGCAATCCACAAACCATGCAAACCTTAACAAATTATGAAAATATTATCAAAGAAATGTTGTTTTATTTTTCTGAAAAAATTGCAAAAGCAAGAAGTTTAGGCATAAACGATTTGATTATTGATCCCGGTTTTGGATTTGCAAAAACGCTAAATCAAAACTTCGAAGTTTTACAAAAATTAGAATTATTTCAAATGCTAGATTTGCCAATTTTGGCTGGTGTTTCTCGAAAATCGATGATCTACAAAACAATAGAAACAACCCCAGAAAAGGCGCTTAACGGAACTACGGTTCTAAATACTATTGCTTTGACAAAAGGTGCCAAAATTCTTCGGGTTCATGATGTGAAAGAAGCTGTTGAAAGTGTGAAGCTTTATCAGAAAGTTAAAAGTTAATTGTCAATTTCTATTTGAAAACGAAAAATTAGTAACTTTGTAAAAATTAGTTTTATGAAAACATTTGATTTTCCAAGATATACCTACGACGATTATAAAAACTGGAAAGAAGATTGGGAACTTGTAAATGGATATCCATTGCAAATGTTGCCATCCGCATCCTATAAACACAGTAAAATTCAATCCCGATTAATCACAAAAGCATCAAACGGAATTGATAGAAATTCTAACTGTAATTGTATTGTTTTTAATGAATTGGATTGGAAAATTAATGCAGACACCGTTATCAGACCCGATATTATGATCGTTTGTGGCGAACCTAAAAATGATTTTTTAGAAATGCCTCCTGTTTTAGTAATAGAAATTTTGTCGCCATCGAGCCTAAAAACGGATCGCGTTATTAAATTTGAATTGTATCAAGAAAACGGCGTACAATTTTATTTGATGGTTGACCCAATAAAAGAAAAAGTGGAAGCTTTTGAGTTGATCGATAATTTCTATAAACAAGTTGATAAACAAAATTTTAAAATCGATAAAACCTGCGAAATCGAATTAGATTTTGAAAATCTTTGGAAGTAATCCTTTCTATTTATGATGATACGGTTCGTTTTTCAGAATCGTAAAACCTCGATACAATTGCTCGATCACGAACAAGCGCACCATTTGATGTGAAAAAGTCATTTCTGAAAGTGAAATTTTCTCAAAAGACTTCTTATAAACTGTTTCCGAAAAGCCGTACGGTCCACCAATAGCGAATACTAACGTTTTAATTCCCGCATTCATTTTCTTTTGTAATTCGTCTGAAAATGTTATACTCGAAAAAGTTTTTCCGTTTTCGTCCAATAAAATCAATTGATCGGTTGCCGTAATTTTCGACAAAATCAATTCACCTTCTTTTTCCTTTTGTTGACTTTCAGATAAGTTTTTGACATTTTTTATATCTGGAATTATTTCCAAATCAAATTTGATATAAAACGATAAACGTTTGGAATAATCCTCAATCAGCGATTGTAAATTTTTGTTGTCGGTTTTGCCAATGGCAAGCAGTTTGATATTCATTTGATAAAGTCTTTAAGCCAAAAGTCAAAAGTCGTAAAGTTTTCTCAAATTACCTATAAATTGATTTTTGATATAACATTTTTACTATTTTAGCACTCATAAAAGTATAAAATGATTTCAGAAAAGCAATTTCAAGCAGAACTTGAACTAATAATATCAAACGCGATTCGAGAAGATGTTGGCGATGGCGACCATAGTTCGTTGGCTTGCATACCAGTCGATTCCAAAGGTAATGCTAAGTTATTAGTCAAAGATTCGGGTATTATTGCAGGCGTAGAATTTGCGAAACAAGTTTTCAAATACGTCGATTCAAATCTTGTTGTAGAAACATTTATTAACGATGGCGACAAAGTAAACTACGGCGATATTGTTTTTCATGTTTCAGGAAGTTCGCAATCTATACTTAAAGCCGAACGATTGGTACTCAATTCTATGCAACGAATGTCTGCAATTGCAACAAAAACGGGTAGTTATGTACAATTGCTAGAAGGTACAAAAACCAAAATTCTCGATACGCGCAAGACAACGCCAGGATTTCGTGCTTGCGAAAAATGGGCTGTAAAAATCGGTGGTGGCGAAAACCATCGTTTTGCCTTGTACGACATGATTATGCTAAAAGACAATCACAACGATTTTGCTGGCGGAATCACAAACGCTATCAATAAAACCAAAGAATATATTAAAGCGACTAACAAAGATTTGAAAATAATTGTTGAAGCTAGAAATCTCGATGAAATTAGCGAAATTCTTCGGAGCGATGGCATTTACAGAATTTTGATTGATAATTTTAATTTTGAAGATACTAAAACTGCTGTACAATTAATTGGAGCCAGATGTCTTACGGAATCTTCAGGAAATATCAACGAACAAACCATAAGGCAATATGCCGATTGTGGTGTTGATTATATTTCGTCTGGCGCATTGACACATTCGGTGTATAATATGGATTTGAGTTTGAAAGCAATTTAAAAAACTAAAATATATTAATTTTATATCTAAACATGAAAATTAAAAATAGTTTAAAAAACGATATTGACGAGATTTTTAGACTTTATAAAATTGCAACCGATTTTCAGAAAACTAAAGATTCTGCTGTTTGGCCTACTTTCGAATATCAATTAATTGAAAAAGAAATTTTAGAAAAGCACCAATGGAAAATAAGTATTGATAATCAGATTGCTTGTGTTTGGGCAACAACATTCAATGATCCTAATATATGGGAAGCGCTAGATGTTGATCAAGCAATTTACATTCACAGGATTGCAACAAATCCAATTTTTAGAGGACAAAAATTAGTAGAAGAAATAATTAATTGGTCGAAAGAGTTCGCAAAAAGTAATAATAAAAAATTTATCCGAATGGATACAGTTGGAAATAATTTGGGATTAATTTCGTATTACAAAAAAATGGGTTTTGATTATTTAGGACTTCATAAACTTGCAAATACCAGCAAACTTCCTGCGCATTATGAAAATGCATCGGTTAGTTTATTTCAAATTTCATTATAAAATAATTCAAGTTTTTAGAAATTAATTTTTAATAAATTTGTAAAAAAAATAAGATCCGTTAGAAAAAAAATATGGCGCAAGCTAATTCTTTAAATATCGAAAACATTCAAGTATTGAAGCAAATTATTGCTTTGTTACGGGCATTAAAATTGCCATTTCTGCAAGGAATTTCGTTATATGAGTTGTTGCATTTTTATATTATAGGAATCATTCAAGGCGCATTATCCTATCGAGCAGCAGCAATTTCTTGGAGTTTTTTCATGGCGCTTTTTCCGTTTATGCTATTTATTTTTAATCTCATTCCGTACATTCCAATACAAGGATTTCAAGAAGATTTTCTAGGTTTTGTTGAACAAGCTGTACCGCCAAATACCTATGGTGCAATTGAGAATATTATTGGTGATATCTTAAATAATAGTAATTCAGGATTGGTATCTTGGGGTTTTATTCTGTCTGTATATTTAATGACAAATGGTGTTAATGCAATCATGAGCGGCTTTGAAACCTCACAACATATTGTTGTAAAAAGAGCCTATTTTCGGCAATATTTCGTGGCACTTTGCATATCGTTATTATTATCATTTATTCTTATTTTATCGGTTTCTGCCATAATAATTTCAGAAGTATTAATTCAGAAAACAATATTGCAAGATCTTCTGGAAAGCAAAGTTTCAAGTCGAATTTCACTCATTCAAACCAGTCGTTATATTTTCGCATTAATAATGATTATTTTTACGATTGCGGTGCTTTTCAAATATGGAATTAAACAAACCCGAAAACGGGCATTTATAACTGTCGGTACCATTTTTACAACGGTATTAATTATAATTACATCCTATTTTTTTGGAATTTGGGTGGTCAAGTTTTCCAAATATAACGAGCTTTATGGCTCAATTGGGACTTTATTAATTGTCATGTTTTACCTTTGGATCAACTGCATGATTCTCCTTTTGGGTTTTGAGCTTGATGCTTCCATTGCAAAACTAAAAAGACATCCCGAAGATAATCCAGAACTGTCTTAAATAAATAACATGAAAAAAATCACGTTTTCGTTTCTATTATTATTCCTAACATATTCAAGTTTTTCTCAAACCGTAATCGGCAAATGGAAAACCGTCGACGACGAATCTGGCGACGCAAAATCTATAGTCGAAATCTACGAAAAATCAGGAAAAATATGCGGTCGAATTCTAGAAATATTAGAAGAAAGAAATCGTTACCGAAAATGCGATTTATGTTCTGGTGCGGACAAAGACCAACCCATTCTTGGTATGACTTTTATTAAAGGATTATCTAAAGATGGTGACGAATATAATGGAGGAAAAATAATCGATCCCCAAAATGGTAAAAGTTACAAATGCTATATTGCCCTAGAGGCAAAAGATAAACTTAAAGTTCGTGGTTACATAGGTCTGGCATTGTTGGGCAGAACACAATATTGGTATCGAGTAAAATGAGTTTCCATTGATTAGTTTTGAGCTTGCAGAATTTAATTTTTGAATAAACTCCAATCCTATAACCACTAGTTTTAAATAAATTATAAATCGTTAATCAAAAGTCTTCAATCTCAAATCAAATGCATTTCGTCGAAGTCATTCTGCCATTATCACTTTCCAAAACCTTTACTTACAGGATTTCGGAAGCAGAATATAATTATATACAACCCGGAATGAGAGTTGCCGTTCCTTTTGGAAAATCCAAAATATACACCTCGCTTGCCATTGAACTTCATAAAAACGAGCCAGCCTTATATGAAGCGAAAGAAATTCATCAAATTTTAGATCAAGCTCCAATTGTAAATTCTTTTCAAATTGCGCATTGGAAATGGATTTCGACCTATTATATGTGCGCCATTGGAGATGTATATCGAAGTGCCATGCCAAGTGCTCTATTGCTCGAAAACGAAACCATTATTTCTCAAAATGTTGATGGTTTTATAGACGAAAGCTTATTATCAGACGATGAATTTCTTATTTATCAAGCCTTACAACAACAAAGTTCGCTAAAAATTCAAGATATAATACAGATTTTAAATAAGAAAACTGTTTTCCCGATTATTCAAAAATTATTAAACAAAAATATTTTAGTTTTACATGATGAAGTCAATGAAGTTTATAAACCTAAATTGGTTCGTTATGTGCGTTTGCATGAAAAATACATTGGCAATGATGGCTTGAATAATTTGTTAGAAATATTGAAAGGAGCAACCAAACAACGCGAAATTGTATTGAGCTATTTTCAGTTAAATGCAACTTCCAAAAAACCAATTCCTGTAAAGCGGTTGGTTGAAGTTTCTAATTCGACTGCTTCAATTGTAAAAGCATTAATCGATAAAGAAATTTTTCAAGAGTATTTTGAGCAAGAAGATCGTGTCAATTTTGATAAAAATTTCAAAAATAACATCCTAAATTTAAGCGAAGTACAACAAACGGCTTTGTATCAAATACAAGAAAGTTTTGCAAGCAAAGATGTTAGTTTATTGCACGGTGTAACATCCAGTGGAAAAACTGAAATTTACATCAAACTCATCGAGTCCTATCTCGAAAGCAGCAAGCAAGTTCTGTATTTATTGCCCGAAATTGCACTTACAACCCAATTAGTAACTAGATTAACGGCTTATTTTGGCAATAAAGTAGCCGTTTTTCATTCCAAATATAATAATAATGAACGTGTTGAGGTTTGGAAACAAGTTCTAGAAACTTCCGATAAAGCTCAAATTGTACTAGGAGCTAGGTCAGCTTTATTTTTGCCTTTCGCGAATCTCGGATTGATAATTGTAGATGAAGAGCACGAACAAACTTTCAAACAAGTCGATCCAGCACCGAGATATCATGCGCGTGATGCCGCTATTGTTTTGGCAAATTTGCAAAATGCAAAAGTACTTTTGGGCTCGGCGACTCCAAGCATTGAGAGCTATTTTAATGCGGTTTCTGGAAAGTATGGTTTGATAGAAGTTACCCAACGTTTTGGTAACGTGCAATTGCCAGAAATAAAATTAGTGGATCTCAAAGACAAATATTTTCGCAAGAAAATGGTCGGTCATTTTAGCGATGATTTGATTGAAGCTATCACTGAAGCTTTATCTGTAGGCGAGCAAGTGATTTTGTTTCAAAACCGTCGTGGTTTTTCGCCAATAACAGAATGTATGACATGCGGCCATGTGCCGCAATGCCAGCAATGCGATGTTAGTTTGACGTTTCACAAACATAAAAATCAATTGCGTTGTCATTATTGTGGCTACTCAATGCCAAATCCTACCAATTGCGCGAGTTGTTCGAGTGTAGATATAACAACAAAAGGTTTCGGAACAGAACAAATTCAGCAGGAATTGATTGTTCTTTTTCCAAATTCGAAAATTGGTCGGATGGATCAAGATACAACTCGAGGCAAATTCGGGTTCGAAAAAATTATTGATTCTTTCAAAAATAAAGAAATCGATATTTTGGTCGGAACACAAATGCTTGCCAAAGGATTGGATTTTGACAATGTGAGTTTGGTTGGGATTATGAATGCCGATAATATGTTATTTCATCCCGATTTTAGAGCTTTCGAACGAAGTTTTCAAATGATGACTCAAGTTGCAGGCCGTTGTGGAAGATCAGAGAAAAGAGGAAATGTTTTGATTCAAACGTATAATCCAAATCACAATACAATTCAGCAAGTTACTCATAATGAATTTATTGGAATGTACAAAGAGCAATTATACGATCGTAGTATCTATAAATATTCGCCTTATTTCAGAATGATAAAACTAACTTTGAAGCATCGTGATTACGACAAACTAAAAGAAGGTTCCATGTGGTTGTATCAAGTATTGCAACAAAATCTTAACGTTCCTGTACTCGGCCCCGAAGAACCGCCAATAAGTAGAATACGAAACGAATATATTCGAACCATTTTAATTAAGATTCCACAAAACACAACTTTAATAAGCACAAAAAAAACTATTCAGAAAATCTTGAATAGCTTTGAAGCTGTTTCGCAATATCGGGCTATCAAAATAGCGATTAATGTAGATTTCTAATCAATAGACAACGCTTTTACTAAATCTTCTTTTTTATTTCTACTTAAGGGAATTTTAGTAATCCCGATTTCGGCATATTTGCTATTAAATCGCTCGACTTTATCAATATTGATTATATATGATTTATGAACACGAATAAATTTTTCTCTAGATAAATCCTTTTCAAACGATTTCATAGTTGAAAGTACCAAGTTGGTATCCTCTTCAGTAACTACTTTTACATAATCGCCAAAAGCTTCAATCCATTTTATTTTTGCAGTAAAAATCTTAAGTTTTTTTAAATTACTTTTTATAAAGATATGTTCTCCAACCTCTTCTTGATTTTCTCGTTTATTCATGTGGTTTTCTAGAGCACGCTTAACAGATGCTCCAAAACGATCTAGAGCAATTGGTTTTTGGAGATAATCTGTCGCATCATAATCAAACGCTTTCATAGCGTATTCTGCTTTTGAGGTTATGAATATAATTTGGGGTTTAGTTTTTAGCCCATCGAGAAAGTCAAAGCCACTAATTACTGGCATCTCAATATCAAGGAAGATAAGGTCAATGGCATGAACAGACATACAATTTTTGGCTTCAATTGCATTAGAAAAATCTCCGACCAAGCGTAAATTTGGATGGTTATTTACTAACTTTGCAGTGATCATTCGCTGGAGCGAACTATCATCAACAACTACACAATTTAATTTCATAGTTTAGGTTTTAATTCAATTTGGATAAACAAAACTAGCACGAATTTATCAACAAACCTAATTTAATCGGTTTTTTTTGCAATTCAGCGATTTAATTTGATCTATAGTGTAAAATTTAAATAAATTAATTACTTTTGCAGACTTTTAATAATTAAATAAAATATTTATGAATCATTATGAAACTGTTTTCATTTTAAATCCCGTTTTATCTGATGTTCAGGTGAAGGAAACAGTAAGCAAATTCGAAGATTTTCTTACGACTAGAGGAGCAAAAATGGTATCAAAAGAGGATTGGGGTCTAAAGAAAATGGCTTACGAAATCCAAAACAAAAAAAGTGGTTTTTACCATTTATTCGAATTTAATGTAACTCCAGAAGTATTAATTGCTTTTGAAACTGAGTTTAGACGTGACGAACGAGTTATGCGTTTCTTGACAGTTAGTCTTGATAAACACGCAATATCTTGGGCAGAAAGAAGAAGAACAAAACTTAAAGCAACAAAAGCGTAATCATGGCTACACTACAACAATCTGCAGGAAAAAAAGAAGGAGATATCAGATATCTTACTCCTTTAAATATAGAAATCAACAAAACTAAAAAGTATTGTCGTTTTAAAAAATCAGGTATTAAATACATTGATTATAAAGATGCTGATTTCTTATTGAAATTTGTTAATGAACAAGGAAAAATTCTTCCACGTCGACTAACAGGAACTTCATTAAAATATCAAAGAAAAGTTTCTGTCGCTGTAAAAAGAGCAAGACACTTAGCTTTAATGCCATATGTGGCCGATTTATTAAAATAATACATTAATTAATTTGTTGCCTCGCCGCGGCGGGCTAACTTTATAACAAGGACAACAACATGGAATTGATATTAAAACAAGACGTTCAAAATTTAGGATTTAAAGACGATTTAGTTAACGTTAAAGCTGGTTACGGTCGTAACTTTTTGATCCCACAAGGATTTGCTCACATGGCAACTTCTTCTGCTAAAAAAGTATTAGCTGAAAATCTTAAACAAAGAGCGCATAAAGAAGCGAAGGTTGTTGCAGACGCAAGAGCAATAGCTGATGCAATCAAAGCAATAGAAATCAAGATTGTTGCAAAAGCTGGTGGCGAAAAATTATTCGGATCTATCACAAATAGTGATATCGCAGAAGCATTGGCCAAAAGTGGACAAACTATCGACAGAAAATTCATTACTTCTGGCATTGTCAAAAGAACAGGAAAATACAATGCTTCTGTGCGTTTGCACCGTGATGTAATTGTAGAATTAGATTATGAAATTGTAGCTGAACAAGCATAATTTTTAAATTATTTATAGGAAAATCCCAACTCTTTTGAGATTGGGATTTTTTTTATTTTTTCTGACTCCCAATTCCCAACTCCCAACTTATATGAAATACGCTAGACTTACCAAAGAACAATTTGACGAATTGCATCCCGAATTTATCAATTTTCTGGCAACACAAACTATTGACAAAGCAGAATGGGACAAATTAAAACTCGAAAAACCCGAAGTTGCCGAGCAAGAATTGGATGTTTTTTCAGATTTGATTTGGGATGGTGTTTTGACACGAGCTGAATATTTGGAACATTTTTCTAAAAATCATATTTTTCTGTTTCAATGTTTTGAAAAAGAAGTACAATCTATCGTTTTAAAATCGCTAGTTCCTGAAACTAATTTTCTAACCAAAGAAGGTTTGCAATGGCTAAGCGATAATATGTTTACGGATACTATCGAAATGAAAGTGGGTAAGAAACAATTTACTGCAGAACGAAATATTTCTATTTTCGAACTCATTCAACAAGGTTCTTTTTTGAGCGGCGGACAGTTATTTAAACAAATAAATACTATAATGACTTCGTAAAAAATCGTAATTTTGAACTTCAATATTTTTTACTTTATGGCTATTCAAAATACGATATTTTCACTTCGAGATGAACTCAACCTGCACAATCACAACTATTATGTGCTTGATAATGCGACGATCTCTGATTTTGAGTTTGATCAAAAGTTAAAGCAACTTCAGGAACTCGAAGATAAAAATCCAGAATTTTTTGACGAAAATTCGCCAACTCAACGCGTTGGTGGTACGACAACTAAAAGTTTTGCTACTGTAAAGCATGACTATCGGATGTATTCGTTAGAAAATTCGTATTCAAAAGAAGATTTATTGGATTGGGAAATGCGCATCCAGAAAGTTTTGGGCGATGTTTCATTGGAATATACTTGCGAGCTCAAATATGACGGCGCATCGATTTCGATTACTTACGAAAACGGAAAATTAATCCGTTCCGTAACTCGTGGAGACGGTTTTCAAGGCGACGATGTTACCAACAATATCAAAACTATTAAATCTATTCCGCTACAACTAAAAGGAACTTTTCCAGATCGATTTGACATTCGTGGCGAAATTATTTTACCATTTGCTGGTTTCGAAAAAATGAATCAGGAATTAATTGAAATTGGAGAAACACCGTATTCTAACCCAAGAAATACGGCTTCTGGAAGTTTAAAACTAAAAGAAAGTGCCGAAGTTGCCAAACGTCCATTAGAATGTTTATTGTATTTTTTAATTGGAAACAACCTCAATATCAACACCCAATTCGAAAGTTTGCAAGCTGCTCGAACTTGGGGTTTTAAAGTTCCGAACGAATCGAAATTGGCGAAAAACATTTCAGAAGTTTTTGACTTTATTGATTATTGGGACGAAAAACGACACGATTTACCATACGAAACAGATGGCGTTGTTATAAAAGTAAACGCTATGCAACAACAAGACGAATTGGGTTACACTTCCAAGTCGCCTCGTTGGGCAATGGCATATAAATTCAAATCGGAGCAAGTTTTTACTAGATTAAATTCTATTTCGTATCAAGTTGGACGCACTGGCTCGATAACACCAGTTGCCAATTTAGAACCCATACAGTTAGCTGGAACGATTGTAAAACGTGCCTCGTTGCACAATGCCGACCAAATCGAAAAGTTAGATATTCGAATTGGCGATACAGTTTTTGTTGAAAAAGGTGGCGAAATTATCCCAAAAATTATTGCAGTCGATTTAGAAAAAAGAAATCCTAATTCTGAATCTGTAGTATATCTTTCGCATTGTCCAGAATGTCAAACCGAATTGGTGCGTACCGACGGCGAAGCCAATCACTATTGTCCGAATTTTTATGGTTGTCCGCCACAAATTATAGGTCGGATTCAGCATTATATTTCGCGAAAAGCAATGGATATCGAAGGATTAGGAGGCGAAACTGTAGCATTATTGTTCAACAATGGTTTGGTGAAAAATTATGCCGATTTGTATGATTTGAAAGTTGAGCAATTGCTACCATTAGAAAGAATGGCGCAAAAAAGCGCTGAAAACATTGTGAATGGTGTCGAAAATTCGAAAAATATTCCTTTCGATAAAGTTCTGTATGCTATTGGAATTCGATTTGTTGGAGAAACGGGCGCTAAAAAGTTGGCAAAACATTATAAAAATATTGGCGCATTGAGCCTTGCAACTTTCGAAGAATTGACTTTGGTTGAGGATATTGGGGCAAAAACAGCACAAAGTGTGGTCGAGTTTTTTCAGAATGAAGAAAATAAGAAAAGTATCGAACGGTTAAAATCGGTAGGAGTACAGTTTGCAATTATTGAAACGTTTAACCCAAATGCAACCGAAAAATTACTTGGAAAAACTATTGTGGTGTCGGGAGTTTTTACAAAATTTTCGCGTGACGATCTCAAAAAAATCATTGAAGAAAATGGAGGAAAAAATGGAAGCTCTATTTCAACCAAAACAGATTATGTTATTGCGGGCGACAATATGGGGCCAGCAAAACTGGAAAAGGCAAAACAATTAGGAATTAAAATTTTGACAGAAGACGATTTTATATTTTTGATTAATTATTGATTTAATTGATAGTATTAGCTAATTAAATCAATTAAAGAGTATTTTTGTAAATCAAATAAATCTAAATCAAATGAAAAAAATAATTCAAATATTTTTAATTAGTATGAGTTTAATAGTAAGTTCATGTGCTCAAAAACAGTTTTCTGATGAAACTTTAAAAATTAATTTGGTTAACACTGATGGTAAAGAAGAGGTTTTTCAAGAAATTTTAAATAAATCTAAAGGAAAAACGATAGTCATTGAGGTTTGGGCCTCGTGGTGTGGCGATTGTGTTAAAGCAATGCCGAAATTAAAAGAGTTACAAGCTAACAATCCAAACGTTGAATATTTATTTATTTCAATGGATAAAAAAATGGATAAATGGCTAGAAGGAATTCAAAAACATGAAATTAAAGGTTTGCATTATTGGGCAAATGATTTGGATATGATGAAAGGTAAATTTGGAAAATCAATTGATTTAGATTGGATACCAAGATATATAATTATTGATAAAAATCAGCAAATTATTACGTATCGAGCTATAGAAACCGATTTTGAGCTACTTAATACTACTTTAAAAACTTTGAAATAATGAGACAAAAAATTGTTGCAGGCAATTGGAAAATGAATAAAAATGCTGAAGAAACAGAAGATTTATTAAACGATCTTATCGATAAATTACATATCGATAAAGATGTGCAGCTAATTGTGGCCCCCACTTTTATCAACTTGGTCTCAGCTGTAGATCATTTAGAGTTTACAAATATTCAGGTTGCTGCCCAAAACATGCACCAAGCAGAAAGTGGCGCATATACAGGTGAAATCTCTGCCGATATGTTAAAAAGTATCGGCGTAGGTATAGTTATTTTAGGACATTCTGAGCGACGTGCTATTTTTAAGGAGACTGACTCAATTATAGCATATAAAGTGGATACGGCATTAAAACATACTATGCGAATTATATTTTGCTTTGGTGAAGAATTGAAAGACCGTAAAGATAATCAACATTTTAATGTTGTTGAAAACCAACTTCGTGACGGATTATTTCACATTGACAAATCAAGTTGGGGCAATATCATACTGGCATACGAACCTGTTTGGGCAATAGGTACTGGAGAAACTGCAAGTCCTGATCAAGCTCAGGAAATGCACGCTTTTATTAGAGAAACCGTTCGAAAATCCTTTGGAAGTGAAACCGCCGACGCTGTACCAATTTTATATGGCGGCAGCGTCAAGCCAGATAATGCAAAAGAAATTTTCAGTAAAATCGATGTAGATGGCGGTTTAATAGGAGGTGCCGCTCTCAAAGCAGAAGATTTTGCTGCTATTGTTAACGCAATTTAAATTTATAAATAATACTATAATTACAACACTTTTTTTAAATAGTTATTTTGACTAAAATTAATAAATCATGAAAAATTTTTTGTCTGTAATTGCTTTGTTTTTTTTCTGTATTATAAGCGCTCAAGTCAATAATGATGCGTCTCAAAAAATAAATGACAGCATTAAAATTGAACAAATACGTATCGCTCCATGTGATGTTAACAAAAATGCTATGAAATTTGAGATCGATACGCTTTCAAATGGAGTTAGAATTTCTGAAATTGAGGCATTTGCACTTTTCAAAAATAGTGCTCTTAATCAAGGTGATTTACGAATGCCAATAGTATACGATCTCAAAAATAATGGTGTGACCACTGGATTAAGAATTAATTTGCAACAAATAAAAATTGGAAGTTTATTACTAACAAACGTAGATGCTATTGTTGTAAAAGACCAAATTGTACCATTAATTATTGGCAAAAACATTCTTCTTAAAACCGGAAATATAGTGCTATCTGCTAATAATTTTAAGTTTTCTAAGCTATTTGAACCTTATCTTCCATTAAAAATTGATATGACAAATGACGAGTTTAGCGCAAATAAAAGATTGCTGTTAATTGATCAAACTAATAAATCTATTCGTTCAAATCTAATTTCGAATTTGAAACGTTTTGTGCGATCTAATGAAAGCGAAAAGGAGAAAGATTTGCGAGTTGTATTAACATTTAAGGTTGATGTTTTTAGTTCAAGCAAAAATGACGAAAAATACAACGAAGAAATAGAATTAAATCAAAAAACGGTTACTGGAAAAATGATGTTTGATACCTTCAAATTGCTTCATAATACAAACGAAACAAAAGAAATTATCGAGTTTTACAATACAACATCTTTTAATATTGTTTTTATTTATAATGACAAAACTATTAAGTTTAAATATATATTATCGAGAGCAGAATTTATAAAATTAAAAATTCCTTACGCAAAAGAAGATTTTTTACAAGCTTTATCACTAACTGAAAAAACAAAAAAATGATCTGGAATCCATCAGAAGGTATCCATCTTGGACCGATAACAATTCGATTTTATAGCTTGATGTTTGTCGTTGCATTTGGTTTAGGTTGGTATATTACCAAGAAAATATTTGATCGCGAAAACGAATCGCAAGAAAAACTAGACTCTTTGTTTATGTGGACCTTTCTGGCTACACTTTTAGGCGCTCGATTAGGTCATGTGTTTTTTTATGATTGGGAGTATTTCCGTAATCATCTTGCTGAAATTTTGTTGCCTTTTCGTTTTGAGCCAGAGTTCCAATTTACTGGATTTACAGGATTAGCAAGTCATGGAGCCGCGATAGCGATAGTTGGAGCTATGTATTTTTTTAGTAAAAAAATTATGTTTCGTCCAATGCTCTGGACTTTAGATAGAATTGTAATTCCAGTAGCGTCTGGTGCCGTTTTTGTGCGATTAGGAAACTTTTTTAACTCCGAAATTATTGGTTACGAAACCAAATCTGCATTTGGAATACGCTTTGTTAGAGATCAATTTACTACCAACAAAATACTCAGAGAAACGCAACTTCAAGAAGTTAACGATGCGTATGCTGCGGTTGTAAGCGACCCTAAATATGCAGCGCTATTGGCAGAAGTTCCTGCAAGGCATCCTACACAATTGTACGAAGCGTTTTTCTATATTTTTGTTTTTGCAACTTTGTTTTTTATGTACTGGAAAACCGATGCTCGCAAGAAACTAGGATTGCTTTTCGGCTCGTTTTTAGTTTTGCTCTTTACGGTTCGGTTTTTTGTAGAATTTTTGAAGGAAAGTCAAGGCGGATTCGAATCTTCGCTCACCGATATTGTATCATTATCTACTGGACAATGGTTGAGCATTCCGATGGTTTTGGTTGGGTTGTATTTTGTTTTTAGGCCAAAAACAGTAACGACTTAAATTTCAATATATATATATATATTTAAAGATTGAAATATGAACAATATTATTTATTTGTTGACATTTTATATTTCAACATTTCTATTTGCACAAACAGAAAACGAAGTTATACAAAAGGATTTCGAATCGATGATTTCATATACCAAAAAAAATCAAATTGATAAAGTTATCGACATGACTTATCCGCCATTTGTAGCTCTTTTCGGTAAAGAAGGACTTACTCAATTGGCTGGCGGAATGTTAGCAGGAATGGGTATAAAAACCATTTTTGAAGAAAATCCAATTCAACTAAAAATGACTACAATTTCAAAACTTAAAGAAGCCGAACTTCGTATGGCAAGTTATGACAGTAGTATGATTCTCGAATTTCTGGACGACGCTATGGTGCAACTTTTTACGATGGCACCTATAGATGGATATCTAATCGAAAAATTAGAAGCCAAAAAAATCAGGATGAAAGGAAAAGCTTATTTACTAGCAATTAAAGATGAGCACACCAAAAAATTATGGAAATACTTAAATTTTTCAGACGAACAATCCAATTCGCCAATGGCTACAAAGGTAGTTTCTGAGCAAATTTTGAGTGAATCAAAAAAATTAAAGACTAGATTATAATTTAAAAACCCGATTATTTACTTATTTAGGGTTTTTTGGTTGGGCAATAGAATGTTTTTAATTTATAGTAACAAAAAAAGTATTGAGTTTGGTTTTAATACTTTTTTATTATAAAAATATATAATTTAGTCCAAAATAAAACTTACGGTTACATTAGCTGTAATTTCTATTTCGCCAATTGCCAAAGTTTGTCTTGGTGCACTTTCACCATCGGCTGCCATTGCCATCATATTGCCTTTATACATTGGTTGCGGATAGTAAGCTTGTGAGTTGTCATTTATCAATAAGGCTTTTCCTATTTTTTGACCAAGAACTGAAACATAATCTTCGGCTTTGAGCTTGGCATCTTTCATGGCTAGTTTTCGTGCTTCGGATTGTAAGGTTTCTAATTTTGACGATTTGAATTCAACATTATCAATACGGTTTACACCACTATCTATTAATCCTTCTAATAGTTCATCGTACTTTAATAAATCTTTTAGCTTTATTATTATGGTTTGATTGGCCATGTAATTGTGTTTCTTTTTTTCGTAATCGTAATTTGGATTAAGGGCAACTCGCTCTGTGATTACATCTTCTTTTGGAAGTTTCATTTTCTTGATAAACTGTAAAACTTTTTCGACAGCAATATCGTTTTCTTTTTTTACGTCTATTGCTTTTGTGCCTTTTGTATCTATAGAAACAGTTATATATGCTTGATCTGGTGTGATTTTTACTTTGCCTTCGCCAGAAACAGTAACTTGCGGAACTTGTGGTTTGTGGTCTTGTGCGTCCATCATAATTGAATAAAATGTGATTAGAATTAGAAATGCTTTTTTCATGACTGTTTGAGTTTAAATTTATGTTGTTTCAAAATACATGCCAATTTAATTTTGTGCCCGTGTTAGGGGTAGAAGAGGAAATCCTCCCGATTTTTTTCGGGAGATTGAAACGTATAACCCGACCCGAAGGGAAACACCCAAGAAAATTATAGCTTCCCCATTTTGGTCATTACAAATAATATTAAAATTGGTATTGCGAGTAACAAAACCATATTGAGATTGTCTGTAAACATATGTGGCTCTTTAGCTAATGTGATGGCATAACCACCTATTGCACCTCCAAAATGTGCGGTATGTCCTATATTGTCGTTTTTGGCTTTCATGCCGTAAATGGAATACAGTAAATAGCCAATACCAAATATATAGGCAGGAATTGGTATTGGAATAAAAAATAAGTATAAACTCATATCGGGTTGAAACAATATTGCTGAATATAGCACACCTGTTACAGCACCTGAAGCTCCAATTGCTCGATAATTGTAGTCGTTTTTGTGCAAATACAAGGTTAGTAAACTACCAAAAATTAAACTGCCTAAATATACGATGAGAAACGAAATTTCTCCGAAACTACTTATGACCACCGGGGCAAACATGTATAAAGTAAACATATTAAAAAATAAATGACCAATATCTCCATGAAGAAATGCGGATGTTACCATTCTAATTTGCTCGCCTGCTCTAATACTACCGATATGAAATTCGTATTTTCTAAAAAATGCTGTATCGGAAAAGGCTTTAAAACTTACTATGCAGTTTGCCGCAATTAGTAGGATTAGAATTGTACTCATTGATTTTTATTTATGTTGTAAATATAGAAATAGTTTTTTTAGATTTTATAAAAATGAATCTCTAAATTGCCATTTAGTAGTATATTTACAGAAATTTTTTTGATGCAGTTACTAGTTTATATAATTATTTACCCCATTCTTTGGTGTATTTCAATGTTGCCATTTCGAGTTTTATATTTTTTTTCTGATATCATTTATCAGCTTGTTTATCATAGTATTGGATATCGTAAAGTAACTGTACGAGAGAACTTGGCACTTGCTTTTCCAAATAAAACTATAGAAGAGCGACTAGCGATAGAAAAAAAATCGTATCGCTACATGTGCGATATGTTTATTGAAATGATCAAAACAATGACGATTTCTCAGGCGGAAATTTCCAAACGTTATGTTGTTACCAATATTGATGAGTATCTCGAGATCGAAAAAAAAGGTAAAAGTATAGCATTAATGTGTGCACATTATGCGAGTTATGAATGGGCGATATCCATAAATCGTTATATAACTTTTAGGGGTATTGGTATTTATAAAAAAATTGCTAATCCTTATTTTGATAAATTAGTTCGTGATATTCGTGGTCGATTTAAAGCTACTTTGGTAACAACCAAAAATACCAAAAATTGTATTGAAGAAAATCACAAAAACGGCGTTTTGGCTTTATATGGTTTTGCTAGCGACCAAACACCTCGAATTACAGATAAAACCTACTGGAATACTTTTATGGGCATTAAAACTCCGATTCATATTGGCGCCGAGGTACTTGCCAAAAAATATGATTTGCATGTGGCTTTCCTGAAAAGTGTTCGTGTTAAACGAGGTTACTATGAAGCCACTATTGAGTTATTAAGTGATAACGTGCAAGAAGTAGCAGATTATAAAATTTCGGAAACCTTTATCCGCAAAGTTGAGGCGCAAATACATGAAGCCCCAGAATATTATTTGTGGTCGCACAAGCGATGGAAGCATAGGAGGACCTAGTTTGCAGAATGAAGAATGCAGCATGTAGATTTTGGAATGTAGATTTGAGATTTAAAGTTAATAAATTAATTTTTTTTTATGCAAAATTATTTAAAATTGTCATTATTGGTTTTTGTTTTATCCTTTGTGATTTCGTGTGGTGTATCCCTGCTTCCTTCTGAAGTTACTACTTTGCTGTCTAAAAGTACAGTAGCAAAGTCAATATCTAAAGCGCAGGTAGAAGAAGATTTGCAAACAAATAAATGTAAGTTATTAGTTAAAGGTAGAAGTTATAATTCTCGTTCTGGATTTACTGCTGCTGCTGATATAAAAAACGCTGCGATTGGAATTGATGATTGGGTCAAAATTGATGGTGAAAATTCGTATGCGGTTATTACCTACAAATGGATTCCGATAGATGAAAATGGCGGTACTCAACTTTATGTAGAGTTTGACACCTTATTGTATAAATAATCGCGATTGATATCGTTTGGTTTATCTCAGGAAAACCAGCCGTTAACCATTTCTTTCTCTAAAAACTTTGCTGATTTATGACAAAACTCGTTGGTCGTTTTATTGTAATCATAGTCTTCCGCCCATAAATTATGTTTTTCTGAAAGCGCAATTATGCTATCACAAACCATTTCTATTTCTTCATTTGTAGTGGTCGGATGAATAGACATTCTTATCCAACCTGGTTTTTGAATTAGATCTCCAGAGTCGATTTGGCAAACCAAATTATGTGACGTTTCTTGATTAACATTTAATAAAATATGACCATATGTGCCAGCGCAACTACAACCGCCACGAGTCTGAATTCCGAATCTGTCATTTAGTAATTTAACTCCTAAGTTGAAGTGCAGATTGTCGATATAAAAAGAAATTACTCCCAATCGATTTTGATGTTCTTCTGCAAGGATATGTATAGTAGCAATTGGTCCTAATTTTGTAAAAACATAGTTAATAAGTTCCTGTTCGCGTTTCAAAATATTAATAACACCCATTTTTTCTTTTAGCTGTATTGCCAAAGCCGATTTAATGACTTGCAAAAAGCCAGGTGTTCCTCCATCTTCTCGGTCCTCAATATTATCAATATACTTGTGTTCACCCCAAGGATTTGTCCAACTTACAGTGCCACCTCCAGGGTTGTCCGGAACCATGTTTTTATATAATTTTTTATTAAAAATCAATATACCAGATGTTCCTGGGCCTCCTAAGAACTTGTGTGGCGATACAAATATTGCGTCTAAATACGAATTTTGGTCTTCAGGATGCATATCAATACTAACGTAGGGTCCAGAACAAGCAAAATCAACAAAGCATAAACCATTATTTTTGTGCATTAAATTTGCAACTTCGTGATAGGGAGTTTTAATACCTGTAACATTTGAACATGAAGTAATAGAAGCTATTTTTATTGAACGATTTTTATATTTTTCGAGCAATATTTCGAGATTTTCTATAGAGAACAATCCTTTTTCGCAACCCGGAATTATCTCGACATCTGCAATTGTTTCTAGCCAAGAGGTTTGGTTAGAGTGGTGCTCCATATGTGAAATAAAAACTACCGGCTTCATCTCTGCAGGAATATTGGTGTATTCTTTTAGATTTTCTGGAATTTTTAATCCCAATATTCGTTGAAATTTGTTTACCACGCCTGTCATACCAGTTCCATCTGTTATCAAAACATCGGCATTACTTGCGTTTACGTGTTTTTTAATAATATTTCGAGCATGATGATACGCCAGTGTCATTGCAGTACCAGTAACTGAAGTTTCGGTGTGTGTATTGGCAACAAAAGGGCCAAAATCGTTTATTAATTTTTCTTCTATTGGGCGGTACAATCTCCCACTTGCTGTCCAATCGGTATATATTATCTTTTTTGTCCCAAAAGGAGATTCAAATTGTTGATTTATACCGATAATATTTTTACGAAATTGTTCGAAATAGGTTTCTAAATCGGTTTTAGTATCAGTAGCAATCATAAGCAATATTTGAAATTTTTATCAAATATACAGTATTTTACTATTTTAAGAAATAAACAACTCTTAATTTAAATTTTGACAAGTCATTTTTTTGTTTAATTTTGATTTAGTAACTTTTAAAATAGAAATTATGATGTCAATTGTATGGTGGGCAATTTTTGGACTTGTAGCAGGCGGAATTGCAAAATTAATTATGCCTGGTAAAGAGCCTGGTGGCTATTTGGTAACCGCTGGAGTTGGTATTGGCGGTTCGATTATTGGCGGATTTGTTGGTAATCTTTTAGGCTTTGAGAGTGCTAGCGGTACAAATGTTTTTGGAATGGGTCTCGTTTTTGCAGTTCTAGGTGCCTTACTAATTTTGTTCATTTGGAAAAAATACTTGGCAGAAAGTTTTTTTAAAGATCAAAATTCAAAGTAGTAATAAGTATGTATTATAAAAGTCTTAAAGTTTAAATTGAAAAATTTTAAAACTTTTTATTTCAAATTTTTTAATACTTCGATTAAAACATCAATTTCAGACTTGGTGTTATAATGACTAAATGAGATGCGTAAGCTTGGCTTTATCATATCTTCGGCAGACAATATTTCGGCTAATACATGAGACGGCTTCGAGCTTCCAGATTGGCAGGCGCTACCGCGAGATACTGCAATACCTTTCATATCCAAATTAAATAATAACAAAGCGGTCTTGTCTGCGGCAAGCGGCAATAAAACATTAAGTATGGTATAAAAGGTTTTTTTTCCGTTTATTTTTAGGTCTGGAAAAAGTGCTTGTAAGTTACTAATGCAATAGTTTTTTAAGTCTACTATGTATTGACTTTCTTGTGTTAAATGCATATCAGCGAGTTGCAGAGCCTTGCTCATACCAGCAATTTGGTGCAGTGCTTCGGTTCCTGCACGCAATCCTTTTTCTTGTTCGCCACCAAATAAAAAAGGTTTTAATCCGCGCCCTTTTCTTACAAATGCAAATCCAACTCCTTTTGGCCCGTGAAATTTATGTGCGCTAGCTACCAAAAAGTCAATTGACGTTTTCTGCAAATCAATTCTAACCTTACCTATCGATTGTACGGTATCTGAATGAAATAATGCATTATGTTGTTTGCATAATCGCGCTACTTTTTCTAAATCTAATTCTACTCCTGTTTCATTATTGATATGCATCAATGATACTAATGTTTTTTTATCAGATGCTAATAAAGTTACCAAATTACTCAGATCAACCTCGCCATCAGAAGTTATATTGACATAGTCTACAACAATTGATTTTTTTACTTGTAACTCTTCGATAACCTGCAAAACGGCATGATGCTCGACTTTTGAGGTAATGATTCTTTCTACTTTTAAATCTTCGATCGCACTGTTTAAAATCCAATTGTTGGCCTCCGTGCCGCAGGAAGTAAATATTATTTCTTGACTGCTTGCCTGTATACTTTTTGCAATTTGCTTTCGAGAAAGCTCTAAAATATTTTTTGCGCCTCGACCAAAACTATGCGAAGATGATGGATTGCCAAAGTCATTTTGCAAAACACGTACCATTTCGTCAATTACCTCAGGGCGAATTGGTGTTGTTGCAGCATTATCAAAATATATTTTTTGCATAGGGGCAAAGTTACAAAAAATGTTCTGTTAACGATATACAAATTGGTTGTCTATTGATAAATATTATACTATTTTTGCTTAACAATTTTTTTTTGATATGAAGAGATTCTTAATTTTATTTAGTACAGTTTTATTCTTTTTTGGTTGTGATGATGGTGATATTAGCGTTACTGATGCTATTCGGCTGGATGATGCGCTAATCGTTAAGTGCAATTTTAATACTATTTTGTATAAAATTAAAGATGATCAAGCTTTACTTTTAGAGATAGCAGATCTATCGACAGCTTTCGAGAATAAAGAAGCGAATAAAACACCAATTAATATTAGTCCAACAACTAATAAATTACTTTTTAGAACATATAATGGCACCGTCAAAGCGTCAAATGTGTGTGGGACCACTTTTGATATTAATCCGACAGTTAAAGAAGAGTGGATTGCTCAGGCAGGAGTAATTGAGATTGTAACTACCGTCCGAAAATCGGAGCCAAATACAACTACAAATGCGACAACTATATTAGGTTACAGACATGTTATTACACTGAAAAACATAACGTGGCTTAAACCTGATGGTGCAACGCAGTTGGATAATTTTGGTAGAACATTTGGTGTTTATGATACTAATGTAACTACTAATCTTCCGTTTGGTTTTCAAGAAAATTCATTAGTTTTCAAAAGTACTTGTCCAACAGACAATACGTTAGTAGCAAAAAGCGGTAGTGAATCCATGCGTCTCAAACTCGCCCCAACCTCTTATGCTGCTTTATTTACTCCAGCAACAACGCTGCCGAACGCACCAAAATCAAAACCAATAACGGTAGAAAATACACTCACGTACAATTTTTTTAGTGGTTTAATAGCGCTATCAGATTTTTGTATTCCTTTGCCAAATACCAGACCAGCAACTTTAGAAACATGGACTGCAAATGTAAGCAGTGGTGCTACAAATGGCATAGTTGAAGTAGAAACTACAACCGAGACATCTGCATCTGTCAAACATACTATTTTTTTGAGAGGTGTTACTTTTGGTAATGGCAATGTAGATTTTTATTATGGCGACCGAATAAAATTTGGCTTTTTTATTGAGCAATTGTAAAAGAATTCCTTTCAAATTTATTTTATTGTACTTATCAAAAGTGTTTTAATTGAAATTTGTGTTTTTTGTATTTTCAGTAAATATAATCAAGTACTTTTATAATCTTTTACATCTATAGAAAATCAAAAACTAAAAAAATAAAAGTAAATATTTTTCGTTTAAATAATTTTATCTAAAACAATTATTATTTTAAAATAAGGGAGCTAATCGATTCAAAAAGAAGTTCTTTGTTTATGGGTTTGGTCAAATAGGCATTCATTCCAATTTCAAAAACTGTTTGTTTTGTGGCTTCCATAACGTCTGCAGTGATTGCAATTATTGGAATATCTTTTTTATTTATACCCGAATTACCTGCCCTGATTTCTTGCGTTGCCTCATAACCATCCATAATTGGCATTTGCAAATCCATCAAAATAATATCGTACTTGTTTTTTTCTAATATTGACAAACATTCTAATCCATTTTCAACATAATCAATGGTAACATTTTGCCATTTTTTTTCGAACATTTTCAAAACCATCTGGTTCATTTTATTGTCTTCAACGTACAAAATTTTTGCATTTTTTAAATCAACATCTGTTTGCAAATTCATACGGCTACTTAATGGCGCTCCTATTTTATAAGTTAACCTTACTGTAAAAGTAGTTCCAACTCCAACTTCGCTTTCCATTTCCAAAACTCCTTGTTGCATATCTACAAGAGTTTTAACGATGTATAAGCCAAGTCCTAAACCACCAAATTTTCGCTTGTTACTAATATTATTTTGAGAAAATGAATCGAAAATTTGTAATTTTTTTTCAGCCTCAATTCCTATTCCCGAATCAACGATTTTTATCGAAACTTGTATTTCAGAATCTGTAGTTTTGTCAAGATTAATTTTGCAATTTATAAATCCAGAAGTAGTAAATTTTAAGGAATTATTTATTATATTAGTAAAAATTTGTTGCAACCGCATTTCGTCGCCAACTACAAGATTTTGAATATGATTGTTTAGTTCAAAGTCAAATTTTAATTTTTTGTCTTGTGCTTGTGTACTCAGCGTAGGTACTAATTTCTGGAATAAATCTGCAACATCAAATGGTTTGTCTGTAAGAATTAATTGATTTTTCTGAATTTTAGAGAAATCTAAAATATCATTTACTGAACCTAACAAACCAAGTGACGAGTAATTGATAATTTCGCAATTTTTTTCAATTTTCTGATTGTCTGTAATTTTTGAACTTTCCTCGTTTAAATTGATAACAGCATTCAAGGGCGTTCGCAATTCATGACTAATATTTGATAAAAAATATGATTTTAATTCAATAATTTCAAGCGATTTTACTAATTCTGATTTTACTAACTCATTCTTCTCATTTTTTAGATTTCGAATAAAATTTGACATTGACAGTGACAAGAAAATAATTTCGAATCCTGTGCCAAATTTCGAACTGTTTTGGGTAAAAAAAGTATTAGAAACTTGGCCAAAATTATTTAATATAAAAATTATAAAACCAAGAATTAAAAATAATATACCAACACTAAAAAAAACATCAATTTTTACTTTTTGGGCATATAACGTTATTATTGATATAATTATCAAAAGTAACATACACAATCCCAAAACGTTTGCGGTTGGATAGCAATAAAGACCAGCTTTTGGTACAAAAATATACATTAATAGCAATATACCTGTAAGTACATAAACTATTAAAAATAGTTTGTAAACGATTGGTAAATAGGTTTTTACTTTTAAAAAAACTTCGCAATACTTGCCTAGCAAAAATGTTGCAATTAAAGCAAAAATCAATACTGCATGTTGCGAAAGCCAGTTGCCATTTGGCGAAATATATTGATGAAAATAGCCATCTAGTGCAAATTGCATTGCCCCGATAAATAAGGCGTAAAGACTGTAAAGCAAAAGTGTTTGTTCACGCAAAGCAACATAAAAAAATAGATAAATGATTGCTGCAATAGCTAGAATCCCATAAAAAATTCCAAATAAAAGTTGCTCTTTTGAAGTAAGTTGCATCAGGTTTTGCGCTGTACGAGCCATCAACGGAATTTTTAGTACTTCACCATCACTCTTTAATTGTAAAAAACAAATGCATTTAGTTTTTGATGCTAAATGTATTTCGAAAAGTATCTTTCGATCATAAAATGATTTTTCGTCATAAGGCAATACATCGCCGTTTTTTTGCTTTTGGATAATTCCATTTTTCTGGTTTACAAGATATAAATTTGCAATATCAGTAATTGGTCTGGCGGTTTCAATATAAAAAGTTTTGTTGCTAGCAGTTGTATTTTCTATCTCAAATTTTACCCAAAAATAGTGGTTTGTAAAACTCAAGTCATCATTTTCGGTATCTAATTTTTTTGGATTTAGTTTCTCAAATGATTGTATTATCTGATTAATCGTATAGCTATTCTCAGCAGTATCAATATACGAAGCATATTTATGCAACGATTGCTCGTTTGTTAGTGTTGCGCAATCGTATACATTTTGTGACCATAAAAATGATGTTGCAAGAAACAACATATAAAAAATTATTTTTTTTACCATTACATATAATTACGATAAATAAGTACTTTTGGTTTCAAATTTTAAAACATAACTTTGCTAAAATAAGAAAATTTAACTTCTGATGAAAATTGTTTTTGCAACTAACAATCCCAATAAAATATTCGAAATTCAAAGCATGCTGCCAAAAGGTATAGAAATAATTAGTCTAGAAAGCATTGGTTGTCACGAAGATATTCCTGAAACTTGTGATACTATCGAAGGAAATGCAATACAGAAAGCCAATTATGTTCTAGAAAAGTACGGGTATGATTGTTTTGCTGACGATACGGGACTTGAAGTAGAAGCTTTGAATAGCGAACCTGGTGTTTTCTCAGCTCGTTATGCTGGCGAACAACGAAATGCTGATGACAATATGACTAAATTATTGTCAAACCTTGAAGACAAACCCAACAGAAGCGCTCGTTTCAAAACGGTTATTTGTTTGAATTTAAACGGCAAACAACATTTATTTACAGGTCTTGCAAAAGGAGAAATAACAAAACAAAAATCGGGTAGTGGCGGTTTTGGCTACGATCCGATCTTTCAACCCGAAGGTTATCAACATACTTTTGCGGAGATTTCGTTAGCTGAAAAGAATATTATAAGCCATCGCGGCAAGGCAACGCAACTGTTGATTGATTTCCTAAAAAACTAACTAATTGATTTTCAATTATTAATAAAATATTATTTCTCATTTTATCATTAGTTTATCTCGTTTATTTGCTGTACTTTTGCACCAAATTTAAAAATAAATAATGAACAAATTTGAACAATTAGGATTGAGTGAGTCGCTACAACGTGCGATTATCGATCTAGGATTTGAGAATCCGACCGAAGTGCAAGAAAAAGCGATTCCGATGCTATTGGAAAAAGACATTGATTTAGTTGCGTTGGCTCAGACAGGGACAGGGAAAACGGCAGCTTTTGGT
>JANOPO010000015.1:0-4568 GCA_031422015.1 Flavobacterium sp. | reverse complement strand
TGGGCTTTATTGCATCAAGATGAATTAATTAAAAATTGGGGTTTACTTTCTGACGACGATAATAAATCATTTAATAAAATTGAACCATTGAATTAAAAATATGTCACAAAAAATATTATTAGACAAAATCAATGTTCCAGGCATAAAAACCTATGAAGTTTATCGTCGTGAAGGCGGATATGCATCTGTAGAAAAAGCCATAAAAACATTAACACCAGACGAAGTTGTCGAAGAAGTAAAAACTTCTGGACTTCGAGGTCGCGGTGGCGCAGGATTTCCAGCAGGAATGAAGTGGAGTTTCATCGACAAAAAATCAGGAAAACCAAGACATTTGGTTTGCAATGCCGATGAGTCAGAACCAGGAACTTTCAAAGATCGTTATTTAATGGAGTTCCTTCCGCACCTTTTAATAGAAGGAATGATAACCTCAAGTTATGCACTTGGAGCCAATTTATCTTACATATATATACGTGGAGAATATATGTGGATTTACAAAATCCTTGAGCGTGCTATTGCCGAAGCAAAAAATGCAGGTTGGTTAGGAAAAAACATACTCAATTCAGGATATGATCTCGAACTTCACGTTCAAATTGGTGGCGGAGCATACATTTGTGGCGAAGAAACCGCATTAATCGAATCTCTTGAAGGGAAACGAGGAAACCCAAGAATAAAACCGCCATTTCCAGCAGTATCAGGACTTTGGAGCAATCCAACAGTAGTAAACAATGTTGAAACTATTGCCGCAGTGCCTTGGATTGTCAATAATTCTGGAGCAGAATATGCCAAAATAGGTATTGGCCGCTCAACAGGAACCAAACTAATTTCTGCCTCTGGACATATCAAAAATCCTGGTGTTTACGAAATAGATTTAGGATTATCGGTTTACGAATTTATGAATTCTGACGAATATCTTGGCGGTATGTCATCAGACCGTCCACTAAAAGCGTTTGTTCCTGGCGGAAGTTCCGTTCCCGTTTTACCAGCCAATTTAATATACAAAACTGCGGCAGGCGAAGACCGATTAATGACCTACGAAAGTCTTTCAGATGGAGGATTCGCAACAGGTTCAATGCTAGGTTCAGGTGGATTTATCGTTTATAACGACACTGCTTGCATCGTCAGAAACACATGGAATTTTGCCCGATTTTACCACCACGAATCTTGCGGACAATGCACACCATGCCGTGAAGGAACTGGTTGGTTAGAAAAAATATTAAACCGAATCGAAAACGGATTAGGTCGCGAAGAAGACATCGATTTGCTTTGGAACATCCAATCTAAAATTGAGGGAAACACAATTTGCCCACTCGGTGACGCCGCATCTTGGCCAGTCGCAGCCGCAATTCGCCATTTCCGTGACGAGTTCGAGTACCACGTTCGTTTTCCAGAAAAAATAAAAAATAGAGAACATTTCGTAACAGAACCGTTCGAGAAAGTTAAACATTTAATTGGTAAACAATTAGCATAATAATAAGGAGCGAAAATTCGGGCATTTCTATATAGGCAATTCCCGCTTTTCATTCCAATCTTTTCTTTTTTAAAGAAAAAAAGAAAAGGATTTCCATTGCAATTGGGGCTAGGCGACAAACATTTTCGCATTTTTTTAATGGCTTGGGATTTTAAAAAATATAAAAAACTACTCCGTAGGAGTTAAATATCGGTAGATGAAAGTAACAATAGACGGACAAAGCATCGAAGTCGAAGCGGGAACCACGATTTTGCAAGCAGCCAGAATGATTGGTGGTGATGTCGTGCCACCAGCAATGTGCTATTACACAAAATTAAAAGGAAGCGGTGGCAAATGCCGTTGTTGCCTAGTTGATGTAACCAAAGGTAGCGAAGCCGATCCACGACCAATGCCAAAACTAATGGCGTCGTGCGTTACAGGTTGCCAAGACGGAATGGAAATTGCCAGCAAAGCATCGGCACGAGTGCAAGAAGCCAGAAAATCGGTAACAGAATTTTTGTTGATAAACCATCCTTTAGATTGCCCAGTTTGCGACCAAGCAGGCGAATGCGATTTGCAGAATTTAAGTTTCGAACATGGCAATCCACAATCGAGATTTATAGAAGAAAAACGAACTTTCGAACCAGAAGATATTGGTCCGAATATTCAGTTGCACATGAACCGTTGTATTTTGTGTCAACGTTGCGTGCAAGTTGCCGACCAATTATGCGATGACCGTGTTCACGGCGTTATGGATCGTGGCGATCATTCGAATATATCGACAATGATATCCAAAGCAATAGACAACGAATTTTCTGGAAATATGATTGATGTTTGCCCAGTTGGCGCATTAACAGATAAAACTTTTAGATTCAAGCAAAGAGTTTGGTTCAATAAACCATATAATGCACACAGAGACTGCGACAAATGTTCAGGAAAAGTGACTGCTTGGATGTTTGGTGGCGAAATCCAAAGAATAACAGGCAGAAAAGACGAATACCATGAAGTAGACGAATTTATTTGCAACGGTTGTCGTTTTGACCATAAAAATGTAGCCGATTGGACTATCGAAGGACCAAGAAAAGTAGAAAAAGATTCTGTTATTGCACAAAATAACTATACTCAAAAATTAGAAAAGGTCGAAATCGCAACCGAAGAATTTATTCTTGAAGGTCGTGAACAAGATAGAGATAAAATTAGTATGGCAGCAATTCCATTAGTTAAAAATAAACAATCTTAAGAAATGGAAACCGCATTTATAATAGAAAAAAGTGTTGTTATTTTTGCAGTATTTGCAATAACGATGCTGATGGCAATGTATTCTACTTGGGCTGAACGTAAAGTTGCAGCCTTTTTGCAGGATAGAGTTGGTCCAAACCGCGCAGGTTGGGGCGGATTGTTACAACCACTTGCTGATGGTATGAAATTGTTTGCAAAAGAAGAGTTTGAACCCAACACCCCAAACAAAGTTTTGTTTATGGTTGGTCCTGCAATTGCAATGACCACAGCATTAATGACAAGTGCAGTAATCCCGTGGGGCGATAGATTGCATTTGTTTGGGAAGGATATTTTGTTACAAGCTACAGATATTGATGTGGCATTATTATACATTTTCGGAGTAGTTTCTGTTGGCGTTTATGGAATTATGATTGGTGGATGGGCATCTAACAATAAGTTTTCTTTGATGGGAGCCGTTCGTGCAGCATCGCAAATGGTAAGTTATGAAGTTGCCATGGGATTATCGATGATTGCTCTTTTGATGATGACAGGAACGTTGAGTTTAAGAGAAATTTCTGCGCAGCAAGCTGGAATGAATTGGAATGTTTTTTATCAACCGTTATCATTTTTAATTTTCTTGATTTGCGCTTTTGCAGAAACTAACAGAACGCCATTTGATTTGGCAGAATGTGAAACCGAACTGATAGGTGGGTATCATACCGAATATTCGTCCATGAAAATGGGATTTTATTTGTTTGCTGAATATGCAAATATGTTTATTTCGTCAGCAATACTTGCAGTTTTGTTCTTTGGTGGGTATAATTATCCAGGAATGAGTTGGATTGTTGAAAACTGGGGGATAAACATTGGAAATGTGCTTGGAATTGTAGCTTTATTTGTTAAGATTTGCGGATTCATATTTTTCTATATGTGGGTTCGTTGGACGATTCCACGTTTCCGATATGACCAACTGATGAATTTGGGTTGGAGAATTTTGATTCCGCTTTCTATCGCAAATATTATTGTTGTTGGAATTGTGCTTTTGAGAAGTGAGATTGCTGCTTATTTTGGGTTTTAATATAACTGGTCACAATTTGTGACCAGTTATTAAAATTCTAAACTAAATGACATCCTAAAATATTAATTTACAGTTAATTAATGCGGTCGCAAATTGCGACCACCTGCAAGTTTTAAATGATTATTAAAATTTTAAAAAAGGTGGTCGCAAATTGCGACTAGATATAAAGTTAAATTATGAGTGTAGAATTAATGATAACTGAAGAATTTATAATGAGTAAAATTTTACTTATTAGAAATCAGAAAGTGATGATTGATTCTGATTTAGCAACATTATATGGTGTAACAACTAAAAGGTTGAATGAACAAGTAAAAAGAAATATCAAAAGATTTCCTAGTAACTTTATGTTCCAATTAACGGAGATTGAAAAAGAAATGGTTTTATCAAATTTTGAACATTTAGATAAATTAAAATTCTCATCAACATTACCTTATGTTTTTACAGAACACGGAACAATGATGTTGGGGAATGTGTTAAGTTCTGATCGAGCAATAGAGTTTAGCATCAAAATTGTTGAAGCATTTATTAAAATGAGAGAATTTTTATCAAATAATCTAACTTCGAAAATTGATATTGAAGAAATCAAAAAGCGATTGGATAATAATGATAAAAATGTAGAACTTTTGTTCAGTTACCTCGACGAAATGATGGAAAAACACGAAAACAAAGTTGAAAGAACTAAAATTGGTTATAAAATTTAAAGTTTAAATTGAACGGAAGGCCTTAGCCCAGATAGAAGTGAAAATCCTTTTATAATGTTTGCGGCGAAGCAAGCAAATTTTATAAAAGATTGAAACGAATAGCTGGAAATAGCTCCAAAAAATA
>JANOPO010000014.1:0-99302 GCA_031422015.1 Flavobacterium sp. | reverse complement strand
ATTAATACTGGACTTTTTTATTTATTATTTGTTTGTTATTCAGTTGTTTAATTTTTAATTTTCACTATTTGAGAAAACTAGGCATTAAAAAAATGATAATTGTTCTATTTCAGTTTTTTCAACAATCCAGTCTTTTTCTGGATTTTCTAAAAATTTCATCAATTGAATATAATTGAAAAGATGAATTTTACAAAAACTAACTAGGTTTGAAAATGCCCAACTTCGTTTTAGTTTCTTTTTGATTACAGCGATAAGCAAATTGACAATTAAAACGCAATAAATCTGTATTTTAATTGCATTTTCATTATCGCCTAAAAAATAACGTAATGGAAAATTCTGCTTTAACTGTTTGAATAACAATTCTATTTGCCATCTTATTTTATATAATCCTGCAATTAAATCTGCTCTTAATTCAAATAAATTCGTTAAAAATTCAAATTCTCTTTTATTTTCTCGGTCATAAAAAGCTACTTTTCGTAATTTTAATTTGATAATTTCTTTTCCTTTTTTTAATTCTACTTCAATTATTTTATCGCTTAAAACACCATTATGAACATGTTCGGGTATTTCTAAATTTTTGATCTCTTCATATATGGCGTTGTCTTTGATTCGGGTTACAAAACCTGTTTTGTGGTTTGAAAAATGTTTAAATGCATGATAATCATTGTATCCTTTATCAAAAACATAAACGGTATTATCATTACATTTCAACTTTTCTAAAAAGTTATGATCGTGCGTTGTTGCTGGACTAAACCAAACTAAATTAGGAACAATTTCATCTGCATTTATAACGGTGTGAACTTTTATTCCGCCTTTGCTTTTGCCGTCTTTTGCTTTTCTTCCAACGCAACTCAAAATGTCTTTAAACAAGCTAATAGTGCTGCTATCAATTATTTTAACTTGCTTATTTAGAACATTTTCAATTCGGCTGTCCGATAAAACGGAACTATATTCAGATAATAAATTATTATAAATTTCTTCAAAGAACTCCACTTTTCTAGTCTTATTTGCATCTGATAATGTGCTTCGCTTTGGAATATGACTTAGCTGAAAACTTTCTGTTTTTCCAGACAATCCAAGCATTGCACCCGAAACTTCTCGAAGAGAATTACACTTGGCAAACGAACAGAAAAGCATGCTAATTAAGTGGTCCTTGCTCTTAAATCGCTTTACATACCTATCGGAATCATGCCTTTTAACTGCGTCTTTGATTTTTTTGTCATCAATTAAAGAAATCAGCTGTCCGAAAACAGATTTACTAGAAAAATAATTACTTTTGCTCATCGTTTATTGTATTTTGCAACACAAATTTACGATTACTTTAAAGAAGCCATCTTTTTGGCTTCTTTTTTATCGGACAACAATGAATAAAAATAGTGGTTTTTTCATCATTATAAGTTTTACATATTACTCAACCAACTAGCCGGATTATTATAGGTCGTGTTTTGCGAAATCATAAATTTAAGTATCGTTTTTCCAGAATCGCCATTGGTACGAATACGGCCTATAACTTCTTTTGTCGAGACTTTGTCGCCTTTACTTACATTTACACTACTTAAATTTTGATATACTGTAAAAAAATCGCCATGTTGAATCATAACTGCTTTATTTACGGGTGATAATACAATTACATTGGTCACTTCGCCGCCAAAAACAGCTCGTGCGTTGGAACCTTGATCGGTACTAATCTCTACTCCACTATTATGGACAATCAATTTTGGATAAACAGGATGCGCTTGATCGCCATAACCCAGTGATACAAAACCCTTTTCGACTGGCCACGGCAACCTGCCTTTGTTGGCTTTGAAGTTGTCTGATACTAATTTTCCATCAGGCGTAAGGCTTATTTTGGTGGAACTTTCAGCAACTACTTTCGATGGTCTAGCTGTTCCGCCTGCAGCAACGGTTTTGGCATTTGCTTTGGCCTCTGAACTGGCTGCTTTTCGGTTGGCAGCTGCAATGGCTTCGCTTATTAATCGGTCTATTTTACGATCGATAGCACGTGATTCTTGTTGTTTTTTCTTGATTTCGCCAGCAATTTGATTTTTACTTTTTTTTATGGCTTTGGCAATTTCTTGCTGTACGAGTTTTTCTTTTTCGAGGGTTTGCTTTTCTTTCTCGTTTTCCTTTAGCAGTTTTTCTTTTTGGGTTTTTTGAACTCCAATTTTCTGATTGTAACCAGCCAACGCATCTGATTTGTATTTGATTTCGTCCCCTTGCATCTTACGATAACTCGAATATTGTTTCATGTATTGCGCCCGTTTGTAGGCTTGCAAGAAGTTTTGTGATGACAAAATAAACATGGCGCGACTTTGCTCTGATCGGCTTTTGTATGATTTGACGATCATCTTGGCATAATCTTCTTTCAGAACAATAAGCTCACTATTAAGCGTATTGATTTTAGATTGGTTGCTTTGCATATTGTTTGCCAAAAGTTTGGTTTGTGTAGCCGTTGTGTTAATTAATTTTACTTTCAGATTAATTTTTTCTGATTGCAAGGTAAGTTGTTTTGCTACCGATTTTTCGTTCTTTTTTACGGTTTTTAGCATTTCTTCTTTCTCCCGAATTTCGCGCTGAATTTCAGCTTTTCGGCGTTCGAGTTTTTCTTGTGGCGTTTCTTGACTCCATAAAAATGAAGTTGAGAATACTAAAATAAGAAGTAAAAATAACTTTGACATATTAAAAAAATAGTTGCGTAAATCTAATCAATAAAAATTTGTTTATACGATTCTGGTACGCTGTAAGGAAAAGATAATTCTTCGTTGAACGAAATCGTATTATAATCAATCTCGATATTGGTTTTTCCTTTTTTTTGATTGGCTTCTATAAATAATTTTGCTGGCAAAAAGGCTTCGGGATATTCTAAATGTTCGGGATAATATATTTCAAGCGTTCTAGCTTTTGCAACTTGATTGATTTGCTGTTTTTTTAATAAAAATTTTGATGCTTCAAAAGTAAAAAATTTTAAGGTTTCATCTTTGCTTCTCCCTTCTAATTGATACAAATTATCTGCCAAACTCGATTTGTAATTTTCTTTGTTCAAATCGTCTAAAGCTTGCCCAATGAGCAAATTTTGTACTTTCTGAAAATCCAAATCGGTTCCTAAAAAAGCTGTTAATGCACCATAATTTCCTTCGAAGAATTTACCGTTTAGTTTTTCATAATATTTTACGCCTTCCGGAGTTATCAATGCTTTTGCCATCGTAATACCAAGAAATCGAAGGCTTACTATGATTTTTTGATCTTTCTGAATTTTTATTTCGGCCGATAAACTATGCGATTGTTTGGCATCTTCATAACTTACATCGGCTTTGATATAAAGCGTTTTAAAATCTTTTTTGTTTTTGTAATGATTGGCGATAATTTCTAACGACGGCATTATTCCTGTTGCAACTGCTTCGGTCAAAACGGCTTTCGACTTGCAAGAAACAAGTAAAAGAAGGATTAAAATTCCAAAATAGTATTTCATTATTTAAGTAGTTTCAAAAGTTTTTCTGCTTTCGCAAAATAGATTTCTTTCTTTTTGGTATCACCCAATCCTGCAAATGCTTCTCCAAGTTGAATGTTAAAATTAGTTTCTAATTTCAAATCATTTACTACATAATCCAAACCCATTTCGAGTAAGTCTTTGGCCTTTTTATGATTTTTTATTTGGTTGTAAGCCAAGCCAGAATAGTAGTAAAATTGAGGTTGCAACGGATATAAATCGATCGTGTTTTCCGCTTTTTTGGCCAAAATATCAAATTGTTTATTTTCTGAATAGGATTGAAAAAGCAATAATAAAGCATCCATATCTTCAGGATTGCTTTTGAGATGAGACTCGACATACGGAATTGCTTTTGCCCAATTTTTTTTCAGAAAATAAAATTTTGCCACTTCTTTGTTCACTTTAACATCGGGATCGTTATCAAAATATCGAATTGCTTTGTCCAAATCGACATCAAATTGGGGTTTGTCTTTCGAGAAAATCAAAAATTCGTTCAAAATTCGATGTTTGATTTTGCTATCGATTTTTTTACTTAGCAAAACGATATTCATAGCTTCGACTGCTTTCTCACCTACATTATTGTTGAGATGAAATTTGAATAAACTTACTTGTGCCCAATCGGAAGTTGGGATTTCTTTTTCGAGATCTTTGGCAACTTGCAGGGCTTTTTCTTCTTGATTGCTGTTGGAATATAAAAAAATCAATGCGATATAATTGGACTCGTCTTTCGGATTTTTCTGGATTTGACCGATCAAATTGTCTTTTTCTGAACCTTGAAGTTTGGTATTTTTCAAGATATCAGCTTTATATAATTCGCGTTTGTCGGTTTTGCCTTCGGTTTCATTCAACTCATTAATTATAACCAAAGCTTTGTCAAATTGAGCAGTATTCATGTATAAAGAAGCTAAATCTTCTTTGTACGATTTGTCAAATTCCATTAGTTTCTGAACCAGAATTATCGATTGATTGTAGTCTTTTTTGGCATACATCACGTCGTACATGCCAACCCAAAACCAGCGATTTTTCGGATCAATTTTGGTAGCGCTTTCAAAGTTTTGAAAAGCTTTTTCATAATTTTTCTGAAACAAATAATTTTTCCCTAATTCGAAAAAAACTATTGGATTTTCAGGTTGCGATTGCTGACATTTCTCTAAAGCTTCAATGGCTTTGTCGTAATTTTCAATGCCTTTTTGTTTCAAGGATTCGTAAAATGAATCCTGAAATTCATCAGGTTTTACAGCAATATCTTCAGGTTCTTGTGCAAAAAGAAATGCTGTATTGCAAAGCAATAACGTTAGAGAAAAGAAAGAAATTATTTTTTTCATTTAAAAAAATTTATTCCAAAACAGAATAATCACCAATGCTTATATTTGTAAAATTACCATCGAAAGTAGCATGATTACCAATCATGGCATTGTCTAATTTTGCGTTTTTTATATTCGAATGCGTTTGTATCAAACTGTTTTTTATAGTGCTATCAATTACATGACATCCTTTGCCTAATGAAACATTTGGACCAACCGTAGCATTGATAAGATACACATCTTCGCCAATATAACACGGCGGAATAATCGTAGCGTTTTCTAACTTAACATCTGCCGAAATCATATTGATGCCGTCTTGATGCAAAAACCCTAACATTCTGTTGTTGGTGTCGACCGTAACGTCTTTATTTCCACAATCCATCCATTCGTCTACTTTTCCTGGTACAAATTTCATGCCTTTTGCCATCATTTGCTTAATTCCGTCGTTTATTTGGTATTCGCCACCATTAATAATGTTGTTGTCGAGAACTAGTTGTAGTTCGTTTTTAAGAACGGCAACATCTTTAAAATAGTATATCCCAATTACAGCAAGATCTGAAACAAAGGTCGCTGGTTTTTCGACCAATTCGATGATTTCGTTGTTTTGGTTTAAGTTGATTACGCCAAATGCTTCGGGTTGGTCTACTTGTTTTACCCAAATGACGCTATCGGCAGTTTTATCCAAATCAAAATCGGCACGAATTAACGTATCTGCATACGCAATAACGGCTGGTCCAGACAACGAATCTTTGGCGCACATAATAGCGTGACCTGTTCCTAATGCCTCGTTTTGATAATAAATGGTTCCTTTTGCTCCTAGTTTTTGGGCAATGGCAATAAGTTCATTTTCGACTTTTTTTCCAAAACTTTGGTGAATGATAAACGCTACTTCATCGATTTTTTGATTGAGAACTCCAGCAATATCCTCGACCAATCGGTGTACTATTGGTTTTCCTGCAATTGGAATTAATGGTTTCGGGATTGTAAGTGTGTGTGGACGTAGTCTTGAACCACGGCCTGCCATTGGGACTATTATTTTCATACTAATTGCCTGCGAAAGCAGGTATCTTTTAAATTAAACTTTATTTCTTATTTTGTTAAAATCGAAATTCCAATTTAAACTAATATCCATCCAAGACGGATTCATATCTTCGATTAAATTTACTTTCCAATCTCTTTTCCATTTTTTTAATTGCTTCTCTCGTTTTGAATCTTCAAACCCATTATCCCATTCTTCAAAGTAAATTAACTTATCACAACAATATTTTGCAGTAAATGAATTTGGATAAATTTTTAGTTTATGTTCTTTAACTCGTTCTAATAAATTATCTGTAACTCCAATATAAATAACGCCTTTAAGTTTATTTGACATTATATAAATATGCCATAATTTCATTTTCTCACTATTTGTCTTTTGAAAAGAATACTATTTGGTTTTTAGATTCCTGCCTTCGCAGGAATTACTTTACACCAGTACTCCCAAAACCGCCATCTCCCCGAGCTGTTTCCGATAATTCTTGAACTTCTATCCATTCGGCGCGTTCGTGTTTGGCAATAATTAATTGAGCAATTCGTTCGCCGTTTCCGACAACGAAAGTTTCTTGGGATAAATTTACTAAAATTACTCCAATTTCGCCACGATAATCGGCATCGATTGTGCCAGGCGAATTGAGAACGGTGATTCCTTTTTTGGCGGCCAGTCCGCTTCGTGGACGCACTTGTGCTTCGTAACCTATCGGCAATTCTATGAAAAGTCCTGTTTTGATTATGGCTCTTTCTAGCGGTTTGAGTGTTATTGATTCCGAAATATTGGCTCTCAAATCCATTCCGGCAGATGCGATGGTTTCGTAATTTGGAAGTTCGTGAACCGATTTGTTGATGATGTTGATTTGCATTGTCTATATACTAATGTTGATTTGTAACGAAATACCCTAGCCCCGATAGCAACGGAAATCCTTTTCTTTTTTTTCTTTAAAAAAAGAAAAGATTGGAGTGAATAGCGGGAAATAGCTCCAAAAAAATTACTTTTTTAAAATTTTGAGGAGTACTTGTTTTTCGTTTCGGTAAATATAATACCCAAAAAGGAGTAGTGCAAGTATTCCAAAAATAAAGCTGTTGCGGAAAATTTCGATGTAGAACGAAAGTGCTGAAAGTAGTATGGAAATTCCAAGATATTTGGCGATTTTATTGATTTCGTAGGGTATTGGATATTTTTTTTGCCCGAGATAATACGAGATTAGCATCATGCTTCCGTAGGCAGCGATTGTAGCAATAGCCGAGCCGTAATAACTGAATTTTGGAATAAGTAAAAAATTTAAAATCAACGTTATAACTGCACCAATGATGGAAATATACGCTCCGATTCTTGTTTTGTCAATAAGTTTGTACCAAACCGAAAGATTGGTGTAAATGCCTAAGAAAAAATTGGCCAAAATGATGAGCGGCACAACTTTAATGGCGTCCCAATAACTAGGATTTGGCACCAGCAAATTTTTGAGAATATCGATAAAAACAATCACAAAAAGCAGGATAAACGAACCTGTTATGACAAAATATTTGGTAACCGTGGCATAGGTTTGAGCTGCGTTTTCGGCATTGGCTTGACTAAAAAAGAAGGGCTCGATGCCCAAAGTATAGGCGGTACGGAACAAAACCATGAACATTCCGATTTTGTAACAGGCGGAATAGGCGCCAATATCGGCTTTGGGAACATTGGCCCAGTCGAGCAGAATTTTGTCGAAATGTTCGTTGACGGCAAAGCCAATTCCGGCAATTAAAATCGGAAATCCGTACTTGGACATACGCTGCCATAACTGAAAATCGAACTGCCAATTGATCTTGAAATAATTGGGTAAAAGCACTAAAAAAGTGAGCAAACTTGCCACAATATTGGAAACAAAAATATAGCCTACTTCGAAATTTGAAGCATAAATACTACTGAAAAAACCCGAAGGATTCGCTTTTGCCAAGCTTGGTAAAATAAGTAAAAAGAAAATGTTGAGCGAAAAGTTGACAGCTACATTTCCTATTTTGATTACCGCATAAACCAATGGTTTTTTTTCGGCTCTAAGTTTTGAAAACGGAATAATTACTAGCGCATCGAGCACCAAAACCCAAATGGTGTAGGTTATGTAATTGACGTTTACGTTTATAAGTTGCGAAATTGTATTTCTATACAAAAGTGCCAGAAAAAGAAATCCTAAAGAACTCCAAAAAAGTGAAATTGTAGCGGTTGAAATTACGTTTTTCTTGTTGTCTTCTTGGTTATAAAATCGGAAAAAAGCGGTTTCCATTCCGTAGGACAAAACAACGTTGAAGAAAACAAGGTAGGCAAAAACGATAGAAACATCTGCAAATTCTTGCTTTGGCAACACCTTGGTATACAAAGGATTGAGCAAAAAACTTATCATTCGAGGTAAAACCGTGGCTAAACCGTAGAGGATTGTTTGTTTGAAAAGACTTTTGTAAATGCTCAAGTTGTTTTATTTACCGCGAATTCGCGAATTTGATTTCAGTGGTTTAATAATTCGCGAATTTGCGGTTATTAAAAATCAAAAATAACTAATTTCTAGGTTTTGCCGAAGGATAAGCGAGCATTTCTTTTTCTTTGACATTTTCTACTTTATAAGAATAGGTTTTTTCGTTTTTTATAAAGAAAATTTCTGCCGAATGGGATAGATTTTCTTTTAAATCTGGTGCTTGGTTGCCATATTCTTTGGTGGCATCGTCTTCGAAAATTAGATCGTTTTTTGGTTTGTAGATAAAATATGCAATTAATATGTTGTTGGATTTTGTTTCGAAGTTAGCGTATTTCCCCCTAAAAAAGACACTTTTTAGTTTTACATCTTTAGGTAATGCTTCTTTTAATTGAATAACAAAATTGGTTCCACCGCCAGTTCGTTCCTGTCCGCCAACCCAATTTTGAAAATAAATCGATTGAATTTCTGATGGCAAATCGGATTTTTTCATCAAACTATAAGGTGCTTTTGAACAAGTTTGTGCTAGAAATAATGTTGCTAGAATGAATAGTGTTTTCATTGTTTTTTTACTTTTTTAAGTTAATCCTTCTTCATTAATAGTCTTCACAAAATGAAATCCTCGTGGGGCATATCCTTGATTATAATAAAATCGATGCGCCTTGAAATTTCCTGTAAAAGCATCCAAAACTATCATCGTGCATCCCAGTTCGTGGGCTTTTGCATCGATATAATCGGTCATTATTTTGCCCAAACCTTTCATGCGATGATCGGGATGGACTATGAAATTATCGATTTCGATGTATTTGCCCGACCAGAGTTTGATACCGGTCCAAAAACCCGTCAAGGCAACACAAATATCGTTTTCAAAAACGGCGATTTGTTTGTAATTATGCGGAATCATTTCTTGAAGGTAGGATTCGTATTTTTGTTGAGAAATATTGGGATACAAATGCTTGATTATCTCGATTTGAGATTGCATTTCGGCGAAAGTTGTGAGTTCTTTTGTTTGCAATTTTAAAGTTTTAAAGCCACTTCGCTTCTTCTGAATGGCTGTTTATGATGTTGGTAATCAAATAATTATTTTCTTTATTTTCGAAAAAAATATACCAAGTAGTTCGCTGATTGGATTTGTAGAAAATATAATTGGAACCAAAGTTTTGAAGTTGCGATGGTGTTTTTCGTGCTGGGAAAGTTTGGATGCTGTTTTCAATAAAATCTAGGATAGCGTCTTTATAACTTACTGAATTTTCGAAATAACTAAAATAATCTTTTTTAAAAAGTATAAAAGTTAACTCGTTTAGAAAATATTCTACTTCTGTTTTGTATAGAATAATTACTTTTTCCAAGGTAAAGTTTTTAAAAATTCTGTTGTTCGTTTTCTTAATTCCTCACCTGTGATTCCTTTTTTGAATTCTTCATCAAAATCAAAAGTAGCTTTTCTTTTTAAATTTAATAATTCATGAATTACATCTGTATTTTCAATTGAAGCTATCCAATCAATCAATTCTTGTTTTTGGGTTAGTGTTTTGGTTTCCATTTTTATAGAATTTTAATCAAAGTTACTGATTTTTACAATCGAAATAAAAAAAGCCAATCTCTTTTTTCAAATGAGATTGGCTTACTATATTAAATTTGCTCCCTTTTGGAGTTGGGGGATTACCCTTTTAACGCTTCGGCACCACCAACAATCTCAAGGATTTCGTTGGTAATTGCAGCTTGTCGTGCTTTGTTGTAGGTTAGTTTCAATTGATTTCTTAATTCAGTTGCGTTGTCAGTTGCTTTGTGCATGGCTGTCATACGCGCTCCGTGCTCAGAGGCAAATGAATCTCTTATACCTTTATACAATTGTGTTTTCAACGATTTTGGAATCAATGTCAACACGATTTCTTCTTTTGATGGTTCAAAAATATAATCGCCTGATGAAACAACTTTGTCAGACTTTATTGGTGCTAACGGCAAAAACTGTTCGGTTTGAACGATTTGGGTAGCCGCATTTTTAAACTGATTGTAAACAATCTCGATACGGTCGTATTCACCTGCAACAAATTTATCTGTAAGTGTTTGTGCAATTTTAGCAACATTATCAAAGGTTAAATTATCAAAAACCGAACTTTCGTTATTTTTTACAGCAAGTGTTTTACTCAAAACATCGTTTCCTTTTTTTCCGATAGCAAAAACATGAACGTTTTTTCCAGAATAAAAATCGGCTCTGCCTTTTATTTCTTTAATCACATTGGTGTTAAAAGCACCACACAATCCTCTGTTTGAAGTGATTGCGACCAAAAGTACGTTTTTGATTTCACGTTGTTTTGTAAATTCGCCACCCGTATCTGCATCAAGTGTTGCAGAAAGATTTTGCAATAATTCCATTAGTTTTTCGGCATAAGGGCGCATTGCTGTAATCGCATCTTGTGCTTTTTTTAGTTTTGCTGCAGAAACCATTTTCATCGCCGATGTAATCTGCATCGTCGATGAAACGGAAGTAATTCTATTACGGATTTCTTTTAGGTTTGCCATTGTAAGCCCCTCCCCAAACCCTCCCCAATGGGGAGGGAGACCAAACGAGGGTATTGTCTTAAATTATTATTTTATTTCTGCCAACTCTCCTTCCCTTTGGGAAGGTCGGGATGGGCTAATATTTTGCCGAAAGTTCTTTTGCTACCGACTCGATAACATCGGTGATTTTGTCGTCTAATTTTCCTGATTTTAGAGCATCTAATGTATCTCTATGTTTATTGTTCAAGTAAGCGATAAAATCTTTTTCAAATTCTTTAACTTTATTTACAGGTACGTTTCTCAACAAGTTTTTTGATCCAGCATAAATAATAGCCGTTTGATCTTCAACAGTATAAGGATCATTTAGATTTTGTTTCAAAATCTCAACGTTTCTTTTTCCTTTTTCGATTACGTTTAAAGTTACCGCATCAAGATCTGAACCAAATTTTGCAAAGGCTTCTAGTTCACGGTATTGTGCTTGGTCTAACTTCAACGTACCAGCTACTTTTTTCATCGACTTGATTTGTGCATTTCCACCAACACGAGATACCGAAATACCTACGTTAATAGCTGGACGAACTCCAGAGTTGAATAAATCTCCATCAAGGAAAATTTGACCATCTGTAATCGAAATTACGTTTGTTGGAATATAGGCAGAAACGTCTCCTGCTTGTGTTTCGATAATCGGTAAAGCTGTTAATGAACCGCCACCTTTAACAATTAATTTTAACGAATCTGGTAAGTCGTTCATGTTTTTTGCAATTCCGTCATCAGCAATTACTTTACAAGCTCTTTCTAATAAACGAGAGTGTAAGTAAAAAACATCACCTGGATAAGCTTCACGTCCTGGAGGTCTTCTTAACAAAAGAGAAACTTCACGGTAAGCTACAGCTTGTTTTGATAAATCATCATAAACAATCAATGCTGGACGACCAGAATCTCTAAAATATTCTCCAATTGCTGCTCCTGCGAAAGGTGCATATACTTGCATTGGTGCTGGATCAGAAGCGTTTGCGGCTACGATAACCGTATAAGCCATTGCTCCTTTTTCTTCCAACATTTTTGCAATTCCTGCTACTGTCGATGCTTTTTGTCCGATAGCAACATAGATACAAAATACAGGTTTTCCTGCATCATAAAATTCTTTTTGATTCAAAATAGTATCCAAACAAACGGTAGATTTACCTGTTTGACGGTCACCAATAACTAGCTCACGTTGTCCGCGACCTACTGGTATCATTGCATCAACAGCTTTTACACCTGTTTGTAATGGTTCAGTAACGGGTTGACGGAAGATAACTCCTGGTGCTTTTCTTTCTAAAGGCATTTCAAAAAGTTCGCCTCCAATTGGTCCTTTTCCATCGATTGGAAAACCAAGTGTGTTCACGACACGACCTACCATTTGCTCACCAACTTTAAGTGAGGCAATTCGTTGGGTTCTTTTGGCTGTTGATCCTTCTTTGATTCCCGTTGATGGTCCTAAAAGTACTACACCAACATTATCTTCTTCAAGATTCAAAACGATCGCTTCTAGTCCGTTATCAAATTCTACTAATTCTCCGTATTGAACGTTTGATAGTCCGTAAACACGAGCAATACCGTCACCTACTTGAAGTACGGTTCCAACTTCTTCCAAAGTGGCACCCGATTCGAAACTTTCTACTTGTTTTCTTAAAATTGCTGATATTTCAGCTGGTTTAATTTCTGCCATGATAGTTTATAAATAACTAGTTGCTTAATTCTCTTTTTAAAACTTGTAATCTGTTGGCTATTGCAGCGTTGTACTGCTTGTCGCCTATTCGTAAAATAAATCCGCCAATAATTGATGGATCTACGATGTTTTCTATTGTAATTTTTTTATCAGAAAAAGTAGCGATTTTAGCCAATACTTTTGCTTCTAAAGCCGCATCCATTGTAACTGCTGTTGTTACTTTTGCAACTTCAACTCCGTTGGATTGATCAAACAAATTATTGTATTCGGATGCTATTTCGCCAAGAATCTCAAATCGTTTGTTTTCAAACAATAAATGAAATAATCCTTTGGTTACTGCATTCGAATCTGCAAAAACTTCTAACAAAGCACTTTCTTTCACTTCCACTTTGATGGTTGGATTTTGAATAAAAGTACTCAACTCGGTGTTTCCAAAGATAGTTGTTGCGATTGTTTTCATATCAGCATTGACAGCTTCGGCAACGTTTTTTGAACTTGCTAAATCTAAAATTGCTTTTGCGTAACGAATTGCTGCTCTTGTACTTGACATATTTAGTTTAGTTTAGCATCGCCCAACATTTTTTCGATCAAGCTTGCTTGAGATTCTTTGTTGGTTAGTTCACTTTTCAATAATTTTTCAGCAATATCAACAGACAAATTGGAAACTTGCGATTTCAATTCGACCAAAGCTGCATTTTTTTCGCCTTCGATGGCTGCTTTTGCTTGCTCAATCATTTTCAGACCTTGTGCTTGCGCTTCGTTTTTAGAATCGGCAATCATTTTGTCTTTCATTTCACGAGCTTCTTTCAACATATTATCGCGTTCCAAACGTGCTTCTTGCAAAATACGTTGGTTATCAGCTTGAAGGTTTTGCATTTCTTTTTTAGCATTTTCTGCAGAAAGTAATGCGTTTTTGATTCCTGTTTCTCTTTCGTTTACAGCATCAAGAATTGGTTTCCAAGCAAATTTTTTCAATAAGAAAATTAATCCTATGAAAATTAGGGTTTGCCAGAAGAACAATCCGAACGAGAAATCATTTATTAACTTTTCCATTTTTATAAAATTATATAATGTAAAATGTATTTTTTTAATTTAAAATAAAACAAAAACTGTAACCAACCGTTACAGTTTTTGTTTAGTTGTTTAGACTATGTTGCGAAGATCGCAGCAAATCCGATACCTTCAATAAGTGCAGCAGCAATAAGCATCGCTGTTTGGATTTTACCAGTAGCTTCTGGTTGACGAGCGATTGCATCCATTGCAGATCCACCGATTCTACCAATACCAATACCTGCTCCGATAACTACTAATCCTGCTCCAATGATTCTAGGAATTTCCATAAAAATATGTATTAAAAATTAAACATTCAAAATTATTGTCGAGTGAAGAGTAACAATTTTTGATTTCAGAATAAATATGCATTCATAAATCAAAATTCATAAATCTGCAATCTAGTGTGCTTCTTCATGATGGTGCTCCTCAACGGCCGAACCAAAATACAAAGCGGCTAACATCGTAAATATATAGGCTTGCAACGCTGCAACCAATATTTCGATAACTGAAATTATAAACGTTAGTACAAACGACAACGCTCCCATTCCGATACTTTTATAAATAAATATCAATGCCAACAAACTCATGATTACGATGTGACCAGCAATCATGTTGGCGTACAAACGTATCATCAATGCGAAAGGTTTGATAAAAATTCCTAATAATTCGATTGGCGCCAAAATTATTTTCATTGGTGTTGGCACGCCTGGCATCCAGAAAATGTGTCCCCAATAGTTTTTGTTGGCTGTTAATGTTGTAATGATAAATGTTACTAGAGCCAATCCAGCGGTTACTGCAATATTTCCTGTAACGTTGATTCCTAGTGGTGTAAGTCCGAAAATATTTAGAAACCAAATAAAGAAAAATACGGTCAATAGGAAACTCATGTAACGTTTGTAATGTTTTTCGCCGATGTTTGGAATGGCAATTTCGTCACGAACATACAATACAATTGGTTCGAAAAAACGACCAACTCCAGAAGCTATTCCACCGTTCTTGGTATATGATTTGGCCAACCCTGCAAAAACAAAAAACATTAGGAAAGCAACCACCATCATTGACAAAACGCCTTTTGTGATTGAAAAATCTAAAGGTTTTGCATTTGTTGGATGATGTTCGTCGCCAGTTAAAGTTCCTGCAGCATCAGTTTTGTATATTTTTTCGTCGTGACCTAGTTTATAGAAATTTCCGTTAGATTCGGCAACTGCATGCCCATGTTCGAATTTTGAAGAAGAAAAAATATGAACGCCGTTATCCCATAATATAATAGGTAAAGAAAATCCGTAATGTTTGCCTGCAGCTTCATCACCGAAAAGTGAAAAATCGTGCGAATCTAAAACGTGGTGTTGTTTGTAAGCGTCAATTTTAGATTTGATATCTGTTGGCTCTGCATGCGCCTCGTGTTTCGCGTCAACAAGGTGCGCAACGGCTTCAACTTCAGTTTTAACGGGTAAGGTATCTACAGGATTTGCAAATCCGAAAAATGGAGCAAAAACCAACATTAATACGAGTATACATTTTGTAGCTTTATTCGAAAACGCCATAGTCAATCAATTAACTTAAAATTACTTTCTGAAATTTGGTGCAAAGGTACATCTTTTCATACTATTGAAAAAATATTAAATTATTTTTTTTGATGGAATTACAAATTTAACGACCGTTTATTGCTTTTTGTTCAAAATTCTTATGGTTACGATAGTTTCTATTGATAAAAACAAGGCGAAAACGACAAAAAAATTGAATTTTTCTAATTGACCGTTTTTACTGATATTTTCCAATAACGGTAATACTATAATATAGGAAAGTGCCATTTTGACGCAAGTAATTAGTAGAAAAGTGTTGCCAACACTATTGATGTTTTTTTCTTTTATTTTGATTAAAATCATAACAATTAATAAAGAACAAACCACAAAAAAGGTGTAAATTGTTGTTATGGAATAATGAAAATTATCTTGGATGTTGGGATAAAGAAGTTTTAAAATAAGTTGATGAATGAGGAACGAAGGCAAAGCAATAACAATAACTTCTATTAATGGTCGGTATTTATTTGTTAGCTTCATTGATGTCTTTAAGTTGCCGATTAATGTTATAAAATGCAATAGCTACGCCAATTAGCGTTAGCGATTTTACAAATAAATTATGTGGGTTTTCATATTTGGCATCGAGCCATTTGCCGAGATAAGCAAACAAAAAAACGACGATGCCCATCTGAATTGGAATGTTGATTAGCGCCAACCACTTGTTATTAGTTTTTTTCTTCGAGTCTTTTTTCTCCACTTAGAAGTTTGTTTTGGTTGGGTTTCATTACGCAAGTTGCATTGAACTCGGCGCCCGGCTCAACAGAAAGTTTTCCGCAAGTAGCCTCGCCATTGATTACCGAAGTTGCTTTGAGGCTCAAGACTTCTTCTACTTGTATGCGTCCATCAAATCTACCTTCAATATCTGCGTTTTTACAAACGATATCGCCTTTCACACTTCCGGCTGGACCGATTACTATTTTACCGTTAGACTGAAAATTTCCGATTAAATCACCGTCTAATCTAAAATCAGCTTTCGATAAAATATCTCCTTTTATTATAGTTCCTTCAACGATACGGTTTGTTTTTCCGAGTTGATCGGTATATAGTTTTGGTTTTTTGTCAAACATGGTAGTAGTTGTATTATTTTTTTGGTTTTTCGTTGGCTTTTTGAATTTGAGACTGATTTTGATTTCGAATTTCAGAATTCATATCTTTAGGTGTATCAGCATCCTGCACATCATCTGATCCTAAAGTTGGTGGTAAACTATTTTGATTTTCAATTACATTTTTATTTTTTGCTGCCTCGCGAAGTGGCGGCAGTGGTGTTTCTACAATTGGTTTGGGTTCGCTATATGGTGTTGTTAAATATAAATCGAAATTTTTCTTGATTTGAACAATTTTATAATTTTCGTTTGAAATTACATAGCCCTTATCCTGAATTTTATAATCTTTAAATTCTTTTAATATGGTTGCAATTCCTTTGGCATACTCCTCTGAAATAATCCCGTGTATTACAATAAAATTTTTGTCCTGTGTATAGATGTCATTTGAAAAAGTTAATCTGTCTATTGATCTTTCTGTTATGAATTTTTTAATTTTTTCTGTCAAAACTTTAGTATTCACTTCAGTCGAATCTTGCGCCATATATAACAATTTCCATGTTTTTGGCGCTATATTATAAAATTGTAAGGACTCCATTTGTGGAACTTCTTTTGCAAGCAACGCTTCAGCTTTTTTTCCTTCTTCACTATTTGGGTAATTGAGCGCTACAAAGTTTAATGTTTTTTTATATTCATCCAAACCTTTCAGTTTTCCTAATAAATTGGCTCTCAAAAATTCAAATTTAGACACAATATCTTCACCCGTAAATTCATCTATTGCCGCTGTAGTTTCAATCAAAACACTTTTGAAATCTCCGAGTTTGTATCGCGCATATAATAAGTTGTAAGAAGCTTCTGGTGTTGCTACTGATTGGTCTTCTACAATTATTGATTTACTTAAGAGTTGCGCATATCTTGAGCTTGGATATTGATTTATTATCCGTTCTTTAATTGATAAAGATTTGTTTTTATCGATAATTTCATAAATCTTAAATAAATTATATAACGAAGGTAGCACCAGTCGTTCTTCTGGATTATTGGTTAAAAGTAATTCTAACTTATTTGCGGCTAATTTATATTCTTTAAATTTTTCTTTATAAATAACTCCTAACTGGTAATTAGCAAAATTTCGATCTTTTGCTAACAAATCAATTTCTTTTTGATCTTTTGGCAATTTACTAATATAATAGTTGGTAGTATATTTTTCGTTTTCTGAGATTGGTTTTTCTGCGGTTTCGGTCAAATCTGCTTCGGTTTCTAACTCTGCTTGACTTGCTCCTTTCGAATCAGTTTTAGAAAGTCTCCAGTTATTTTTCAATGTACGGTTTCCCCAAAGTTTTCTAAACTCTATTTTGCCATAAGCAACCGTCGATGGATTATAAAAATAAAAGCTACCCGATTTAGGGGGACTATTATTCGAAGGTGCTGTTCCCGCGGTGGTTTGCGCAGCTTCTAAGGCGATGCTCTTTTGCTTTTGTGACGATTTATCTAATCTAGATAATTGTTCGTCAGACTCTACAGATAATTCTTCAGATTCTGCTCTTGCGCCGTTAATTTTTGATTGTTCTTCTAAAAATATTTTTTTCTGTTCGTCTTCTTTTTTAAGTTTTGAAATATATTCTTCATAATACAAAATTTTTGCAGATTCAGATAGTTTCAAAACGCTTAATATACTATCATTTGTATTTGCTATAGCTTCATATTTTATAACATCATCCAGATTTTCTCTCTTTTTTTTGATAAATCGAAATTCTCTTGTTCGCTGATTTAACTGCACAAGTGTTGAGTCATAATATTTTCCTGCGAGTGCATATTTGGCATCATTAAAAAAAATATCTGCCATGTTACGATAATTTGATGCAACAAGGTATTGATCAGCAGATCTCTTTTTTAATGATTCGGTATAATAAAGTTTTGATTTCGTAAAATTTTTATTTTTATCATAAAACAGTGCCATTTGATGATTCAAAACATCCAAATATTGTTTATTTTCTCTATCAAGAAGCAACTCATTATATTTTTTTAAAAACGCTATAGTATCGCCCTTTTCGTAATCAAATTGCGATGCTTGCCTTGCATGTGCCTGAATGATATATTCCCGCGATGCATTTCTGTTCATATCGATCACGGCTTGATAGGCAATATAAGCACTGTCTTTTTGATTTGAATTTTCAAATAATTGTCCTAAAATAAAATAATATCTTGCACGTTCTTCTTTACTTTTTGTAAAATCTCTGGCCAATTGTAATTTTGCCATTGCGCTATCTTTTTGTTGCAAATTCAAAAAAGCTTGCGCTAAAGTTGCATTTGCATCTGCATAAATCTGATTTTTGACTTTTAGTTCTTTCAAAAGTTTGTTCAAATTTAAAATTGCAAGTGCATCGTTGTCCAAGCGCATATTTGTTTTTTCACGCCAGATTTTGGCTTCATAAATCTTGTCGCTCTCCGGATATTTGTATAAAATATAGTTAAACGCTTCTAAAGCAGGAACAAATCGTTGGTCATAATATCTAGATTTACCTAACATCAGATGCGCTTCGTCCATTTGAGGGTTTTTTTCTGATCCTTCAATATTCATCGAGTGGCGTTGAATGGCTTTAATTGCTTTTGTTTCAGCACGCTCAAAATTTGCATTCTTTTTTTCCTGACCAGGAAGTACTTGATCTTTAATAATCTGCATTCGCTCAATCGGTAATTGCTCCCAAAAATTATCGTTGTATTTAGTTTTTAAGTCTACAATACCTTTATCAAGAGCAATGCCTCCGTTATACAAAATATTAAATTTTGAACTCAAAGCATGGTTGTTTCTTGCTAAAAAAGTGTTTCTTTTTGTTGAACAAGCAACTACAAAAATTAGCAGTGTGAAAATGAAACTATATTTGATAAGAATGTATTTCAATGTAAAACGTTTATGTTTTTAACTTAAAAAAGTTGGTTTTAGTATACCGACTGGTAAAAATACATTTTTTTTAATATCAGTAACTATATTACAATATAAATTGTCAAAATTCAGAAAATTATAAATTTTTAAATATAAGTTTATAAGGTTTTGTTACTTTTGTAAAAAACAATTCTATGTCATCTTTTTATAAATTAAATGTTGTTGAAGTTACTCGAGAAACCAACGATGCAGTTTCTATACTTTTTAACATTCCGAACGAATTAAAAACCAACTACTCATTTAAAGCTGGACAATATATTAATTTGAAGTTAACCCTTGACGGAACGGAAATTCGTCGCGCCTATTCGATTTGTTCCTCGCCAGAAAGTAATGAACTTCGTATTGCTGTAAAAGCAGTAAAAAATGGTTTGTTTTCTCAATTTGCAAATAGTACTTTAAAAAAAGGCGATATTCTAGAAATTGGAACTCCCGAAGGTAATTTTACATTCGAACCCGATTTTGATCGACAAAAAAATTATGCTGCTTTTGCAGCAGGAAGTGGTATAACTCCAGTTTTATCGATTATAAAAAGTGTTTTGAAAAGCGAACCTAAATCTGCATTTGTACTAGTTTACGGAAATAAATCGAAAACCGACACCATGTTTTTTGACGATATACACCAATTGCAATTGGATTATGTTGGTCGTTTTTTTGTACATTATATATATAGTCAAGCTAAAATAGATGGCGATTTGTTTGGCCGAATTGATAAATCGACAGTCAACTACATTCTAAATAATAGACACAAAGAAAAAGATTTTGATAAATTTTATCTTTGCGGTCCGGAATCAATGATTAATGAGGTTTCGAGCACATTAAAAGAACATAATGTAAACGAAAAAAATATTAAATTCGAATTGTTTACTTCGTCATCTACAGAAAAAGTTATTGCAAATGATGTTAACGGACACGCAAATGTAACCATGATGATTGATGGAGACGAAGCAAGCTTTACTATGTCGCACAAACAAACAATTCTAGAGGCAGCACTTAAACAAGGATTGGATGCACCATACTCCTGTCAGGGCGGCATTTGTAGTAGCTGTTTATGTCGCATTACAAACGGAACTGCCGAAATGAAAAAAAACTCCATTCTTACCGATGGCGAAATTGCCGAAGGTTTGGTTTTGAGTTGTCAAGCAGTGCCTACTTCTAATGATTTATATGTAAATTATGATGATGTTTAATTAGATATCGGTTTGCCATCTAAATTTTCAGCAGTATAAACTTGAAAATTTAGACTTCATTCTGAAACTAAAAACTGAACGATGAAAAACATCCGACAATTTTTTAAAAACAAAGATTTTCTTCTGGACGAACCCGAAGTAGAAGAATTAATAGATTATTGCGAACAGTTGCAGGACGAAATTGTTGAATTCAATTACCAAAAAACAATCAACAAAGAACTTGCGATGAAGGATATGCTTAGCGAAATTTTAAAAGCTTGCAATGATATTCAAAAAAAACAAGCCGAAGCCACTCGTTTTGGACTAGATTCGCCAGATTTTGAAGCGTCAATAAAAAACCTTAAAAACTATATAAACGAACGTTGTAATGACGAACGAATTTACTTATAACCTAAAAAAAGAGCTATTATTTTGTTTTTATTAAATAAAATCATTTCTTTGCTCGTTAAACTACAACTTTTATACAAATTTTAATACCCAATATTATGAAATTAAGAGTACTAACTATTTTGATTTTTACTTTTTCTTTAACCAGTATCGCACAAGTTGGTATTGGAACTGCTAATCCAAATGCAAAAGCAGAACTAGAAATTTCATCCACAAATAAAGGTTTGTTAATTCCACGGATGACGGCAGCACAAAGAATTGCAATAGCTGGACTTGGGGCTCCTGAAGCCGGATTATTAGTCTATCAAACAGATTTACCAATAGGATTATGGTATTGGAGTGGTACTGCTTGGGTACAAAACTCTTTACCCTCATGGAATCTTAATGGAAATGGTGGTATAACAAGTGCTGATTATCTTGGTACTTCCGATGCTCAACCCTTAATTTTCAGAACAGACGGTTTAGAGCGAATGAGAATCTCTGGATCAGGAGCAACAGCTGGTTTCGTAGGTATTGGTACTAATGCACCAACAGCAAGATTGCATATTGTTGGTGGTGTGGCACAAACCATCGGTTTTGAAAGTTTGGCAATTACACCCCTTACAAATGGCATTATTACAGGTGGTGCATGGACAACAACAACAGCTGCCGGAGAGTTTAATGTTGGTATATCTGGTGCAAGGTCTGGTACCGGTGTAAACTTCGGTGTGTCTGAAATGACTTATGCTGCAACTATTGGTCCAAGTGGCGGAAATATTGCTTTTGATTTTAGAGTAGGATCTGAAACTGGTTTTGACTTTTTTGATTTTGCAGTTGATGGCGTGAATCAAATTATACAAACCGGAACAGTGCCATGGAATACATTTTCGTTGCCTCTATCTGCTGGACCACACACTTTTGTTTGGAGATATAGAAAAGATGGTTCGGTTAACGTTGCACCCGATAGAGCTTTTGTAGACAATATTATTATATCAAACACGTCACCCGTACTTCGCATTGTTGACGGTTTTCAAGCGGCTGGACGAGTACTAACATCTGATGCAACTGGCGTAGCGCAATGGGCGCCAGTAAGCGTACCGTCAGGAACCAACTGGTTAACAGGAGGAAATTCAGGTACAACACCTGGAACAAATTTTGTGGGTACTACTGACGCACAGGATTTTGTAATGCGTGCTAATGGTGTTGAGAGAGTTCGAGTTTTAGTCAACGGAAATGTTGGTATTGGTGTTGTTGCTCCCACAGCAAAGCTAGATGTTTCAGAAAATCAGGTTAATCAAGCTATTATTAGAGGTATAAATACAAATATATCAGCACCCTCTGTGTCTACTGGTATATTGGGACAAGCGTTTTCAACACAACTAGGTTCAGCAGGTGTTGTAGGATCCTCATTGAATAGCGGTAATAACGAAATTGGAGTTTTGGGAGAATATGCATTATGGGGTGCTGCAGTTATGGGCGTTGGTGATGGTGGTACTGTAAATGACTTGGTAGCTTTCAGAGATTATGGCGTGTATGGATCAGTAGGTGTAAACTTTGGTACAGGCGTTTATGGTAAAAACCTAGATACGACTGTTGGTACTGCTTATGGGATGTACTGTAATGGTAACTTTGCAGTTACAGGTGCAAAATCTGCGTCAGTACCCACAACACAAGGAAATCAATTGGTTTATTGTACCGAAAGTCCTGAGCTTTGGTTTGAGGATTTAGGTTTTGGTGAATTAAAAAATGGAAGTTTGCACGTAACTCTTGACGCTATGTTTCAAGAAACTGTTTATATAGATAATACACACAAAATGCATGTTTTTGTGCAAGAAGAAGGAGATAGTAATGGGCTGTTTGTAAAAATGGATGTTGACAACAAAGGGTTTACTGTGAAAGAAAAAAATAATGGTCGTTCAAACAATTCCTTTTCTTATCGTATATTAGCAAAAAGAAGGTTTTACCAAAACCAACGATTTGGTGTTGATGCCAACCAACCTTTTGAAAACAACCTTATCAAACATAAAGATGTTCCAATAACAACGACTGATCCTCAAGTAATGAAGCAACTCTCAGAGCAATCAATTGCAAAAAAGAATATGAAACAAATTGAAAATAAATAATTACAAAATCGAAATTTATTTACAAAAAGCACGGTTATGAAAAATATTTATATCTTATTATTTGTTTTAATTTTTGGTTTAAGTCAAGCTCAAATAGGTATTAATAATCCTACGCCCAACGCAAAATCGGAGCTTGATATAACATCTACCGATAAAGGAATTTTAATACCTCGATTAGTTAGAGGAACAGTGGCACCATTATATGGCATTGCGACTCCTGTTCCAAATGGAATGATTGTCTATCAAACAGATACTGCTTCGGGGACTTTTCCTGGTTATTATTTTTTTAATGGTGGATGGCTTCCTGTTAGAGGTGGCGCAACTGCTTGGATACCATCAGGAAATGCCGGAATTAATCCTACGTCAAATTTTATTGGTACTATAGTCAGTTCTGCAAATCCTTTATCATTAAGAACAAATGCCATAAATAGAGTTTCAGTTTTACAAAATGGTCTAGTCGGGATAAATACTATTGCTCCGACTCTTAATTTACATGTTGCTGGTTCTATGAGATTACAAGACGGTACCGAAGGTTTAGGAAAGCTATTAGTAAGTGATGCTAGTGGTTATGCTGGTTGGCAAACACCTGCATCCGTCGGATTAGTTGGTTGGGCAACTACCGGAAACGCCGGTACCAATCCAACAACCAATTATTTAGGAACGAGTGACTTAACTGATTTTATTATCAAAACTGACAATACTGAAAAATTCAGACTACAATCTGATGGTAATATCAGAATTAATGTGCCTGCCGCTACCGGATCACAGCTTGAGGTACGAGCCAATTCTATCGGAATTCCAGTAATTAGAGGAGTAAATACCAATACAACACCAGCTACTTTTTCATTTGGAGTATCTGGCGAAATCAGATCTACAAACTTAGGCTCAAATGCTCTTAATGGTCGAACAGCAAATTTAAATAATGAATCTGGTATAGGCGTTTTAGGACGTTATCAAACGGCAGGGGCTGGTGTTTTTGGAAGAGCTTGGTCTGGTGGTTTTGGTGGTACTGTTAATACCCTCTTTAATTACCCTACAGGTATGTATGTGGATTTTATAACTGGTAGAGATTACGGGGTGTATGGTCTTGTTGATTTCCCCAACGGCACGGGTGTATACGGGAAAAACTCGAATACTACACTAGGAAGTGCATACGGAATGTACTGCGAGGGCAACATGGCGGCAACAGGCGTAACAGATGCGCCAAGTGTAAAATCTGCTTCTGTGCCAACAAGCAATGGAAATCAGTTGGTTTATTGTAAAGAAAGTCCAGAAATGTGGTTTGAAGATTTTGGTTTTGGACAATTACAAAACGGTAGTCTTCACGTAGGTTTAGATGCGCTATTTTTAGAAACAGTTTTTATAGATGCTTCCCATAAAATGCAAGTTGTTTTACAAGATCAAGCCGAAAGCAATGGTTTATATTTTGTGATCGATGCAGATTATAGAGGATTTACTGTTAAGGAAAGAAAAAATGGAACTTCAGACGCAACTTTCTCTTATAGTATCATGGCAAAAAGACGTTTTTATCAAGATCAACGCTTTGGTGTTGACGCCAACCAACCTTTCGAAAATAATTTAACTCGCATGAAAGATGCGCCAGTCACTACAAAAGATCCTATGGTTATGAAAGCATTTATAGATAAAGTTACTGCTGAAAAAAATAGTCTTTCTAAAAAAATTGAACCAGATACAACGGAAATAAAAAAAGAAATTCCTGTAGAGAAGCAAAAAGAAACTTCAAAAACTTCTAATTAATAAAAAGCGACTTAGGTCGCTTTTTTCATGTCAATTTTGAAATAATTGTTTCAGGTAAAATACTTCGCATCACGTCATTATATACTGTAACTTGCTTGTTACCATAAATGGAAGTTGGTAGCAATGGGAATTTTTCCAAATCCGGAAGTATACAATTACTTATCGGTTGATTAAAAGGTGCAAAACCAGCAAACGGATGTGTTGCACCCCAAAGTGTGATTGTGTTTATGCCTAACATTGCTGCAATATGGGCATTGCCTGAGTCCATAGAAAGCATCACGTCAAGGTTAGAAATTAATTGAAGTTCCTGCTCCAGACTTAATTTGCCTGCAATACAAACACAATTGCTTTTATTTGATGCTATTGTTGTGAGGAGTTCAATTTCTGAAGTACCGCCACCAAATAAGAATAATTTGTTTTGGGAGTTTGCAGCCAATTTATCAATAACTTGTTGCATTAAATCTTGTGGATAAACTTTGGTTTGGTACTGAGCAAACGGAGCAATACCAATCCATTTTTGATTTTTGACTCCCGTACTTGCTATAATAGTTTCCGAAAGAATTGCTTTATCCGGAAAACTAGGAGCTTTTAAATCGATTAGAAAACCAAGTTTTTCGAAGGTTTCTTGATGCCTCTCAAACATCGATTTCAAAGGTTTGAAAATTTTATTTTTGAAACGTGTTAATGCTTTTTTTTCGACACGTCCTTTATCTGTAAAGGCAACTTTTATTGCTGAGCATACAAATAATGTTCGAATAACTTTGGATCGCAAAACATTATGCAAATCGGCAATGGCATCGATATCTAATTTTTTTAGATCCATAAACAATCGCAATAAACCGATAAAACCAACGTGGCGCTTATAAAAGTCTACGCCGAAAAAATTAACGTTGGGTAAGCCTTCAAAAAAAGGTTTGTAAAATGGTCTAGAAACGACAGTAACTTTAACTTCGGGATATTGCAAGGCCAGCGCCCGAATGACTGGTACTATCATGGCTACATCGCCCATGGCTGATAGTCGAATAATGGCAATATGTTGTGGTTTTGACAAAGGTTATTACTGTATATAGTTATAGCCCAGATAAAAATGAAAAGCTTTGTGAAATAAAAACTATTTTATGCAGCCTTCAAAAGTGACCCTAGAGCCCGAAGCTTCAAGACATTTTCTGACATACAAAAAAGTTTTTACAAACAAACTTGTAATGATTAGCTGGAAGTTGCTCCTAAATTTACTTTTTATTCTGATACAAAACAGGATTCAAATCATCATCGTTATACATTTTCATTTGCTTATAAACCTTCATAAATTTATCTCCATTTTCAATATCGGTAATCAAATCGTCTATGGCAGTAGATAAATCGGTGCGTTGTTCCAGAAGGACGTTAAGTTTAACTTGACATTTGTCTCGATGGTCTTGCGAAGCCTCTGCCCGATTCGCTTCTTCAGCCATATGATAAATCTTGAGTGCGAGTATTGATAATCTGTCGAAAGCCCAAGCAGGACTTTCTGAATTGATTTTGGCCGAATTTTTAGTGGTTACTGTCGCATATTTTTGAAGAAAATAACTATCGGTATACTCAACCATATCGGTACGCTCTTGGTTAGAAGCATCTATTTTCCGTTTTAGCTTTAATGCTTCAACCGGATCAATATTCGGGTCTCTTATTATATCCTCAAAATGCCATTGAACTGTGTCTATCCAATTTTTGTGATATAATAAATGTTCAAATTTGTCTTTTGGATAAGGATTTACAATGGGTTGGTTTACATTATCATACTTGTGATAATCGTTTATGGATTGTTCGAAAACCGTATAAGCTAATTTTGAAAACATACTGTTATATTTTTTGTTAATACAAATATACTTTTATTACTTTTGAAATGCTTTTGAAATACAAAAAAATTAAAAATCTTATTTAATGACCATTCACTATATATCTGAAAAAAATAGTATTCTCAATCATTTTTTAGCTCAAATTAGGGATATTTCCATTCAAAAAGACAGCATGCGTTTTCGCAAAAACATTGAACGCATCGGCGAAATAATGGCTTATGAATTAAGTAAAAATTTAGATTATAAGGCTATTGCTGTTCAAACACCACTAGGTATAAAACATACAACAACAATTATAGATGAAGTTGTACTATGTTCTATACTTCGCGCTGGATTGGCGTTACACACCGGGTTTTTGACTATGTTTGATGCTGCCGAAAACGGATTTGTTTCAGCTTATAGACACCATGCCACTAATAATGATTCATTTGAAATACTGGTCGAATACCAAGCAGCGCCCTCGTTTGATAATAAAATTTTAATTTTAATAGATCCCATGTTGGCTACTGGACAATCAATTGTTGCCGTTTTAGAAAAATTAATTACCAACGAACAACCAAAGGAAGTGCACATTGCAGTAGTAATTGCTACGCCTGAAGGTATTGCTTATCTTGAGAAAAAACTTCCAAAAAATTTCCATTTATGGGTTGCCGCATTAGACGAAAAATTAAATGAGAAAAACTATATTGTGCCTGGGCTTGGCGATGCTGGAGATTTATCCTACGGAAGCAAGTTATAACTGAGAGAAAAAACTAAACAGTCCAATTGATAAAACAACGTACATTACAACCTCTTTTTGCCACTTTATTTGAGCTAGTTCGATGTGGAAGGTAGCAATCATTGCCAACGGTGCAAATGTGAATAATAACAAGTCATTACTTTTATTTGGTGAAATTATGTAAATAACCAGTCCAATAATAAATGATAAAATGATTTTATTATAGGACGATTTTAGCACTAATTGCCGGTTAGGATACGACATAAGTAATGACCCTATAAAAAATAGAGCTGTAGTTGAAAATAAAGATAATGCAATATTTTGATATACATTTTGAAAATAATCAATATTAATGCTGGTTGATGTATTTTCGATTAATTCAAATATCCAGTTTTTATTAAAAACTAAAGATGTCATTAAAAAAATTACTACTGTAGTAATAAAAGCTAAAAATGGTAAAATCCAATGTCGATAATCTCTACCTACGTGAAAAAAAATTGATATAAATACTACCAAAATAAATAAAATTGACCAAAAATGAAATAGTGACGCTATAAAAATACATAGTGAAGCGTCAAATATTTTTTCTTTTGAAGCTTTTAAAGTATGTAGCGATATAAGTTTTCGTAATGCTAGCAACACAAAAAAGTTGGCAATTATCAGTCTTGAATTATCTAAAATTGATGGTGAAAAAAACAAGAATACTAAAAAGAAAAAAACGGTGTAGGTACTGTCTTTGCTAAGACCGTTTTTTTTTATAATAAAATTTGTAAAAAAAAATGACCCCATTAGCGTTATGAAAACAAGTGCTTTCAAACCGATACCAATTAAAGAAAATGCTACAATTCCGTGCTTAGATTGGTACAATCCGTAGCTCAAAATAGTAATAAATAAAATTAATAAATAATTAATTGGAGTAGATTTTCTAAAAACACTTGTAATCATAAGGATATTTTATACTTTTGTAACTGTAAATATAATACTTGTTTAGAAATGAAAACATTTTTTGAAGGAATACAATGGTTGTTTGAAAATATTTTTTTTGCACCCCATAACTTTTTGAGAGAATTAGAATTGACTAGTTGGTTTAGTGCAAACGTTTTTAATTGGATTTTAATGGGAGTATGTGCCTATTATATGGTATATTGGTGCAAACAATTAAAAGCACATCAGGACAATAATGAAGAAGATCAAGATACAACAGCGCATTCTTTCTTAAAATAGATTGCACTCTTTAAAGATCAAAACCTATATCTTTTCTGAAATACATCGTATCAAAATGTAGTTTTTCTATGTTTTGATACGATTTTTTAATGGCTTCTTCAAAGGTTTCCCCAAAAGACGTAACTGCTACAACGCGACCACCATTGCTAACAACGTGACCATTATTGAGTTTTGTGCCAGCATGAAAAACGATCGATTCTTTCACATTTTCAATTCCAGAAATTACTTTTCCTTTTTGGTATTCTTCAGGATAACCGCCAGCAACTAGCATAATTGTTGCGGCACTTCTGCTATCTATTTCTAATAAAACTTCATCTAATTTTCCATTTGCAAGCGCTACAAACAATTCGATCAAATCGCTTTTTATTCTCGGAATCACAACTTCGGTTTCAGGATCGCCCATCCGAACATTATATTCGATAACAATTGGCTCGCCTTTTACATTTATTAACCCAATAAAAACAAACCCTTTATAGTCAATTCCATCTTTTTGCAAGCCAGCAATGGTAGGTTTTACAATACGGTTTTCGATTTTTTCTAATAAAATAGCATCTGCAAAAGGCACTGGAGAAACGGCTCCCATTCCGCCCGTGTTCAATCCTGTGTCGCCTTCGCCAATGCGTTTATAATCTTTGGCCGTAGGCAAAATTTTATAATTTTTTCCGTCGGTAAGCACAAAACAACTTAGTTCAATACCGTCCAAAAATTCTTCAATAACCACTTTTGAGCTGGCTTCACCAAATTTTTGATTTACTAACATACTGCGTAATTCTGTTTTTGCTTCCGCTAGATCTTGAATAATCAGCACGCCTTTTCCGGCTGCCAAACCATCGGCTTTCAAGACATACGGCGCGTGAAGCGTTTCAAGAAATTCACAACCTTTTTCGACTGTTTTTTTAGTAAAACTAGCATAACCGGCGGTTGGAATGTTGTGTCGAACCAAAAATTCTTTGGCAAATTCTTTGCTTCCTTCAAGTTGTGCACCGTTTTTGGACGGGCCTATAACTGGAATATTTTTAAGAATTTCGTCATTTTTAAAAAAATCATAAATACCGTTCACCAAGGGATCTTCTGGACCAACAACAACCATTTCTATTTTTTCTTGAATCGAAAATTCTTTAATTGCATCGAAATCTAGAATATTTAAAACAACATTTGTAGCAATTTGCGATGTCCCAGCGTTTCCTGGCGCAACAAAAAGTTTGGAGCATTTTGTTGATTGCAGCATTTTCAATGCCAATGCATGTTCGCGACCGCCCGATCCGAGTAGTAAAATTTTCATCGTTGTTGTTTTGATGTACAAAAATAGTTTGTTTTTGATCGATAAAATAATTTATTTTAATTACTTTTGAATTCAAGAAAATATTATAATTCAATTTTATTGTATGCAATCTATTTTAAAACAACCTTTTACTAATGTACAATTAGAACTGTTAAAAACATTTTCTCATCAACTGCCTGAAAATGATTTAATTGAATTGAAGAAAGCCATTGCTTTATTTTTTGCAGAAAAACTTATTAATCAGGCAGATATTATTTGGAAGGAAAACAAATGGGATGATACAGTAGTAAATCAAATCTTAAAAACTAAACTACGAAAATCTTGAGAAAAGTAGTTTTGGACACAAATGTATTGTTGGTTTCTATTTCAAGTAAATCAAAATTACATTGGATTTTTAAAAACCTACTTGAAGGAAAATATATTTTGTGTGTAACAACCGATATTTTAGCTGAATATGCTGAAATTATAGAACAACAAATGGGTTTTATTGCTAGTGAAAATGCACTTCTGATTCTTGAAAATCTTCCAAATGTTAGTTTTATAACAAATTATTATAAATTTAATTTATTGACAGATGCTGATGATAATAAGTTTGTAGATTGTTGCATCTCAGCTAATGCTGACTTTATTGTTACCCACGACAAAGATTTTGATATTTTAAAAACTATAGATTTTCCAAAAGTTTTTATTAAAAATACCCGTTCTTTTTTAAAATATTTCGAATAAAATCATTTAATTTAATGCTCAAACTTTTTGACTTAACGCTCCGATTAAATGGTTTTCCGATGGCGAAAGCCAAGGCCGAATTAGATAAAATTTTGCAAGTTTCAGAAACTGATTTTCCAAAATTTTTAGAAGAAAAAAAAACTAATATCGTTGCTTTTCATCTTGAACATAATGCTTTTTATACTTCATTAATTGGCGCAAATTGGTCGGGAAATTGGAATGATTTGCCTATTTTGACAAAAAAAAACCTTCAAAAACCGCTCGCTGAAAGACTTTCTACAGGTTATTCGGAAAAATCAGTTTTTGTAAATAAAACCTCAGGTTCGAGCGGCGATCCTTTTATATTTGCAAAAGACAAAGCCACACATGCCATTACTTGGGCATCAATAATTTATCGATTTGGTTGGTTTGGCGTTGACTTCAATACCTCGTACCAAGCGCGTTTTTATGGAATTCCGTTGGATTTTATTGAAAACAAAAAGGAGCGAATTAAGGATTTTTTAAGTCGTCGATATCGGTTTACGATTTTTGATTTGTCTGATGAAGTTCTCGAAAAAGTACTTTTACAATTCAAACAAAAAAAGTTTGATTACATCAACGGATATACCTCATCGATTGTACTATTTGCTAAATTTTTACAATCAAAAAATATCGTTTTAAGAGATATTTGTCCAAGTGTGAAAGTTTGCATGGTTACTTCTGAAATGCTTTTTGAAGAAGATAAAGTGTTATTAGAAAAACAATTTGGAATTCCGATTGTGAACGAATATGGCGCTTCGGAGCTTGATTTGATTGCTTTTCAAAACCCAAAATACGAATGGCAGGTAAATGCCGAAACGCTTTTTGTAGAGATTTTGGATGACGATAATATGCCTTTGCCAAACGGAAAAGAAGGTCGCATCGTGATTACGTCGTTATATAACAAAGCTCATCCGTTTATTCGTTATGACATTGGCGATATTGGTGTTTTGGACGAAAAAAGCACCTTGCAAAAACCCATTTTAAAACAACTTATTGGTCGCACTAACGACATTGCCTTATTGCCAAGCGGAAAGAAATCGCCAGGATTGACGTTTTATTATGTTACCAAAAGTATTATTGAAGACGACGGTAATGTAAAAGAATTTGTCATCAAACAAACAAAAATAGATACTTTCGAGATCGATTATGTTAGTGAAAATGAATTGTCGGTATCTCAAATTCTCAAAATTGAAGAAGCGATTTCGTTGTATTTAGAACCGAATTTGAAGTTTCTTTTTAGCCGAAAAATATCTTTAGAAAGAAGCAATCGAGGCAAATTGAAGCAGTTTAAGTCGTTGTTATAAAATAAATTATGAATGCAGAAATACAATTATCAGAAGAGTTAGTCTCAAGCAAAATTTACTATATCCGAAACCAAAAAGTAATGCTAGACAGAGATTTGGCGGTACTTTATGAAATTAAAACTAAAAGACTAAAGGAACAGGTTAAACGAAATTTATCTCGATTTCCTATAGATTTTATGTTTGAACTAACCAAAGAAGAATTCGAAAATTGGAGGTCGCAATTTGCGACCTCCAATTCTGAAAAAATGGGATTGAGGTATACGCCAATGGCTTTTACAGAGCATGGAGTATTGATGTTGTCGAGTGTTTTAAATAGTGATAAAGCAATTCAGACAAACATTCAAATTATGCGCATTTTCTCAAAAGTAAGGCAGATGCTTTTGGATACAACAGAGATGAAAATTGATATTTTGCAAATTCAAAAGAAACTAGAAAATCAAGGTAAAAACATTGAATTGGTTTTCTCTTACCTTGATGAATTGAATGACAAAAAGAAACTGAAAGACCCAGAAAAAAATTGGCTTTAAATAATTTATTCTAATTTCTATATTTCAAAAAACCGCGAACCATCCAATGTGTCATATAATATACTGACTCTAAAAAATTAAGTCTTTCGACTTCGCGATAAAACTGCCATTGGTATTTAATTAGATTTTTTTTGTTCCGTGAAAGCGAATTATCTCTAATTCTATAAATCGCTTTTGGTTCTTGAACCCCTAATGCATATGGAATTTTTTTTAAATACTGCAACCACAAACCCATATCTTGCCGTTTGAAAATATCGGGCATTGATTTTTTTCCGAGCGTTTTTATATCGACAAAGGCGGTAAGACAGCTAATTGAATTTGACTTTAAAATATCGGTATAGGTCACTTTTTGAGGTACGATAAAATCAGAATAAACAAATTCTAAGTTTTCGTTTGCCCGTTTATAAGACGAAAAAACAAAGTGAATTCCGGATTGTTTAATGGTTTTGATGCTGTTTTCGATAAAATCTGCAAACCAAATATCGTCTGCATCAAGAAATGTCATGTAGTCGCCATTTGCAAGTTCAATTCCTGCATTTCTTGCTTTGGCTGGTCCTGAATTTTTATCGAGTTTTAGGAGTTTAATTCGGGCGTCGTTTTTGATAAAACTATTGATTTTGTTTACTGTTTTATCATTTGAGCAATCGTCCACAATGATCATTTCCCAGTTTTGATGCGTTTGGTCTTGCACCGATAGTATGGTTTCTGAAATAAATTTTTCAGAGTTATAAGATGGTGTTATTATGGAAACTAAAGCTTTCATTTAATATGCTTTGTTAGGTTTTTATTTTCCCTTGCCTTTAAAAACAATAGCAACTGTTAAAAAAATAATTTTTATGTCGGTCAAGAAATTAAAATTTTTGAGGTACAATAAATCATACTGTAATCGTTTATTCATTTCATCAATGTTTTCTGCATAACCATAATATACTTGTCCAAGTGATGTAATTCCTGGCTTTACGTTATGTAAACGTTTATATTTTGGGTTAATTTTAATAATTTCGTTTATAAAAAAAGCACGTTCTGGTCTTGGTCCAACGATAGACATATCGCCTCTCAAAACATTAAAAAACTGCGGAAACTCATCAATTCTATACTTTCGCAAAATTTTTCCAATTGGCGTAATTCTGTCATCGTTATCGGATGATAATTTTGGCCCAGTAGATTCTGCATCAATTTTCATTGATCTAAATTTTATTATTTTAAAAGGTTTTTGGTTTTCTCCTATTCGTTCTTGAAGATAAAAAATTGGTCCTTTTGATGTGAATTTAATTATAAATGCGACTATCGGAAACAGCCATGATAATACGGTTATTAAAATTAATGTTGAGAATGAGAGATCGAACAATCTTTTTAAAAATTTAATAATTACATCGTTAAAAGGAATATTAGTAAAAGAGGCAATTGGTAAGTGCCCGTAATAATCTATTTTATAATCTGCAATCAAAAGTTCTTTTTCGCTGGCAATAAACTTTATCGTTTTGAGGTTGTTTTCGCAATAATCAATATAAAATTTAAGCTGTTCGTCTGAAAGGTCGTTAAGCGAGCAATAAATTTCTTCTACTTTGTTGGCTTCTATAAAAGTGTGATTGTTTTCAATTTGTATTACAAAATTTTCTGTTGGTTGTATTGTTTTTATTAAATTGAAACCATAACCTCGATTGTTTTTAAAAAATAAAGTAAGTTCTTCTACATTTTTTTCTGAACCAATAATCATTACATTTCTAACATCAATATTGAATTGCGATCTAAAAAAACGTTTTAAATATAAAATTGCAATTTTGACAATTGCAATAAAAATGAAAGCACAAAGAGTATATTTTAAGTTTAAGAAAGAATTTGCATATTGCTTATATATTCCTGAATACGCGTATGTTAATAATGTAAAAACAACAAATTGCTTAATTAGTTTTAGCACTATTGTTTCAAGCTTTATAAATCGTTGAGAAACATAAAAATCTAAATTTAATGCTATTATTGACCACGATAAAGAAATAAATAATAAATAATAAAACGTAAAAAACCCTTTGGGCATAATCAAAAACGCAAAATAATTTATAGCAAATAAATCTAATAGGTACGTTAGTGCAATAAATAATGGAACAAAATATTTTGATTTTAAAAACATATTAAACAATATATTTAGAAAAATCTTTGTGTTCTTCTTTCAATAATTCTTCGGTTGATAGTGATTTAAAATAGTCGTAAGTAATTTTCATGCCTTCTGCACGATTCACTTTGGCTTCCCATCCTAAAATAGCTTTCGCTTTGTCCGTATTGGGTTGGCGCTGTAAAGGATCGTTCATTGGTAACGGCTGATACACTACTTTCTGGTTGGTTCCTGTTAGTTTTATAATTTCATCAGCAAAATCTTTGATGGTTATTTCATCAGGATTTCCAATGTTTACAGGCAAATGATAATCAGAATGTAACAACCTGAAAATTCCTTCTACTTGATCGTCTACATAACAAAAAGAGCGGGTTTGCATACCATCGCCAAAAATAGTAAGGTCTTCGCCACGCAAAGCTTGTCCAATAAAAGCCGGGATTACACGCCCATCGTTGAGTCGCATTCTTGGGCCATAGGTGTTGAAAATTCTAACGATTCTAGTTTCTACTCCATGAAATGTATGATATGCCATAGTGATAGATTCTTGAAAACGCTTGGCTTCGTCATAGACACCTCTTGGGCCAATGGTATTAACATTCCCGTAATATTCTTCGGTTTGAGGATGTACTAATGGATCGCCATAAATTTCGGACGTAGATGCAATAAGGATTCGAGCTTTTTTTACTCGCGCCAATCCTAATAAATTATGCGTTCCTAAAGATCCTACTTTAAGCGTTTGAATTGGAATTTTAAGATAATCTATAGGGCTAGCTGGTGATGCAAAATGTAATATATAATCCAATTGTCCGGGAACGTGAACAAACTTGGTAATATCATGATGATAAAACTCAAAATTTTCAAGCTTAAAAAGATGTTCTATGTTTTTCAAATCGCCTGTTATAAGATTGTCCATGCCTATAACGAAATAGCCTTCTTTGATAAAACGATCACATAAATGGGATCCTAAAAATCCTGCTGCACCTGTAATTAATATTCTTTTCATTTCTGTTTTTCTTTACTTTCTATTGTTATATAATCTATCGAATTAAAAATACAGTACAAAGTTATAAAAAACAATATACCTCGTTGACGACACAAAACAGATTCTGTCAAAAATAATACAATCATCGTAAATGCGAATACAAAATGTAAGAAATTATTGTTTGACAACGCATTTTTTAAATTTAATACCATCATAAATACAAATATCAAAAAACCAAAAATTCCTAATTCGGCAAAAATCTGAATGTATTGGTTATGAAAATTAAAATAACGATATTCGTTAAACAACTGATATTGTTTGTGTTTGTCTTTTATACTTTGTTCAGATGCGTCTTGACCTAATCCGGTAAGCCATAGGTTTTTTTCTGTAAAAGTTTCAAAAAAGATGCGTGCCTGAAAAACCCGAAATGCAGTACCTGGAAAATAGCTTTGTGGATGAAATTCCTGATTTTTCCAAGCTTTTTTTATAGTAATATAATTTAGATTTTTGTCTTTTTTCCCTGCTTCACTATAAATGGTATTGTCTACAAATGCGGTTTGATATTCTTGCTTAAATCGCGCACGTACTTGGGGCACATATACAATTGATAAGAACAAAAAGGTAATTCCCATAAGTAACGTTACCCATTTGACACTTTTCTGCGTATTTCCTTTTTTGATATAATACCAAACTAAAACCACAATGTCTATAAAAAAAACTGTTTTAGAATACAACAAAAAAACAAAAACTGCCAGAATATAAATGGCAATAAAATCGACTGTTTTTTTGTTTTTAAGATTTATAAAATAGAACAAACAAAAAGATGCGAACGCCGCAATATATATCGCATTTATCTCAGCAGTTACTAAATTATTGAAGATAAAAACGTTTTGGTTGCCGCTTTCAAAATAACGGAAAGAGGCTCTTCCGATTGCAAAAAGCCCAAAAACTGTCATTCCAAAACCGAAGGCTCTAAAAACCTTTTGGCTAGCTTTTTTATCTAATTTCGGTAAAAAAAGAAATGCAAGCGGGAGCACTAAAATTGATGCCTCTTTCTGCAAACCACTTAAAGTTGCCTCAAAACTTGTAGTCCAAAAAAGAGAGACTACCATTAGAAAATACAAGGCAATCGGTAGTAGTAATGCTTTGTTAAGTTTGAATTGTAATATATAATGTCCCGAAAACGAAACTACGGTAAACAAAATTACTGCAATACTGCCAAAAATTGGTTTTATGGGTATTGTGATTAATAGTGAAGCCAATAAAACTAAAAGTAGATTTTGTTTATTGGATTGAAGGTATTTTAATATTTCTATGAAAAGCATTAAGCAACAAATTATGATTTGTACAATCTGATTAGGTCAACAAAGTTTTTTTCTAAATTAAATAATTCATTGCAAATTTTCAAAGATTCATTTCCGAATTGTTTTCTTTTATTTTGATTTTCTAAAGATTTAATTCCCTGTTCAAATTCATCAATTGTTGAACAAACATAACCATTTTTATTTTGAATAATTGTTGGTAAATTTGCTTTAATGTTTGAAGATACAATCGGTTTTGATAAAGCCATTGCTTCAATTATATTGAAAGGTAAACCTTCCCAAGAGGATGTTGAAATAAAAATGTCTAATTTATTTACTTCTACAATTGCTGCAACACCTTTTTTCCAACCTGTAATGGTTATGTTTGACGCAGTTAATTTGTCTTTTAAATCACCATCTCCAATCCAAACAAAATTATATTGTGGTAACTTAAGTGCAATTTCATTAAATAGTTTGGGGTTTTTTTGAATGGAGATTCTTCCGCTTGTTCCTATTGTTAGGGAAGTATTTTTTAATTCGATTTTAAATTTAGTAATTTCGTCAACATAAACTCCATTTCTAACTAAACTTGACTTACCAAGTTTTTGTGCTTCCTCAAATTCCTGATCGCCACATGCAATTATAGTTCCTAAAAATATTTTTGTAATTAAATTTTCTAAAAATCTAAAAAATATTTTTTTTATACTAGAAATATCTTCTCTAATAAACGAATATCCATTTGGCGTATAAAATAATTTAGCTTTAGGATATAAAATTCCAGCAACTCGACCTATAACTCCAGCTTTTGATGAATGTAAATGAATAACGTCTGGCTTAATTTTATATATTACTTTTATTATTTTTATGAATGAAATAAAATCATTTATGAATGATATTTCTCGATCCATTGCAACTTTAAAGAATGTAGTGTTTTCATTAAAATCAGACTTTAGTTCATCATTAATTATATTGTTACGTTTATTGCTATAAATAACAAAAGTTTGTATGTTTTGGTTTTCAGAAAAATGCGCTATATGCTTGATATATGTATAAATTCCGCTAATGAATGGTTCAGAGATGTGTAAAACTTTTACTTTTATCATTGATGATTTTATCTAAAATGGATAACAATATAGCCAAAACGTATACGCCAAACTGTCGGTAAAGAACATTTTCTACTAAAAAGAAAAATATAATTGAAACTGCAATTGCAAAAGTATAAAAATTATTACTATTAAATATAAGAAGAAAAATACTAAATAACAAAAATAAAATAAATGCTATTAAACCTCCTTTTAAAAAAAAATCTAAATATTGAGAATGTGAATTAAACTTTGACTCAATAAACCAATCTCTTTTACTCTTTTTAATTATTTTATCATTATAGCAATTAATTAAATTTTCTTCTATCCAAAAATCGTTCTTACCTCCCAAAAAACAATTAAACTGTTCTAATTTAACAATTTCAATTGTACAAGGCCAAATTACAAGTCTAGGCTCATAGTCAATAATGGTTTCAACATTAGATTTAAAAAAAAATCTATTAGATAAATTCTTATAATTAAATAAAACATATATTAACATTAATATTACTGTTGTAAATAATATAACTTTATTCACTAATGAAAAATTTGAATAAAAAAACAAATAGTAAATTAATAAAAACAAAATTGTAATTATTGACAAGCGAGCTGCAATTAAAAAAATAAATGATATTAAAAAAATAGAAAGTAATATTAAAAAAAACTTGTGTCTAGGAATTTCCTTAATTAAATAAATTAAAAGTAGAGAAGAAGTCAAACAAGCAAAACCCATATATGGACGTTCAAAACATAATAAATCATTAACTTCCGCATTATTACTAAACGGTAATGATTTGTATTTTGTATAGTATAGAAATATTTTTATAGTAGATAGGAAAACACTAATAAAAACTGTGGTAACGTAACTAATAATTATTTTAATTTTTGAAATTTTTGAAAATAATATAGGTAAAGCTATAATAATCGCGAAACGACCTAATGATTTATACTCTTCAAGTATTGATTGACTGAAAAACTTTTTAAAAAACAAAAAAAGTAATAAACCGGAAATAAAATTCAAATAATATTTTTTATCAATTCCATCTTCTTTCTTATACATAAAAATAAAATAAAATAAAAGACTAAGAGCTAAGAAAATATTTGGAAGCGCTTTTGAGAAGGATAGACTAAAGATTATTAAAACTAAAAGGCTTTCGTAAATTTTATTTTTAAGATCAATACTCATTTTACAATTTTTTTAATTCTTAAAATTATAGAATTTGGTATAATATACAAAATTATATTTCTAATCAAACCGTAAATTGGCCAAAAACCAAAATAAAAATTTTCAAAGATTAATCTTATTCTGCTCTTTACCTGTATTTTCCTTTTTGAAATAGAAATACCCACCGGATTAATTTCTATAGTGACTAATGGTTCAATAATATTAGCTGTTTTAAACTCTTTTATAATATTAAAAAAAAAAGCATAATCCTCTGCTGCATCATAATTCGTTGGATACATCCCTATTTTCTTTAAAATCTCTGTTTCAAAAAAAATTGTTGGATTAATAAACATTGCATTTAAATACATCCTTTTTTTTATTTCTTGATGTTCTGTAGGATACTTAACTTTATATAGATAATTTCCAGAAGTGTCGTTTGCCAATATACTTGATCCAACAAGTTTTATACTAGGATTTTTTTCTAAAAAAGCTAACTGTTTTTGGAAGCGATTATTAACACACAAATCACCAGCATCTAGTCTTGCAGTATATTTATACTTTTTTTTAATTATATATTCTAACCCAATATTACAAGCTATTGATACGCCTTTATTGTTCTCTAGAAAAATTACTTTTACTTTTCCGCCTGCTTTAAAAGACTCGTTCAATAAATCTTCACTTAATTGTTCTATTTTACTTCCGTCATCCACAACCACAACATCGAGTTTCTCAAATACTCCTATAGATTCTAAGGATTTAATCAAACCTTTAGAATTATTGTAATGTGGAATTAATACTGCTATTTTGTTCATTTAGATTTTTTTTATTTAACATAATCAATATTGATAATGAAATCCATATTCCAAATATTCTGAAGGTATCAATTTGTAACCAATTTATAAATAAACCGATAAAAGTTATTAATAAAATATAACTTAAAATTTGCATTTCGTTTTCTGAAGTCCTAATTAAATTTTTTATGGTTTTTATTATTAAATAAATAAATACCATCATGATAAAGAATCCTATTAGTCCAGTTTCGGATAAGATTCTAGTATAAATATTATAACTTGGGGGGAATGCTGGTTCAGCACTATTCTTGTAAAGATGTGTAAACTCGAAGTTATCTCTAGTTGCCCAGCCAGGATAATAAAATCTAGAATGATAAGTTTGTTGGCCAAAGCCAACCCCTATTATTGGGTTATCTTTAAAAACCATTAACGTTGCATATTGGATACCAAACCTAGATTGATTAGAAACATTGTTTTTTAGATTTTTACTAAAATTTAATGATTCTATTTTTTCTGAAATTGACCTTGTTATTTTCTCTCCATTTATTATTACTAAAATAGTAAAAATCATACCAACAAGTGTTGCTCCAAACAAAATATATTTTCTGTTGCTTTTTTTCTTGTATAAAATTGCAATAAAAACAAATAACTGAAAAATAATAACTAATAATCCTGTTCGCGAGCCACAATAAAAGGTCAAAATTAAAATTAAAATTGTAGGAATAAATTTAAATATTTTTTTTTCTGTTAAAATATAGCTAAACATCCATCCCGCAATCGTAATTAGATATATTGCAAAAAAAGGTGGTTCATAACAAATTGATGAAATTCTTCCATTTGTATCTAAAACCACCTCCAGAAATGGAAAATAATTAAAAAATTTGATTATTGGTCTTAGAAATCCAAAACCAAATACAACAATTAAAATCTCCAAAAGCCCATAAGAACTTGCAATGATTAATGACAAAAAAAAAGTTTTTCTAATTCCATATAATATATCTTCAATTTTCATTTGAGATACAACTCGCCAGTAAAATAAAAAGAAAATGATCGTTGAGATAATTAGTGAAATAAATTGCCTAATAAATCTAACAAATCCAGTTGTGTGCTTAAAATAATTATTAGAAACTGATGATATATTAAGAAATGTCGAAATTAAACACCATAAAATAAATAAAATTAATGATTTAAATAGAATGCTTTTGTACGGAATATATAATTTTTTATGATATAAAGCTTCTATAAATACTAATATAAATCCAAAAAAGAAAAAAATTGACCCTGCATCTTTTTTAAATTCACCTAACATTGGAATTCCCTCATAATCATTAAATGAAAAAAAGAATAATCCAATAAAAAAAAAGCTAGTATATAATTTTTTTAACATTTATTAATTTTTTATTTGACGATTTAAATAAAATCTTAAAATTAAAAATCTTAAAAACCATAAAAAGGAAATTGAAATTATAATGAATTCCATTGAATTAAAAATTTTGACAATTAAATAAATTAAAAGTAGTGTAACTGAAAATATCAATGCGTTCGCTTTAAGTAAATTAGAATTATTTGCAATAACATCAAATGCCGAATTAAACGACAATGAATACAATCTAATTATACCTAATGTAAGCATTAAAAAAATAATTAGACTGTAATTACAAAATTTAAAATTTAATATGTTTAAGTAATCAACAAAAATTGAACAAAAAAACAGAAATCCAGCAAGAATTGACCCGTACAAAATTATTTTTTTATTCATCTTGTCAAAATCAGCCTTACTAAAATTATTTTTGTAAAAAACGGTTTTTTTAAATCCTACATAATTTTGTAATACAGCATAAGGAGCCAAAAAAATATTTGACAGATAAATATAATCTCCTGCAATTTCAAATCCAAACTTAGATTCAATTATAAATCTGTCTATAAAATTAATAATAGTAAATGAAGTTATTGCAATAAAAAAATATTTAAATGAAGTGATTATTGTTTGATTCGAATAATTCAAATTAAAACTTAGATTAATTTTTTTTAGATATTCAAATAGTGTAATCAAAAAAACTAATACAATGCAACATAAAATACCATTTAAAAGATAAATCAAATTAATTTTTTCAAAAAAATACAAAAAGAAAACCATAATAAATAAAAATAATTTCAAACCGTTTGCTATAAATTGAGCAAAAACATAATTTTCATTCAACCTAAAAACCGTAAATAATATTGGAAGTAAAGAAGTACAAATTGTTGCAAAAATAAATAAATAAAAATTTAACTTTATTTCTGGGTAGATAGTTTTAAAAGTTAAAAATCCAGCTGTTGACGTTAGAAAACCTATGATTAATACTGCTTTTAACTGTATCTTTTGGGTCTCCAAAAAATTATTTTTCTTAAAGTTTGAATATCTTATAAAAACTTGTTCAAAACCCAAAACTCCATAAATAAATAAAGTAGAAAAAAAAGATATTAAAATGGAATATTGCCCAAATTCCATTTTATTAAGTTTTTCCTTCAAGAAAAGATTAGTTAAAAAAAAACTCACCATTCCTATTAAAATAACTATTAACGATAAATGCCGTTTAATGTAAGTATTTATGATTTTTTTTTTCAAGTAAATCTTTGTTTTTAAATTTATTGTGTTAATACTATTAATGAATAACCACCTAATATTCTAACAGCTAATTTTTTATTGATTGCAAAAAATATTTTTCTAGGATATTTCAACAATTTGTTTTTAAAACTTATGTTATTTAAATCAATAGAACTCCCAGTATATGTAAAATCAATTATTTTGAGTTCACAATCAGTAAGTGTAGAAAATGCGGTCTCCTCAGTAAAATAATGTATATGACCAAAATTTCTTTTCATTTTAATTGGAGTGTTCAGCAAAACGCTAAGTACATTTATGTCAAGTGGTATGTGAAAGATTTTGTACTTGGCAATATTACCAGCCTTTGTAATAAAACCTCTATAATCGTCAACATGTTCGAAAACGTCAATCATTAACAACGCGTCAAAATATTTATTTTGCTTGGTCAAATCATCATTGAAAAAACTTAAGTTTAAATTTTTTCTACTGTTCCAAAAATTATTTAAATCTGGCGCAATATCATATCCCGAAAATAAAATTTCATTATTCATTTGTTGCTGTAATTGCACTAATATTTCTCCAGCCCCACAACCAATTTCAACTATTGTTTTTGGTTTAATATTATTTTTATTCATTAATTTAAAGATATGATTGGATTTCCAAACAGAATCTTCAATATGCCAATTTTTATTTTTTTCTAAGTATTCGGAGTTTTGTTTTGTATATATTTTTTGCGACATTTTTGTTAGCTTTAGTTACGTAATCGTGTTCTGTTTACTTTTGTAATCAAAATTTATAGTTTTATTGAAGAGTCAAGAATAATTTATTCGTTAATTATTATAAATATTAATAAAGCTATGTTTTTATTGTTAAAAATAACATCTAGGTTAAACTTTTAAAATTTCATGTTTTTCCATCTACATTGTGTCTAGTAATGAAAATATTTTAAAAAAAATATTTATCCTCTATATTACGATCTCCAAGTTGCCAAGGAGTATTATTATAATTTTAATATAAACTGCCACAACTTTCAATTTTGCCATCTAATTGGATTGCCGAATGATTTAAGGAATAACTTGAGCTACCTATGTGATCTAAATCATTTGCAACTTTACCGCTCAAAACAATAGAGTAATCCAAAAAGGTTTGAGTATAAAGTTTAATTCTTAAAATAAAAATAATGATTCTTTTTAATTTTTTCATGATAAAAGGTTTTTTATAAACAAATATAATCTTTTTGTTAAATAGCTTGGTTGTAATAAATTATTTAATGTTGATTTTAATTATGTTATAAATGTGTTAAAGTGCTTTTTTATTTTTTGATTTTACATTTATTTTTAATTATGCAAATAGAAAATTTTGCTGCATTTTTAAGAAATCAGTATTCAAACATTGCATTTAAAAACATCTAATTTTTATTGGTATTAAAAATTAACGTTTAATATTATTTATAATTTACTGAAAGTCAAAAAGTTATTTTAATTATAATTGCTGAGTTTATATTTCTATTTGATTATTAACTACAATTATTATATGTAAATCTCTAACTAATAAAAACATGATGTAAATAAAATTATTTATTACTAAACTAAAAAATTTATAAAATATTTCTCTTGATTGTTTTGAATTACATTTTATACCATTTAAAAAACTTTTATTAATTTTTTAAAATTCGTTTATTATTCCTCCGTCTAATTTACCAAACTGCATAGTTTTTCCGTCCCAAATCAATTGATTAATACGAACTTGTTTTTTATATTTTTGATTAATTTTTTTAATTTTTTCTATAGTATTGCTATCTTTTGGATATTTAAATTTTCCGTCTTTTACTAATAATTCTATTCCATTTTTATCAATAATCAATCTATCATCATACAAACTAAATATCTCCTCGTAAGTTAAATATGGACTAGTTGGATATTCAATTTCACCTAATTCATCTTCATTATAAAAATACCCTCCATCATATTTACCATATTGCAGTTTTTTAGTCCAAAGAATCTGATTTATTTTAATTTCTATTTTGTATTTAGGATACTTTTTTTTATAAAAATTAAAAGAGTTTTCATCTTTTGGATGTTTAAATTTAAAATTTCTTACTAAAAAAGTCAAACCGTTTTTATCTGTAACAATCCTATTATTATACTTTCTAAAAATCTCGTCTAAAAATTCATCCCCGTTTACATGAGCTTCTAGTTTATTATCTTCAACATCTCGACTATTCTTCTCCTCCTCATAATTCTCTTTACTCGCCTTGACAATCTTCCTATCCAACTCCACCTCATCCTCCGGAAAAATATCTTCTTTAGTTTTTAACCGCTCTTCACCACGCCATTCAAAACCACGAAGTTTTCGAGCATTTTCAGGCAAATCTTTTTCAGGATAAATATCGCCATCTGGGTTGTCAAATAATGTTAGGGTTTCAATCTTACTGTTGTCGTCTAAGAGCATGTTCAGGCGGCTAGCAACGCTTTTGTTTATGCCTATCAACTCATTTTTATCATTGCGCATGTAATAAATAACTTCGGTGTTTTTGACTACATCGGCTTCATGGATTTTATTGTCTAAGAACTTGGCATACAAATTAAGTCCTTTTATTTGATTAAATCCCGGGCCAATTGTGTCTTTGGCAATGATAAAAGCATTTTTGAGCACCTTGAGCGAATCGATTTTTTCGGTTTTGTTATTACCAATCAAGTGCATCACATCGCCAGTAAGTTGCTTGTCAAAGTTCCATAAAATGGGCTTGCCTAACAGTTGTGTCAATTCTGTTTTTTGGCTCGAATGTATCGAGTCACATTTGGCACTAATATCTGATTTAAACAAACGCACGTTTTGTTGCCCTCTCACCAAACGTTCTCCTATTTTGCCTGTAACTGTAATGCGCTTAGCGTGCACAAACATCGAGTCTTTTTCGACCAGATAGCGTATCGAGGCATGTTTGGTAATAAAAAGTGAGTCTTTATTTTTATACACTTCGCCATAATGCCCTTTGATGATCGCTTTGTTTATCGAGTCGGTAATTTTGACGTTATTAGTGCCTGATGCAAACTCTTTTTTACGATCATAATACAAACTATCGGCAACAATCAGTCGGTCTTTGTATTTAATATACGAATTTTTTTTAAAATTTCCAATGTTTTTCTTACTGTTATAAAATCCGTTTTCAGTATAAATAAAATTGTCTTTACCAGTAATTGTTGATGGCCCTTTCAAAAACGAATTGCCTTGTTGGGTATAATAATCCAAATGATTCGATTTGATAACATAATCAGGATTAGTGAGCACTACAGATTTCAGAAACTGGTATTTCTTTTCTTTTACATAATAGCGTCCCGAAGTGCTTTTCAACGTATTTTGTTTATTAATAATTGTTCCGTTAGAGTTAAAAAAAGCTTCCTGTATGTTTCTATCAAAATTTAAGGTATCGGTGGTCATGGTCGACTCTGGCGATTTCATTACAACATTACCTGTGGCAAATGCTTTTTTGAGATTTCCGTCATACTCGGCATATTTACTATTTAAGGTTAACGTATCGCCTTGAATCATCTGGACATCACCAAATGTTTTGATATAATTTTCGTCTCTAAAAAAATAGGCTTTATTGCAGGTCATGGTAATGCCATCATGGTTGACTTTTACACTGCCAGTAAGCAGTACCGCACCAGGAAGTTCGTCTTCATTAACATCAACAAAATCTGATCTTTCTACAATAATCGGACTTCCTTTTTGCGCGAAAAAAGGTAATATGGAAAATAATGTTATTACTAATAAAACTGCTTTTTTCAAGTTATTTAGTATTATAAATCACGTTTGTTAAAGTTGCCAAATTTATAAAAAAAGAAAGCAACTATTGGTTATTATCTTCAATTAAAAACTCCCAGAAGTTTTCACTGTTTATAAAATTAAATCTAGCATTTGGATATTTATTAGAAAACGATAATGGCATTTTAGCTTTAGATTTTGGGCTCCATTTTATTTCTATAACTTGTAATTGTCCATTCTTTTCGATAATCAAATCAACTTCTTGCTGCTCATTATTACGCCAAAAATAAAATTTTTCAAACTTTTCTTGATATTCGTTTTCTTTGATAAACTCATTAATGACAAAGTTTTCAAATAAATTTCCTTTATCTTTTCGGGTTTCAAAAGGCGAAAAATCATTAATTATTGCGTTTCTTATACCAAGATCATTAAAATATATTTTCTTTCCTTTTTTGATTTCTTTTCGTTGATTGGTATGGTACGAGTTTAATCTATAAATTACAAACGATTGCTCCAACAAATGTATATACTCTTCGACGGTTTCGCTTTTTAATCCGACTAAATTTCCGAGTTCGTAATAGTTAACTTCGCTACCTATTTGCCAAGCCAAAGCTTTGAGCAATTCTTGCATTTTTTCGGGTTTTCGAATTCCGTTAAATAACAAAATGTCTTTGTATAAATAGCTGTCTGACAGTAACCTGAGAATTTTTTCTTCATTGTTTTGGGTTGTAACCACTTCGGGATAATAGCCATAAACCAATCGATGCGGCAGCATTCGAATTTCTTCCAACAAACCGATATGCTTTTTCATTTCAGAAAAGGATAGCGGAAAGAGTTTGTGTTCGAATTTTCTACCTGTTAATGGTTCGTTCAATTTATTTCGTAATTCAAAAGCACTTGAACCCGTTGCAATTACTTGAACATTGGGCAAATAATCCGTAATTAATTTGAGCTTACTGCCAATATTGTCTATTTTTTGCGCTTCGTCAATAATTACAAATTTATTGTTTCCAAAAAAAGATTCTAATCGAGTGGCTGTTGCATTTTCGAATATTAATGAAACATCAGGATTCTCAGCATCTAACCACAACATGTTTGGCTCGTTTTCAAAAATAGATTTAAGCATAGTGCTTTTGCCAACTTGTCGTGCGCCAAGCAAAACAATTGCTTTTTTCTGAAAAAATTCTTGCTTGATATTACTAATGATTGTACGAGTTATCATTATATTTTTTTATAAAAGTAGTAATTTTTTCGAACGTAACGGAAAAATATACGGTTTATTTTCTGTTATAACGGAAAAATTACCGTTTTTAAGCTTTCTTCCCAAGGTTGGATTTCGATTTTGAAAGTCTCCATAATTTTAGATTTATCCAAAACGCTAAATTTAGGTCGTTTGGCTGGAGTCGGAAAACTGGTCGTCGGAATGGCTTTCAAATCGATTGAAATGTTGTTGATTTCGAAGATTTTTTTTGCAAAATCATACCAAGAACATTGGCCTTCGTTGGAGAAATTGTAAATTCCGAAAAGGTTGGAAGTTGGAAGTTGGAAGTTGAAGGAAACAGTTTGCGCTTCGACTGCGTTCTGTGAGACAAGCTCAGTTTGACAAAATTGAATTATAGCTAAAATAGCTTCTGCCAAATCTACAGCATTAGTTGGTGTTCCTATTTGATCGTTTACAACTGCTATCGTTTCTCTTTCGGAAGCCAATCGCAACATGGTTTTCATAAAATTATTCCCGAATTGAGAATACACCCATGAAGTTCTAATGATGATATGTTTGTGCCAAATTTCTTGAATTGCTATTTCGCCGTCCAATTTTGTTTGACCATAAACGCATGTTGGATTTGGAATGTCGGTTTCGGAATAAGGTAATTCTGCAGTGCCATCAAAAACAAAATCGGTCGAAATATGAAGTAATGTTGTTTCAAAAATTTTGCAAACTTCTGCTACGTTTTTTAGACCTTTTACATTAATTTCAAAAGCCTTATCGGGTTCAGATTCCGCTTTATCGACTGCTGTATAAGCTGCTGTATTTATACAAAAATGAGGTTTTATCTCTTTGAAAACTTGTTTTATGTTTTCTAAATTCGTAATGTCTAACTCAGAAAAATTACAGAATTTGAAATCAATGTTTGAGTACTTATTAGCTATAGATTGCAAAGATTGTCCCAATTGCCCGTTGGATCCACTTACCAAAACTACCATGCTTTTCGGGCGTTTATAAGCATTGGTTGTACTTTATCTTTATCAGAAATTATAAGTTTTTCTAGTGGAAATTTCCAATCTATTTTTATGGTTTCGTCATTATAACAAATGCCACCTTCACTTGCTGCATTATAAAAATTATCGCATTTATAAAAAAAAGTAGCCGTATCACTCAAAACCAAAAATCCATGTGCAAAACCTCTTGGCATGAATAGTTGTGTTTGATTTTCGCTAGTTAATACCACCGATTCATATTGTCCAAATGTTTCAGAATCTGGTCGAATATCTAGTGCTATATCGAGCACTTCGCCTTGCAACACGCGCACTAATTTTGCTTGGGCGTGTTCGCCAACTTGGTAATGCAAACCCCGTAGAACGCCCTTTGTAGAAAAAGATTGATTGTCTTGTACAAAATGTATTGTATCGCCAATGCCATTCTGAAAAGTAATTTCGTTAAAGCTTTCCAAAAAATAACCACGTTCGTCATTAATTATTTTTGGTTCAATAATAAAACAGCCTTTTAGTTTTGTTGGAATAAAGTTCATGCTTACAAACTATTTTATTTTTTGAGAACTAGGTAATTTGCTTCTCAATTATTCTTTAGAAATTGCTATTAAATGCTCTCCATAACCGCTTTTTAGCAATGGGTCGGCTAGTGCTAGCAACTGATTTTTGTTAATAAATCCCATTCTATAAGCTGCCTCTTCAATAGAGCCAATTTTAAGTCCTTGTCGTTCTTCTATAACTTGCACAAACTGGCTAGCTTGCATTAAAGAATTAAAAGTTCCGGTGTCAAACCAAGCTGTACCTCGATCAAGGATTCTAACTTTCAGTTTTCCACGACGCAAATATTCTTTATTTATGTCTGTAATTTCAATTTCGCCCCGGTTACTAGGTTTGATTTTATTTGCTATTTCAATCACATCATTGTCATAAAAATAAATTCCTGGTACGGCATAATTAGATTTTGGTCTTTCTGGTTTTTCTTCAATAGATAAAACTTTATTTTCTTTGTCAAAATCTACAACTCCATATCGCTCAGGATCTTGGACATGATAGGCGTATATAATTCCGCCTTCGGGATTGTTGCTTGCCTGAAGCAAATCTGACAATCCTGTTCCGTAAAATATGTTATCCCCCAAAACCAAGGCCACTTTATCTAGACCTATAAACTCTTTTCCAATAATAAACGCTTCTGCCAATCCATTGGGTTTGTCTTGAACTGCATATTCAAATCGACATCCAAATTTTGAACCATCACCCAATAATGACTTAAATAGAGGCAAATCAATTGGCGTTGAGATAATTAAAATTTCATTTATTCCCGACCACATTAATGTAGATAACGGATAATAAATCATCGGTTTATCATAAATAGGCATCAACTGTTTACTTATTGCTATCGTTAAGGGATGCAATCTTGTGCCCGAGCCGCCAGCTAAAATAATACCTTTCACAAATTTTTATTTAGATAGTTTGGCTTCTTGGTTTTTGTAAAATGAAAGTAAAAAAGTATACAAAAGAAACCCCGCAATTAATATTAAAGGCAATATAAATTTAAGCTTTCCATTTGTTCCTACATTGTTTCTAATATTAAGAATTCGGCTTCTGTCAACAATAACCTTATCAGAAGTTAATAATTGCGTTTTTAATTCTAAATTATAATTGTTTAGTTGATTTTTGTTCGATATAATATCGTTCAGTTGGGTGTTCTCGTTATAATACACCAATTTATCGTTTTTTGTAGCATTGGCCGATGAAGAAAACTGATTTAACAAACCATCTATTTGATTAATAACTTGTTCGTTAAAACTAATTTTGGAATTGATGTTGCTTACATTAGCTTTTTTAATCTTATTGTAAAATTCTGAATTGTTTAAATACGTAAGTAATGGATCTAATAATTGCTTGTTGGTTGTAAAACCGTCTGTAATTATAGTAATTTCGTGATGATTATAATTTCTACTTGTTAAAGAATCTTTTATTACTTTATTGATGTCTCCATCTTCAGATAATAATTTCACTAATTCGAAATTTTGAGTGTTCTGAGCATTATTAGCTGTTGATCCTCTATTTTCGTTCACAAAGCTATAAATATCAACAATTGGTTTTATAGAGACTTTATTGATATTGATAGGTGCTATTAACCCTATTTTTTTTAAAAATGAAGAATCCTTCTGCTGTATTCTAGCATTGATCAAATTAATTTTGTTATATAAATAATCAACACTGCCAAAATTTGGCGATACGATAACTTTAGAATTATATTGTTTGGAATTATAATCTAAAAAATAACCTAGTACTGCTCCTACCAAAAAAAGAAATATAAAAATTAAAATATTCTTTTTTATAAATAAAATTACTTTGAAAATTGAAGTTGCAATACCGTCAAAAAAACTACCAATTTTTTTAAAAACTTGGGTTAAATCGATTTCCTGATCTTGATCGTTTTGTGTATTAGTGCCCATTTATAATTTAGTTTATGTTGAAAATTTGTTCTAATATTTTGATTGTAATTAAATAAGTTGGCTTCACGCCTGTGGTTCCTAATCCGCCCGAAGCTAATGTGCTTCCCGTTTCTAAAGGATTGTCCGATGCATAATAGGCATAACGAACTTTTACATTTGGATTAATGCTTTTTCTAATTTTAGATGCCGATTGAATCGCTTTTTGATAATACGAACCTTCCATTTCCAAACCAATGGCTTTCCAGGTCGATTCATGAAAAAACTTCAATAAATCACGATTCTGTAACGATGTTCCTAAAACCGTAACCATCGGCCCAGCAAAAACCGGAATGTCATTTCCTTCAAACATCTTGGCTGTCAACTCGTTTTCAAAATGATAATTGTCGGCCGTACCTTCATTGATATGTGCATTCGGGATCATGATATCGCCTTTGCCGCCTTGCAAGATTCCTGCTTTTCCCATTATCGAAACCGATTCAACATTAAGCAACGTTTCTTTTTTATAAGGTTTCAATAATTCGTCAATAGTTTCGTAAGCTTGTTCGCCAAACGCATAATCCATAACGATAATTACTGGCGCTTTAGCACCAAATTTAGCTTTTGGAAACGACGAATTTTTGAGTTCGATTTTAGCTGTATCAAAAATCTGAACATCAATATTGGTTCCTGAAGTATCATCCAATTCTATCATGCCTTGTTTTAATGCAACTGCTGTAACTTTATCACGAACATCATGTGCGCCCGACTTGCTCAACTCTTCATAAATAAAGAAATCTGATTTGTCTTTGAACTTGGTTTTCAAAACATTGGTTGCAAAAATCGAATTCATAACCGAGTGCATGTTGGCGCTAATAATATGAATTGGTCGATCCAACAACTGGTTTTCTTCTAATACTTTTTTGATGTTGGTAGCCCAAATTTCGCCATGAATATGATGTCCCAAACGCTCTCGCAATATAGGACTAAACGTAATCGTTCGCTTGTTATTGTCCACAATTTCTTCAATGGCCAATTTTCCTAACCAATAAATTATATGTAAAAAACGATCGGGTTTATCGGTGTTTCCAAAATCGTTATAAATATCTAAAACCTCAGCAAAAGTGCGACCTAAAATATTGGAAGCGTGCGAAATGGCTTTTTCTTTATCTATTTGAGATAACTTTTTGTTTTGCAAAACTACTTGTTCTAGTTTTTGCCAATCGCGGGTAACTTCATGGTTGTTTTCGTCAATCAACACGCGGTTTTTAATCTTGTGCGATTCGATAAAAATAAACGTCAAATGCGTCAAAATATCATAAATATCCGATCGTCCACGAGTAATTTCGATATTCATTTGCTCATCGTCAATTCGGTAGCAATTTCTTCTTCTTTTTGGTGGAACAATGGCTTGAAAATGCGATTTTGAATAGCCTTCGTCCGAAGTTAAATTGATGTAGCGACACTCTTCAATACCCACTGGAAGCCTTTCAATTACATACAAAAGTCCTGATAATTCGACCTTTTCTTCGGCAATACTTCCATAAATTTCTGGTCGTAATGATAATAATGCTTCACGCAAAGTCTCGCCTGAAACACCCATTGGTTTATAAAAACCACGATTGAAAAGATGGCGCATTGTGATGTACAGTTTTTCAATGGCTGCCGACGATTCTTGTGCTCGTGAACGTGATATATTTTTGGTTTCTTTCATTTATAACTCTTTTCTAACCTGCAAATATAGGTTTTTTATATTTTAGTTGGTTAAGATTAGATTAATTGCTGGCTCGTAAATGCTAATTTTGGTCGCTTTACCTTCGTTTTTATTTGTCCATTTTCCACCCGATAAAACATATAAAAAGTCTCTTTCGACATAATTATAAAGCACAAATGGATCGTATGAAATTTGAGTTTTGGTCGTATTCGAGTTTGGATCTAAAGTAGTTTTTTCGGTTTTATTTTTTTCGATTAATAATTTTTCAAAACCAACAAATATCCCGTTTTTGGGCATTTGAATATTCAAATCATTGCAATTTATAAATGTTTTTTTTACACCTTTATCAACCGAAACGATTAAGTCTTTATATAATAATTTTTCTGATGGAAACCCGTTTAAATCAACCGCATAAAGATGAATTTTGAAAGTTGCATTATCAATTTTACTATCGGTTTGAATGGTAATTTGCTTGATGAATTTTGTTTTTTTGTACTTCGGTAAATAGGTGAAAAACTTGGTGTCAACGCGCGGACCGTTATCAAAAGCTTGGTACATCGCATTTTTAGTTTTACCGATTTCGATAATTTTCGTGCCAAATTTCTTGACGATGACAACTTCTTTCAGATCAATTTGGGCTGTTTTTAAAACAATTTCTAACGCATTAGCAGCTTTTATAATTTTAGTTTCAAAACCAATAGCAGAAAAAATAAGGTTTTTATTTTTATCCGAAATTCGCAGCACAAATGCACCATTTTCTTCGGAAGTTGTACCGATATTTTCGTTTTCGACTGAAATATTTACATAAGAAATCGGTTTGTTAAACACATCTACAACTTTTCCTTTTATCTGACAAAAAATAGAAAAATGTATCAAAAATAAAAACAAAACAAGTATTTTCTCTTTCATCTTTAGTCTTTTTTCTGAGATAATAAATCTACAATTTTTCGATCGTTAGACAATCTCGGAATTTTATTTTGTCCGCCGAATTTCCCAATAGATTTCATATAATCCTGAAAACCGTTTTGAGCGACTTTGGTTATTTTTAGCGGTTGCAACACTTTTCCAACAATCAAATCGTCGTAATAACCGTTTTGTTTTCGCATTGATTTTTCGATTTTCGAAATAAATTTCTCCATGTTTTTGGGTTCTCCAGAAGCATCGGAATCAAACTCAATAAACCATTCGTGATACGGCAAACCTTCGCTTGGCGATATTTGTGGCGCAACGGTAAACTCATTAATTCGAATTTCAGAATCTTGAATCGCCTCCGAAATGGCTTGCTCCACTTCTTTGCCAATTACGTGTTCGCCAAAAGCCGAAATATAATGTTTGATTCGCCCAGAAACGATAACGCGATAAGGTTTTAAAGATGTAAATTGAACTGTATCGCCAATATTATAGGCCCAAAGTCCCGCATTTGTAGAAATTATCAAAACATAATTTACATGCAATTCGACTTCGCCAAAAGTATATCTTTTCGGTTTATCAGTAAAAAATTCGTCGGCTTTTACAAATTCATAAAAAATTCCCGAATTCAATAGAAGTAACATTCCTTTTTCTTTTTGTGAATCCTGATAAGCAAAAAATCCTTCCGATGCCGGGAAAAGTTCAATCGAATCGACTTTTCGACCAATCAAATTTTCGAATTTGGCGCGATAAGGTTCATAATTGACACCGCCATATATAAATAAATTGAAGTTATTAAACAATTCACCAACAGGTTTTTGGGCTTTTTTTTCTAATTTTTCGAAATACATTTGCACCCAACTCGGAATTCCCGAAATTACGGTCATGTTTTGGTCAAAAGTTTCTTCAACAACAGCGTTTACTTTGGTTTCCCAATCGTCAATACAATTGGTTTCCCAAGATGGCAATCGGTTTTTTTGCAAATATTTTGGAACAAAATGCGCTACAATTCCTGATAATCGCCCGAGTTTGATTCCGTTTTTTTCTTCTAAAATTGGGCTTCCTTGCAAGAAAATCATTTTGCCGTTTACAAAATCGGCATTTCCGGTTTCGTGAATATAACTCAAAATTGCGTTTCGTGCCGCTTTGATATGCGTTGGCATCGATGCTTTGGTAAGCGGAATGTATTTTGCGCCCGAGGTTGTACCCGAAGTTTTGGCGAAATACAGCGGTTTTCCTTTCCAGAGAATGTTTTCTTCGCCGTTTACAACTTTTTCTACATACGGTTTTAGTTGCTCGTAATCCCTGATTGGAACTTGATTGGCAAAATCTTCAAATGTTTTTATTTTATTGAAGTTGTGCTCACTGCCAAACTGCGTTTTTTTCGCTTGACGAATTAAAGAATTAAATACTTTTTGTTGGGTTTCAATAGGGTTTGTTACCCATTTTTGGGTTTGATCGTAAATTTTTTTGGCAAAAATTTTGGCTGCAATTGCTTTTAAAGACATTTATTTTCTCCTTTTGACTTTTGGTGCTTCTTTTTCAATTTCTGAAACTTCTTGACGCAATTCGAGCTCGGCTTCAGAGGCTTTTAGGTCAGCTTCAGGAATTTGAATAGGCGCGGCCAAAATCGAATCTTTATTGACTTTTTCGTATTCTAACTCGCCATTTAATACTTTTTTTATGGCGCCAAAATAGGCTTCATTTTTTTTTATGGCTAGCGATAACGAATCCGATTTTAAAGCCAATTCAGTAGCATCTTTCTTGAGTTGAGTAGACGAAAATCCAGGTATAAATCCTTTGAGTGGTGTAAATGCAATTAAAAAAATAGTTGCTGTAATTATGGCGATGGCTCCAAAACCCATAACAACCAGCACGTTCATGAGCGTTAATCGTAAAGAAAAAATTTCTTCGAAAGAATCTTCATTCAAGATTAGCAAACGATTCTTGGTGAAAAGTTTTTTTTTGAGTTCTTTATTTTTTAATCTTTTTTTGGACATTTTTTGAATTATAGTTACAAATATATAGAAATTCAAAATTGTATCTTCTTGTTTGAAAAAATGTTTTAAAATTAATTCAGTGCTAAGAATTTTAAATAATTGTTAACTTTAAAAACAACTAACTTCTTTTATATTTATCTTTGTAGTGATTTAAACTCAAAACAAACAGCTTCGGCACAATATATAGCATTATGGGAAGAATTGGTCCAACGGAAATTATAGTTATATTAGTTATTGTATTATTGCTTTTTGGCGGTAAGAAAATTCCAGAATTAATGAAAGGTTTGGGAAGTGGCTTGTCTGAATTTAAGAAAGCTTCTAAAGGCGAAGAAACGAAAGACGAGAAAAAAGAAGAAGCGAAGTAATTTTCTTTTTTTTATGAATAATAAAAATTCCAAATTCCAATATTGTTGGTGTTTGGGATTTTTTTTGTTTCAATATTGCAACCTTTTTCCTTTTTTAACTCTTATCATAAAAAGAAGTACATTAACCCAAAATTTATTATTATGAAAAAAATATTAATCGCCCTAGTTTTATTTATTGGTTTACTACAAGTTTCTTGCAGTCCAGAAACTATATCCAATTTTCCAACAACAAACCCTGTAGATGTGTATGTGGCTGGAACTAAGGATTTACAGGCTTGTTACTGGAAAAATGGACAAATAACACTTTTAGATTCAGGAGGATTTACCGATGTTCTTGCCTATAAAGTAATTGTTTCTAATAATGATGTTTACGTTTTTGGGCAAGGTTACCTAAATAATCAATTCTCTACAGAAACTTTTTTTTACTGGAAAAATGGCATTTTAACCAATTTAAAAACGGCATTTATCACAAACAGCCAAATAGTAGCAAGTATTAGTGATATGGAGGTTGTTGGCAATGATGTTTATTTTGTAGGTTTCATGAAACCAGCATTGTTAGCTGTAGAAATATATGATTTAGTTTACTGGAAAAATGGGGTTAAAACAGTCGTTGCTGGTAATATTAATGGATCAGGAACTACCCATATTGCTTTTCAAAATAATGATGTTTACGTTACTTTATCTCCTACTTTTAATCAGTCATTAAGTGGGTATTATAAAAATAATGATTTTTATTATATTCCTGATTCAGATGTCGTTGGCATCACTGCTGTAAATAATCAAATGCTTGTTTACGGACGTCAAAATTATGATGGTTTTTATAAAAACCTAGCGACAAATGCTACTACCGTAGTATCGAATGTAAATGATGCAAATGTTTTAAAAATAATATCTGATAATAATAATTTTTATTATTCTAACAATTCACAAATCTTTAAAAACGGAACTTTATTTAATGAATCCCTTGCCCCGAATGTTCTTTCTGATTTTAAAATAATTAATGATAATTTGTATAAAATCGATTCTGCCATTTACGGCAATACAAACGATAATCAAACTGTTGTGATTAATAATAATATAGTTTCAACTACAACAAGTGGAGAATTTTACAATAAACTGTTCGTTGTACAAAACTAAAGCATGAATCCCATAAACTGGAACGAAACGTACACCAACATTTCCCCAAAACTCTTGGGGATTTGTCGTAGGTACATAAAAGATATTGCCACTGCTGAAGATATTGTGCAAGATTCATTTATAGTTGCAATCCAAAAAGAACATTCGCTAAAAGACATCAATTCGCTACACGGTTGGTTGAGCAGAATTGTCATTAACATGGCGATTCATCATATTAAAGAAACTAAAAAAACAACTTTTTCGACTGCCAATGATTTTGATTTGGTTGATAATTACACGCTTATGGAAACTTTAGAACTAGACAATAAAAGCCGACTTTTGGCATCGGATCTTGATAGAAACGATGTGCTAGAAGCCATTGACAATTTGCCCGATCATCATAAATCGGTTTTTAATATGTATGTAATCGATCAATTTTCGCACAACGATATTGCTAAGACGCTCGATATTTCAGTTGGAACATCCAAGTCGCATTTGTCAAGAGCCAGAAAATCGATTCAAACATTTTTATTAGAAAAAATAAAAGAAAAACCAGTTGATGAAAAGAAAAAAAGAAGACTCGCTTTCTTGATTATTCTTGGTTTCGGGAATAGTTTGTTTGCCAATTTTTATCAAACGAAATTTCAAGATTTCGAAATAGTTGCTAAAAATCCGTTTTCGATTACACCAAAGACGATTTCGACGCCCACTAATTTTGTTGGATTGACAAAGGTAGTTTCTTTGACCAAAATTATTGCAATTAGTAGCATTGCTGCATGTGTTTTTGTTGTTGGATTTTATTTAAACGATTCTCATAAATCTGTAAAAATTCAAAATACTACTATTGAAAAAAATAGTAATTCTAATATCATTTCAAAAACTAATGCTTCAGAAATCGAAACTAATTTGCCAATAAAAACCGATTCTGAAAAAGTTTCTGAAAAAACAATTATGCCAAAAAAAGAAAAAAATTCTATTAAAAAAATTTTCGAAAATGAAAAACCTGTAGTTGAGTTAAAAAAAGATTCTTCTGTTTCTGAAAATCCTAAAGTTATTGTCATAAAAAAACAAATTATAAAACGAGATACCATTTATGTTACAAAATAAATTTTTATTTTTTTTCATTTTCATTTTTACTTGCTCATTTTCGCAACAAAAAATCGATACGGTTTATGTTTACGAAGAAGTGATAATTCATGATACTATTTATATCGAGAAACCATTAAACAAAATAAACATCGAAAATGTTATTTTTACGAAAGGCGAAAATAATGAAAAAGACAAGCTAGAAATTACTCAAAATGGCAAAAAAATTCAGATCCTAGTTGACTCGACCAATATTGTTTTTCAAAAAAACAAAAAACTTAAAAGTTGGTTTTTTGGCGGAAAATTTCATTTTGGTTCAGCAAGAAATAGTTTGTTTACAGCGTTAAATGCACCAAACACAATGGGTTTTGGATTAGGAATTTGGACTAGAAAACAACTTTTTGCTTCAAAATTATCAATAGGAATAGGACTTGACGGATTGTACTGGTCAAGTCCATTTTCGTTTGATGCAACACAAAACAATAGTACTATTAATGGCTATTATTTTGTATACAACCAACCTTTACTTTTTAAATCTCTAGAAAGCAAAAATTTTCAGTTTCAAATTCCGTTGCAGTTGTATTATAATTATAAAAAATTTATGCCTTCAATTGGTGTTTTTGCAAGTATTAGCAATTATAAATCTGAATTTCAATCTTCATCAGGAAAATTAACTTTATCACTTGATGAAACTCAAGTTTTTGGAACACAAGCACTTCAATTTGGCTATTTAGTCGAATTGCAGTATTCAATAACCAATAAAATTTCGGTTGGTTTAAATTTTAGTTCTGGAAGTTCTAAAAATTTGATTTTTACGAATACTGATGATAAAAATCAGCAGTTCAAAACCCAAAATACTTTTAAAGAAAATCGTTTGTTGGCGGAGTTGGTTTGTAAATTATGATAAAGAAGTAATTGAATTTTTTTACAACTTCAAAACTTCTTCAATAATTTTTTGTTTGCAGGTTTCCCAATTGAAGTCGAGAAACATTTTGGGTTGTGGTTGCGCATCGGCTTCAGCAAAATAAGTTAAGCTTTTGAAGAGTAAAAAAACCGAACCATCACTATATTTTTTGTTAAAGAAAGCTATCATTTCTTTTAATGAAAAGTCTTTCAATAAAAAATAAAGATCAATAAAATCTTTACGGCTGCCTCTGCCTAAAATTGCGTTAAGTTTCATTGCTGCAATATCCTGTTTTGAAGCTAATCGGATGCCACTTTTTTCAATAAAATTCTCCAATAAAGGATACTTATAATTCACAAAATCTACTTTTATGGCATTTATCGAAGTAATAAAAATATTTTTGGAAGCTTGGCTAATTTCAACATTTCCAAATTCGTTGAGTTTGTCTACAAAAACATCTGGAATTATATTTTGGTTTCCAAACAAATCAATATCAATAGAATTTCGATGACCAATTTGTAATGCTAACGAGGTTCCTCCAACTAAAATAAAGTTCTTAAAAAAATCATCCGCCATTAATTTTTTTAAGAGTTCCAGTAGTTCTGGACTAGTTGTTTGTGTGTGTAACATCTAAATTCTTCTTTTTTTATATTGAAAATTGTTGAAAGATAAGATAATGAAACAGCGTCTAAGGTTCTAAATTGAAGTGCTAAATCTTTTATTTTTTCTAGTCCGTAAAGTTCCTTTAACAGATTCCAATCGTTCATTTTACCATACTCGATAACACGTTGAGCAAAAAAACCAGCATGTTTTTCAAAATCAAAATCATCAAGATCTACATCCCAAAAAAGATGATTCGAAAAGTCGTTGATGGTTATTTCTTTGTCCATGTGCAAAAGAATGAAAGTTTTAAAAGTTGACAGCCAATTGAATTTGGTTTTGTTTTTTTAATTAGAATAGATTTCAAAAATATCATTTTCCTCAGAATTCTCAAATTCTTTAATATTATCTATATTCTCAATAAATAATTCAACTAAACTTTTAGTATCTAAGTTATACGTTTTTAGATAAATTAATTTTGGTGGAGCTTTTCTTAAAAGCACAATTTTCTCAAAATCATCATCTTTACTTATAATTGTGAATCCATTATTCTTAGCATAATTCCAAATGGAAATATCATCGGCAGGTTGCAAAATTTTAATATCTGATGAATGAATAATCTCTTCAAAACAAGGAGAAAGCTTTTTTATTATTCGCCAAGGTAAAATTTCGTCTAATAATAGTTTCACGATGCAAATGCTGTTTTCGTCATACTATCTCTGTAAGTCGCAAACGAAAGTGTCGCCAAAATTTTTTCTTTAGTTAATGTTGGAAAATCTTCTATAATTTCTTCAATCGTCATTCCAGATGCAAGATAAGACAAAACATCAGAAACTGTAATTCTTGTTCCAGTGACACAAGGTTTACCGCTACGAATTTCTGGATTAATGCTAATGTGTTTTTGCCAATTTTCCATAAGTCTAATTTTTAAATCAAATGTACGGTTTTTTGTTTATTTCTACAAAACCATCGTTAACTGAATCCTCTTTCTATCTTCATCAACTTCAACAACTTTAACTTGAACGTGTTGGTGGAGCTTCACGACTTCGTTTACATCGCTCACAAAACCAGCTTTGAGTTGCGAAATGTGAACCAAGCCGCTTTCTTTAGTGCCAATATCGACAAAACAACCAAAAGCGGTAATGTTGTTGACAATTCCAGGTAAAATCATGCCTGTTCGAACATCTTTTATGGTTTTTACATTGGGATCAAACTCAAAAACTTTGGCAGCTTTTCTAGGGTCTAATCCCGGTTTTTCAAGTTCTTTGATGATGTCTTTTAAAGTCAATAAACCAATTTCGGGCGTAATATAATTTTCGGGTTTTATTAATGCGGTTTTCTCTTTATTGGCAATCAAATCATTCACGGAAAGTTTCAAATCTTTTGCCATTTTCTCTACAATTACATACGCTTCAGGATGCACCGCCGAATTGTCCAACGGGTTTTTTCCGTCTTTAATTCGAATAAAAGCCACGCCTTGTTGATAGGCTTTATCTCCTAATCTTGGTACTTTTTTGAGTTGTTTTCGATCTTCAAAAGCGCCATTTTCGGTGCGATATTGCACAATGTTTTCGGCCAGCTTCTCTCCTATTCCACTCACATAACTTAGCAAATGTTTGCTCGCTGTGTTGATGTTGATACCAACCGAATTTACGCAACGAATAACCGTTGCGTCTAACTCATCTTTGAGTTTCGACTGATCGACATCGTGCTGGTACTGCCCTACTCCTATTGCTTTTGGGTCGACTTTGACTAATTCCGCCAACGGATCTGAAAGTCGACGTCCTATTGAAACCGAACCACGAACGGTTACATCATAATTTGGAAATTCGTCTCTCGCAATTTTACTAGCCGAATATACCGATGCGCCTGCTTCTGAAACTACAAAAACCTGAACTGGCTTATCGAACGCAATTTTTTTGATAAAAAATTCGGTTTCGCGACTTGCCGTTCCGTTTCCGATAGAAATGGCTTCAATATTATAAGCATTTACCATCGATTTTATCTTTTTCATCGCCATAGTATCTTCTTTTTGTGGTGCGTGCGGATAGATGGTTTCGTTGTACAATAAATCGCCTTTTTCATCTAAACAAACAATTTTGCAACCGCTTCGAAAACCTGGATCGATGGCTAGAATTCTTTTTTCGCCCAAAGGTGGCGCAAGCAACAATTGCCCAAGATTGGTGGCAAAAACGTTGATGGCTGTAACATCAGCTTTGGCTTTGGCTTCTTGCAAAACTTCGTTAGAAATGGCTGGATTTAGCAGTCGTTTATACGAATCTTCAATGGCCAATTGCACTTGAGAAATGGATGGCGAATTAGAATTTGTAATTATTAATTCGTCAATCAAATCGTAAGCTTCGTCAATATCGATATCCGTTTTTAGTTTTATAAATCCTTCGTTTTCTGCTCGAAGCATTGCTAATAATCTGTGCGAAGGTGTTTTGGAAAGATTTTCGGACCAATCGAAATATTGCGAGAATTTTTGTGCGCCATCTTCTTCGGCTTTCTTTTTAACAACTTTGGTTTCGATGGTTGCTTTTCGTTGAAACAAGCGTCGAAGACTTTGTCTAACAGCTATGTTTTCGTTAATCCATTCGGCAACAATATCACGAGCACCTTGCAAAGCTGCATCTTCATTAATAATACTTTCATTCAAATATTTCGATGATAAAAATTCTATATCGTCTTTTCCTTGTGCCAAAATTAATTTTGCCAAAGGTTCCAAACCGTTTTCACGAGCTACATCGGCGCGAGTTTTTTTCTTCTTTTTGTATGGCAAATACAAATCTTCGAGTTCTTGCAGATCGAACGAATTTGAAATTTTCGCCTTCAATTCTGGCGATAATTGTCCTTGCTCGTCGATGGTTTTTAAAATCGATTCTTTTCGTTTTACAATTTCATCATATTGTTTAGAAAGTTTGGCTATGTTTTCAACCTGAACTTCATCCAAATTTCCCGTTTGGTCTTTTCGGTAACGAGAAATAAACGGAATGGTACAATCTTCGTCGAGCAATTTTATTGTTGCTTCAATGTTTTTATCAGCGGTTTGAACTTGGTTTTTAATGAATTGTATTTGGGTCATTGTGTTTTTTATTTGTAAACTAGAATAAAGGCAAAATTACTACCTTTACTTTGTTTGATCTACTATGAATAACGATTTTTTACTGGTTATAAACGGAATTACTTTTTTGGTTTATGGTTTTGATAAATATCTTGCCAAAAACAACAAATGGCGCATTTCTGAACACTCGCTTTTATTACTTGCTTTTCTTTGTGGTAGCATCGGCGCCATTTTGGCAATGCTTATTTTTAGACATAAAACAGCCAAAAAACTTTTTATATTCCTGTTATTCTTATTCTATTAATTCAAATTGGACTGATTTGGTATTTTGGCATTAAAGGATTGTATCATTTACTATAATTAATTCTTTTTTAGGTTATAAAATCTAAATAATTCTGTTTATTAATCACCTCAAAAGTCGCTTCTGGATACGCTTTTGCAAAAGCAGTTGGAATTTTGGCTTTTCGATTTTCGTTCCATTTGAATTCATAACCAGCAATTGTTTCTGCTTGGGTTTCTAGCCAATCCAATTCTTGCTGGTCATAGGTGCGCCAAAAATAATTTTGTTTGTATATTTTTTGATAGTGTTGCTTTTTAATTCTTTCTGATGCTAAATAATTTTCCCAAAGAACACCAACATCTGTTCGGTTCTTAATTTCGTTAAAATTATTAATTATGGTATTTCTTATACCGTTATCATAAAAATACCAACGCGATGATTTCGTGATTTCTTTTCGCAAATTTTTAGAAAAGCCTTCAATTTTAAATAGGATAAATACTTTTGAAAGTAAATCTAAATAACTAGAAACCGTGTTTTTGGATAAATTTAATTGGTTGCCCAATTCTTGCATTGAAACTTCGCTACCAACCTGAAAAGCTATTAACCTAAGCAAATCATAAATTTTATCTGCATTTTTAATACCATCAAATATCAAAATGTCTTTTAACAAATAAGAATTTATAATTTCTTTCAAATACACTGTTTTTTCATCCCAAGAATCATATTGCGTCAATTCGGGATAACCTCCAAATAGTAATCTTTCTTCCAATTTTTCGGTGGTTTGTTTGTAATTTTCAAATTGCGAAAATTCTATTTGTGCTAACGGAAATAAATACAATGTGTTTTTTCTTCCAACTAATGGTTCTCCTAATTTATTGGCCAAATCGAACATTGACGAGCCGGTTGCAATAACTTTTATACCATCAATGGTATCTACAATTAATTTTAATATTAAACCAATGTTTGGTATATTTTGCGCCTCATCGATTACTAATAAAGTAGTGTTTTGCAATAATTTACTGTAATTTACAACACTTCTTTCTTCCAATAAACGAGCATCATTGATGTCTTCGCCGTTTAATTGTAGTAGGGTTTCTTTACTAGTTTCTAAATACTTTTTAATTATTTGTGTTTTGCCAACGCGTCTTGCTCCCAATAAAACAAGCACTTTATTAGGTTTTAGTTTAAGATGAAAATCATCTAAAACGGCTCTTTTGTAGTAATTCATGATGGTTTATATTTGAAAACAAAGTACAAATATAACAAAAAAATGTAAATTCCGTCAGTACGTTGACTAAATTTACATTAATTTAGTCAGTACGTTGACTAAATTTACATTAATTCCGTCAAAAGTTAATCTTGAACTATAAAATCTTTGGAATCTTCTTTCTGATATTCGGGTTGAATATTGGTATGATTAATGTCGAATTTTTCGAGTAAAACCAATTCGATTTTGTCTAATAGACTATTGAATTCGCTCATTTTTATATCTTCAGCACAATCCAAATGAGCTTCTAAGTGCAATTCATGGTCGTTAAGATGCCAAACATGAATGTGATGCAATTTATTTACTCCAGAAATTTTATGTACTTCGCGAACAATTTCTTTGATATCTATTGTCGAAGGTGTAAAAAGCATCAGCATTCGGGTCGATTCGGCCAATAAATCATAGCCAACATAAATCAAATATAACGCTATTGCAAAAGTCAAAACGCTATCTAACCAAAAAATTTGGTAATATTTCATTAAGATTCCGCCAATTAAAACCGCTATGGAAGCCATCATATCGGTAAAAAGATGCAAGTAAGCCGATTTCATATTTATATTATGATCGGCATCTTTTTTTAACAACAAAGCCGAAAGTCCGTTGGCAACAATGCCTAACAAAGACATCCAAATTACAATATTTGATTTTATAGCTTGCGGATTCGAAAACCGATGATAGGCTTCAAAAATTAAATAAATAGCAACTACAACTAAGGTAATCGAGTTGACAAAAGCTGCAATAAGTTCGGCACGTTTGTAACCAAAAGTTTGGTTTATCGAAGCTTTTTTCTTAGACAAAACATTGGCTATATAACTAAAAACCAGCGACAAAACATCAGAAAAATTGTGTAATGCGTCAGAGATTAAAGCCAAACTTCCAGACAAGATTCCGCCAACGACTTGTGCAACCGTGATTACAATATTTAAAACAATAGAAAAAAGCAAATTTTTTCCTTTAACTTCGTGATGGGAGTGGTTGTGTGACAGGATTATTTTTTGATTTTACGTTTATTTGATTATTTGTTTGTTCGAATAATCAAATAATCGAACAATCTTGTTAATCAACAACTAATTTTTTTAACTCTTGTAGCGTGTCGACCGCCTTCGAAATCAGTTTTCAAGAAAGTTTCGACCATTTCTATCGCTTGCTGAATAGATGTGAAACGTGCTGGAATACTTATAATATTTGCGTCGTTATGTTGACGTGCTAAACTCGCAATTTCTTTGGTCCAACACAAAGCAGCTCGTACGTTTTGATGTTTGTTGGCAGACATTGCAATTCCGTTGCCGCTGCCACAAATGATAATTCCAAAATCTACTTTAGCATCATTAACGTCTTTCGCAACGGCATGACCAAAATCTGGATAATCTACAGAATCTACAGAATCTGTTCCATAATTTGTGACTTGGTGACCATTTGCCTCGAGCATTTTGACAATTGCAAATTTATAATCTGGTCCTGCGTGGTCGTTTCCTATGGCGATTTTCATTTTAGTAGTTTGTTGTTTATATTTACAAAAATAAGCATTCTACAATGAAATCGCAATTAAAAAAGTTGTTGCAAACAACCTCCAATAAAAAAATACGATGCCATAAATGACCTTAAAAAAACAACTTTTACATTTATGAAATTTACTGCAAATATTTCAAGAATTAAAGATGCCGACATCCATTGGACATCAATCATTATTATTCCTGATGAAGTTTTTGTAGAAATGATAAAAATTGCACCAAACAAACGGTTAGAATGTACTTTAAATAATACGTTAACTTTTCGTTGTGCGATAATGCCTAGAAAATGATATCATTTTATGATGCTCGGAAAAGACAGAATCAAATCTTTACATCTCCATCCAAACGAAGAATTTTTGGTAGAAATAATTTCTGATACGAGCGAATTTGGAGCAAATATAGCAAAAGAATTTCTTGAAGTTTTAGAATCCGATCCTGATGGCAAATTGCTGTTTGATAAGCTAACGCCAGGACGAAAAAGAAATATTATTATTTTTGTTTCTAGAATCAAAAGTTCGCAATTAAAAATAGAAAAACCTTCGTTTTCTTAGAACATCTCAAACGAAATAAAGGCAAATTTGACCCTATAGTTTATCAAGAAGAATGTAGAATATTTCGCTAAAAAAATTCGTTTTAATAGGGTTTTGATAAATAACTCATTAACAATTGTTTAGGTTTAAAAATTTTTATAACTCTTTTAAAATCACTAATTTAATTTATATTGTTAATAGAAAATCGGAATTCGTTGATATTCAGTTAACGTTAAATTAACAACTTTTGTTAACAACTTTATATAGAATTTAAGAACTATTTTTTAGTTGTATTCTTTTAATTCGTAATGCAAAAAATGAGGTTAGAAATCCTAATTTAGTTTGTCTTTCTTTTATAAAAGTTATCACTATAAATTTACAATTTGTTAACAGAAAAAAAATAAAATCTTATTTACATTTTTTATTGTTTTTAGGTTGTCAACAACTGTGAATAAAAAAACAAAGAACTCTAAAAATGACTTGTTTATCTTCATAAAGGTATGTTAACAAATCGGTATAAATAATTGCAAGTTCAAAAAAAATAATTTTCTATATTTTTTATAGTAACTATTAACACACTATAATAACCATCATAAATTAATTTAAATTTAAATTTTCTTTTTGTTGTTTTTAATAAATGTTGAAAACTTTCATATTTAAGAAAAAATAAAATAGAGCAAAGAATAAAGACTTACACAATTTCCATTCTATTATTCAAATCGTTCAAAATTTGTTGAACAACTTCAAAATCGTTTTTATGCACTTTCAAAATAATGCCGCCATACGCAGCACTTGCAAACGGATTGGTTGCTATCAAATTTTCATTTTGAAAGAAAAAAGCAATTCCTTCATTTTGAAGAATAGATTTGAGAACCGCAATTTCATGCGGAAAAGTAAAAGTGGCAATCGTCTGGAAATCTGTCATTATTTGAGATTTTTGTAAATATACGAAGTTATTATTTAGATAAATCTTTGCACTTAATTCTCTAGTCTTAATTCTATTGCCTAATTTTACAAGAATTATATAAGAATTATGAGTAAGAAACCAAGAAAACCGGGCAATAACACTAAAGATTTCTCGAACAAAATTATAAAAATACTAACTACCAATAGCAATAGACCGTTCAATTACAAACAAATAGCAGCACTTCTTGAAGTGGATGATACCAAATCTAGAAACGAAATTATTCATGATTTGAAAATTCTTACCGCTCAAAAAATGATTATCGAATCCGAACCTGGAAAATATTTGGTAAAAGCCATTTCCGAAGATTTATATGAAGGAAAAATTGATATGACTGGTCGAAAAACCGCCTATTTTATTTGTCCAGAATTTGGTGAAGATGTTTTTATTCCGACAAATAATTTGAACAGAGCTTTAGATAAGGACAAAGTAAAAGTTTATATATACAACCGTCGTAAAGGAAAACGTCCTGAAGGCGAAGTTATTGAAGTTGTAGAACGTGCTAAAACCGATTTTGTTGGAGTAATTGCAATTCAAGCTAATTTTGCATTTGTAAGTACGGCAAACCCGAAAATGTACACCGATATTTTTATTCCAAAAGATAAAATTGGAAGTGCCGAAAATGGCGATGTTGTATTGGTTCATATTGAAGATTGGCCTAAAAAAGCCGATTCTCCTTTTGGATCGGTCGTAAAAGTTTTAGGAAAACCAGGCGAACATAATACCGAAATTCACGCGATTCTTGCAGAATATGGTTTGCCATCAGAATTTACGATAGAAGTCGAAACTTTTGCACAAAAAATAGATACTTCTATTCAAGAATCTGAAATTACAAAACGTCGTGATATGCGACAAACGTTAACCTTTACGATTGATCCGAAAGATGCAAAAGATTTTGATGATGCACTTTCTTTCAAAGTTTTAGACAACGGAAATTTCGAAATTGGAATTCACATTGCCGATGTTTCGCATTATCTGCAAGAAGGAACAATCTTGGATGACGAAGCTTATAATCGAGCCACTTCGGTGTATTTAGTTGATCGTGTTGTACCAATGTTGCCCGAAGTTTTATCTAATTTTGCTTGTTCGTTACGACCAAATGAAGAAAAATATACGTTTTCGGCAATTTTTGAATTAGATAAAAAAGCAACTATAAAAAACCAATGGTTTGGTCGCACCGTTATCGATTCGAACCAACGTTTTGCTTATGAAGAAGCACAATATATCATCGAAAACGAAAACGGAAATATTCCTCTTGAAACTTCAATAACGGGAAGTTCGTATAAAGTTAGTGATGAAATTGTTTTTGCAACTTTAAAACTCGATGAATTAGCCAAAATCATGCGTGAAAAAAGGATGAATGATGGCGCTATTTCTTTCGATAAAGTTGAAGTAAAATTCAATTTATCTGAAACTGGAAATCCGGAAGGTGTTTATTTTAAACAAAGTCGCGATTCTAATCATTTGATTGAAGAATTTATGTTGCTTGCCAACAAGAAAGTAGCAGAATATATTGGTCGTCAGAAAAAGACTTTTATTTACAGAATCCACGACGAACCTAACGCTGATAAGTTACTAGCCATGTCCGATTTAGTTAAGAAATTTGGTTATACTGTCGATTTTAATTCAGGTTCGGTTGCACAAGCTCTCAATCAATTAATGAAAGATGTTGCAGGTCAAAAAGAACAAAACTTAATTGATACTTTAGCCATCCGGTCAATGAGTAAAGCTGTTTACTCGACTGACAATATTGGTCATTACGGACTTTCGTTCGATTTTTACAGTCATTTTACATCGCCAATTCGTCGGTATCCAGACGTTATGGTGCACAGATTGTTGCAATTTTATCTCGATCAAGGCAAATCGGCCAACCAAGAATTGTATGAAGCAAAATGTTTGCATTGTTCCCAAATGGAAGGTTTGGCCACCAAAGCCGAACGAGATTCTATCAAATACATGCAGATTAAATACATGAAAGATCACATGGATCAAGAGTTTTTGGGTGTTATTTCTGGTGTAACTGAATTTGGAATATTTGTAGAAATTATAGAAAACAAGTGCGAAGGAATGGTTCGAATTCGAGAAATTAAAGACGATTATTTTGTATTTGACGAAAAACAATACGCACTTGTTGGTCAAACTACTAAAAGCGTTTTGCAATTAGGCGACGAAATTTGGGTGAAAGTAAAAACTGCCGATTTAGTTAAAAAACAATTGGATTTTTATTATTTACGGAAGAATTAAAGTCGGTTTGTAGTCTCAATTTTCAGTTTAACTTATGTTAAATATATACTATTTGTAAAGTAGAATAATTATTTACTTTATAAATAGTATGCTTTTTATAAAAATAGCACGAAGTTTGATAGTTATGTTTTAAATGGCATGATTCGATAATTTTTTTTAAAAATTACGTTATAGTAAAAGTAATTTTTAAATTTCAGAATGATCTATAAAATCTATCCTAAAGCGCAGCTTTCTTTTAAAAAAGCTAAAAATATATGAATCTATGTGTTTAAAAAAAAACATTTATCATAAAATCTAACTAAAACCGTAGTTTCTTTTTTAAAAGTTAAAAATCTTTGAATCTTTGTGTTTCAAATAAACAAATTATGAAAAAAATATTCTTCTTAACATTGTTGATTTTAGTTCAAAATAACTTCGCACAAATCACAAAAAATGTTGGCGATTTTAACAAAGTAACCGCTTTCGATCAAATAGAAGTTCGATTGATAAAAGCCAACGAAAACAAAATAATCCTTTCAGGAAATGATGCAGAAAATGTAGAATTAATAAACAAAAACGGCGAACTCAAAATTAGAATGCCACTAACCCAAACCATGACAGGCGATGGTATTTTGGCAACAGTTTATTTAAAAAAAATTGATGCAGTCGAAGCTAATGAAGGATCTCAAATTTACAGTGATGAAGTTTTCGACGGATTCAATTTTAATATTATCGCCAAAGAAGGTGCAACAATAAAACTGCAATTAAATGTAGATAGTGTTTCTTCTAAAATTAGTAGTGGCGCTATCCTAAACTTGGAAGGAAAAGCCAAAAACCAAGTGGTAGTTATTAATTCCGGCGGGCAACTCGAAGCTAGGCAATTGCAAACTACTCAAACCACCGTTACAACCAATGCTGGTGGACAAGCCGAAGTTTTTGCTACTGATTTTGTAGACGCAAAAACGCGCGCTGGTGGCACGATTGAAGTATACGGTAATCCAAAACAACTCAACCAGAAAACAGTTTTAGGCGGAACGATTGTTAAAAAATAGAATTATTTTTCCTATTTTTGAAATTATTCTAAAAAACTAACATGATTAACGACATTTTATCTGCCATTCCGTGGGGAATTTTATTAGCTTTTACGATTGGTCCTGTTTTTTTTGTAATTCTCGAAACTGCTATTACTAAAGGTTTTCGAGCTGCAATTGTTCTTGATCTTGGTGTGGTTACTGCAGATACGATTTTTATTTTGATTGCTTATTTTAGTACGAACACCATTCTCGAAAAACTCAAAAACGATCCTGGATTGTTTATTTTTGGTGGAGCCGTGATGCTTAGTTTCGGAATTATTTCTTACATTAAAGAAAAAAATGATTTCAAAAAGAAGCTAGAAGAAAAAGTTGAAGAAGACAACCTTCAAAAAAATAATTATTTAGGTTTGTTTTTTAAAGGGTTTTTCTTGAACTTCATAAATATTGGTGTTTTGGCGTTTTGGTTGGGAATCATCATTGTTTTTGGACCAAAACTAAATATGGAAACCAACCGAATTATGGTTTTTATTTCGACCATAATTATCACTTATTTGCTAGTTGATTTATTAAAAATTAACGTTTCCAAACAGCTTAAAACGAGATTAACGCCCTACAATATCTACAAAATAAAACGTGTTATTAGTGTTGTGCTAATGATTTTTGGGAGTTTCTTAATAGCTCAAGGTTTTTTCCCAGAAGAAAAAGAAAAGATTCAAGAGCAACTTCAAAAAATTACGAAAAACTAATTTATGAAACATTTTTTCCTCATTTTAACTACCTTATTTACTTTTGTCTTATCACAAGCGCAAGAAAGAAAATTTAGTCTAGAAGCAAACTATCCTTTGCCAATAGACGATGGTTTTGTGTTTCAAAATTATACTGGAATAATCGATTTGGGTTTGAAATACAGATTTTATGAAACCAATGTTTTATGTCTTGGCGCAGGAGTAAATGGCGGAATGCTGAAAGCTAATTTTAATTCTTACGATACAAAAATAGCAACTACAAATTATACCGTTCAGCCTAAAGTTATTACTGAATTCAAATTAAAAAACAGCAAAATTCATCCGTATGCAAGTTTGGGTTGGTCGTTTATGAATTTTGTTGCTGAAGGAAGTACTAGTTCTTTTGATGGTGAACTAATAAAAATAAATGATTCTGACACACAAAGCGGTCTTAACTTAACGGCTGGTACTTTATATGATGTAAGCAAAAAAGTTTTTATAAATTTTCAGTTCGATTTTACGAATCTAAACAAAAAAGGAAACGTTCCAAATACGAATTATAATACACAAGTAATGTTGCTAAAAGCAGGAGTTGGGTTTAGGATATAAAAATTAATTTGTATTGTTTTTTAATTTCTCTTTCAATTCCTCTTTCGACAGCGTTTTGTCTTTTTTTTCTTGATTAGAAAGTGATTTATATTCTTCCATTTTATCAGTAATAGCATCAAATTGCTCCTGAATTTCTTCCTCTTCGTAGCTTATAAAAGTCATTTCGTAGAGACAATGAGCAATAATTTCTAGTTCATTAAAAATTTGTAAAGTTTCTGGCGCAAGTTCCATTCCTAACCATTTTTCCCATTTTACAAATTCTAAAGCATAACTGTTACAAAACGAATTTTCTTTTTCTTTTAATTTTCTACCAGAAACATCAACATAAGTAGTTTCTGTATCCGTTTTTTCATCATAATCTTCAAGATATTCGGTCAAAACGATCAGCATATCGTTATTTTCCTCTTCAAGAAATTCTAGTTTTTCGAAAACTCTTTTGTAATCATTTACTACATCTTCTTGATCTGGATATAAATTGATTAAGGTGAGCTCAATGCTCAACCAATTGTTGGTTTTTATTATTTCTTTTAGTATCATTTTCACAAAGATTTAGTCCCTATGGAACATAAGTTATACATGTAAGCTTTTTATTATCTAGATATTATCCTGAGGAATAAATAAAAAATTTGTAAACGATTGTTATTTAATTTTTAATAAATATACAGAAATGAAGTTTATTAATTCTTAATAAAACTTAATTTTTTAATGGTTTAAAAAAAGGCACCATAAAAAACTCCATATTTCTATGAAGGTTTAGAGGCATATCCCGAAGCTTCGGGACAGTTTCGAACAATAATTTTAATTAATTTTTTTTAAAATTTACCATAAAAAACCCCCCATATTTCTATGAAGGTTTAGAGGCATCGTCTGAAGCTTCGGGACAGTTTCGAACAATAATTTTAATTAATTTTTTTTTTAAATTTACCATAAAAAACCCCCCATATTTCTATGAAGGTTTAGAGGCATCGTCTGAAGTTTCGGGCAGATTTGAACAATAATTTTACTTAATTTTTTCTAAAAATTTCATCATAAATAAAACCCCCATATTACTATGAAGGTTTGGAGGCATCGTCCGGATTCGAGCATTACTTTACCTAATTTTTTCTAAAAATTTACCATAAAAAAAGAGATACATTTCTGTATTCCTTGGAGGCATCGTCCGGATTCGAACATTGCTTTACCTAATTTTTTCTAAAAATTACCATAAAAAAAGAGATACATTTCTGTATCTCTTGGAGGCATCGTCCGGATTCGAACATTGCTTTACCTAATTTTTTCTAAAAATTTACCATAAAAAAAGAGATACATTTCTGTATCCCTTGGAGGCATCGTCCGGATTCGAACCGGAGTAGGAGCTTTTGCAGAGCCCAGCCTAGCCGCTCGGCCACGACGCCATTTTTCTAGCAGAATGCAAATATATAAAAAAGTTTAAAAGTTTAAAGTTTAAAGTTTAAAAAGTTTGAATTCTAATCAAAATTTTATTATATCAATAACGTTAACCCTATCTTTTTTGTTTAATTTTGATAGTAACCGCCTCTACATCACCACCAATAGGCGGATTTAGTTTGCTCACCTCAATAGTGATTTGCGTTACTTTGCTTAGTTCGTTCAAAACTCTATTTATAATTCTCAGTGCTACCGTTTCGAGAAGTTCTGCACGAATTGCCATTTCTTCAACAACAATTGCATTAAGAGATACATAATCAACAGTATCTTTTAGTGCATCACTTTGTGCAGAAAGATCTAGATCGGCTTTTATTTTGAGATTTACGATATAATTAGAGCCTATTTTACTTTCTTCGATCAAACAGCCATGATAACAAAATGTACGAATGTTTTGAAGTTTAATTATTCCCATCTATTTAATAATTGTTTTATACTTATTTTCCTGTTTTGTATATTTCTGAGCACAAGGACAATTGCTTATATTTTGAAAAATGTCGTATCCTAAAGTAATCATGTGCGTTCCCGAATTGTAACCTATAAATTTATTAGTTGTAATTTGATACGAATAAGCAAAGTAAAAATTATTTTTTTTTAGGCCAGCCATTGGCCCAATATTTAGCGGTTTCAAAGCTTGGTCATTTATAAATCTATATGATACCCCCGCCCAATAATAACTTTCAAATTCTAGTTTTCTGATTTTGAAATTTATGTCTGTAACGGTTCTATTATCGCTTTCGAAATATTGAATTTGAGATGAGGGTTCAAATTCAAAATTACTACTATTTTTTTTGAGAACCGCTGCTCCATAAACAGAATAATTTCTTAGTCTTCCTGGTTCAAATTTGGTAAAAATATCCGTATTTTTATTAATAATATTAAATGCGTTAAAAGCAATATCTATATTTTTTTGACGGTATAAGAAACCTACATCAACATTTACATTATTTAACTCTCTAAAATTAGTTACATCCGGATCATAAATATTGTCAAATTTATTGATATCAATTTCAAATCTGTTTACCAAAAACGACATACCGAAAGATAAATACTTATCTGTATTATAATCCAAAATCAAGTGATGTGCAAAGGATAATTTGGCTCCTTTTTGCGAAGTATTTCCATTTTTATCGTTATAAGCAAACCCGCCAATACCAGAGCTTTGTCCTAATCGTGCATTGATAGAAATTGATTGATTGTCTGGAGCATCCTTAATTCCTACCCATTGGGTGAGCCCATTTACTCTAATCTTGATATGATCTCCTATACCTAAATATGCCGGAGAGATTACAGCATTATTTTCGCCCAAATATTGGGTATAGGTTGGTATCGTAAGTTCTTGCGAAAATACATTCACGAAGAATAAGCAACTTAGAGATAGTATATAATTTTTCATTTTTTATCTGTATAAGGTGAAGTTGCCAACAAACGTTCTACCTGAGCCATCATTTACTTCCACGAGGTACCAATAATCTCCCGACGGCACTTCATTTCCTCTATACGTTCCGTCCCATTGGTCGCCATTATACAGTATCTTAAGTTCACGGCCATATCTATCAAAAACAAATGTTTTTATATTTTTGAGGTTGTCTATTTTTAGCGGAGTCCAACCATCATTAATACTACTGCCGTTTGGCGTAAAGAAGTTGGGAATTTCAATATCGTAAAATATTGTATTCAATCTTAATGTAGCCTCACAGCCCCAATCATCAATTACGGTTATGTTTTGAACTCCTGTTGATGAAAATAAGTAGACATTATTTGTTCCTGTATTTTCTCCATTAAAAATATAATTATAAGGTGGCTGTCCTAATGTGGCCGTTGCTGTAACTTGATTAAGCCCGCTTTCAACAGCATTTATTTGTACATGTGTCAACTGTTGCACTGCAATAGTATTTGATGCTTTTATACAGCCGTTTTCATGTCTAACTAAAACGCTATAATTTCCTGGCGCCAAGTTAGAGAATACATTACTATTTTGATAGTTCAAACCGTTGTTTATAGAATATTCTACATTATTTTGATAAATCGGATCAATTTGAACTGTTAAGCCATTTGTCGGAATATTATTAATACAGGTTTCACCTATTGAAGCTAGTGGGTTTAAATCAACAGCTGGCAGCAGTGAAATAGGATAATCGGTTCGACAACCATTTGCATCAATAATATAAAATGTATAATCTTGACCTCCACTTAAGTTTGTTGTAGTATATTGGTTTACACCAGTGGCTAGCTGGATAAAACTAGATGGAGTTTGGTCATTAAAACTTACTTTGTATGGACCAATTCCTCCGTTAATTCTTATTGTGGCCGATCCGTTATTTGTGCCTTCGCATAATTCTTGACTAATTGACAAGGTCGAAATAGCTAGTTGATCTGGTTCTGTTATTTCTTGTGTTATCGTTTGGAAACATCCATTTGCATCTTGAATTAAAATAGTATAGATACCTGGTTCTAGATTTTCGAATACATTTGTATTTGAAATTTGAGAAATATTTGGGGATATTCCAAATTGATATAAGACAGTTCCTTGACTTGCATTTATTGTTATTTTACCATTTTTTTGACCAAAACATTTTATATTTTCTACTAGAGGATCGGCTACCAATAGAGGTTGAGGTTCTGTTACTGTAAACGTATCTTGATCTGCGCATCCGCCGTCTCCAGTTACTTTTATTATATAGTTTCCAGCACCTAAATCTTCAAAGAAACCGCTAGTTTGAGGGTTTCTAATTATTGTCATAGTATCTGAATTAATAACTGAATATAAATAATTACCCAACCCATTTGTAGCAGTTGCTTGCACTGATGCATTATTATCGCCTGCACAACTAATTACAGATGCTGTTTGATTAAGTTGTAAAATAATAGTTGAAACTGGCAAAATTATAATTTCATTAGTTTGAAACAATTTGCAATTATTTGCATCAGTAACATAGTATTGATACGTTCCTGAACCAACCGTAAATGTTGTATTGTTACCTGTAAATAAAGTATAAGTGACATTATCCGTACTGTATTTATAAGGAGGTGTTCCTCCATTTACAATAATTTTTATTTGAGCTGGAGACAAACACGTAGCTTCTTGTAGTGTAGACAAATTGGTTACGATTTCTGAAGGTTGCGTTATCGCAAATGTAATTGCTGTCGACGAACATCCCCAACCGTCAGAAACAACAATTGAATAATTTCCAGCATTTAAATTGCTAAATGTGCTAGTTGGCAATGGCCCAACACTTTCGTTTGTATCTAAATTTGTTAGCTCATATTGATACGTTCCTTGTCCGCCAGAAACACCAGTAATTGTCACCGATGCATTTGAGTTGCTGTAACATGGAACGATTTGATTTGCGATAGTCGGTGGATTAAGCACTGTTATTGGAATTGTTGGTAACAAAGTAAGGAGTTCCGATTTTTCACAATTGTTAAAATCCTTTATTTTCACTCGATAATCTCCAGCTGTTAAGTTGGCAAAAGAAGTTGCAATTTGGGTTCCAAAACCAACTAAAATGGTTCCTGAAGGCATGGACTCAAGTTGGTATTGATAAGGTACTGTTCCGCCTGATCCATTGGCTTGTATCGTGCCGGAATTATTCTCGCAAGTTACATCAGAAGTCTGGCTAATTTGCAAATCTAAATCATTCGCTGGCGCGCTTATCCCAATCACGTTAGAAGTTTCGGTACAACTTACAAAAGCATTTGTATTTGGTATAGTAACTACAACAGAGTAATTTCCAACCGATAATCCATTAATTGGTACTATTGAAGTATTAGTTCCAGAAGAAAAAACAGAGCCATCTTCGCGCAAAACATTAAAAGTAAAAGGTCCAGAATAACCAGAAACATTGAAATTCAAAGTTCCGTTGGTAGCACCAAAACAGGCTAAAGTACTTCCGGTAGCGGTAACGCTAAAATTTTGAAGAGTCTGTATATCATGCGTTGTAGTCAAGCTACAACCTGTTCCTGTATCATTTATTTGATAAACATAAGATCCAGAAGCATTTAAACTAGTAAAAATAATATTTCCAACAACATTAATAGATGTTGTTGAAGGCAGCAATTGATAGTTAAACGGTCCAACGCCACCGTTTATGGTAATACTTATATTTTCTGATGACGCGCATGATAAGGCATCAATTTTTGCCACATCAAGAGAAGTAATTTTCACTAATGGATCAATAATTACTGCATCAGAAGCAATACAACCGTTGAAATCTTTAACAAAGGCTGTGATGGTTTGTTGTAATCCAGTATCTATAACATCAAAAGTAGTTTCATCACTATAATTTGAACCATTAAAACTATATAAGTAAGGTGCGGTACCGCCAACAGTTGGTTGCGTAATAGAAATTGTAACTACATTAGTATTATTTGTGCCTGAAACACAACTAAAAGCAGGTGCATTGGCATCGATGGTCAACAAACTAGGAGCTACAAGTGGAACGGCATCGTTAGCTACACAGCCTCTTTCAGAAGTTACCGTAACGGTATACGCATTTTCAGCTAAACCAGTGAATATTCCGTTCCCTATTTGTGTAACGGTTGTAAAACCAGCAGCAGTAAGCACATAAGTATAAGGCGTATTTATATTACCAGCATCAAGATTTACAGTAATACTTCCGTTAAAATCGCCATTACATTTTGGGTTTATAAAAATAGTTGGTAATAAAGTAACGTCCGCAGGTTCACCTAAAGAAACATCCAATGGTATCGTACAAGCCACCAACGGATCGGCATCCGTAACCACTACCGTATAACTTCCAAAACCTAAATTTGTAAACACACCATCGGTATTGGCAAGCCCAATTGGAACACCAAAAGCATCTTGTAGCACATATAAATACGATCCACTTCCGTTAATCGCATCGGCATCAATTGCACCATCATTATTGGCACAACTAGGTTGCGTTTTAATAATCGATCCCGAAAGATTTTGAGGAATTGTGATTGACACAAAAGGCTCAAATCTACAACCATTAGCATCGATTACGATAACCGTATGAACACCAGAAGTTAGGTTTGAAATTGTAAACGACGAAGCATTTTGTGTGAAAGCTGCGCCACCATCAACCGTATACGTAAAAGGTGAAACTCCATTGGTACGAGTAACAGTTATTTCAAACAAACCTTCATTCACACATGGGTTTACTAATGATAATGAAATGCTTGGAGCGGTGTCTACGGGCACAAAAATAACAGTACTTTCTTGTATGCAATTGTTAGCATCTTTAATATATACGATATAATTTCCTGTTTCTACCGCAAAGGTTGAGGTTGATGTTCCAGTCCAAGTTGCAACTGTTGGTGCAACAGCGGTGTTCGGAGCAATCATAAAAGTATAAGGCGCAGTACCAAATTGTCCCAAAGCAGAAATTATACCACCATCAGTTGTACAATTGTCGTTTTGAACTAAAGTAGCTTGTACTTCAAGCAGTTTTGTTGATTCTAAAATATTGAAAGTTGCAGATGCAGTAGTGCACCCTCCATTTTCTGTGATCAGAATGTAATATTGTCCGTATCCTAGTGTACCAAAATTAGTAACTGCAATAACATCTGTTGGTCCAGATACGGCACTGTTTCCTATTAATCCGGTTGAAATATTTGTTAAACTTTCAAAAATCTCATAAGTTACAGATGTTGTCGGAATTGGCGTTGTACTAAAATTAGTTATTGAGAAACTAACATTTCCATCAGTGCTTCCTGTACATCCTATATTTTGGATTATACCAAGTGTTGCTACAACTGACGAAGATGGCGGTATAGGCGTTGGTATATTTTGAATGAAATAGCAATTTGATGTTAGATCATGCACAACGAAGGTATATGAAAATCCGGGCACCAATCCAGTAAAAGTTGATACAGTTCCGCCTGGTGTATCTGGCCCTTGAAAAGAAGTAGCGTAAGGCGCGGTTGCACTAGTTAAAATTCCAAATTCATAATTTGACCCTGTCACAATTGCTAGTACAGTTACTTCAACAGTTCCGCCTGTTAAACAATTGGATGTGGCATTTGTGGCAATCAAACTATTTGGAGGAGATGCAATGGTTACGGTTTGTATACTAGAACAACCATTTGCATCAATTACCTCAACGTTATAAATACCAAAATCAACATCTGGTGCATTGAAGGTATAATCTAAGATTGTTGACGGACTTGTGGCTATTACATTAAAAGTTACATTCCTTAAAATATATTGATATGGTTGCGTTCCGCCTGTAACCCCAGAAACCGTTATACTTCCCGGAGTATTTCCAACACCAGGTGCTCCACTGCAAGTAATGTCTATTTTTGTCAAAGTAAATCCGATAGGATCCGGTTGCCCGATTGTTATTGTATCGGTATCAGTACATTGATTAAAATCTCTGACAATTATTGTATACGTTCCTGCCGCTTGTGCTGAGAAGAAATTATCATTCTGAAAAGTTATTCCATCAATGCTATACTGAAATGGTCCAGTTCCCAGAGCTGGATCTATAGTTGCAGTGAAAGCACCTGTTGTATTTCCGAAACATAAAATTTGTTGCGTTTGCGTAACAGCCGTAATATTTGGATTAGAAACTGGAGCCACATTCACGCCATTTGACAGTACTGCACAACCCGCAGCATCGGTAATTTGAAATTGGTATAATCCAGCAATTGTAGTAAAGTAGGCAAAACTAGAACCAAAAAAAGCGGTCAAAGGTCCAAAAGCATCCGTATTAAATTTCACTTGATATTGATACGGTGCCAATCCGCCGTTTACGTTTACAGTGATAGTAGCATCAGGCAATGTCGAGCAATCTAAAGCCTTTGTTATAGAAGCAGGCGCTGTAAGTTGCGGATAGATTATTTGAGTAACAGAATCCTCACATCCGAAACTATCAATCACTTTAATAGTATAAGTTCCAGCAATTAAATTATTAAAAACGGGGTCATTTTGCAATGCACCACCATTGATTTGATATTGATAACTCCCAGATCCGCTGGAAGCAAAAACAGTTATTGAAGCACCAGCAGAACCTGAAATACATAAAGTAGAAGAACCAGGAACAATATTTAAATCAGGATTTGACGTTGCATTTATCGGAAAAGTATTTGAAACTTCACAACCGTTAGCATCGAGAACTTTAATAATATATGAACCAGTTTGCGATAAATTGGTAAATACTCCACTAAGTTGAGGCCCAATAACAGTTGTCAAATCAGGATAGGTTAAAGTAAATTGAGGTGAACCCCAACCACCTGAAGCAGATGCGTTTAATGAGCCATTTGCCAAACAAGTTTTAGGTGTAAACGGGTACAACAAAGTCAAAGCCGATGGCGGCGCAACTACTGTAACTATTTTGAAAGCTGTACAATTGGTTAAATTATCAGTTACATCAACCCTGTAGGTTCCTGCCGCTAAATTGTTTAAGGCAATATTTGGCGAAGTTTGATTTACAACAGCCGTTCCATTATTTAAAGTATACGAATAGGTTCCTGAAAAGCCAGAAACCATATACGATGCAGCGCCAGAATTGGTACCAAAACAAATTACATTAGTTGCATTTCCAATAATTGAAATTTGGGTAACGGGATTTATAAAAATTGTTTCTTGATCTGTACATCCTTTACTATCCGTAACACGAACCGTATACGAACCAGTTGCTAAACCCGCAAAAGCGCCAGAAGTTGCTGTGGTTGTGGTCGGATTGATAATCGATGGTGCAATTATCTGAAACGTAAATGGCGTATTACCAGCAGTAACAGAAGCATTTATAGTTGTTGTCAAACTCGGACACAAAGCAGGCAAGTTAGCAACCGATAAAATCGGAAGAATTGGGTTTGTAATGGTTTGTGGCAAGGCAACAAACGTACATAAATTAGCATCTCGAATCGTGATGGTATAGGTTCCAGCAGCAAGATTTGCAAAAACAGGATTAGTATTTGAGGGATTAAACGTTCCGTTAATGCTGTACAAATAAGGCGCTGTTCCGCCAGAAACATTTATAGCTTGAATTGTTCCACTGGTAATTACGCAAGTTTTGTTTTGTACCAACTGCGATGCCCCGATTAAAACGGTTGGTTGCGAAATTGCAGCGGTGGTTGTATAAATACATTCGTTTTCATTTTTATTGAATTTTACAGAAATCGTATAAGCCCCTGGTGCTAATGGCGAAAATACTTGCGAACTTTGAAAATCAACTCCGTTTATACTATAGGTGATTACATATCCTGCAGATATATTTGAAGAAACGGATATACTTCCGTTATTTAATCCGTTACAGCTTACGTTTGTAGGCGTTGCAGTTAGTATTGGTGTTGGATCTACAACTATAGTTACTGGTGCAGAAATATTTATACAATTATTAGCATCTACAACTATAAACTGATAAATTCCTTGTTTGCCAATTGGAATTGGAAACAAAATATTTGATTGATACTCATAACTTGCTGGATCAACTAATACATTATTATAACTATATATTGCAAAACCTACAGGAGCAAGACCACCAGATGATGTAACGCTAATAATCCCTGGAGTACAACTAATATTTTGTATTACCTGAGCAGATAAAGTTAAATTAGCAAGATTAGCAATGGTGATGGAACGAACCTCTTCGCAGCCATCATCTGTATATGCCTTTACTGAATAAGTTCCTGGATTAAGATTATTAAATGTATAATTGTTTACTGTTAATGGACCAATTGTGGTTAGGATAGTTGCACCTTGTGATAACTGAAAATAATATTGAGGGTCTACATTATCTATCTGTACAGAGATACTTCCGAATCCATTATTACAAAGTTTATCCGTTTTTTCTACATCAACTGAAAAAGGTTTTGATAAGATGTTAACAGGATATTCAAATTTACAGCCACCAATTACACCAGATTGTACGATATAAACAGTATAATTGCCAGCGGCATTAATTGGAAATTCTGAAATAGGTAAAAACGGACCATTAACATTTAAGCTATAAAGATAGCCGTTAGGCAAATTTGTAATTTTTATTGATCCTAAAGTTGTACAAACTATATCCGTTGTTGTTACGATTGGATTTAGTAAATTTTTATAAACATTAAAATAAAAAGTTCTGAAACAACCCCCTTCATAAATTATAGTTATTCTGTATTGTCCTTCTATTGTGGCATCATAATCAGCGCCAGTAGCAACCTGTGTCCAATTGCAACTAGTATTTGTGCTTGTGTTAGGACATTGATTTATTAAAGTTGTCGGGCAGCTTCCTTCTGTAAATTTTTCCCATATAATACTAGTTGCGTTTGTTATTCCGGTTTGTATCAATCTATGGTCGTCGATTCCACATAATATTATTTTAGGAAGGCGAATACCGTTGTTTGGACAAGTAACTACTTCATCATAAAACGCACTAGTCACGGGATGAGTTGTAATGGCATTTACAAAATTTATGACTGTTACGGTGATTAAAAATGAGGAACAAGGATTTGGTATTGTTACCGTTAGCGTATAAACTCCTGCCGCAGAAACGGTTACATTTTGCGAAGTGCCTATAACAACTCCATTAGAATTTGTCCATGAATATGTTGTGTAACCATCTGGACCATTAAGCTCTAGGGTGTTTTCACAAAGAATTTCAGTACTTGTATAATTACAATCTTCTATATCTATTAAATAATTTGTTGGCGCAGGCTGAGCGTCTCGACAAATATTCCCGTTACTATAACTAGCAATATCAGAAAAAGGGCCCGCATTAAACTCGCCATTATAATTACCAAATGCTTGATTTCTTATAATATTTTGACATGAGTCAACGATATCGTTACAGTCAAAAGGCGCTCGTACTCTGATGCTTATTGTGAAATCGAAACTTGAGTTTTTTGTTACCAAATTATTAGCAACAAAAAAACGAAATGTTTTGGTTGCACTATTGAAGTTGTAGGTTACTCCGGGCGGTAAGACCAAATCTAATAAGGGGTTTATAGTTCCTCCAATAGGGAAAACTATATTGGTTGGCAGAATATCAGTAATTACAAAATTTTCTGCATTATCGTTTCCTATGTTTTTAAAATTTATATTATAATAAAATTCTTGACCTAATGCTAACGTAGCTCCATTTAAATCATTGGCAGTTCCGGGTGCACTTCCTACAGTTTTAATAATTCTAATTTTAGGTTCGATAACTTCAATATCAAAAGTAGTAAGAAAAATATCATATTTATCTCCGGTAGAAGTAGCTGTTAATGTTACTTGGGTTTCATCATTTGGTATTATGATATTTCCATCATTTTTTATTGGCAAAAGATGTGAATCCCACCCTAACGTATTTCTGCTTGCAGGCAATCGTGTTATAAAAAACGAATTAATTTGGCTTAGCGGCGTTGGTAATTCACTTGGTAAAGTTATTGACGAATTAAAAAAATTGGTCGTGTTTTCAGCTGTTGTATTTGTAAAAAGAGGGTTGTTAAACAACGCTTTAGGCGGAACCGTAACTGGCGAAGTAAGTGCTTTGACAAACAATTGATCGCCCGAAATGCTATTATCTCCTTCTAATGCAGCAACACCCATTTTAGCTTTTACAGGTCTTGGAGCTGGCAAACTCTGAAAACCGTCTACAATAATATCTAAAGTTATTGGGGGATCATTTTGGTTTCCACTTTGAATGATTCCATAACCATCAAAGGTTGTAATATTTTTACTTGGGAATGTAATATTTCTGTACACTACAACCAAACTCCAACCACCAGAAACCCCACCTCTAATTCTAAATGGATTGACGTTTTCTCCATCAAGAGATCCTCTTCCGTCTTTACTAGCTCTAATATTACCAACGGTATAAGTACCGTTTGGATTACTTAATGTATTTAACAAATTGGTTACATTAGCATAACAGGCGTAGGGGCTATGCGCTACCGCTGATTCGATGCTGCTTTCTGTAAAACCATTATATAAAACTTCAGTTGCAATTATATTTGCATAACTGCCACCAGGAACTTTAAATTTTATTTGATTCCAATCTTCAAATCTTCCTGATGCTGGGTCGTTACCAGTGTTGTATTTATATGTTGCGCCCCAATACAAACCTGCATATACTATTTGAGAACAGTTGACATCTTTTACAAATAAATTTGCGCTACTAGAATTGAAAGTGCTATTATCTCCATCGATATCAATATATTGCATATTGAAATTGTCATTGGCAGTTGGCCCAGGGTCATCACCTAAAACAACATTATATGGAACATTAGGGCCATTACTATTTGTCCGTCTGTTTACAATATTATTGGCAATCATTGTGATTTCGCCTTGTAAGGGTGCGCCTAAATTATTGTAACGAATATCAAATGGGTTTTTGATTTGTCCGAAACAAATTGAGGCTTCGAAAACCACAACTAGTAGCGCAAGTGTTTTTCTTAAAGATAATTTTATATCCATACGCTTATAAAATTGGTAAAATCCAAAGTGGATCGTTGTATTTGTTATTATAATTTGATAGATATGCTTTTTTTGCTTCTTCAAGAGTAACATATCGTTCCAGATAGACATAGTTCCAATCTGCCGAAGCAGTTGTAAAAAAAGCACTTTTTCTCAAACCGTTTGCTTTTTGTTCGTTTGTTTTATTTTCTGCGATAGTGCTAGAGATTAAGACTTTCGAAACTAAATAAAATCCTTTCTTAATACCCGTACTTTTTTCTGGAAGTAACAAATAATTCATGTTATTCGCCTCCATTTCATTAACAAACGCTTCTAATCTTTGTTTGGTTTTTATTTCTTGTTCAAGTATTACTTTATTATAAACTTTTTTCTTATATCGTTGTATTTCTTCTTGCTCTAATGTTTTTGTACTATTATCAGATTTTTTCTTAACAGAATATGATATATCTTCATTTTTACCAAAATTGTATGTCAAAATTATATCATGACTCGCTCCGATATCGGTTAATTTGTTAATTATGTTTTTTTCATATGTATAGCCAATTGAAATTTTCTGACTGATAGTTACTCCTGTACCAACAGATATTCCATATTTATTTGAGTAACTGGACTGAATCCATCCCATTTTTGGAGCATTATAAATCAATCCTCCAGTATATTCAAAATCCTCAATTTTTCTATATGTTCCAATTCCTATAAGTGATAAATTGGCATTTTCGAATAAATTTTCTGATTGGTTTTTGGTAGTTTCAAATTTAAAATGACCTGACAATGTTTTGTTTTCAAAAGCGGTGTTTTGTTTTTTTTTCCTAAAATTATAATCAAATAAATTTGGTAAAGTTAGTCCGAAATTTACATTACTTACTTGTAGCGAAACCCCTGGATTAATTACAACAGAATTCGTTTTATCATAATTTTGAAAAATAGGATCATCTGCTCCTAATTTTATATTATTTGAATTTAAGTCGGTATTAAATGCTATAATATTGAAGCCTAATGACAATATTGTTTCTTCAGACAAATTTATTGCTTTGGCATAGTTTGCTACTGCGCCAAAACTTTTAAAGACCCCAACTGTATTTTGAAAAATACTCACACCATACCCATTATTTTTAAAATTATTCGTCGTAAAGCTTAACAAGTACGTTTTGGGTGTATCTGTTAATAAAGAGTTTTGATTTCTATAATTTATCAAGATTTCTGCCTTTTGTGGATTAAAAATATTTAAACTCGGATTAATTAATGTGGTATTATATTTAATATTAAATTGATTCTGAACTTCGAATTCATTCACAAAGTTTTGCGCACTTAATCTACTTACTACCAATAGTAATATTAAATAACAAATAGATTTTAGTAACTTCATAAATTAATGTATAACTGATATTGTTCCCTTTTCTAACTCGTTATTTCCTCTGATGATCTTGTAATAATACACTGCGTCTTCTTTAATATCTTTTGCTGGCCAATCGTTTAAATAATTTTTAGAGCGAAATAAAATTTCTTGATTTGATCTAAATATTACTATTTCAACATCTTCCTGATAAGCAAACCTTTCTGGAATTATCCAAGTATCATTTGCACCGTCGCTATTTGGCGTTATTGCATTTGGTATAATTTTATTATAGATTTTCCTACTAACACTTATAGTAAAGTTTTTTTCTGCAAAACAAGTTCCAAATTTTCCTGTTAAGAGTATTGTACCAGTTTGGTTCGTGGTAAATGTTGAAGTAGTAACATCAGGTTGATTTGCAACACTCCAATTATAAGAATCTGCGCCAGACGCCGTTATTGTTATAGTTTCTCCTTCATCTAACTCAATCATTGTGTCATAATTTGTTACAAGTAAGCTTGAAGTTACTCGGCTTATTTTGATAGTATTAGATATTAATTCGCATCCAGAAGTATCAGTTATACTTAAGTAATATTCGTTTTCTGTAGATGTAGCATAGGTCAATGAATTGCTAAGAACATTTGTATTACCAGTAGCATACCATTTGTAAGTGTATTGATTATTTTGAATATTTGGAATTATTTCTGCAACAGGATTTGAAGCGCAGAGGTATACTTGTTCGGGGAGTACTACTTGTAGATTTGATTTTAATTGTACAGAAATTATATTTGAATTAATTAGTTGACCATTTTGCATCGTAGCTCTTAAAAAATAATCGCCATTATATAGATAGTTTGCAATACTAATCGTGTTAGAAATTGCTCCTAATACAGGATTTGTATTTTTAAACCATTGGTAAGAAATAGTAACTCCCGAGTTTAAAACTGAAGTTGCTCCATTGGCCGTGAAATTCAATATACCTAAATTTGTTGTTGTGGACAAGCAAGCCGTATAACTATTTTTATGTTCTATTTGCAGATTGTAAATAGAAGGATTTTGAATTTGTATAGAAGCTTCTTTATCTGATATACAAACAGAATTTTGACGAACAATGACTTTATAAGCTGCAGCCTCATTAATTGTTAGATTTATTAGATTTTGATTATCAATTAAAACCGAATTTTTATACCACTTAAAACTTGGATTTATAGCATTCGTTATACAATTTAAAGAAGCTGTTTGACCCGGAATAAGTATTGAAGTTAAACTAGTTAACCCAACATTAAATTCCTGAGATGTTAATACAATTTGATTCGATGGAGTAACACAAGTATTATTTGCAATTTTCAGAAAATAGGTTCCAGCTTGCGATGCAGTGTAGGTTGAAGCGTTACTATTCGGAATTAAAACTTCATTTCTGTACCATTCATATACAAAACCATTTTGAATCAAAGTACTTGAAAGCATAATCCCTGGAGCATTGCATATTATTGTTTGGTTATTTGCAGCATTTATGTTAAGTACCTGAGCATTTGCCTGAGTCAATGTAACTATATTCGAATTTGCATTCGATGGGCAATCTCCATAATTTACTTTTGTATAATAATTACCAGGCTGATTGACACTAATTGTAGAGCCGTTTTCATTCGGAATAACAGTATTATTTCTATACCAAATGTAATTAAGTTGATTAAAATTTAGAGGGCCTCCAGCATCAATGTTTATCGTATAAAATGAATTTTGACAAAAAGATTGATTTTGAATTCCATTATTTATTGTAAAACTTTGGTCAAATGGCTTAAATGTAGCAGGAAACGGATCGCTTGAGGGGCTCGTCGATACTGGTGCTGAACTTTTAATTCTAATTCTATAATTTAATCCAGTTTGCAGATTACTAGGAAAGATAAATTGAACCATTACCGGCGAAGAACTCATCGTTGTTGTAGTTAGTATAGTAGGATTTGTAAAACTTCCATTACTGTCAGATAGTTGAACCGTAAAAACATTTGCTGCCAAAAATACTGAAGTACTACTAAATCCGAAATTTAAACTAAAATTCAAGGAACCTGTCGCACAAACCTCTGTAAAAGCCAATAAAGGTTTGTTAATACTCGTTTGAGATTTTGCTGATAAAAACAACAAAAGTAGAAATATTGATAAATAATTTTTATTTAAAAACATAAATTTTGTTTAAAATGTTTATTTACAGATCGTTAAAAGCACATATTTTATAAACTTATGCACAAATATAATAAGTTTTTCAACAAAAACGCTAAATTCTTACAAATATTTTTCATTTCAACCGTTTTATTTGCGTTTTAACCGTTAAACAACTGTTAAATGATTGTTTTTAACTCATTTTTGTAATCCGATATGTTGCAAAAAATTGATTACTTTTGTGCAAATTATTTCATATCTATGTCAGCAGAAGATAAATCCTTGAACTTTATTGAACAAATAATTGAAGAAAGTTTGTCAAACGGTTTTCCTCAAAATAAGTTACGTTTCCGTTTTCCGCCCGAACCAAATGGGTATTTGCACATTGGTCATGCCAAGTCCATTTGCCTGAATTTCGGTTTGGGAATCAAATACAACGCGCCTGTAAATTTGCGTTTTGATGATACTAATCCAGCCAAAGAAGAGCAAGAATATGTGGATGCAATAAAAGAAGATTTGCAATGGTTGGATTTCCAATGGGCAGAAGAACGCTATGCATCTGATTATTTTCAGCAATTATATGATTGGGCTGTTTTGATGATAAAAAACGGAAAAGCTTATGTAGATTCGCAAACATCCGAAGATATGGCGGCTCAAAAAGGAACACCAACCCAACCGGGTGTTGATGGTCCGTTTAGAAATCGTTCTGTGGAAGAAAATTTATCTTTATTCGAACAAATGAAAAATGGCGATTTCGAAGAAGGAAAACATGTTTTGAGAGCCAAAATCGATATGACTTCCAAAAACATGTTGATGCGTGATCCTATGATTTATAGGGTTTTGCACCGTCATCATCATAGAACTGGAAACGATTGGAAAATTTATCCCATGTACGATTTTGCTCATGGCGAAAGCGATTATATCGAACAAATTTCGCATTCTATTTGTACGTTAGAATTTGTGATGCATCGCGAATTGTATAATTGGTTTTTAGATCAAATTTATGATGAAACCAAAGTGCGACCAAACCAATACGAATTTGCGCGTTTGAATTTGAATTATACCGTAATGAGCAAACGAAAGTTACTACAATTAGTTCAAGACAAAGTAGTTAATGGTTGGGATGATCCTCGAATGCCAACTATTTCTGGCTTGCGTCGTCGTGGTTATACGGCTAAATCTATTCGAAATTTCTGCGAAACGATCGGTGTTGCCAAACGCGAGAATATTATTGATGTTTCGCTTTTAGATTTCTGTTTGCGTGAAGATTTGAATAAAACTGCTCCTAGAGTTATGGCGGTTTTAGATCCAATAAAATTGGTTATTACTAATTATCCCGCCAATAAAGTGGAAATGCTCGATGCCGAAAACAACCAAGAAGATGAAGCAGCTGGTTTCAGAAAAGTTCCTTTTTCTAGAGAATTATATATAGAAAAAGAAGATTTTCTGGAAGTGGCACCAGCCAAATTTTTTAGATTAAGCATTGGTAATGAAGTTCGACTAAAAAATGGTTATATCATTAAAGGAGAAGGCATCACAAAAGATTCAAATGGAAACATTACGGAAATTCAAGCTACTTACGATCCAGATTCCCGATCAGGAAGCGGAAGCGAAGCCAGCCAACGCAAAGTGGCAGGAACCTTGCATTGGGTTTCTGTAAAACACGCTATTGAAGTTGAAGTTCGAATGTATGATAGACTTTTTATTGACGAAGCGCCAGACAGCCATAAAGAGAAAAATTTCTTAGAATTTATGAATTCAAATTCGCTTGAAATCGTAAAAGGATTTGTAGAACCAAGTTTAGCAGATGCTAAGATTGGCGACCAATTTCAGTTTCAACGGTTGGGTTATTTTGTGGTCGATAAAGATGCAACTTCTTCTAAATTAGTATTTAATAAAACCGTTGGACTAAAAGACACTTGGGAAGAAAAAGGCAAAAAAGAAGAAAATTTATTGATGAATATGCAAAAAGAAATCAATAAATATGTCAAAGAAAAAGACCAAACTGCTGCCGAAAATTTACTGCTTCCGATTATCGAAAACATAAAATCTATTGATAATTATAGTTTACTTGTAAACTCGGTGGTAAAAAACATCAAGAATGATAATAATGCTTTGCTTTTTTCGAACTTGATTCTGAAACATTCTGAAAAAGTTTCAGCCAGAGATTTTGAAGTAGATATAATTTCAAAATTATATGCAATGTCGCTAAAAAGTAATTTATTTCCAGTTCGAATTTTAGGAATTCAAAACTTAAAAAATGATTCCGAAAATTCATCTACATTTCAAACGCAATTATCAGATTTGAAATTATCTGAAAAAAACGAAAAAGTTTTAAAGTTACTTTAAAATTCAAATTATAGTTTTTACAAATACAAAATCCTCTTTTTAGAGGATTTTTATATTATATTATTTTTCTATTTAAAACTTAAAAATTATAGATTTTTTCTAAAAAATTGACATTCATAAATTAACTTTAATAAACAAAAAAAAATAAGTAAAGTGCTTTTGCGTTTTAGAAATTATCGTTCAAAAAACCGCTTTATTTTGATTTTGATAAAAAAAATATTGTTTTTTGATTTAGTTTATTGTTTTTAGTTTACAATAAACTGTAAATAGAAATATTTACAAAAAAAGAGCTCAATTTCTTGAACTCTTTCTCATAATTTTAAAATCTAAGTTTCGGATGTATCACTCGGATTAAAATCTGCCGAAGTATGGTCTATAGTTTTCTTCACACGTTTCGGCTGGTTTTTCATCGTTTCGCCAATTTGGTTACTTGCTGTAAAACTCGCTACCATATTATTAAGCATATCACTACCAGCTTGTGGTGAATTTGGTAACAAAATTAAATTACTATTGGTATCTGCCCCAATCGCTTGCAACGTATCATAATGTTGGGTAACAACAATTAACGCAGAAGCTTCTTGCGAGTTGATACCAACGCGGTTCAAGACTTCAACACTTTCTACCAATCCGCGAGCAATTTCTCGACGTTGGTCGGCAATACCTTGTCCTTGTAATTTCTTGCTTTCGGCTTCGGCTTTTGCTTTAGCAACAATTCGAATACGCTGTGCTTCACTTTCAAACTCAGCAGCCGTTTTTTCACGATCGGCAGCATTGATTCTATTCATCGCATTTTTTACTTGAATATCAGGATCAATATCTGTAACCAACGTATTGATAATATCATAACCATAAGTGGTCATCGCTTCGTTCAATTCACGTTTTACGGCAATTGCAATGTCATCTTTACGAACAAAAACATCATCCAAAATCAATTTTGGAACTTCGGCACGAACGACATCAAAAACATAAGCCGTAATCTGATCGTGTGGATATTCAAGTTTATAAAAAGCATCATACACTTTTTCTTGAATCACCTTAAACTGCACTGAAACCTTCATTTTGATAAAAACGTTGTCCTTAGTTTTGGTTTCAATCAAAACATCTAGTTGTTGAATCCGAAGATTTACTCGTCCAGCAACACGATCAATCACCGGAATTTTGAGTTGCAATCCTGAGTTTCGAATGCTTGTAAATTTCCCGAAACGCTCAATAACGACAGCCGTTTGTTGCTTTACCGTAAAAAAAGAGGACAGAAGCAGAAATACTCCTAATCCCAGAAAAATCATAAAAAATGTACTCATGTTAAAAAAGTTTAGTTTGTTGTACTAATTATACGTTATAATTTTTAGAAAGTTACAAAAAAAAGACTTCGGTTGGGAAGTCTTTAGCTTTGTTATAGATTTAATTAATAGATCTTTCGAAAACAGCCGAAATTATTAAAATTATAATTAATGAAAATTTGTGTAATTTGTGGTTATTTTATACTAATAATCGCTTTTTCAATCCTTTTAATTGTTTCTTCTTTTCCAATAACTTCAACAATATCAAAAAGATGTGCTCCTTTTAAGGCTCCAACCAAGCTTAATCGGAAAGGTTGCATGATTTTTCCCATACCGATTTCGTTTTCGGTCATCCAATTTTTGACAATATTTTCAATGTTTACAGAAGTAAAATCTTCTTTAGTTTCTAATACTGAAATCAATTGGCGCATCAAATCGGGTGTATCTTCTTTCCAGTTTTTGGCAGCTTTTTCATCATAAGAAGTTGGTGCTTCAAAGAAATAATCAGCCATTTCCCAAAATTCAGAAACAAAATTGGCGCGTTCTTTTATCAACGAAACAATTTTTATTAATTTAGTTTCGTCAACTGAAATATTTTTTTCCAAAAGAAATTTTCCGAAAGAAATTGCCAAACTTTCATCACTTTGTTTTTGTAAATACTGATGATTGAACCATTTGTTTTTTTCCGGATCAAACTTAGCACCAGCTTTATGAATTCGCGACAAATCAAATTTTTCTACCAATTCGTCTAATGTAAATATTTCTTGTTCCGTGCCATCATTCCAACCCAAAAGAGCTAAAAAGTTGATTACCGCTTCCGGAAAATAGCCAACTTCTTTATAACCCGGTGTCATGCCAGATTCGGTTTTCCATTCCAAAGGAAAAACAGGAAAACCAAGTTTGTCGCCATCACGTTTGGATAATTTTCCGTTTCCAACTGGTTTCAAAATCAAAGGCAAATGGGCAAATTGCGGTGCTTCCCAACCAAAACTTTTATACAATAAAACGTGTAAGGGCATTGATGGCAACCATTCTTCGCCACGAATAACATGGCTGGTTTCCATCAAGTGGTCGTCGACAATATTCGCCAAATGATAAGTCGGCATTCCGTCGCTTTTAAACAAAACTTTATCGTCCAACAAACTGGTTTCAAATTTTATATCGCCACGAATAATATCTTGCAAATGCAACGTTTCGTCAACAGGTGTTTTAAAACGGATTACATAATCTTCGCCATCGGCAATTCGTTTGTCGGTTTCATGACGAGATTGTTGCAACGATGTATCCATTTTTTCACGAATAGTGTGATTATAAATGAAGGTTTTTCCTTCGGCTTCGTGTTGTTTTCGTAACGTATCTAATGCTTCAGCAGTATCAAAAGCATAATAAGCATTTCCTGATTCGATCAATTCTGCTGCATATTTTTTATAGATTTCCTTTCTTTCGGATTGACGATAAGGACCAAATTTTTCGTTTTTACCAATGGTTTCACTTGGTGCAATTCCCAACCAATCCAAAGCGTCAAGAATATATTTTTCGGCACCTTCCACATAGCGGTTTTGGTCGGTATCTTCTATACGAAGGTAAAAAACGCCATTGTTTTTCTTAGCAAATAAGTAGTTGAATAAGGCAGTACGAACTCCGCCTATATGTAGCGCGCCTGTAGGACTTGGTGCAAAGCGCACCCGAACTTGATTGGTCATTTTGTAGAATTTTCAGCAAAGATAAGATTTTTAAATTCCAAAAAATAAATTCCAAATCTCAATTTCTAGCATTAAATAGTATTAAAGAATAAATCGAAATCCTTTAAAATCTTTTTTTATTTTTGAGTTTTCATCAATTGCTTGTTGCATTTTATTTGATAAGATATCGATGAGATAATCTTTAATTAAATTTGGGTTTGAGCCATAATAGTGTTCTACCAAAAGACTATTATAATTTAAACTTTCGTTATTGAAACTAAACAATGGAAAACCGTCTTTCATCAATAAGAAGTTAATCAGAAGTCTACCTGTTCTTTTATTTCCATCTACAAATGGCTGGTGTAGCCAAATTTCTTGAGCTAAGAAAACGGATTCTTCAATTATATTTTTGTCGCTTGAATTTATTTTTTCAATAAGTTCATTCATGTTTTTGTGAACATTTTCTGGAGAACTTAAAGGCATTATTTTTTCAATTTCAATATTATTTTTCTTTATCGAAATTACATTTTGACTAATTTTAAATTCGTTTGTAAGCTGCCCTTTTTCTTTAGCCGAAAGATAATAATCATCATTCCACAAGCTCCCTACAGTCAGCCAATTAAGTTCTAAAAGCAATTTTGTAGTTAATTCTTCTTTATTTCTAACAGCCAACAACATTCTTTTCAAAGCACGATACATTCCTTTTTGTTCCAAAATATCAGAGTTTCGAATATTATTTCCAGAAATGGTATCACTTGTAAACAATTCGGTCGTTTGAACTAGAGACAATAAATTACCTTCCAACTTATTGGTAGCGTATACATACTCGAACAAAGATGCTTGTTCCTCTTCTAGAGAAATAGTCGTTTGAATTTCGTTATACTTTTTTAATAGATTTAGTAAATCTTCCATAATTTCTATGATTCGAAATTAAATTTTTTGTTGTGTTCCTTGTGGAAACTTTGTGTGCTTTGTTGTTAAACTTTCATACTTGAAGGAACTCGCTTATTCATCACCGCAAACCAAAGCGGTGGAAAAAACGATAGTACCATACTTGTCGGATAACCGTAAGGCATTTGTGGCGAAACGTCATGATATTCCAAAATTTGATATTCTTTCTGCGATTTATAATGATGGTCGCTGTGTCGTGTCAATTCATACAATATTATTCGTCCCAAAACGTGGTTGGAGTTCCACGAATGTTTTTCGGAAACTCTTTCGAATCTGCCTGATTCCAACTTGTTTCTTTTCAGACCATAATGCTCAATATAATTAATGGTTTCTAATAATAAAAACCCAACAATTCCAGAAAAAAAGGCAACAACAAAAGCTACTTTGCCAAAAGCAATATAAATAAGTAGCAAATAACTAATTTGAATAATCGTAAACCAAAACATATCACTTTTCAAATCGTAAATTTTTCGATTTTCAGATTTGTTTAGTCTAAGCTGAATTTTCCACGCTTCACGATACGTTCCTGTTACCGTTTGAAACCAAAAAGCATACAAACTCTGATTGTATTTTGCCGTCGAGGGATCGTTTGGTGTCGAAACATGCAAATGATGCCCGTGATTGTGTTCGATAAAAAAATGAGTATAATGACTTGGCAACAACAACAGTTTTCCCATCATTTTTTCCGAAAAAGTTTTGCGATGTCCAAGCTCATGACCAACATTAATTCCGTTGGCGCCAAGAATTACTCCAAGACTAAAAATAATTCCTGCAATTTCGGTATAAGTCAAATTAAAATTAACAACGATGTATAAAGAATAAAGTAATGACGCATAAACAATTGGCACATTCAGATACAACAAAACATCGAAAATTCTGTTTTCAAGTCGGTTTTTGATTTCGGTTTCCGAATAATTTGTAGCATCAATTGGCATAATAAGTTCGGCAACCGGAATTATCAGAAAAGCATAAATTAGTGCCGACCAACACCAAACTCCTTGATAATGAATTCCTAACATACCAATAATCGGAACAGAGTAGGCCCATAAATATTTCATATCGAGTTTATTTTTTCATAAAATTACAAAAGTTTTTTTAATGTTTTGTTATGAAACAAAAATTGTAACTTTATCGGTTATAAAAACACGATTGCAATTTTGGAAAATTCTAATACTATTTATCGCAAACTTGAAGAATTTATCAAGAAATATTATACCAACGAACTTATTCGTGGAACCATATTTTTTGTTGGCTTGGGTTTGTTATATTTTATTTTTACGCTTTTTGTAGAATATTTTTTGTGGCTCAAACCAACGGGACGAACCATCTTGTTTTGGACTTTTATTTTCGTGGAACTTTTTTTGCTGGCACGATTTATCTTTTTTCCGTTGTCCAAATTATTCAAGCTTCAAAAAGGAATCGACTTCAACGAAGCATCAAATATAATCGGGAACCATTTTACGGAAGTGAGTGACAAGCTTACCAATTTTTTGCAATTGTCACAAGACCCAAATAAGTCCGAATTGTTATTGGCATCTATAGATCAAAAAGCCAATTCGTTGCAACCAATTCCTTTCGGAAATGCTATCAATTTCAATAAAAATAAAAAGTTTTTGCCATTAGTGATGCTGCCAATTTTGTTTTTTGCGTTTTTTTTTCTTTCTGGAAATAGCGGCATGATTTCGCAAAGCTTAAATCGTGTGGTCAATTTCAAGCAACAGTTTTTGCCACCAGCACCTTTCAAATTTCAAATTCTAAATGAGAATCTGCAAACAGAACAAAACAAAGATTTCTATTTAAAAGTAAAAACCGAAGGCAAGATTATTCCAGAAAACGCGATGATTTATATCGATAACGAAAGTTACTTTATGGAAAACATCAAACCTGGTGAGTTTCAATTCAAGATCTCAAAACCAGCCAAAAATGTTAGGTTTCATGTTGAGGCAAATGCTGTTTCGTCTTCAGATTATGAGTTGCAAGTAGTTTCTGTTCCGTCGATTGCCAATTTCGAAATGGTTTTGAACTTTCCTTCTTATCTAAATAAGAAATCTGAAGTTATCAAGGGCAACGGAAATGCAATTGTTCCAGAAGGAACGTCGGTAACTTGGCGCATGAATACGATTGCTACTCAAAAAGTCGAGTGGGCAAGTGCGCAAACCAAAACCTTATTTTCAAAAGCAAATAACAGTTTCTCGTTAACTAAAAACATTATTCAAAATACAGATTATCAGATTCTTACTTCAAATGACAAAGTAGCTGATTACGAAAAATTGAATTACCAGCTTTCCACAATCAAAGATCAATACCCAACCATAAACGTAAACAATGCGCCCGACAGTTTGAAGGTTGAAAAAAACTATGTTCTCGGTCAAATTTCTGATGATTATGGTTTGTCTAAACTTTCAGTTGTCTATTATCCTAAAAACAATCCAAACAATGCCAAACGAGGTTTGATTGCCATTAAAAAAGATGTGTACGATCAGTTTGTTTTTGCGTTTCCTAGCACGCTTCCTGTTGATGCTGGTGTAGATTATGATTATTATTTTGAAGTTTTTGATAACGATGCCATTCATAATTATAAATCTTCAAAATCATCTGTTTTCTCTAATCGTGTTTTGACTGATGTTGAAAAAGAAGATAAAAACTTGCAACAACAAAACGACAATATTGATGGCTTGGCCAAATCGATAAAAGCTCAAGACAAACAAATTTCTGAACTAGAAAAACTTCAAAAATCGGGTAAAGAAAAAGAATCTTTAGAGTTTAAAGACCAACAAAAAGTAAATGATTTTATCAACCGTCAGAAACAACAAGACGAGTTGATGAAAGAATTTTCTAAAAAAATGGAAGACAATCTCGACAAATTCAAAACCGAAAAGAAGGACGAATTAAAAGACGAATTGCAAAAGCGATTAGAAAAAGCTGACAAGGATTTAGAAAAAAACGCCAAACTTTTAGACGAACTTAAAAAATTGAATGACAAAATTGCTAAAGAAGAATTGTTTGAAAAATTAGAAAAATTCAAACAAACTAGTAAAAACCAAACCAAAAATTTGGAACAATTGGTGGAGCTTACCAAAAGATATTATGTTCAGAAAAAAGCAGAACAAATAAAAGATAAGCTAGAAAAATTGTCTGAAAAACAAGAAAAACTTTCTGAAGAAGAAAAAGAAAATACAGCCGAAAATCAAGAAGAAATAAATAAGGAATTCGACAAAATCCAAGAAGAATTAAAAGAACTTGAGAAAGAAAATAAAGAATTAAAAAACCCAATGGATCTCGATAAAGATTCCGAAAAAGAAAAAGCAATCGATGACGATCTCAAAAAAGCTTCGGAAGAATTAAAGAATGACAAGAAAGCTGCTGCCAAACCAAAACAAAAAGCGGCTGCTAAAAAGATGAAAGAAATGTCGTCCAAAATGGAATCTGAAATGGAAGGTGGCGAGATGGAACAAATGGACGAAGATGTTGCCATGTTGCGACAAGTGCTTGACAATCTTTTGGCATTTTCATTTTCTGAAGAAGAAGTTATGGGACAATTTAAAGGTTTAAAACGCGGTTCGCCAACCTTCAATAAATACCTCAAAACCCAACAAGATTTGAAGTTACAATTCAATCATGTCGACGATAGTTTGTTTGCTTTGTCTTTACGAAATCCGAAAATTGCCGAAGACGTAACCAAAGAAATCGGAAACGTGCATTACAATACGGACAAAGCTTTGGAAAATCTTGCAGATGCGAACATTCCAAAAGGAACATCTTACCAACAATATGCTGTTTCTTCTGCAAACAAGTTAGCCGATTTATTAAGCGATATTCTCAACGGAATGCAAAATTCTATGTCTATGTCGGGCACTGGAAAAGGCGGTAAACCTAAACCCGGAAAAGGTGAAGGAAGCGGAATGCAATTGCCTGATATTATCAAAAAGCAAGGAGAACTTGCCGAGAAAATGGGAGGAAAGAAACCGGGTAAAAAACCTGGTGATAAACCTGGTGATGGCAAAGAAGGAAAATCAGGCGAAGGCAAAGAAGGCAAAGACGGAGAAAAACCTGGCGGAAAAGACGGCAAAGGGAAAGATGGAAAAGACGGCAAATCGGGCGGAAGCGGACAAGGAGATGGCGATGGCGAAAACGGCGATGATGTCGAAGGCGACGCAAAAGCCATAATGGATATCTACAAAGAGCAAAAGCAACTTCGTGATGCCTTGCAACAAGAACTAAACAAAAAAGGTTTGGGTGGCGCTGGTCAAAATGCGCTCGACCAAATGAAACAAATCGAAAAACAATTGCTCAACAAAGGCTTCAATAACGAAGCATTACAGAAAGCGTTGAATCTCAAATACGAATTATTGAAACTCGAAAAAGCTGTTCAGCAACAAGGCGAAGAACAAAAACGCCAGTCCGAAACCAACAAAAAAGATTTTAATAACACCACCAATGCATTGCCAGCATCGTTACAAGAATACATCAAAAGTGTCGAAATTCTAAACCGTCAAAGCTTACCTTTGCGTTCCAATTACAACCAAAAAGTTCAAGAATATTTCAAAGCCAATGATTAGTTATAACTACGAAACCGATTTTCAACTCGACGACGAAGCCAAATTTTCCAATTGGATTTCGCAAATAATTCTTTCCGAAAACAAGAAAGAAGGCGACATCAATTATATTTTTTGCGACGACGAATACCTTGTTCAAATCAACGAGCAGTATCTCAACCATGACACATTAACCGATATTATTAGCTTCGATTATTCGCTTGGCAACGAACTCCACGGCGACATTTTCATATCTGTTGAGCGTGTTCGTGACAATGCCAGCGATTTCGATGTTACATTCGAGCAAGAAATTCTCCGTGTTATGGCGCACGGAATTTTACATTATAGCGGTTACAAAGACAAAACCGAACAAGACGAAACTATTATGCGCAACAAAGAAAATGAAAAAATCAAAATGTTCCACATGGAACAATTTGACAACTAAAATTTAAAGTAAAGTATTTCCGATTTTTTTTGGAGCTATTTCCCGCTTTCCGTTCTAATCTTTTTAGTCGTCACTTCGCAAGCTCAGGACAACAAAAAAGAATTTCCACTTTAATCGGGGCTCATATCTTTACATCGATTAAAAATATATGATTTATGTATCTTTGAAATAGTATAAATTGATAAGCAAAACCAAGTTGCCAAATTGTATCGGGGCGAAATACGACATTGTTGATATTGTGAACATTAGGGTAATCAA
>JANOPO010000013.1:0-81139 GCA_031422015.1 Flavobacterium sp. | reverse complement strand
TAAATAATAGAGTTGATGGTTGGATCGATTGGAACATGGTTCTTGACCGTCAAGGTGGACCAAATTGGTTCAAAAATTGGTGCGTTGCTCCAGTAATTGTTGATGATAAAAATGACGAAGTTTACTTCACACCATTATATTATGTCATGGCTCATTTTAGCAAATTTATGCGACCAAATGCTGTGAAAATTGGTTGTGAAATAAATTCTAAAGAATTGGTTTCAACAGCTGTAAAAAATCCTGATGGCTCTATTGCAATAGCAATTTTTAATCCAACAGATAACAAACAAACAATTGATATTCAATTAAATAATAAAAATGCTGTCATTACAATAGACGCAAAAGCATTACAAACGATACTAATCAAACCAAACTAACTATTAATTAAAAATTTCGCCAATGTCAAATACTACTTCAACTTCATCAGGAAAAGTGCCAATGGGTCAAAAAATTGCCTTTGGACTTGGTATGCTTGCTAACCAAATGTTTCCAGCTGCTTTAGGAATTTTTACAGTTGTATTAGTAGAACAACTTGGATTTAGCGGTCTATTACTTGGGTTAACCTATTTTATACCAAAGTTTTATGATGCTTTATTTGACTTGATAATGGGTTATGTGAGTGATAATACAAAATCTAAATGGGGACGAAGAAGGCAATATGTTTTAGCAGGTGCCATTATTTTAGGAATTTCGTTCGCATTAATGTGGCAATTGTATGCTGAAAACGGAGTTACATACAATTTTTGGTACTTTTTATTGATTTCACTAATTTTTTATTCAGGATTGACCATTTTTAGTATTCCGTATGTAGCAATGGGTTATGAAATGAGCGACGATTTTCACGAGCGAACTAACATTATGGCAACTTCACAACTCATTGGACAATTAGCGTGGGTTGTTGCGCCTTGGTTTTGGGTATTAATGGCAGACAAATCTTTATTTGCGTCAGGTGATGTAGCCGTTAGAACTTTGTCGGTGTATGTTGCCATTGGTTGTGCCATTTTAGCAGCAATTCCAGCATTTTTTATTCCAAGTAAATCTACGCTCAACGAAAATTACAGCCCGATTGATTTAAAAGGGATTTTAGGAAGTTTTGGCGAAATAAAAGAAGGTTTAAAAGCTTCGATAGAAATTAAACCGTTCCGAAAAATTTGTATCGCTACTTTTCTAATTTTTAACGCTTTTCAAACCACAGCAGGATTTTCTTACTTCATAATCAAATATTATTTATTTAAAGGGCATGAAGATGGTTTTGGATTATGGCCTACTTTATTTGGATGTGTTGGAGCAATTATAACTACAGTTGCAGTAATTCCTATTGTGGCAAGAATGTCAAAAACAATGGGAAAAAAGAAAGCTTTCTTATTATCACAAGGGATTTCTGTTATAGGTTACATATTACTTTATGTATTGTTTGTTCCCGGAAAACCATATCTGTTTTTGTTTGCATTGCCGTTTTTCTCATTTGGTATTGGAAGTTTATTTACCTTAATGATGTCTATGACTTCCGATGTAATAGATATTGATGAACTAAATACAGGCAAAAGAAGAGAAGGAAGTTTAGGTGCCATTTATTGGTGGATGGTAAAATTTGGAACAGCAGTGGCAGGATTGTTAAGTGGTTTAATTCTTTCTTTGGTCGCTTTTCAATCAAATGCTGCTACCCAAACCGATGAAACTATGTTTTGGTTACGAATTTTCTTTGTCGGAATTCCGATTTTAGGAACATTAACCGCAATTTGGGCTATGAAAGATTATGACATTGATGAAGCTAAAGCTAGAGAAGTTAGAGATCTTTTAGATAAACGAAAAGGAAAAACAAAAATTCAATCATCATCATATCTTCCCGGAAAACTAGTATCTTTATTAAAAAATGGATCTATTACTACTGCCATTGATGCTGAATTAAATCAAAAAAACAATACTGAAATAAAAACTCTTTATTCCGAAATATTAAATAATAAATTAAACGGACTTTGTTTTAGTCCGTATGTGGAAAACCAAAAAGCAGGCGATATATTATCAGCAGATCAAATCAGAAGAAGATTAGATATTATTGCTCCATATACCAATTGGGTTCGTACCTTTTCTTGTACGGAAGGAAACGAATTGATACCAGAAATTGCGCATCAAAAAGGATTGAAAACTGTTGTTGGCGCATGGATTAGCAATGATAAAGCTAGAAACGAAAAAGAAATTGAGACTTTAATAAAACTTGCTAAATCAGGTTTGGTAGATATTGCAGCTGTTGGAAACGAAGTTTTACATAGAAACGAAATTTCAGAACAAGAACTAATTTCTTATATAAAAAGAGTAAAAGAAGCAGTAAATGTTCCAGTAAGTTATGTTGATGCTTATTATCAATTTTTAGACAGACCAAATTTAATTGCAAGTTGCGATTTACTGTTGGTAAACTTCTACCCATTTTGGGAAGGTGCCAATATTGATTATGCGGCTTCTTATTTGCAAAATATGTTGGAAGTAACTCAAAATGTGGCGCAAGGAAAGAAAATTATAATTTCAGAAACAGGTTGGCCAAGCAAAGGTGAAACGGTTGAAGAAGCAATTCCGTCAGAAATTAATGCTATGAAATATTTTGTTTCTTCTCAAAAATGGGCAAAAAATAATACTATTGAACTTTTCTATTTTTCTTCTTTTGACGAAACTTGGAAAGCAATGCAAGAAGGAACAGTTGGCACTTCTTGGGGAATTTGGGATAAAAATGAGAAGTTAAAATTTTAAAAATTACAAATTATGTCATTTAGAGAAGGTCACTATTTTTCATTAGAAAATAAAAACAATAATTTTAATACTTCAAATGATAGTAACCAAAGTGCGTATCAAAGTTTTGATTATTCTGAAATTTCTTTACAAAATTTAGCAACACTTTGGCAAGATACTTTGCAAGAAGGCATACACGGAATTTGTTTTAGTCTTTACCAAGACGGACAAAAACCAGGCGATATTATTACTTTGGAACAAGTTAATCGTCGCATTCAAATTTTAAAACCATACACCAAATGGGTTCGCTCCTTTTCTTGTATTGAAGGAAACGAGCACATTCCACGGATTGCTGCTGAAAACGGAATGCAAACGCTTGTTGGAGCTTGGCTAAGTGATGATTTGGAACTTAATGAAAAAGAAATTGAAAGCTTAATTACCTTAGCTAAAGAAGGTTGTGTAGATATTGCAGCCGTTGGAAATGAAGTAATGTATCGTGGTGATTTAACCGAAGAACAGCTAATTGAGTACATCAATCGAGTAAAAGAAGCATTACCAAACATTCCAGTTGGTTATGTCGATGCGTATTATGAGTTTTCACACCGTCCAAGAATTACAGAAGTTTGTGATATAATTTTAACCAATTGTTACCCGTATTGGGAAGGTTGCCCTATTGAACATTCCTTAAATCATATGATTAGCATGTTTAATTCTGCAAAAGATGCAGGACAAGGCAAACGGGTTATTATCACCGAAACTGGTTGGCCTAGTGAAGGCGGTTTTCTGAAAGGTGCCACCGCTTCCAACGAAAATGCCATGAAATATTTTATTGAAACTCAACATTGGATGAAACAAAATAATATAGAATCCTTTTATTTTTCTTCGTTTGATGAATCTTGGAAAGTTGGACCTGAAGGCGCTGTTGGAGCTTATTGGGGACTTTGGGATAAAAATGAAAAATTAAAATTTTAATGAAAATTATATTTCCCTAAAAATTTTAAGAACACAACAAATTCAAAAAAAAACATTCAAAAAAATAATTAATCGTGAAAAAAAATACTTTAATTCAAATTTTTACAGCTCTTTTTTTTATAGTGCAATCTGGTTTTTCGCAAGTAGATGTTCTATATAACAATTTAGTTTGGTCAGATGAGTTTGTCGTTAACGGTCCTGTAAACCCTATAAATTGGCACTATCAAACACAGTTGCCAGCCGGCGGTAGTTGGTTTAATGGCGAGCTACAACATTATACCAATCAACTCACAAATTCTTCGGTAAATGCAGGATTTCTGAATATTGTAGCAAAAAAAGAATTGTATACAGATCAAGGAATTACCAAACAATATACTTCTGCCCGATTGAATTCTAAATTTGCTTTTCTCTATGGTCGTGTCGATATTCGCGCAAAAGTTCCAACCAACCTAGGAACTTGGCCAGCATTGTGGTTGCTTGGGAAAAATGTTAACGAAGATGGTGGTTTTTTTGATGCAGCTTTTGGTACGACAGATTGGCCGGCATGCGGCGAGATTGATATTATGGAACACGGAATTACACCATCGCAACCTATAAATTATGTGCAAAGCGCACTTCATACACCATCATCTTTTGGAAATACAACAAATATTGGAGGAACAATTGCTACTAATTTAGGAACCGATTATCATATTTATTCTATGAATTGGTCGCCCTATCAGATCACCTTTTTATTGGATGGTGTTGCTTATTACACCTATAATCCAGCGATCAAAACTCCAATAAATTGGCCCTTTAATGCAGAACAATATTTATTACTAAATATAGCTATGGGCGGAATTGCAGGGACAATACCTGCTAATTTCACACAAACTACAATGGAAGTAGACTACGTGAGAGTTTATCAAAATACACTAATAGATACAGAAGCTCCAACCAATTTTACTGCTACAGTTGGGGCAGTTACGAGCTCATCAGTACAACTATTATTAAATGCAAACGATAACTCCGGAAACGTTGCTTACAGTATTAATTACAATGGTACAACTATAAATGTAGCTAATCCTGCTGGTAATCAAAAATCAGTAATTGTATCTAATTTGAGTCCTAGTACAAATTATACTTTTTCAATAACAGCTCTAGATTTGTCCGGAAATAGTTATATTTCAAATCCAATCCTTATCAATGCAACGACTACCGGAGTTATAGGTTGTAGCGGAACTAGTACCACGGCGCAAATAGGTTCTTTTTCAACAGGATATAATCATACTTTTGAAACTTTAGGTACTGATGTCAAAATAACTTTTGAACTGTTAGATACAGATAAAGTTGGTGTTGTAGCATTTTTATGGAAACAAAGCCCGTTTACCGAAACTCAAATGACCAATGTTTCTGGAAATATTTTTACTAAAACAATTGCAGGACAAACTTTAGGTGCTACAATTAGCTACGCAGTAAAATTTGCCTATGCTGGTGGATTATCGGTAACCAATTATTATTCATACATCGTTGGTAATGATTGCTCCTTACTAGTAAGCTCTATAGTTGATGAAATTCAGTTTTCTTTTCCAAATCCAGTACAAGATAAACTGCAGATTATTACAAACTTCGAGATCAATAAAGTAGAAATTTATAACCTACTGGGCACCTTGGTTTTACTTGAAGAAAATGAAACCAAAATAATCAATGTTGGTGGTTTGCCAAAAGGTTTATATATTGTAACTGTATATAATGCTACTAGTACAAGTTCAAAAAAACTTATAATCAACTAAATTTGCTAAGTCAAATTAAACTTAAATTAAATACTTTACAAGCAATAATCTGCAACCATTAATGATTTTATTGCTTCAAAAGTGTTAAAATTTTGTTTACAATTTGGAAAATCAAAATAAATTATACAACCTTTGAGAAATAATTAACAACAAAATAACTAAGCCTATACAATAAATTTTACTTTTTAGAGAGAAATCTCAAAATTCTTTAACCAAACTAAAAAGTATAATAATGGCAATTACTGTTCAAACCCCAGACGCAGTGTTGGTAAAAAATTATATTGCAGGCGACGAAAGTTGTTTATCAGTATTAATTACCAGGCACCAATCAAAAATTTACGGATTCATATATTCTAAAATAGCAGATAGAGATATTTCTGATGATGTATTTCAGGATACTTTCATGAAAGTTATCAAAACGCTGAAATCAAATTCGTATAACGAAGAAGGAAAATTTTTGCCATGGGTGATGCGAATTGCCCACAACCTAATTATAGATCATTTCAGAAAAGGCAAAAAAATGCCGCTGTCAAGAGATACTGAGGAGTTTTCAGTTTTTTCTCTTATGTCTGATAAATCACAAACTATCGAAAATGAAATGATTACAGAACAAATTGAAAATGACTTGCGACGAATTATTGACGAATTACCAACTGATCAGAAAGAAGTTGTAATAATGCGCATGTATCAAGACTTGAGCTTTAAAGAAATTTCAGAATTGACTGGCGTTAGCATTAATACTGCGTTGGGAAGAATGAGATATGCATTGTTGAATCTTAGAAAAGTAATTGATAAAAATAACATTATTTTATCAAGCTAAACAATATTTCTAAAGTTGCACCGTTATAGCATAAACCCAAACTTTCTATGGCAAAACTTTACATCAAACCCGCAGTTGCAATTTTCAAAATGACACCAAAAAAAGAAACTTTAAATTTTCTTCTCAATTATTCTAAAGCATTGAATATTGTAAAAATTGGAAATCATAAATTCGAAATTATTGCTAACTAAATTTTAATCCTGTTCTAAAAGAACAGGATTTTTTTTATAATAATTTCTCAAAACTATGGGTTTGCCTATTTGTTTAGTGATGATGTCTTTTTCCAAATCCCAGCCACGAGCGGGCGAATATTCGCGACCATACCATATTATTTGCAAATGAAGATCATTCCATGTAGATTTTGGAAACAGCCGCTTGGCATCTTTTTCAGATTGTATTACATTTTTTCCATTTGTTAAATTCCATCGATATAACAATCTATGAATATGTGTATCAATAGGAAAAGCGGGCACCCCAAAAGCTTGACTCATTACGACTCCTGCGGTCTTGTGCCCTACTGCTGGCAATTCTTCTAGCGCCTCAAAACTTTGTGGAACTGCGCCATTATGTTTATCAATTAATATATGTGACAAGCCATGAATACCTTTCGATTTCATTGGCGACAGCCCGCAAGGTCTAATTATAGCTTTAATTTCTTCTACCGACATTTTTATCATGTCATACGGATTGTCTGCTTTTGCAAACAAAATAGGTGTAATTTTATTGACGCGAACATCAGTACATTGCGCAGACAATAAAACTGCAATCAAGAGCGTATAAGGATCTTTGTGATCTAGCGGAATTGGGATTGAAGGATATAATTCTTTTAACGTATTAATAACAAAGGCGACCCGTTCTTTTTTATTCATTTTTATTTAAATTTGAATGCTAAATTAAGCTAAACTTCTAAACTCATAAACTTTTAAACTTAAAATAATGACAACATTACAAAAAGGCGACAAAGCACCCAGCTTTTCAGCATTAGATCAAGACGGAAAAAATCATTCACTTGCTGATTATGAAGGAAAAAAATTAGTAGTTTTCTTTTATCCAAAAGCGAGCACGCCAGGTTGTACCGCCGAAGCCTGCGACTTAAATAACAATTTTGAACGTTTTACAGCCCATAACTATTCAATTTTGGGAGTTTCTGCAGATTCAGCAAAAGCCCAAGCCAAGTTTAAAGACAAATTTGGATTTCAATATCCATTATTGGCCGACGAGGACAAAGCTGTGATTCAAGCTTTTGGGGTTTGGGGACCAAAAAAATTCATGGGTAAAGAGTATGACGGAATTCATCGTACTACTTTTATAATTGACGAAAACGGAATTATAGAAAATGTAATTTCGGATGTAAAAACCAAAGAGCACGCCAAACAAATTTTGGGATAAATTTTAAGTTTAAATCAAAAAATCGGCTTGTAATCGCTGTTTAAAACGGTCAATAGGCTTCAAATCGACATCAGTCTTGCCATTGGTTACATCAAATGGATCGTCTAATCCTACAATCAATAAATACAAATAACAAAATAAAAAAGTAATTACGCCGGTTACAAAATAATCGGCGGCTGGACTTTTAAATTTTGTGACCAATAATAAAGTGGTAACTATAAACAAGATACTCTTTAGTAAAATATAGGCTGGTTTGATAAACTTATTTCTTGAAATTGAATAAGCACGTGTTAATTGCTTTCGCATGGCGTTTGTGTTTTCCTGAATTCCTTTTATAGCTTCTTTATCTACGCCACGTTCTGCAAAATAATAAGCAATTTCGTTCGACGTTCGTATCAACGGAAAAATAACATTTGAATCTTTACTTTTACTATAAATCCAAGCAATAATTCCTTCTGTTATTGCGATCATTTCTAATCTTAAAAAGTCAGTGTTTAATGGTTCTTTACACAACTCTGAAGTGCCAGTTCGTGGTGCTTTAAAGGCTAGATAAATCCAATCTTTAATAGCTTCTAGATTTGAGGCTATTTCGCCCGGAATTTTTTCGCTTTCTTTAAAATCGGCCATAGTTGCTGCCAATAATAACCCAAAAACAAAAAACGCACCTGTAAAAACAATTGTAATATCTGACAATTCGATCAAATCATGAAAATCTTGACCGTAAATTGAAAGGTTTTTGAAAACAAAATTTTTGACTAACAAAACTAAAATTGCGACTAAAATTGCTTTAAAAATGATGGGCCGACTGGCAAGAATTTTCATTAGTTTTTATTTAAAAATAGTTTAAGATTCTTCAAATTAATGAAATTTTTCAAAAAGTTTAGTCGCTTCATTATAAGCGCTTTCAAAACTCATTGGACTTATATTTGTTATTTCTTTTTTTTCTGTAAAATAAGATAATAATTTTTCGGTTGGCATATTACCTGTAAGCTCATCTTTGGCCATCGGACAACCGCCAAATCCTTGAATTGCTCCATCAAAACGACGACAACCTGCTTTATATGCTGCATCAATTTTTTCAAACCATTTGTCTGGAGTTGTGTGTAAATGTGCGCCAAATTCTACATCAGGATATTTGGGAATCAAGTTCGAAAATAAATAACTGATAACTTTAGGCGTTGATGTGCCAACAGTATCTGACAGTGACAAAATTTTTACGCCCATTGATGCTAACTTTTGTGTCCACTCGCCCACTATATCAACATTCCAAGGATCGCCATACGGATTGCCAAAACCCATAGACAAATAAGCTACTAATTCTTTATTGGTCTTGTCGGCAATTTCTAATATTTCAGATAATGTAAGTAACGATTCGGCAATCGTTTTGTGCGTATTTCTCATCTGAAAATTTTCAGAAATTGAAAATGGAAACCCCAAATATTGAATCGCTGGGTGTTTTGATAAATTTTCTGCACCTTGCGTATTGGCAATAATTGCTAGCAACTTGCTTTGCGTTTGTGATAAGTCGAGCTGCGATAAAACTTCTGCGGTATCATGCATTTGCGGAATCGCTTTTGGCGAAACAAAACTCCCAAAATCAATCGTATCAAACCCTACGCGCAGTAAAGATTGAATGTATGACACTTTTTGCTGCGTAGGAATAAATGGTTTTATTCCCTGCATGGCATCGCGTGGACATTCGATTATTTTTATTGGAGAAATCATATGTTGTAGTTATTTACGGATGGGTATTGGCGAAGTTGGGGCATTCAAAGCACAAATGTTCAATTTATCACAAATGTTGATTAGTGCTCCAATGCTCAAATTTAGGACTTCTGCCCCAATTTTGCCAATACTGTGTTGGCGGCAGGTTTTATTTTCGTCCGATGGTTTTTCGTAAAATATCAATGTTCCACTCGTTATCACTCTAAAACGCTGACATTCATGTCGAAAGCAAGCATTAGAAAACTATTATTATCAAATTCAAAGTTATCAATCACAGTCCACTTCAATTTGTCCACATGGGCTTTAATAGAGCGTTCATTTATTTTGTTGATAAAAGTTAAACTAATAGGATATTTATCTCTCAAATTTACTCGCATAAATTCAAAAATATTATTTAAAAGTCCTGTGCCTCTAAATTCTTTGTCAATACAGATTGGTCCGTACTGAAAACTATTTTTAGTTGAAATTGAAGTATTTTTAAAAGTTAAGTTTACGAAACGACTTGTCATAAATGGGAAAATAGCCCACTGGTTAAAATAAGTCCAACTACCTGAGTAAACATACGCAACTACTTTGTTTTCTTTTTTTGCAACAAAAAGCCCGTCTTCAAGGATAATGTCCTCAATTTGTTGAAAAGTAAACGGTGTTGTAACAAATCCTTCTTTTTTCTCAACATCTGTCAAATTTGAAATCAGATATTTACTCTGCAATTCAAGTACGCTGTTAATGTCAAAGTTTGTCGCTATTGTTATGGTAAGATTATTTTTCATTCAATTTTATTTGAGTTTTAATTTGTCCGTGAGTTAGTTTGTCTAGGCGGGTTGGGCTTTTTAAACATGCGCTAATAAATAAATATGCGAAATCTAATCTTTTTCCCACTTGCCTACAACACTTGTTGCCAATGCATTACCAAGAACATTGGTCGCACTTCGAAACATATCACAAAAATGATCAATAGGTAATATTAATGCAATGCCTTCTATAGGAATATCAAACATTCCGCATGTAGCTGCAACAACAACCAAACTTGCTCTTGGCACTCCGGCAATTCCTTTGCTTGTAAGCATTAATACCAGTAACATGGTCATTTGAGTCGGAATATCTAAAGATATTCCTGAAGCTTGCGCAATAAAAATACTGGCAAAAGTCATGTACATCATGCTGCCATCAAGATTGAAAGAATATCCTAAAGGCAACATGAATGAAACTATTTTGTCTTTTACGCCAAATCGTTCTAACTCTTCTGTCAATTTTGGAAAAACTGCTTCTGAGCTAGTTGTACCAAAAGCAATAACTAATGGACTTATAATATGTTGCAATAGTTTTTTCATGCGAGAACCCAAAAATAAAAAACCAACAGCTAATAAAAACACCCATAACGAACCAATTCCGACCAGAAATGATCCGAAAAATTTGGCGTAGGTCAATAACAAATCATTAATATCTTTGATGGCAAAAACACCAGCAATTGCTCCAAAAACTCCTACAGGCGCAAATTTCATTACGTAGTTTACCATTTTCAATATAATATGCGATGTTTTGTCAAGTGCTGAAACAACTGGCTTTACATAATCTCCGATTGAAGCAGCTGCCAATCCAAAGAAAATTGAAAAAATTACAATTTGTAAAATCTCGTTGGTTGCCATTGCCTCTACAATACTTTTCGGAATAATATGCTCAATAAAATTTTGTGCAGAAAAATTTTGAGTTTTATCTGTTACCTCAGTTGCTGTTGACGGATCAATATCTATTAATTTTAGACCGACTCCAGGTTCAAAAAAATTTACCCAAAACATACCAATTAATAAAGAGATCAACGAGGCCGAAAAAAACCATCCCATAGCTTTACCGCCAATTCTACCAACAGACTTTATATCACCTAATTTTGCAATTCCGACCACCAAAGTGGTAAATACCAGTGGCGAAATAATCATTTGAACCAGTCTAATGAATATAGTTGCTAGCATTTTTATGTACCCACTGAAAGTTTTAGCTTGCGTAACATCATAGTTTTTGTGAATAAAAATACCCAATAGAGCGCCGACAACCATGGCAATAAGGATTTGGGTTGTGAGGTTAGCGAAAATTGATTTTTTAGTACCTGGACTTATTTCTTTTATTGACATTGTTGGTTGTATAAATTATGTTGGTTAGCGGTAATGATTATAATGGAAATCCTTTTTTTAGTACCTCAGGAATAAGCCCAAGACAATTAAAAAAAAGATTTAAGTTGATTACTTCGTCAATACACAACTTCGGACTTGGATGCTAGATTGTCTCCTGAAAAAAATTAATATATTTTGTTTAATAAATAAAAATCGGCAAGTACTATAGCTGCCATTGCTTCTACAATCGGTACAGCTCGCGGCACGACGCATGGATCGTGGCGACCTTTTCCTTGTTGTTCGATAATTTGGTTTTTATTTGTTAGCACGTTTTGCTTTTGTATAAGCGTTGCAACTGGTTTAAAAGCTACACGAAAATAAATATCCATTCCGTTACTTATTCCACCTTGAATACCGCCTGATCTATTTGTTTTGGTCGTACCGTTTTCGTTATACAAATCATTGTGCTCACTTCCTCTCCTTTTAGATCCCTCAAAACCACTACCAAATTCGAATCCTTTGACTGCGTTTATAGATAACATGGCCTTTCCCAACTCGGCATGAAGTTTGTCGAAAACGGGTTCGCCGAGTCCGACAGGTACATTTTGAATAACGCACGTAATAATACCTCCCACAGTGTCACCTTGTTTCTTGATTTTTTTGATGTGATTTTCCATCATAATTGCCGTTTGAGGATCTGGACAACGTACTGCGTTAGCTTCTGTTAATGAAAAATCGAGTTCTTGGTAGGTTTTTGTCAGATTGATCTCGCCTACTGACGAAACAAATGCGTTGATTTTAATTTTGGGAAGCATCTGTTTGGCAATGGCACCAGCGACTACGCGACTTGCGGTTTCGCGAGCTGAACTGCGACCACCACCACGATAATCACGAATTCCATATTTTTGTTCATAAACCAAATCGGCATGACTTGGTCTGTAAGAATTTTTTATGTCCGAATAATCGTCAGACTTCTGGTTGGTATTAGGAATGATAAAACCTATTGGAGTGCCCGTGGTTATACCCTCGAAAATTCCTGAAAGAAACTGTACTTCGTCATTTTCTTTGCGTTGGGTAACGATCTGAGATTGACCAGGTTTACGACGTTCCATATCAAGTTGAATTGCATCAAAATCGAGTTTTATATTTGGAGGACAACCATCAATGATGCCGCCTAAAGCTGCACCATGCGATTCTCCAAAAGTTGTAAGCCTGAAAAGTGTTCCGTAGCTATTGCCAGCCATTTTTATTAGTTTGAAACAAATATAGAATTTTTTTGGATTTTTAGATTGTTGGATTGATAGTATTTTACATTAAAAATAAATAAGTAATAAAAAAAGCAATAAATTTATTTTTTTGATGTTATCTAAATAAAAATTAAAATAATTATTTATGAAAAAAGAAATTCTATTTGCAATTGTATTTATCTGCGCGGCAATAAATTTGCAGTCGCAAAATTTATCTAAAAATGCTATCGGCTTACGATTAGGGAGTAATGATGGTTTTGGTGCTGAAATTTCATATCAACGAGCCATAAAACAAGATAAAAGATTGGAATTTGATTTGGGTTGGCGTACTTCAAATGATGTCGCAGCAATAAAACTTGCTAGTTTGCATCAATGGGTTTGGGAAATTGATAATGGTTTTAACTGGTATGCAGGCCTTGGTGGTGGCTTTGGATCATGGAGCTTTGATAAAAAAGGATTCGGAAAAGACTCTGGAACTATTCTTTTTGTGGCTGGAGATGTCGGAATTGAATACAATTTTGATATTCCTTTGCAAGTTTCGTTAGACATGCGACCTGAATTATATTTTAATTCAAGTAATTACCGAAACGATAATTTTGGACCAGATATTGCTTTGGGCGTTCGGTACAAGTTTCAATAAAAAACGAATTATAAAACACTCTGTTTAATACTGAAAAATCATTTGTTTTAGTATTTTTACAAAAAAAATAAATAAAATGGATCTAATGGGAATGATGGGTAAAATGAAAGAAACCCAGCGAAAAATAGAAGAAACAAAAAAACGTTTGGACACCGTTTTAATCGATGAACAAAGTCTGGACGGATTATTAAAAGTTACATTAACAGCGAACTCGACTGTAAAAAGTATTTCGGTTGCTGATGAATTATTGCAAGACAAAGAACAACTCGAAGATTATCTTATTTTAGTAATGAACAAAGCAATTACCAAAGCTGCTAGTGTAAACCAAGCCGAACTTGATGCAGTAGCCAAAGTCGATATGCCCATGATTCCTGGAATGGAAGATCTGTTTAAATAAAAAAATTATGTATATTAATAAGAAAGGTTTGACAATTGTCAAACCTTTCTACTTTAATCAATTTTTTATTTTTTGAATAATAAACTACCAAAACTCAAAACAAATTTTTATTGATTATTTTATTTTTCAGTAACAAAAACAGCGTTTGCACAAGAAGGATTGTTGGACAATTCCGTTAAAACGCCCGAAGTCCAAAGTCGAGCACTATAATTATCAAAATTTGTATCATATTCAGAACCAGACGTATAAACAATATCATTTAAACAAAAAACAGATTTAGCAAGTGAGCTTTTTTGTGATAATGGTCTAGATATATTGTTTTCCCAAATTGTTGCTTTGGTAATTCCTGATAGTGTTGTAGTAATACCTACAGCATAAATAGTTGTTTTGTTGCCGTAAATAGAATTAATTTCTGTGTTATAAACTAACGAATTTTGTACTACTCCATTTTTAAGAATTTTAGCTGTTGTTTTTAGATTTGAATCAACAAAATTTACAGCTACATACTCGTCATTTCCTTGTACAAAAAAAGATTCGGCAACAGAGCGTTGATCGAATGTAAATGGAAAATTAGTAGAAGATATCCAACCAAAAAGCGAAATTTGACCTGCGACAAATAGTCCGTTGTCGTTTTTAATAATTGATTTTGCAACAGACGGTCCAATTTGTGCTAAAGAAGTCGTTTCAACAACATTATTAGTAACTTTCCATGAAGTGGCTATCAGATTGGAATGACCTGAAATGTAAATTGAACCTTTATAAATCGAAATTGAATAGGCTTCAGAATCGTTGGTTTGCAAAGTAATTTTTTCGTTATTTATCCATAAAGTTGCTCGACCGCTAACTGCATTTGCAAAATACTCATAACCAACAGCATATACTACATCTTGATCAACACATATAGCATTAACTCTAGAGAAATTTGCATCTCCTGTTGGTAGTAATTGAGCTAGACCATTCTTCCATATTGTAGCTCTTTCTAAATTATTGATTATTTGTAAACCGCCAACATAAACGGTTGTTATCTTTTCTTTTTCTACTGTTGTTTTATCATTGCTGCAAGAAAACAATACTATTGCAGCTGTGATTGATAGAAAATATTTTAAAATTTGCATAGTATTAGTTTTTTATAAATTTTTGTTGATAGTTTTTGTTTTCACATGAAACCTCAACTATGTAAATGCCTTTCGAAAGTTTTTGAACATTTATAGAAGCAACTTCATTGGTTTCTAAAACAATTTTACCTAAAATATCAATAATTTTTATACTTGAAATAGTTGCATTAGTCTGATTTTGAATAGTTAAAAAATCAGAAGTTGGATTGGGGTAAACTGATAATTTTGTATCGTTGCGTATTTCATTATTAGTGCTTAAAATTGTTGGACATGCAATACCATTTGGTATATTACTATTTATGTTAGTTCCGTTTCCTAATTGTCCTTTGTCATTTAATCCCCAAGTACTTAAAGACCCATTCTGTTGCAAAGCCAATCCAAAACTCTGTGAACCCGAGATATTTATACCCCAGGTAGTGCTGGTGCCAACTTGCAACGGTAAATAACTAAAAATTACTGCGCCAAGACCTGCACCACCAAAAGCATTTCGTCCCCAAGACCATAAAGTTCCGTCAGACCTTTTTGCCATACTATAACTATAGCCTGCACCTAAAACACCTTGCCAGTTTGTATCGGTACCTACTTGGGTCGGATTTGGACTATTGAAAGCGTTACTTCCATTTCCCATTTGTCCATCACCGTTAATGCCCCAAGCCCAAAGTGTTCCGTTGGTTTTTTTTCCTAGATTATGAAAATATCCTGTCACGACTATTTGCCAGTTAACATCGGTTCCGCACTGTGTTGGACTACTTTTTGCAATAAAAGTTCCATCACCTATCTGTCCGTAATTGTTAAATCCCCAACCCATCAAGCGGCTTCCGCCAGTAACAAACTCAAGTGCAACAACATGATAGGCACCTGCGGAAACAGATTTCCATTGGAGCGATGTACCAATTTGTTGCGGCAAATTAGTATTGGTTGTAGTGCCATTGCCAAGTTGGTTGAAGTCATTCACTCCCCAAGTCCATAGCGATTTGGTGAAAGACCCTTTTAAGGCTACATTGAAATAATAACCGCAATCAACTGTATTCCAATTGGTTTCGTTACCAACCTGAACTGGTGCTAGTGAAAGACCACTGCTAAAAGATCCGTTGCCAAGTTGACCAAAAAAATTGCCACCCCAAGTCCATAAAGTGCCGTCAGTTTGTACACCAGCAGAATGATCTACGCCTCCAGAAACTATTTTCCAGTTGTTTGCAGTACCAACTTGAACAGGAATATTAGAATCAATGAGTGAATCAATACCGAGCTGACCACTGTCATTTCTTCCCCATGCCCAAAGGGTTCCATCAGTTTTAATGGCCAAAGTATGCTCTAAACCTGATGCAACACTTAGCCAGCATTGGGAATATGCTGTTGAAGAAAAGAATAGAACAATTAGGTATTTAATTATATTTTTCATTTTTTTAATTTATTGAATTAGTAGTTTTTTGCTTTGAAAATTTCCATCAGAATCAGTAATTTTAATGGTATAAATTCCTGCTGAAGCATTAATTTTATATAAATTGTTGTTTTTCTCAACCTCCATTTGTTTTCCTAAAATATCGTAAGCCACTACATTTTGAATGGTTTTTTCGGATTGAACAAAAAAAGTTCCGTTTGAAGTTGGGTTTGGATACATCGTAAAATTTTGATTTTTAGTTTGAAAATCATCATTTGATAACGTTCCGTCTGCATTAATTTTTTGAGCATAAATATCTGAGTTTCCATTGCGAACGTCTTTCCAAACTACTATGGCTTCTCCAGAATTGCCCTGTATTATTGTAGTTGCAAATGATTGGTCGCTTGCTTCTGTGCAAACTGGCACACCCGTAAGTGTGTTATTCCATAGTGCAAAACCGGATGCATTGATTCTTTGCGAATAAATATCTGCGTTAGAACCATTACGGTAATCATTCCAAGATGCAATTACGCCACCAAAACCGTCAGCAATCAAGGCTGGTGCATTTTGCACACCCGTAACCGATACAATTCGATTTCCGTTGAAAGTCCATGGAGTAACAATTTGACTATCGCTTCCAATATGTTGTATATAAACATCTGAATCAGAATTCCCTTGCCTTCCATCTGCCCAAGCAATGAAAGCGCCATTAGCACCATCCGCACAAATTTGTGGTAGTTCTTGATTTCCAACTTCGGTACAAATTTCTATCCCTAATCCACCCGGGCTTAACCATGGCGAATTACCATTTGCATTTATTTTTTGTGCATAAATGTTATAATCTATTCCGTTACGAAGGTCGTACCAAGTTATAATTGCACCAAAATTGCCGTCAGCAACTAGTTTGGGTTCTAAACAACTTCCTGCTGCACTGATTAAAACCCCGTTAGTTGTAGTTCCGCCCCAAGCATTTGCGCCACCACTATTGATTTTAAGTACATAAATATTTGAAGATGCTGATGATAATCGTTTGTCTTCCCAAGTAATGAGGGCTTGACCTGCTTCTGCCGAAACTATTTGTGGTTTTAATTGGTTATTTGCTGCATTGCATACGAGAACACCGTCCAGATTCCATTGTGTTGTTCCTGTACTATTTATACTTTGAGCGAAAATATTATAATCCATGCCATTGCGTCTGTCTTCCCAAGTGATTATTGCGCCGCTGTTCCCATCAGAAGCGATTGCTGGATTATCTTGAAAACCAACTTTGGAACAAATTGAAACCCCGTTTGCCGCCCATAGCACTACTCCAGAAGTATTGATGCGCTGTGCATAAATATCCGATAGATTGGTTGCAGAATTTCGCTCATCCGACCATGCTATAATTGCACCGCCATTATCATCTGAAATAATTTTTGGCATATGCTGTCTACTGGCAGTTGTGCAAATTGGAACGCCGTTTGACGTCCAAAGTAGTACTCCTGCAGCATTTATACGGTGGGCATAAATATCTGTAAATGATTGTTCTGCGCCAACACCAGTGCCTGATCGTTTATCAGCCCAGACGATTATTGCGCCACCACTGCCGTCAGAAACAGCAACTTGTTGGTTTTGAAGAAAAGGTGCTGTGCAAATTGCATTATTTACAGCTGAATTTGGAGACCATTGTGCGAAAATCATTGTACTAAATAACAATGTTGCTAAAAGACCTAGTTGAAAAAGTAATTTTGTTTTCATAATGATTAGTTTTAAAATTATTTAACAAATTTCGATAGGAATTGAAATAAATATATCCCGTAAAAGAGTGATTTTTTAAGTATTATATTGAATTACATTTATTTATATAAAAAATCCTTTGTCAAACTGTAGATTTAACAAAGGACTAAAAAATTAATTATTTACATTTACTGGATGATTAATTTCTTGATTTGAGAATTACCATCAGTATCAATAATTTTAATGGAATAAATTCCCGTTGAAGCATTAATTTTATATGAATCGCTATTTTTTTCAATAGCAATTTGCTTTCCTAAAATATCGAAAGCGGTAACATTTTGAATTGGAGTATTAGCTTCGATTCTGAAAATTCCGTTTGAAGTTGGATTTGGATAAACTTCAATTTTTGAAGCGATTTGATCATGTCCATTTATTCCGAGTGATGAAGGACAAGTTATAGCAGTTGGTATGTTTTTATTGACAAAAGTACCATCACCCAGTTGTCCGTAAAAATTAGAGCCCCAAGTCCATAAGGTTCCATCAGTTTTTATGGCAACCGTATGCAAACTTCCCGATGTTATGCTAAACCAATTGTTGGTGCCAACTTGTGTACGAATTGTTGTACCAGTAAAGTTTCCGATTCCTAATTGTCCGAAATCATTTCGTCCCCAAGCCCATAAAGTGTTATCAATTTTCATCGCCAAGGTATGCGCACGCCCAGCAGTAATTTGCGACCAGTTAAGAGCGGTACCAATTTGAGTTCTTACAGCTAAAGTATTGAAAGTACCATCACCCAACTGACCATAATCATTCAAGCCCCAACCCCATAATGATTTATCATCTTTGATTGCCATTGTATAACTGAGCCCTGCTGCGATCAATGACCAATTGACAGCTGTACCTATTTGTGTAGGCTGGTTTTGTTGCGCCACAGGCCCAAGGCCAAGTTGTAAGTTGTTATTACGTCCCCAAGCCCAAAGTAACTGACTTGTCTTAAGAGCTAAAGAGTTTTCATACGACGCCACAATTGTTGACCAATTGTTATCGGTACCAACTTGTGTTCTTATGCCTGTATCGTTTGTATTGCCATGTCCTAATTGTCCATAAAAATTATTGCCCCACGACCATAAAGTACCATCATTTTTTGTGGCTAGAGTATGTAAGTCTCCGCAAGCTATTTGTTTCCAATTGGTTGCAGTACCTATTTGAGTTGGAATATATCTATTAAAGAACGTGCCGTCGCCCAAATTACTAGCTCCATTAAACCCCCAACCCCAAAGCGTACCATCAGTTTTTATTGCAAAACTATTTTTTGATCCAGCAGCAATTCGCGACCAATTTGATGCAGTACCAATTTGAACTGGACTGATTTTACTAATACTCGTATTATCTCCAATTTGACCAGCGGAATTATCACCCCAAGCCCAAAGGGTTCCATCGGATTTTATCGCTAAGGTATGCCATCCACCTGCTTCGACTTTTGACCAGCATTGTCCAAATAAATTGTTTGAGATAAGAACTAAAAAAAACAACATTAAAAATTGTTTGTGTTGTGTGTAAATTGATTTCATAATATTTAGATTTAAAATTGTTAAACAAATTTCAAGAGTATTTAATATATTTATCTACCGTAAAAGAGTGAACTTTAGAATGCTTTCTACATTATATAATCCAAGTTTTCTCAAACACCATCATACCAATGTCGCAGATATAACTTGATAATTCTTTTCCTAAATTTTGAAACGGTCTTTTCTACATTGGTTTTTGCATCAGAAAAATAAATCTCTTTATTAACAGAAATTTCTAATTGCAAATGGTTTGGTAAGTTGAGATGTAGTTTCATGATTTTTAAAAATTAGTCGATTGATAGCTTTACAAATCTCGAAATAACTTTGTACATTTATCTACCGTAAAAACCTAATTTTATATAAATTACTTCAATTTTATTACTATAAAATTCAATTTATAGCTTACTATCAATACCCAATTAAAATGCTATTCTTAATTTTCTAAAGTTTTTAATCGAGATTCTAATTGATTGGTTTTTTCAATTAATTCTTCAATTATTAGTTGTTGTTCCTGAATTGCTTTGGTTAAAACTGATACAATTGGCGAGAGATTGAGTGTTTGAGGTTGAATTTTTCCTTCTGTGGTTATTGCATCTTTTTTGCCATTAACAGCACTCGGGATTATTTGTTGCAATTCGTCAGCGATAAAACCTTCAATGAAATTATCACTTCCTGTAAAAATAGTTTCTGGAACATTTTTATAGTTAAAACTTACTGGTTTCAGTTGCATAAGTCTTGTAATCGCGGTATCACTCATAGTTAGAATATTTTCTTTTAATCGGCGGTCAGATGTAAATTGAAAAGTACCTACATTAGTAGTATCTATCCAAAGTTGCGCTGTGGTTCCTGTCCAATTTATATTATGCACATTTCCAGGATAAACTCCTGCAGTTCCTGTACGACAGCGATAACCAGTTGATCGAACATAGCCACCAGCTACTTCCAATTGATCAACAGGAGTTACAGTTCCAATACCCACACTACCATTTGGTATTATTGCCATGGCGGCATTTGCAATGAAAGATGCGCCAAATAAAATTTTTCCAGAATTAAAATTTTTTATTGCCATATCGCCATTAAGTGCATCTAGAAAAAAAGATGCAGTTGTGCATGCCCCTATTTGTGCATATTCGGTTGCTTTTCCTACTGAAATATATGACAATTCAGCATTACTCCCGCTCAAAAGTCGGAACCCAACAGTGTTTCCGGGAGACAAAATATCTAACTTTGCAAACGGTGTAATGGTTCCAATTCCGACGTTGCCACTCGCAGGAGGAACCACGAGTGCATAATTATTTATTCCACCAACAGCAGCAAAGTAACCTGCATAATTATTTGTACCACCATTTGCTTTAAAATAACCACTGTAATTTGTTGATGTACTAATTCCATTTGTAATAAAACTTCCACCAAAGTTAGTAGCTCCGTTGGATACAATTGCACGATTTCCATAATTTTCACTAGTACCGTATGCTTGAAAATAAGCTGCTGTTGTTACTACTGATCCATTATTTGCAATAAAATCAGCACCTGTAGCAATAACTCCACCCGTTGAATTAAAAACACCAGCCCAATTTCCAGTCGTTCCGCCAGATGCCTTAAAATTACCACCGTAATTTCTTATACTAGAACCAACAGCTTGAAAATCTGCTCCATAATTATTTGTACCTCCACTTACAGAAAACTGTCCACCATAGTTATTTCCGTTAGCTCCAAAACTTTCAAAACGACCGCCAACTCTATATGCGGAAGTTCCACCATCTCCAAATGAAGTTCCTTTAATTCCAACCGCAGTTCCAGAATAATTTGAGGCATTTGCAAAACCTTCAAGTCCAACAGAACCTCCAAAAAACTGACCGCCAATGCCATAGCCAGGATTGTTAATTGAAGTACCTATAATTCCTATTCCAGTTGAATTTCCTGAAAACGAATTTTGAGATAAAGTAGTGGTTTCGCCAGCAGTTGTTGTTTCAATTTGGAGTTTGTTAGTAGGACTAGATGTTCCAATTCCAATATTTCCAGATGTTTTTTTTATTCGTAACCGCTCAATAGCATTTGAAGCTATTACTACGTCATTAGCATCGGTTGTGCCAATATAATTTTCGGTTGTACTAATTGTTGAAGTACCATAAGTTATAGGATTTGCTGGTTCTGTTATCGTTGTGTTTCCTGATAATTTCCAATCTGTAGAGGGAGTCGCTACTAATGATATCCATAGCGTTCCGTTCCAATAATAATAGCCTGGTACAACTTCATTTACTCCAGCTACAGTTGCTGTATTATAAATTAATGTAGAAATTGTAATGGCGCCACCTTGCGGGTTTACTACTGGTGCAACAACATTAGTAGCTGTTAAAGCAATTTGTGGAATCAAAATTCCATTTGTAGTAGATGCTATCTCGAGCATCGCATTTGGAGTTGTAGTATTAATACCAACTTGGGCAATACCTATAAATGAAAATATAAAGTAAATACAAATTAAGATTTTGGTTTTCATATCATTTTAATTTAAAGAACAAAATTGACATTTAAAACACGTTTAAGTATCCCGTAAAAGAGTGATTTTTTTTGTATTATATTAAATTACATTCATTTATGAAAAAATCCTTTGTTAAATTGTAATTGTAACAAAGGATTGAAAAAATTAATTATTTATGTTTATTGCATTATTAATTTCTTGATTTGAGAATTCCCATTATGATCAGAAATTTTGATAGTATAAATTCCCGCTGAAGCATTGACTTTACAGGAATCGTTATTTTTTTCGATATCAATTTGTTTTCCTAGAATATCGAAAACGGTAACATTTTGAACACTTGTTATTGATTGTATTGTAAATGAGCCATTAGTTGAAGGGTTTGGAAAAAGAACTACCTTTAAAACTTCCGCTTGATTTTTGATACCAAGTGACGTTGGGCAAGTAATTGGCGTTGGTATATTAAGATTAGAAAATGTTCCGATACCTAATTGACCACTATAATTATTGCCCCAACTTTGTAAAATACCTTCGCTTTTTAATAAATAACCTACATTGCCACCTGCAGAAATAGCTGTTGTATTATAAGCTATTAAATTTCTAGAAATAGAGACATTATTTGTGCCAATACCTAATTGACCAACGCTATTATTACCCCAAGTATAAACAGCTCCATCAATTGTTTTTAAGGCTATTGAATGAGCATTTCCCGAATCAACTTTTGCCCAGTCATTATTAGTCCCTATTTGTATCGGAAGTAGACTATCGGTTGTACTACCATTTCCTAATTGTCCTAAGGAATTTTCACCCCAAGCCCAAAGAGTGCCATTATTTTTTATTGCCAATGTAAATCCCGAACCAGCCACAAAATTTGATGACCAATCAGCATCTGTACCAATTTGAGTTCTAATAGTAGTGTTAGCAGTAGAATTTATACCTAATTGACCATAAAAATTACTTCCCCAAGCAAAAAGACGACCATCTACTTTTTGTGCAACACTATAAAATCCTCCTGCGGAAACTTGCCCCCAATCAATGGCAGTACCAATTTGAATTGGGGTTGTTTGGTCAGGCGTTATTCCATTTCCTAATTGTCCTAAGGAATTTTCACCCCAACCCCAAAGCGTTTTTGAGCCTGTTATTAATAATGGATTAGTATCATTTATTGCCATCACATGTTGCGGACTTGCAGAAATTTGTGTCCATTTTGTATTGGTGCCAATTTGTATAGGTACATTTTTATTGATCAAAGTTCCGTCTCCAAGTTGCCCATAAGTATTAATACCCCAAGCCCATAATGTATTTGAGTAACCCAGAACACCTGTTGATCGTAGTGCAACTGTATAATTACTACCAACTGCAATTGATACCCAGTTATTAGCTGTACCAACCTGAACTGGAATATTACTATCATTGGATGTTCCAGTACCAAGTTGTCCATGTGAATTACTTCCCCAAGCCCATAAGGTGCCATTATTTGCAATTGCAATGGAATGAAATGGACTACTGGCAATTTTTGACCAACATTGACTAAAAGAATTTACCGAAATAAAGAATAAAAAAAACAATATTAAAAGCTGTTTTTGTTTTGAGTATTTTGGGTTCATAATTAAATTAGTTTAGTATTAATTTCTTGATTTGAGAATTCCCATTATCATTAGAAATTTTGATGGTATAAATTCCCGCTGATGCATTGACTTTATAGGAATCGTTATTTCGTTCAATGTCAATTTGCTTTCCTAAAATATCGAAAGCAGTTACATTTTGAATCGGGATTTCAGATTGGATAGAGAATGAGCCGTTTGAAGTTGGATTTGGATATACTACAAATTTGGAAGAATTATCACTTAATTGAGCAATGCCAAGTTGGGCGGGACAATCAATAAGAATTGGAATAGTACTTGTATTAACAGTACCATTACCTAATTCGCCATTACTATTATGACCCCAACTTACCGTTTGTCCATATTGAAGTACAAAATTCGAATTACGACCTGCCGATATTGCTTGCGTATCAAAAGCGACAAGATTTCTTGTCAAACTTGGATTGAAATTGCCAATACCCAATTGCCCCAAAGTATTACCACCCCAGCTATATACTGTTCCATCTGTTTTTAGTGAAATGGTATGGTTTTCGCCAGCATCAATTTTTGCCCAATCAATATTTGTTCCAACCTGAATAGGTAACAGACTATTAGTTGTAGTACCAGTACCAAGTTGACCACTTGGATTGTATCCCCAAGCCCATAGTGTGCCATTATTTTTTATCGCAAGGGTAAAACCTCCATAAGAAGATGCTGCAAAATTTCTAGTCCAATCTGTTGCAGTGCCAATTTGCGTTCTTACTGTTGTGTTGGTGGTTGAGTTTATTCCTAATTGGCCAGATGCATTTACTCCCCATGCAAAAAGTCTGCCGTCTTCTTTTAATGCTATAGTAAATGAAGCACCAGCCTCAACATGATCCCAGTCAATCGCTGTTCCAATCTGTATTGGGGTGTTTTGATTTGCAGTTATTCCGTTACCTAGTTGCCCATAATTATTTCTTCCCCAGCCCCAAAGAGTTCTGTCGCCAGATGCAAAAAGTCCTGTATCACTGATAGCCATAACGTGCAAACTACTTGCCGATATCTGTTTCCATTTAAAACCAGTTCCAATTTGAGTTGGTATATTTCTATTATTAAAAGTTCCATCTCCAAGTTGTCCTACATTGTTATGTCCCCATGCCCAGAGCGTTCCTAATTCTCCTAAAAGCCCGCCCGATCTTATAGCAACCGAAAATTCTGAGCCTGCGGCTATATCTTTCCAGTTAGTAGCGGTACCAATTTGAATAGGAATAGTACTTCCTTGACTTGCCAAACCGCCCACACCGAGTTGTCCAAAACCGTTTCTACCCCAAGCCCAGAGCGTCCCATTATCAGCTATTGCAAGGGTATGACCACCACCAGCAGAGATTTTTGACCAACATTGACTAAAAGAATTTACCGAAATAAAGAATAAAAAGAACCATATTAAAAGCTGTTTTTGTTTTGTATAATTTGTTTTCATAATATTTAATTTTTAGTTATTAATTGATTTATAATTGTTAAATAATTGAATTACATTTTATAATCCAAATTTTCCCAAACACCATCATACCAATGTTGCGGATATAACTTGATTATTTTTTTCTTAAATTTTGAAACGTTATTTTCTACATTGGTTTTTGAATCAGAAAAATAGTTATCTTTATTAACAGAAATTTCTAATTGCAAATGGTTTGGTAAGTTGAGATGAAGTTTCATAATCTTATATTTTATGGATTAATAGTTTTACAAATTTCTAAATAACATTACAAAACTATCTACCGTAAAAACGTGAATTTTAATAGATTGCATTTCTTTTATCGTTAAACCATCTTCTACCGTAAAAGAGTGATTTTTGATACAATAATTGGAATAGTTATTTTTTATGCCGAATCTTTGACAATTAGAGAAAATTAAATTTAAAATTTTTAATTATGAAAAAATTTGTATTATTAAATCTTTTACTGAGTTTTTATTGTGGATATACTCAAATTCAAAAGCAATTAGAACAATTAAAGACGTCCAAAGATGATACTATCAAAGTAAAACTTTTATCCAAAATTGGAAATTATTATAAAACAACCAAATATGATTCGGCAGTATTTTATTTTGAAGCTTCAAAAAAATTAAGTAAAAAACTTAACTACAAAATTGGAGAATTCCAATATGGTATAGACATGGGAGATGTGTTAGTGCAGACAGGCAAATATGATGCATTTTTGAAGCTAAATAAACAAGGACTAGGAGTTGCTAAAGTGATCGGGTCAAAAAACAAGCAATCATTAAGTTATAAAAATATTGGTTCAGCTTATTTTTATCTTTTTAAGTTAGATTCATGTATTCAATATTACCAGAAAGCACAAATTATTAGTGAAAGCATTAATAATAATGATCAATTAGTTAGTTTGTATAGCAATTTATGTTCCGTCTACGCAGAAAGCAATTTACTCGAAAAGTCATTAGAATATGGTTTTAAAGCACTGGCTTTGCAAAAAAAAGGTTTCGGTAAACTTGATGATTTACCTTATGTTTTAGCATCTATATCCTCAACATATTTAACTCTAAAAGATAATGAAAAAGCCCTTTTTTATGCGAATGAAACAATAAAAGAGTGCCGAAAAGTAAATAATAGTTATATAGAGCAAATTACAATTGGTAATATTATAACTATAAAAACTAGCCAAAAAAAATATAGTGAATTGTTTTATTATTTACGCCAATTAGATAAAGTTAGTAAAAAAACCAATACCCCAGAAAATAATGCTAATCTATTGTTGCAATATTCAAAAGTAAACTATTATAATGGCAATATGAAGCTTGCAGAAAAATATGCCTTTGAGACTTTAAAAATAAGCGAACCAAACAATTTAGAATTTTTTTCAAAAAGTTCTTATATAATGCTTAACAAAATTGAGGCTGCTTTGGGAAATTATGACTTATCAGAAATCTATGGCGTCAAAAGAGATTCCCTCAACAAAAAGCAACTTAATAAAGAAATCGCATCAAACATTCAAGAACTCGAAAAAAAATACGAAACTCAAAAAAAACAAACTGAAATTATAAAACTCAAAACCGCAAACGAAAAAAAATCAACCCTAAACAAAATACTTATCGGATCTTCAATTGGGTTGTTGCTAATAGGTTTTCTGGGTTATAGAAACTTTAGAAACAAACGAAAACTACAAAATCTAAAAATCTCAGAATTAGAAAAAGACAAACAACTTCTCGCTATCGATGCCATGCTAAAAGGGCAAGAAGAAGAACGAAGTCGCATTGCAAAAGATTTGCACGATGGACTTGGCGGACTGTTATCAGGCACCAAATTATCATTTACAAACATGAAAGAAAACCTACTACTCACTCCCGAAAATGCCATTCTATTCGAAAAATCAATCGGAATGCTCGACACCACAATTGCCGATTTACGAAAAGTGGCGCACAATTTAATGCCAGAAGCACTAGTGAAATTTGGCTTGAACGACGCACTAAAAGATTTTTGCAGTTCTATACAATTAGCGTCTTCAAAAACCGTTGATTATCAAAAAATTGGTCTTGAGCGAAAAATTGGTAGTACTGCCGAAACTTTTATTTACAGAATCATTCAAGAACTAGTCAACAACGCGGTTAAACATGCTCAAGCCTCCGAAATTTTAGTTCAAATTGCTTACAACAATGATAAGATATCCATCACTGTCGAAGACAACGGAAAAGGTTATGATAAAAATCTCGCACCAACAGGCGATGGTCTTGACAATATTGCTTATCGCGTAAAATATCTTTCTGGAACCATAGATACAGTTACATCACCAAATAATGGAACATCAGTAAACATTGAATTAAATGTTTAATCAATCCAAAGTTTTCATCGTCGACGACCATCAAATGATAATTGAAGGACTAAAATCATTGCTTCAAAACGAGGTAGAAATTGAATTGGTAGGATCAGCAACATCTGCCGAACGATGTTTGCAATTTCTCTCAATGAGCACGTGCGATATTATTTTAATGGATATTAACTTGCCCGACACTAATGGTATCGAATTATGCAAAATAATAACAAATAAATATCCAAAAATTAAAATTATAGCATTGAGTACTCATAACGAAGGCTCATATGTTCGTAAAATGTTAGAAGCTGGCGCACAAGGTTATTTACTAAAAAATGCTGATAAATTTGAGATTTTAAAAGCAATAAAAACAGTTGTAAAAGGCATCAATTATCTAACCATCGAAGCCGAAAAAGCCTTGAAATATGAAAACGAGCTTCAAAACAAACTCCCCAAACTTACCAAACGCGAAAAAGAAGTATTGACTTTAATAGTTGACGGCTTGACGAATCATCAAATTGCCGAAAAATTATTTGTAAGTATAGACACGATTGACAGCCACCGCAAAAATCTACATTCAAAACTAAATGTCAACAATACAGCCATGTTGATAAAGTTTGCCACAGATAATAATTTGGTCAATCAAGATTAAACCTCCAACTTCCCTAAAGTCTCCAAAACATAGTTATGCATCACTTCGCGGTAATCAAGATGGGTAACCATTCGAAGTTTTCCATGACCCATCGAGCTAATTGAAATTCCTTTTTGTTTCAGTTTATCAAGCAATACTTGCTCATTTATAGATGGTTTTACTTCAAAAATTAAAATATTAGTTTCTATAGGCTCTACTTTTGCAACCCACGAAACTTTTGTTAACGTGGTACCAATTTCTTTCGCACGGCGATGATCTTCTTCTAGTCGTATTAAATTATTTTGCAAAGCATACAAACCCGCAGCCGCCAAATAACCTGCTTGTCGCATACCACCACCAAAAATTTTCCGAATTCGCAACGCGCGATGCATGTCAGCTCTACTTCCAACCAAAACTGATCCTACAGGCGCGCCCAAACCTTTCGAAAAACAAACCGAAATCGTATCAAAAATTTCTCCAAACTGCTTCGGATGCTGTTTTTTGGCCACCAAAGCATTCCACAAACGTGCACCATCAAGATGCAATTTCAAGTTATTGGCAACACAAACTTGCTTTATTTTCTGTAATTCTGCAATCTCATAACAAGCCCCTCCACCTTTGTTGGTCGTGTTTTCAATGCTTACCATTTTCGATAATGGCGCATGATAAAACTCAGGATCATTAATCCCGTCCCGAACTTGCTCGGCCGTAATCATCCCACGATTTCCATCAATCAAATTAAAATTTGCACCGCTATTAAAACTCGCACCGCCACCTTCATACAAATGAATATGTGCCCACTTATCGCAAATAATCTGATCGCCAGGATTAGTATGTAACTTTATCGCCGTTTGGTTTGCCATCGTTCCACTCGGAAAAAACAAGGCCGCTTCCATCCCAAACATCTCAGCAACAGTTGTTTCTAATTCATTAATTGTCGGATCTTGCTTGTACACATCATCGCCCACTTTTGCTGCAAACATAAACTGCAACATCTCATTACTCGGCTTTGTCACCGTATCTGACACCAAATTTATTTCCATATTCTAAATAAAATTTTATCTTTGTTTTTTTGGAGCTATTTCCCGCTATCCGTTACAATCTTTCCTTTTGCCACTTCGCAAGCTCAGGGCAAAAGAAAAGGATTTTCACTTCTATCGGGGCTAGTTCACTAATTGCAAAACTACAACATTTATGACAAATTCCGAACAAATAAAAGGAATTGTGGAGCGTCTTGGTGCGTTAAGGAGGTATCTTTGACGTCGATGCCAAGCTTATAGAAATAACCAACGAAGAAGAGAAAACCTTCGCACCCAACTTTTGGAACAACGCTCGTGAAGCCGAACACATTGTAAAAAATCTCCGAACCAAGAAAAAATGGGTTGAAGATTACAACAAAGCTGTCGAAATGGGTGACGAACTCCTACTCGCCTTCGAGTTTTATAAAGAAGGTGAACTTACCTTTGATGAGTTGGACAGTCAATATGATGCCACCAACCTTCATATAGAAAATATCGAATTCAAGAACATGCTTTCCGAAGAAGGAGATTCGCTCTCGGCAGTATTGCAAATCACGGCTGGTGCTGGCGGAACAGAAAGTTGCGATTGGGCGTCAATGCTCATGCGCATGTACATGATGTGGGCCGACAGGCAAGGTTACAAAATCAAAGAACTCAATTATCAAGAAGGCGATGTTGCCGGAATAAAAACCGTAACACTCGAAATAGAAGGCGATTACAGCTTCGGATATCTAAAGGGCGAAAACGGTGTACATCGATTGGTGCGCATTTCTCCGTTTGATAGCAACGCCAAACGTCACACCTCGTTTGCATCAGTTTATGTATATCCGTTGGTTGATGATACTATTGAAATCGAAATAAATCCTGCCGATATAGAAATCACTACGGCTAGATCCAGTGGCGCAGGCGGACAAAACGTAAATAAAGTTGAAACTAAAGTACAATTGGTACACAAACCATCTGGAATCCAAATTCAATGTTCGGAAACACGATCGCAATTAGACAATAGAAAACGTGCCTTGCAAATGCTAAAATCGCAACTGTACGAAATCGAACTCAAAAAACAGCAAGCACAACGTAGCGATATCGAAGCAGGCAAAATGAAAATCGAATGGGGATCGCAAATCCGTAATTATGTTATGCAACCATACAAACTGGTCAAAGACGTTCGCACTAGCTACGAAACCAGCAATGTCGATGGCGTGATGAATGGCGAAATAGACGAATTTTTGAAAGCGTTCTTGATGATGATGGGCCAAAAGGATAGTGAGTAGTTTTCAGAAGGCAGAATTTAGAATTCAGATTAAGTATTTTAAACTTGTAAATGAAATTAAAAAAATAAAAATGATATCATACTCACTTCAAGAAATCAACGAAATCCTAAAAGGAGAAATAGTTGGAACTACTTCAACAAAAATTACGGCACCAGAACAACTTGAAATGGCAAGCGCAACCGAAATTTCGTTTATAGGTAACAAAAAATACGAAAAATTTTGGGCAACTTCCAAGGCTTGTGTGGCAGTTGTTAATCAAGATATTGCCATCGAACCTGGAGATAATCGTGCTTTTATTAAAGTAAAAAATGCCGATTTGGCCATGTCGCAAGTTTTGGAACTCTATGCTCCTGCTCCACCCTTTTTTGCTACTCAAATACATGCTTCTGCAACTATCGATGTTACTGCAAAAATTGGTGTCGGAACCAAAATTGGCGCTGGTTGTTATATTGGACCTGATGTTAAAATTGGCGAAAACAGTATAATTTATCCAAATGTTACGATACTAGACGAATCGACTATTGGTAACAAAACCGTAATTTGGTCAGGAACGGTTGTTAGAGAACGCTGTCATATCGGGAACGATTGTATAATTCATCCCAACGCAACCATTGGAGCCGATGGTTTTGGATTTCGTCCTGATCCCGAACGTGGTTTAGTCAAAATTCCACAAATAGGAAACGTAATTATTGGCAATAATGTAGAGATTGGCGCTAACACTTGTGTTGATAGAGGTAAATTTAGCTCGACAGTTTTAGGCGATGGTTGCAAAATTGATAATCTAGTTCAAATAGGTCATAATTCTCGACTCGGAAAATTTTGTATTATGGCAGGAAATTCAGGTTTGGCAGGATCTGTAACATTAGGAAATGGTGTTATCATTGGTGGAAGTGCCTCTATAAAAGATCATACTACAATTGGCGATGGCGCAATAGTTGGTGCAGGTTCTGGTGTTACTGGCGATATCGAAGCAGGCAAAACCATGTTGGGTTATCCAGCAGTAGAAGCTAGAGAAGCGCTAAAACAATGGGCAATTTTGAAACGATTGGTTCTAGAATCTGGGAAATAAAACAATTTCAAAAGTCAATAGCAAAAATCAAGATCTATAAAAAAAAACCAAATTTCAACTTTAATAATTGGAATTTGGGTTTTAATAATTTTTGGAATTTTAATACTATTTCCCTTTTCTTCTATCGCGCTCCATTTTTAGTAAATTCAACTCACGAGTTGTTTGTCCCGCTACCGAAGTATTTTCTTCGGCCCTACGAATCAAGTACGGCATAACATCTTTTACGGGACCAAAAGGCAAGTATTTCGAAATATTATTACCGTTTTCGGCCAAATTATAACTAATATTATCGCTCATGCCGTACAATTGACCAAACCAAATTCTAGGGTCATTATTTGCAATCCCGTTTTGTTGCATCAATTCTAGCATTTTATACGAGCTTTCTTCATTGTGTGTGCCAAGATAAATTGACATTTTATCCAAGTGTTGCATCATGTAAAGCGTTGCCGCATTATAGTTTTCGTCGGTAGCTTCTTTCGATTCGCAAATTGGCGATTTATAACCTTTTTCTTCAGCGCGTTTGTTTTCTTTTTCCATGTAAGCGCCACGAACGAGCTTCATTCCAATATAAAAACCATCAGCTTCTGCTTTTTTATGTAATGTCGTCAAATAATCCAATCGATCCCAACGATACATCTGTAAGGTGTTGAAAACAATACATTTATCTTGATTGTATTTTCGCATCATTGTTTCTACCAGAGCATCCGAAGCGTCTTGCATCCAACTTTCTTCGCCATCGATTAGTAAAAGAATGTCGTTTTTATATGCAGAATTACAAACTTTATCGAAACGTGTCATAACCCTATTCCATTCGGCTTGTTCATCAGAATTTAACGTTTGACCTTCACCTAATTTTTCATACAATTCAAATCTGCCAAAACCAGTTGGCTTGAAAACCACAAACGGAATCGATTTTTTTTCTTTAGCAAATTCAATAATTTTTAGCGCCATATTCATCGCATCATCGAAGTGTACTTCATCTTCTTTGCCTTCTACCGAATAATCCAATACCGACGAAACCCCTTTCGTAAACATATTATCTACAACTTTCAGGCAATCTTCTTCGTTAACACCACCACAAAAATGGTCAAAAACAGTGGCACGAATCAATCCTTCGACTGGCAAGTTGGCTTTCAATGCAAAATTTGTAACCGCGGTACCAATTCGAACTAATGGTTGATTGGCAATCATTTTGAAAAGAAAGTATGCTCGATCTAATTCGGTGTCGCTTTTTAAAGCAAATGCAACTTGAGTATTGTTGAAAATTTTGTCCATTTATTTTTAATAATTGCACAAATATAAATAGAGTTTAGCAATTATTGATCAAAATTTACCTTATTTTGCGGTTCAAAAATAAAAATAATGCAATCCATTTCAGCCAATAATTATTCGATCTATTTTAACGAAAACGGATATGACTACTTAAACGAATTAATTAACAAAAACAATTATTCAAATTTGTTTGTTATTGTTGATACTTTATCGAACGCGTTTTGCTTGGATTATTTTCTACCGTTTTTATCAACCGATTTAAAAATAGAAATAATCGAGTTTGAAAATGGCGAAACAAATAAAAATATCGAAACTTGTGTCGAAATTTGGACCGTTTTAACTGAATATGGCGCCGACAGAAAAAGTCTAGTTATTAATGTTGGTGGCGGTGTTGTTACTGATTTGGGTGGCTTTGTTGCTTCAACCTACAAACGCGGTATCGATTTTATAAATATTCCAACAACCTTACTAGCCATGGTTGACGCGTCAATTGGCGGAAAAAACGGCGTTGATTTGGGCAATCTTAAAAACCAAATTGGTGTTATCAACAATCCAAAAATGGTGCTTGTAGATACTAATTTTCTTGATACAATGCCAAACAACGAAATGAAATCGGGCTTGGCAGAAATGATAAAACATGGTTTGATTGCCGATAAAAAATATTTTGAAAATTTTTTAGATTTAAGCTCTTTAGATTCCTCGGTTTTGGATGCACTCATATATGATTCGATCGTTATAAAAAATACAATTGTAACACAAGATCCAACAGAAAACGGCATTCGTAAAGCCTTAAATTTTGGACATACTTTGGGGCACGCCATCGAAAGTTACTTTCTTGAAAACAAAAATAAAAAAACATTACTTCATGGTGAAGCGATCGCCGTCGGAATGGTGCTTGAAAGCTATATCGCTAAAGAAAAAGGATTGCTTTCTGAACAAGAATATTTTCAAATTAAAAATTTAATTAAAAGCTTATTTGATAGTGTTGCAATAGACGAATCTGAAATTGATACCATACTTGAATATCTTATTCATGATAAAAAAAATGAATATGGGAAAATTCAATTTGCACTTCTTGACGGAATTGGTTCAGTAAAAATTAATCAATTTGCAGAAAATGAACTGATTATTAAAAGTTTTGACGACTATAAAAGAATTTAATTTTTTTAGATAAAATATTGCAATTGACTTATTTTATTTTTTACATTTGCGGTAATGATAAATACAAATAAGACCAACAAAGACAGCTTTTTGAACACTGATTCGATTTTTGGATTTAAGGCAACGTGTATTCCTTTTTTATATATTTTAAACTTAACTTTTGTATTGGAGTTTTTAAAAAATAAAAACTCAATAAAGCTTCCTATTATTTATGCCAACATTAGGGTTTGAAACCGAGTTATTTCTGTTTCATTTTTTTTAATCTAAAAACTCATAAACCTAATGAATACCAAATATTTCGATCTAATCAATCAAACCTATTATTTTCCACAAGAAGAATTTACGCTCAATAAAGAACATGCTTTACAGTTTCATAATATAGATTTAATGAAATTGGTAGAGGAATACGGAACGCCTTTAAAATTTACTTATTTACCACAAATTTCTAATAATATAAAACGAGCAAAAGGCTGGTTTAGAAATGCAATGGAAAAAAATAAGTATGAAGCTAAATATTATTATTGTTACTGTACCAAAAGTTCTCATTTTGAATATATTATGAATGAAGCTTTCAAAAATAATATTCATATAGAAACATCATCAGCATTTGATATAAACATTGTAGAGAATCTTTTAGCAAATGGAAAAATCAATAAAAACACATTTGTAATTTGCAATGGTTTTAAGAGAGATCAATACATAACAAATATTGCTCGATTGATAAATAACGGACATAAAAACGCCATTCCGATTATTGATAATTATGAAGAGCTCGATTTGCTTCAAGCAGAAATAAAAGGCAAATTTAAAATCGGAATTAGAATTGCTGCAGAAGAAGAGCCAAAATTTGAATTTTATACTTCAAGATTAGGAATAGGATACAAAAATATTGTTGCATTTTATAAAAAGCAAATTCAAGAAAACGACAGGCTGGAGCTAAAAATGCTTCACTTTTTTATCAATACAGGTATAAATGACACTGCTTATTATTGGAACGAATTGGTAAAATGTATAAAAGTATACATTGCACTTAAAAAAGAATGTGCTACTCTTGATGGATTAAATATAGGTGGCGGTTTTCCAATAAAAAATTCTCTAGCTTTTGATTTTGATTATCAATATATGATCGACGAAGTTATCAATCAAATAAAAATAGCTTGTGAAGAAGCCGAAGTTGATGTGCCAAATATTTTTACCGAATTTGGATCATTTACTGTTGGAGAATCTGGAGGTGCAATTTATCAAGTTTTGTATCAAAAACAACAAAATGATCGAGAAGCTTGGAACATGATAGACAGTTCGTTTATTACAACATTGCCAGATACTTGGGCAATAAACAAACGTTTTATTATGTTGGCGGTCAACCGATGGAACGATCAATATGAGCGCGTTTTGCTTGGCGGAATGACTTGTGATAGTGATGATTATTACAACTCAGAACAAAATATGAATGCTATTTATTTGCCAAAATACAATAAAGAAAAACCTTTATACATTGGTTTTTTTAATACTGGCGCTTACCAAGAAACGATTGGTGGTTACGGCGGCTTGCATCACTGTTTGATTCCACAACCAAAACATATATTAATTGATCGAGACGAAAATGGAATTTTAGGAACCGAAGTATTCTCAGAACAACAAACATCAGAGCAAGTTTTGGATATATTAGGATACAATAAAAAAAAATAGCTGTTTAAGTAGAAAACAGTTTGCAGTTTTAGAAAAAAACATTTTCTTTGAACTGTTAACTATAATATAATAAAAATAAAAATGAGTAAAGGCCCAATTAGCCAATTTATCGAAAAACATTATTTGCATTTTAACTCAGCTGCTCTAGTAGATGCCGCAAAAGGTTATGAAGAGCAACTTGCCAATGGAGCCAAAATGATGGTTACTATGGCTGGAGCTATGAGTACAGCAGAAATTGGTAAAATTTTCGCAGAATTTATTCGCAAAGATAAAGTGCAAATTATATCGTGTACAGGTGCAAATCTCGAAGAAGATATTATGAATTTAGTTGCGCATTCTCACTATGAGCGTGTCCCAAATTATAGAGATTTAACGCCACAAGAAGAATGGGATTTACTCGAACGAGGATTGAATCGTGTTACCGATACTTGTATTCCAGAGCATGAAGCCTTTAGAAGATTACAAAAACATATTTATAAAATTTGGAAAGATGCCGATGATAAAGGAGAACGTTATTTTCCTCATGAATTTATGTACAAAATGCTATTATCGGGCGTTTTAGAAGAATATTACGAAATTGATTTGAAAGACAGTTGGATGTATGCTGCTGCCGAAAAAAACTTGCCTATAATCGTTCCGGGTTGGGAAGACAGCACGATGGGGAATATTTTTGCCTCGTATGTTATTAAAGGGGAACTGAAAGCTTCGACAATGAAATCTGGCATTGAATACATGGTTTTCCTATCAGATTGGTATCCAAAAAACAGTCAAAACGGTGTTGGATTTTTCCAAATTGGCGGCGGAATTGCAGGCGATTTTCCAATATGCGTGGTTCCAATGTTATATCAGGATATGGAAATGCATGATGTTCCTTTTTGGAGTTATTTCTGTCAGATATCAGATTCTACAACAAGTTATGGCTCGTATTCAGGTGCTGTACCAAACGAAAAAATTACTTGGGGAAAATTGGATATTAAAACTCCAAAATTCATTATCGAGTCGGATGCAACAATTGTTGCACCATTAGTGTTTGCTTATATTTTGGATTTATAATTTAACTATTTATGAAAAGAGTTATTGTTGATTATGCGAAGCTAACTGGCGATATTTTAAATTTATTGGTTGATAAATTTCCTGAAGGATATGACGATTCTGACATTATCCGTTTCAGAAATGCTCAAAACGAGCTAATTGAAGCTGTCGAAGTAAAAACCGAAGAAACTATTTATCTCGTAAAAGTGAGCACAAAACTAGCAAGTCGGATGGAAAAATACGATGACGAAGAAGAATTAGTAGTAGAACCAATAGATCCCATAAAAGGATTGGATGATGATGACGATGACGATGATGACGACGTTGAAATTGATCCGCTTAAGGATAAAGGTGGTTCTGACGATGATACTGACGATGAGGACGATGATAACGACGATGAACCATCAGATAATTTTGAAGACGATGATGATGACGAATAAATTTTTTCTTAAATAAGCTTTATAATTAGTTTTTAATTACTTTGGGTAATTAGTCCAAATATAAATGCCTAAACAATAGTAAGTTTAGGCATTTTTTATATTTATGAATTAACTAAAAAAAGTTTTTAATCTTTTCCAATTTCTAAGTCTTTTGGTTTATGATCGTATTTAAAAATAAATGGGAACACTAGTGCCAATACAAGTGCGTAAGCTGCAAAAGTAAACCAAATATTTTCCCAATTCTTCTCACCATTTACAGTAAAATATCCAACTACATAACCGCAACCTTTGGCACCAATAATTGCGCCGAGACCATTAGTCATCATCATAAACAAGCCTTGCGCACTTGATCTTATATTCGGATTCGTTTCTTTTTCAACAAATAATGATCCCGAAATATTAAAGAAATCAAATGCCATTCCGTAAACAATCATCGACAAAATTAAAAGTAACAAACCACCGTCAGGATTTCCAATTGCAAATAATCCAAATCTAAAAACCCACGCAATCATACTTATAAGCATAACTTTCTTTATTCCAAATTTGTATAAAAAAAATGGAATTGCCAAAATAAACAACGTTTCAGAGATTTGAGAAATAGACATTAAAATTCCCGGATGTTGAACAGCAAATGAATTTTTATAAGCTTCTATGCGACTAAAATCTTGAAGAAAATCTTGTCCGACCATATTTGTTATCTGTAATGCTGCGCCCAATAACATTGCGAATATGAAAAAAATTGCCATTTTACTTTGTTTAAATAAAACAAAAGCATCTAATCCAAATCTTGAAAATAGTGATGTGTTTTCAACAGTTTTAGATGTTGGACATTTTGGCATAGCAAACGAAATCACAGCCATAACAACTCCTGAAATTGCTCCTACATAAAGTTGATTTTTGCTTAAAGTCCAGCCACACAAATCGACAATCCACATCGCTGCAATAAAACCAATTGTGCCCCAAACTCTTATTGGTGGAAACTCTTTTACAACATCAAAATTATTTTGCTTTAAAATGCTATAAGAAACCGAATTACTTAAAGCTAAAGTTGGCATAAAACACATTGCTACGGCTAACATCACCCAAAACATCTCATTGGCACCAGTCATCGTAGCTGCTAAAACTAAAAAACCAGCACCTAGCAAATGACAAATAGCCAAAACTTTTTCAGCATTTATATATTTGTCAGCTATAATTCCCAAAATTGGTGGCATTATTAAAGAACCTATTCCTAAAGTAGTAAACACAGTTCCGATTTCTGGTCCAGAAAATTTAAGTGTTACAAATAAATAACTTCCTAATGACGTCAAATAGGAACCCCAAACAAAAAGTTCCATGAAACTTAAAATTTTTAATCGTAATTTTATATCCATAATATAATAATAAAACAATGGTTAGTTAATATTTGTAAATCTAGCAATAAAATTAAATTGCAGCACTTTTTATTGTAAAATATTATTAGCTAACTCCAACACTGCATCAAACTGCTGCGATTTAGATAGATAAGAACTATCAATTTTGATTGCATCATTTGCCATAACTAACGGAGAATCATTACGATGCGTGTCTATATAATCGCGGTCTTGCACATTTTTAAGAACATCATCGAACGAAACAATATCGCCTTTTGTTTGCAACTCGTCAAAACGTCTTTGTGCTCGGATCAAAGGATTTGCAGTCATAAATATTTTGAGTTCGGCATTTGGAAAAACAACTGACCCAATATCGCGACCATCCATAACTATACCTTTATTTTTGCCCATTTCTTGTTGTTGCTCAACTAGTTTGGCCCGAACTTCTGATATTTCGGCAATTTTGCTTACGAAGCTGGAAACCTCTAAGGTTCGAATTTCTTTTTCTACGTTACTACTATTTAGGTACATTTCGGCAAAACCAAGTTCTGAATTATAAATAAATTCTAAATTGATATATGGTAAATTTTCGATTAGTAAATCTTTGTCGAATTTTGTTGCAGAGATATAATCATTTTGCATTGCAAAAAGTGCAATAGCGCGATACATGGCACCTGTATCTACATAGATGTAGCCAAGTTTTTTGGCTACTTGTTTGGCTAATGTGCTTTTGCCTGTTGAAGAAAAGCCATCGATGGCGATTGTAATTTTTTTCAAAATCCTAGAGTTTATAAAATGCCTATAGTTGTTGTTTTAACTCCGATGGTCGTGAAAATACTTTTTTTATCGCTTTTGGTTTAAACCAAAACAATTAAAAAAAGTTTGAAACGAAAAGCGGGTCACGATAGCTATCGAGAGGCATATAAAACTCCCTTAAGCTATGTTATTATTTTTTATTGTTCTGCAAAATTAACGGTCAAACCGAACAAACTTGTGTTAGCTGCCAAGGTATATCTTGAATAGGAATAATCGAATTTCAAGCGACCCATTTTGAGTCCGAATCCTAATGAAATTCCTGAAAAATTGCGTTGTTCTAGCAATCGTAATTCTTCGCCACGGCGAAAATTATAACTGAAACGCAAATTAAACCCTTTTTGAGGAAATAACTCTGCACCAACAATTACATGACGTAAAGCATTGTTAAAAAAAGATACTTTTTCTTGAATGGGTTCTCCATCTATAGTGCTTTGCGCCCTATTGGGGTTTGTAAAACTAACGGTCCATTGCTGAAGATTTTCCAATGTTAAGTGCCACCGCAAGGGTACATTTTCTAATTGTTGAGATACACCTGCAATAACTTCAAGCGGTAGTGATTCTTTATTGCCATTATACGATTTAAATTGCGTTCCCAAATTGCGAACTGCAAGTGCATAATTAACATCCAGATTTTCATCTTTATAAATAGCGCCTAAATCAAGTGCACCGCCAAAAGATTGATAGCTTTCTAGACTTGATTCGATTAATTTGCCTGAGGCACCAACATAAACATCTGTAAACGGAATATTGTACGCATAACCAAAAGAAACTGCTATTTCGCTACCAGTAAAACTTGATGTTGGTGCTCCAAACTCGTCATAACCATCAATTTTTCCGTAATTGATATAGTTGATTCCTGCCTGAAAAGTTTGTATATGTCTATCATACGTATAGGCATACGAAGCAGTGCCGTAAGTAATTTCACCTAGATAATTGCTATAATTTATTGATAGTTTATTATCCATTTCATCATTTATAGATGCAGGATTAAAATGCGCTTGATTTACATCTTGATCATAAATGGTTATTACTTTTCCGCCCAAAGCTGCTTGCCGTGGTGATGTAATAAGATTCAAAAATTGATACGTTGCCTTTCCTCCTATTTGGCCAAAACCTATGGAACTAAAAAATAATAAGAAATAAAAAATACTTTTATTCATGTTTTTGTTGCGTTTAACAGAACTATAACGCAAATGCGAAGATATTATTTTTAATAAACTTATGAATATAATGTTTTCTTTTTTTTGATAAGGATTTAAAACAAAAAAAGGCAAATCATCTTCAGAATTGCCTTTAATTTTAGTCTGTGTGACACTTTTTAAAAATATCAAAAAAAGTTAAAAAAGATGTATTCCCTTTTGTTTAAGATAAACTTAAGAAAATAATCATAACCATCTTCTAACTTCTAAATCATAATTATATATTACTAAAATTAATATTAAACATCAGATTAAAATCTAAATAAATCGATGAAATACGTAAAGTTTATTAAAAATAATATAAAAATCTTACAACTATGGCGATAATCTATCAATCATCCAAGCAGTAGTTTCTATTAGTTTGTATCTAATACGATCATGCAAGCGATTTGCTCGACCTTGCCAAAATTCGATTTCTTTGGGTATAACAATAAATCCGCCCCAATCTGCAGGCCTTGGAATTGTTTTGTTTTCGAATTGTTCTTCCAATGATTGTAATTTTTCTTCTAGAAAAGTTCTAGATGGAATTATTTCGCTTTGATTGGATACTATTGCTCCCAATTGACTTCCTTTTGGACGTGAATCGAAATACCTATCCGATTGCTCCACTGAAATTTTATTCGCAATTCCTTTTATAATAACTTGCCGCTCCATATTATCCCAAAAAAAGGATAGACAAACATTTGGATTGGCTACAATTGATTTTCCTTTTTCAGAATTATAGTTGGTATAAAAAATAAACCCTTCATTACTAAATTTTTTTAATAGAACAACACGAGATTTCGGATAACCATCCAGACCAATTGATGCAACTGTCATTGCATTAACTTCTTCAATCTCTTTTGAAGCCTCTACTTCTAGAAACCATTTTTTGAATAAAGAAATAGGTTCGTTAGGAATCTCGGTTTCTAAAAGTTGGTTTTTGTTATATGATTTTCGGTAGTTGCTTAAATCTTCCATTATGATAGTTGTACGTTAAATGTTATAAATAAGGAATTATATGTTTTGAGTCATTAATTTTTTCTTAGAAACTTTTACATTTTACAATAAAACATTTTTTCTAAAATTCAAAAACTTTTCCGTCGTCCGACAAAGATACGTTTTCGAAAACAGTTTTGGCTTCTTCTTCAAATAATGAAATTGAATCGTATCTTGTTGAATAATGACCTAGCAATAATTGTTTGACATTTGCTAATTGTGCAATTTTTGCCGCTTGCTTTGCAGTTGAGTGCATGGTTTTAGTTGCCAAAACTTCATCAGATTCTAAAAATGTTGCTTCGTGATATAACAAATCAATATTTTTTATAATCGTAATAATACGTTCATTATATATTGTGTCTGAACAAAAACCATATTTTTTAGGTTCGATTGGATCAAAAGTCAATTCGGCATTATCAATTTCTGTTCCATTATCCAAAGTGATGTTTTTACCGTTTTTGATGTTTTGAAAATAGCACGTTTCTATTTTATATTGTGCAACGGATTCAAAATTTAACTTTCTATCTCCAATTTTTTCTTCAAAAAGATAACCATTTGTATAGACACGATGTTGCAACGGAATGGTTCGTACAAGAACCTTGTCATCTTCAAAAATAACTTCGCTTTCGTCTGATTCTAATTCATGAAAATACAAACTATAACTTGTATACGCATTTGATAATTTGAGTTGTAATAAAATAACTTCTTTAGTACCTTTCGGTCCATAAACATGTAGATCGGTTGTGCGGCCTAGCAACATAAATGTAGAAATCAAACCTATCAAGCCATAAAAATGGTCGCCATGCAAATGCGAAATAAAAACCCGGCTTATTTTGGAAAATTTTATTTTGTTTTTACGCAGCTGCACCTGCGTTCCTTCGGCACAATCAATGAGATACATTCGATTTCGAATTTCTAAAACCTGCGACGTCGGATTAGTAAACGTTCGTGGTGTTGCGGCATAACAGCCAAGAATTGTTAATTTCATTTATTTTAAAGGTGCAAAGTCATTAAGGTTCTGAGGCTTCTAAGGGGCTAAGGTTTCTATGGGGCTAAGGTTCTAAGGATCTAAGGTTCTAAGATTCTAAGGTGCAAAGAAATAAAGGTTTACTATTTTTATCAATATTCAATATTCCTTTTCTGTTCTCTCTTCTCTATTTTCTTTTCTCTATTCTCTTTTCTCTCTTCTCTTTTCTCTATTCTCTTTTCTCTATTCTCTTTTCTCCATTCTCTTTTTTAATCAAAAATCGAATCACCGTTTCTGCCATATACAATCCAAAAAGTCCAGGCATATAGCTGTTTGTGCCATAAAACGATTTTTTATAGTTGCTCCCGTCGGTCATTTTCAAACTGCATTCATCCTGAATTTCGGAAGATGAAACTACTTTTAACTTATCAATTTTTTCGACTTTAAGACGTTTTCTGATGGTTTTAGCCAACATACAATTAGTTGCTTTTGTAATACAAGAAACATGCACTTTTGCGGCTTCCATCTTGCCGCCTGCGCCCATTGATGAAATTATTTTGACACGATTGCGCTTAGCAGAAATAATCAAATTGAGTTTTGGAGTCACGCTATCTATGCAATCCAAAACATAATCAAACTCGGCAGAAACAACCTCAAAAGCACGCTCTGGCGATAAAAATTCCTCGATTCTAGTAAGTTGTAATTCAGGATTAATATCTATTAAACGATCGCCTACAGTAGTCACTTTTGGTAAACCAACAGTTGAGTGTAACGCTGGTAATTGTCTGTTAATGTTAGTGATATCAACCGTGTCGCCATCAACTATTGTCAATTTTCCGACGCCTGCACGAACTAGAAACTCGGCTGCAAACGAACCAACACCGCCCAAACCAACAACCAAAACATTTGAACTTTTTAAATTATGCAAACCTTCCTTTTTGAATAAAAGTTCGGTTCTTTCTTGCCATTTTGCCATTGCTTTATTTTAAATCTGAAATCGAAAATCGTTACTCTTCAATCGAAAATCAAATACTCGATTAAAATTTATATTTATAATTTCTTTCAATTTTTCTATTTCTATTTTTTTATATTTTGCAGCCAATGTATAAACTTCCTCAATTGCATAACTCGACGAATCGGTTTCGAGAAAAAAACGATCGTTAGGAATTTTTTTAAAAACAGTTTCTAAATCCTGATTTTGAATCAGAAATTTCCCAAACGAAAGGTAAAATTCGTTAACCAAAAGTTGCTTTGCTGTTTGCTCATTTTTCGAAAAACCATGAACAATCATCGGGACTTTTATTTGCAATCGTTTTTTGATTTCGATAATTTCTTGATAAGCTGCAACACAATGCAAAATTACGGGTTTATTATATTTTTGAGCCAAAAATAATTGTTTTTCGAAAATTTTGGTTTGAATTTCTAAGGAAATTTCAATTCGTTTGTCCAATCCACATTCGCCAAGCGCAAGACAATTATCGAATTGCAGTTTTTCTTCAATAATTAGTAAATCAGCCTCTACTCTATCTAAATCAATTTTCCAAGGATGAATTCCGATTGAGAAATTGAGAATAGTTTTATCAAATTCATTGGGATATTGATTGATGATTTCTATAATTCCTTCATTATTGGTGCTTTGATGCGTGTGAAGATTGATTAATCGCATTAGTCGTGAAACTTTTTTACACCAGCAGTTATTTCAATATTCAAATCGTTTTCTAAGGGTACAATTGGGCACGAATAATTATGATTATAGGCGCAATAAGGATTATAAGCTTTATTAAAATCTATAATTACAGTTTTCGAAGTTGGAATTTTCATGTCAATATATCTTCCTCCAATATAAGTTTGTTTGCCATTTGTTAAATCTGAAAAAGGAAGGAAAAGATAATTTTTATATTCTTGATTCTTAACCAATTCAATATTTTGATATACACTAAGTTTATACCTTATAGTTTCAATTTCAAAAATGTATTCTCCATATTTTTTGTATGTTGGCGTTCTTGAAGTTGATGTTTTCATTTGAAAAGATTTCTCCTTTTTTGTTCTTACAAATTTTGCTGTTACTGCAAGTTTTGGATTTATTTCAAAAAAATCAAGTGTATTAAAAACTTTCAAATCTTCTTTTGTCAACGGGCTTTTTGCAGCATCTGCATAATCTGTATTTAATTCTTTTTGAAAATCAATTACCGACTTTGACATCCATTTTTCTTGAGATAGTACAGCTATAAAATTTAGAAAAAGTAATGTGTAAAGTATTTTTTTCAATTTAATATTTTTTACAAAAATAGTTTAAAAGTTGCAAAGCAACACTTTAATATAATCTACATTTGCAAAACAGTAAATAAATTTATGCTCAAAACCGCTTTTTACCGCTATATCAATAACTTTCGAGGGTTTTCTAGAGAAATTTGGATACTTACTTTTGTAACGTTTATCAATCGGGCGGGCACAATGGTTCTGCCGTTCTTATCTAAATATTTGAAGGAAGATTTGCATTTTAATTTGGACCAAGTGGGTTGGATTTTAGTTTGTTTCGGGATTGGCTCGATGGCTGGCTCGTGGCTGGGCGGAAAATTATCTGATAAAATTGGATTTTATAAAATCATGATTTTCAGTTTGTTTGTAAGCGGATTGCTGTTTTTTGGTTTGCAATACATTACGAGTTTTGTTGGTCTGTGCATTGGATTAATTGTATTGATGACCGTTGCCGATATGTTTCGACCAGCCATGTTTGTGTCGCTGGCCGCCTACTCCAAACCCGAAGATCGTACACGCTCGTTAACTTTGGTACGATTGGCTGTAAACCTCGGTTTTGCAGCTGGTCCAGCATTGGGCGGATTGATTATTATGGCTATCGGCTACAAAGGACTTTTTTGGGTTGATGGCGCTACTTGTATTATTTCGATATTGATATTTGCCTTATTAGTGAAGGAAAAAAAGAAAACTGCCGAACAAAAAATCAAGATTTCGGAAACCGATCGTGTGTCCGTTTTTAAAGACCGACCGTTTTGGATATTCTTGGCAATGTGCGTGATTACTGGCGTTTTATTTTTTCAACTATTTACGACTTTACCAATCTATTATACCGAACAATTTGGCTTGACGGAGTTTGAAACGGGATTACTATTGACCCTGAATGGTGTCTTAATATTTTTTCTGGAAATGCCAATCGTAAGTTTTGTCGAACGCAAAAAAATCAATAAAGTTTGGATAGCTACTTTGGGCTGTCTGCTCATGGGCTTAAGTATGTTTGTTGTCTTGCTCAATTTTTGGGTTGGCTTTTTAATTTTTATGATATTGTTTATGACGGTTGGCGAGATGTTTTCGTTTCCGTTTTCAAATTCGTTTGCAATGAGTCGCGCACCAAAAGGTCATGAAGGTCGCTATATGGCGATTTTCACGATGAGTTTTAGCCTTGCACATATAATAAGTGCAAAACTCGGCATGAGTATTATTGACAGTTTTGGATATCAATACAATTGGCTATTTATGGGTTTAATAGGTTTGATAGGTGTTGGTTGCGGAATTTGGGTTATCCATTTGGTTAAGAAAGAAAACATAAAAATTAGTTAATTAACAGTTTTTTAGATATCAGGAATAAAGACTTTTTTAGTTTTGATTCGTATTAATTTAAATTTTTATATCATGAAAACAATTTATGTGATTTTATTTTCGTTGGCAATACAATTGAGTTTTGCTCAAGAACGAAAAATGCTTTTCAATACTGACGATTCTGGCGTTGTTATGACTTGGAATAAAGATACTCCGGAAACCGAAATGCAAGATGATATTAAAGCTTTGCGCAAAAATAATGGCGTGACGATTGAATATTCGAAAGTAAAACGCAATGATAAAAACGAAATTATTTCGCTGCGAATTGAGTATAAAGACAACGATGGCAACTCGGGAAGTCAAGAATATGATGGTAAAAACCCAATTGATGGTATTCGCTTTCATAAAGATGCCAACGGAATAGGTTTTGGCGAAAGCCAACAGAATATTGGAATGGCGTTTAATAATTTCGATTTTGGCGATTTGCAAAACCAATTTGAAAATCGAATTCAGATGGATACCATTGGAAGTAATAAAAGTTTTAGTTTCAATTTTAATGATGAAAATGAAAGTCCAAAAATTCAAAAGAAATCAAAAATAATCATCCAAAAAGACGGTAAAAAACAATTAGTTATCGAGGACGGAAAAGTAATTGAAGGTCAAGATGATTATTCGAAAGAAGAAATTGAGAAAATCCAGAACGAAAATAAAATTAATGAAGGAAGTTTAAATTTCAAATTCAATAGCGATAACATGGATTTAGGCAACATGAAAGAGCAAATGGAAAAAATGCAACGTCAATTGATGAAAATTATGCCCGAAATTGATGAAAATTCAAAATCTGATACTCCAAAATCCAGCTACGATGCTCCTACTCGCGACGAATTGAAGAAAACCAAAGACGAAATGCTGAAAGCAAAAGAAGAAATGCAGCAAGCCAAAAAAGAATTGCAAAAAGCAAAGTCAGAATTGAAAACAAGACGAATTTAAAAAATAAAACATACTTTAAATTAACCGCTAACTCTCAAAATAGCGGTTTTTTTATATCAAAACTTAAAAAAAATAGTTAAATAACTATAAAAATAGTTTGTTAACTATAAATATAGTTGTAGGTTTGTATCAGTAAATAGAAATCATGCAAAAATTAACCAACAAGGAAGAAGAAATAATGCAAATTTTATGGAAGCTCGAAAAAGCTTTCGTCAAAGAAGTCATGGTCGAAATAACCGAAGATCAGCCGCATTACAACACGCTATCGACCATAATTAGAAACCTAGAAGAAAAAGGTTATGTAGATTATAATGCATTTGGCAACACGCATCAATATTTTCCGATTATCAAAATGGAAGAGTATAGAAAACGTTTTATGAACTCAGCAATCGAAACATATTTTGATAATTCGTATAAAAATATGGTGTCGTTTTTTGCCGAAGAACAAAAAATATCGGCTGACGAACTGCGAGAAATTTTGGCGATTATAGAAAATAAAAAATAAAGAAACGATGCAAGACGTATTGATATACTTTATAAAAGCCAACGGATTACTTACCGTTTTCTATTTGGCATATTATTTTTTGGTTCAAAAAGAAACTTTTTTTACTAGTAGTCGATGGTTTTTATTATTTGGATTATTGACATCGGCACTACTGCCTTTGTTTTTTATAACTAAAGTCGTTTTGATTGAAAAAAGCCCTAAAATCTTGAATGCTGTTCCTTCTGCTAATTCAAATTTTACTTCAATTTCAGATGAAATTTTAGATTGGAATTTGATAATTTCAATATTATATTTACTAATTAGTTTCGTTTTTATTTTCTTAATAATTAGAAATTTAGTTTCATTTTTTAAGTTAATTCATAAAAAAGATATTGAAGTTAAAAAACCTTTTGCTTTAATTGATATTAATGAAAATATAAATCCATTTTCGTTCTTTAAATATATAGTATTCAATTCCACTTTGTATTCAAAAAAAGAATTGCAGAGTATCTTGGACCACGAAAAGGTGCATAGTCGCGAAAAACATTCAATTGATGTTTTGATTGCCAAAGTTTTTTGCGCCGTTTTTTGGTTTAATCCATTTATTTGGTTGTACAAAAAAGCCATTTTACAAAACCTTGAATACATTGCTGACCAAAAAGCAATGCAAAATATAGAAGATAAAAAAGCGTATCAAATGACGCTTTTGAGAGTAGTTACTGATCACAACTGCTTGTCGATTACCAATAATTTTTATCAATCATTAATCAAAAAACGAATTGTTATGTTAAACAAAAATCAATCTCAGAAATCGAATTCTTGGAAATATTTCCTTGTAATTCCAGTATTAGTAGCTTTTATTTTCTTATTTCAAATAAAAGTTGAAGCACATGAAAAACAGCGAGAAATAGTAAAAGTTATTGCCAGTACTGAGCAAGTTACTGAAGTTATTATCACAAAAAATTCGACCGACAAAGAATTGAAATTCGATTGCGAACAAGTAAAAAAACTTGCTAATGTAGACTTGAAATTCTCAAAAATTAAACGAAACGCAAAAAGCGAAATTATCAAAATTCGAGTGGAATACAATGACAATAATGGGTCAGAAAGTGTTCATGAAGTAGAAAGCGACGAGCCAATTGCATCTTTCAAATTCAGTATTAAGAAAGACAAAAACGGAAAAGGTGAAGTTGGATTTTATGATGTTTCAGAAAATTGGTTTGATGAATCTGAAAATGATTTTATGGCTTATAATTCTGATATGCCCGAACCACCTACTCCGCCTTCTGCGCCACAATCGTATACAAATAAAATGCCTGCGCCCCCAATACCACCAAATTTCCCGTCAAATCCAAATATTAAAACTCCAAAAGATCCAAACGATGTTGCAGGTTGGAAAAAATTTGAAGAAGAAATGGAGAAATTTGCCAAAACTTGGGAAAGCACTGAAATGAAAAAGTATGAAGCCGATATGGAAGAATATGGTCGTAAAATAGAGGCTTTGCAACCCGACATGAGCGAGTTTGAAGCAAAAATGAAAGAATTTGAATCAAAAATGGAAGTTTATCAAGAAAAAATTGAAGCTTATCATGATAAGATTCGTGATGATGCGGAAGCTAAAAAAGAAGCTTTGAAAGCCAAGAAATAAAAATACTCAGTATTTCCTAAAAAGTTATCAATATATTTGGTAGCTTTTTTTAATTTTACCAAATAAAATGTACAAACTCATAGCCAAACTCAATAAACTAATACTGCCCAGTTTCACTAAGCAGAGATTGGATTTGGCTAAAGCCAAAAAATGGCAGTTAGCAATCATAAGTTGGAAGTTTTACATTTTAAAAAGAGCATTGAAATAAAAATTTTATAATTTCAAATTCCCATTTTGGATTTTAAAAAAGATTGTTTATATTTGCACTCACAAAAAAGGCCACGTGGCGCAACTGAATAGCGCACTTGATTACGGCTCAAGAGGTTGCTGGTTTGAATCCAGCCGCGGTCACTTTAAAACGCAAACAATAAATGTTTGCGTTTTTTTTATTTCATTTCTGATATATTTTAAATAAATTAGCATTTCTAAAATTTAGATTCAAAAAACTATGAAAAACACGGCTTTAACGCATATTCACGAAAGTTTAAGAGCAAAAATGATGTCTTTTGCAGGCTATAATATGCCAATTTCTTACGATGGTATTAATGCGGAACATGAAATAGTGCGAAACGGCGTTGGTGTTTTTGATGTTTCACATATGGGCGAATTTCTATTGACTGGCGAAAATGCTTTGGCGCTGATTCAGAAAGTTTGCTCGAACGATGCTTCGGTTCTAGTTCCTGGAAAAGCACAATATTCGTGTTTGCCAAACGAAACTGGCGGAATCGTAGACGATTTGATTATTTATATGATCGAAGAAAATAAATATTTATTGGTCGTAAATGCTTCGAATATCGAAAAGGATTGGAATTGGATTTCCTCCAAAAATGATCTTGATGTTATCATGAAAGATTTGTCCGATGACTTTTCCCTACTTGCTATACAAGGTCCAAAAGCGGTCGAAGCTATGCAATCGTTAACTTCTGTAGATTTGTCGGCAATAAATTATTATCATTTTGAAGTAGCAGATTTTGCAGGAATCGAGCATGTAATTATTTCAGCTACGGGTTATACTGGTTCTGGCGGATTCGAAATTTATTGCAAAAATAATGAAGTTGAGCAAGTATGGAACCGCATTTTTGAAGCAGGAAAATCATTCGGAATCAAACCAATAGGTTTGGCTGCCAGAGATACTTTACGTCTCGAAATGGGTTTCTGTTTGTACGGAAACGATATTAATGACAAGACTTCTCCATTGGAAGCTGGTTTGGGCTGGATTACGAAGTTCAATAAAACATTTACCAATTCAGAAAATTTATTGAAACAAAAAGAAGCTGGCGTTACTCGCAAACTTATTGCGTTCGAAATGCAAGAACGTGCTGTACCTCGACGCGATTACGAAATTGTCGACAAATTAGGAACTGTCATTGGTATTGTAACTTCAGGAACCATGTCGCCCTCAATGAATGTTGGAATTGGATTGGGTTATGTAACTTCAGAAAGCAGCAAAGTTGATTCTGATATTTTTATCCGAATTAGAAAAAAAAATGCTTTGGCAAAGGTTGTAAAATTGCCTTTTTATAAAAAATAACTGTTTGAAAATACAATTACTATTATTTTTCCTTTCCAGTTTTTGTTTTGCGCAAAGCGATAGCATTTCGTGTGAAACCCTTTCAAAAATCACTAAACTTATTAAAGAAAAACACTTGCAACCAAAGCCGATTGATGATAGCTTGTCGGTTTATGTTTTTAAAACTTTTTTAGAGAATTTAGACGAAAATAATTCTTTATTTCTCACTTCAGATATTGTAGATTTAAACAAGCATAAATTCAAAATAGATAACTATATTAATAATCAGAATTGTGATTTTATCGACTCATTTTATGATAGTTATAAAAAAGTTATTGTTAGAAATTCAAAAATTATCGAAACTATTCTGAAGGAACCATTTTCATATTCTAGCAAAGAATTTATTCAGTTTTATAAAGATAAACAACCCCATTGCAAAGCTGAGATAGATTTAAAAAAGCGTCTTAAAAAAAGAATTTTGTTTGAAATTCTAACAGAAGTTGCTCAAGTTTCTGCAAACAAAGATTCAATTTTAGCTAATTTTAATTCATTGGCTGATGCTTCAAAAATTAAAATTTTTGAAAGTTATAATTGCGCTGCAATAAACAAAACAATAACAAAAAAAGATTTTTTTTCGCTTTTTATAAATTCGTTTTGCTCCTATTTTGATCCGCACACACTTTACTTTTCGAGTGCTGAAAAATCTGATTTTTTATCCGGTTTGAGTTCTTCTAATTATTCTTTTGGGATAGAAATGACATTAAATGAAAAAGAGGAATTAATTGTAGCCGAAATTATTCCTTACGGAGCAGCTTATTATGCTGATAAAATCGAAGTCGGCGATGTAATACAGAAACTCAAAATAGACGAAATTGAATATAATTTCAATTGTGATAATAATGACGAAACATACCGGTTATTGTTTTCTAATGAAACCAAGAAAGTAATTTTTACTTTTAAGAAAAATAATGGTCAAATTTATCAAATCGAACTCAAAAAGCAATTGATGAGCGATGTTGATAATACTGTTTATAGTTATATTCTTGAAAATGAAAAGATCAAAGCTGGTTATATTAAAATTCCTAGTTTTTATTCAAAATTCGAAAATGGAAAAACCAATGTAAGCGTCGATTTTAAAAGAGAATTACAAAAAATAATCGATAAAAACATAAAAAAAATAATCATTGATCTAAAAAACAATAGTGGAGGATCGATGCAAGAAGCCATCACAATGTGCGGATATTTTATCAATGCGCCAGTAATTGGGATTGCAAATTATACTAATAATTTGCCTACTCTGGTAGGAAATCAAGCAGGCAAACCAATTTTTAAAGGTTCAATTATAATTCTCATAGATGGCAACTCGGCCTCCGCTAGTGAGTTTTTTACAAATGCAATGCAAGATTATGGTATGGCGGTTGTTGTAGGTACAACTTCCTTCGGAAAAGCTAGCATACAAGAAATTTTTGAAATTGAAAATAAAGCCAAAGATTTTCTGAAAATTACAATCGGAAGTTTTTATAGAACTACTGGAAAAAGTAATCAAAAAATCGGAATTACACCAAATATAAAAATTCCAGAAGTTTTCGAAAATCAGACAGAAGGTGAGAAAAAGGCGAGAAAAGCTTTAAAAAACCAAAGAATAATGGGTTATATTGAAGAAAACAGTTATCCGTTTAACGAAAATCAATCTAAAATTATTACTAATTATTTGTTTCAAAAAAAATCAGATCCAACAATTCAAAAAATCGAAAAATTAAAAAAAAAAATGGGGTACTTGTTTAATGAAAATTCAGTTCCAATAGCCTTAAATTTTAATAGTGTTTTTGATCTCTCCAAATCTTATAATGCGCTTTTTGAAGATGTAAAATTATTTAGAAAAACAGAATATCCAATTGAAATTTTTAGCACAGCCTATTCTAATAATTCAGATTTATTAAATAATTCGGACAAAATTGGAATTAAAAATATCAAAACAAATTTTACAATTTTTGAAGCTCTAAAAATTATTAGTAAATTTTAATAAGTATAAAAAAGAAACAAAAAAAATTACGCAAAAAAATCTATTTTTGCATTTTAGAATATTAATTAATCAAGAAATGGGAAGAGCTTTCGAATTTAGAAAAGGAAGAAAAATGAAACGTTGGTCGGCAATGGCAAAAACATTCACCCGCATTGGGAAAGATATCGTTATGGCTGTTAAAGAAGGTGGACCAAATCCTGATGCCAACTCCCGTTTACGCGCAGTAATTCAGAACGCGAAGGCTGCTAACATGCCCAAAGATAATGTAGAACGCGCCATAAAAAACGCAAGTAATAAGGATACCGCCAACTATAAAGAAATTTTGTTTGAAGGTTATGCGCCTCACGGAATTGCTATACTTATAGAAACCGCATCTGATAATAATAACCGAACCGTTGCCAATATTAGAAGCTATTTTAATAAATGTAATGGGACTTTTGGAACGCAAGGATCGGTAGAATTTATGTTCGATCATACGTGCAATTTCCGAATCCCGAAAGGCGAACTCGATCCAGAAGAATTAGAACTGGAATTAATTGATTTTGGCGCGGAAGAAGTTTTTGAAGACGAAGACGGTATTTTGATTTATGCACCATTTGGCAGCTTTGGAAACATCCAAAAAGAATTAGAAACTAGGGGATTAGAAATATTATCTTCTGGTTTTGAGCGCATCCCACAAATTCAAAAAGAATTATCTGAAACTCAAATGGCTGATGTTGAAAAATTGATTGAAAAAATTGAAGAGGACGATGACGTGATGAATGTGTATCATACAATGCAGGAGTAAGTCTTCTGACTAAAGAAAGAAATTAACTGATTTAAAATAAAATCTCCCAGATGCCAATTCAAAGTAGTGGAATTTAGAATTTATGTTTTTAATACTTTACTTGATATATTCAATCTTTTGAGCTTCTTCTGCATTGATACTATCAAAAAAGCCTTGCTCGTTCATCCAATCATCACTAAAAATCTTACTCATGTAACGTGAACCATGATCGGGGAAGATAGCGATAACAATGCTGTTTTTATCAAATTCGCCTTCTTCTGAATATTGTTTGATTGCTTGCATTACTGCGCCAGAGGTATAACCCACAAATAATCCTTCTTTTTTGACAACTTCGCGTGCGGTATGTGCACTGGCTTCGTCTGTAACTTTCATGAACTTGTCAATCAAATCAAAATCTGTGGCGGTAGGAATCAAATTTTTTCCTAGACCCTCAATTCTATAAGGATAAATTTCTTCATTATCGAATTCTTTGGTTTCGTGGTATTTTTTCAAAACCGAACCAAAAGCATCAACTCCCAAAATTCGAATACTAGGATTTTTTTCTTTCAAGAATTTCGCAGCACCAGAAATAGTTCCGCCAGTTCCGCTACAAGCAACAAGATGTGTAATTTGTCCTTTGGTTTGTTCCCAAATTTCTGGACCTGTAGATTTATAATGGGCATCAATATTCAATTGATTGAAATATTGATTGATATATACCGAACCTTTGGTTTCTTCATGCAAACGTTTTGCAACGCTATAATAAGATCTTTCATCATCAGCAGATACATTTGCTGGACAAACATAAACTTTTGCGCCCATGCTACGAAGCATATCAATCTTGTCAACTGACGATTTATTGCTAACGGCCAAAATACAATTATAGCCTTTAATGATACTAACCATGGCCAAGCTAAAACCAGTATTTCCAGAAGTGGTTTCAATAATGGTATCACCAGGCGAAAGAATTCCTGCTCGTTCTGCTTCTTCAATAATATATAGAGCAATACGGTCTTTGGTGGAATGTCCAGGATTAAATGATTCTACTTTTGCATAAAAATTACCGTCAAAATTTTCGGTAACTTTATTGAGCTTAATTAACGGTGTATCGCCAATTAGCTCCAGAACATTATTATAGGCATTTATCTTTTCTTTCATAAACGATGTAAAATAAGGATTAAAAAAAAATTAATCCAAATACTTCGCAAATTTAATAAAATTAATTTAAACTATTTTTTTATTCCTTCTAAATCTAATAAAAAAGCAAATTCTTTAGCCATTTCTTTTAATGCTTCAAATCTTCCAGATGCGCCACCATGTCCTGCCTCCATATTAGTATCAAGAAAAAGTTGGTTAGTATCAGTTTTTAATATTCGTAATTTGGCAACCCATTTGGCTGGTTCCCAGTATTGTACTTGCGAATCGTGCAATCCTGTAGAAACATACATATTTGGATATTTTTGTGCTTTTACATTATCGTATGGCGAATAAGATAACATGTATTCATAAAATTCTTTTTTATTTGGATTTCCCCATTCGTCATATTCGCCAGTTGTTAACGGAATAGAATCATCTAACATTGTCGTTACAACATCAACAAACGCTACTTGAGCGATAATTCCGTTGTATAATTCAGGATTCATGTTAGCAATCGCTCCCATTAATAACCCGCCAGCCGATCCGCCTTCGGCATACAGGTGTTTGTCTGATGTATAATTTTCTGTAATCAGAAATTTTGAACAATCAATAAAGTCTGTAAACGTATTTTTCTTCTGCAAAAGTTTGCCATTTTCGTACCAATTTCTTCCTAAATCTTCGCCACCACGAATATGCGCAATGGCAAAAATAAATCCGCGATCTAATAAAGAAAGTCTTGTGGTAGAAAAGTTACAATCCATTGAATATCCATAGCTTCCGTAGGCGTATTGCAATAGAGGGTTTAGGCTATTTTTTTGTAATTCTTTTTTATAAATTAACGAAATAGGAACTTTAATTCCATCTTTGGCTGTTGCCCACAACCGCTCTTCCATATAATTATTTTTATCGAATTTTCCACCCAAAACTTGTTGTTCTTTCTTGATTTCTTTAACTTTGGTGTTCATATTAAAATCAATAACTGAATTCGGAGTTGCAAGAGATTGATACGAATAACGTAATATATCAGTTTCAAAATCAACATTCGAACTTACATATGCCGAATACGTTTCTGATTCAAAAGGCAAATAATAAGCTCCTTCTCCCCTCCAAGGAATAATTTTTATTTTACACAAACCATTTTCACGCTCTTCAAGAACCAGAAAATCCTTAAAAATCTCAATGTCTTCCAACAAAACATCTTCCCGGTGAGCTATAACTTCGGTCCAATTGGCTTTTGAGGTTTTGTTTTCGTTGGTTTTCATCAATTTAAAATTCTCCGCTTTGTTAGCATTTGTCATGATGTAAAAACTATCGCCATAATGATTGATGCTATATTCTAAACCCCGAACACGCTTCTGGAACATCCTAAAATTTTCATCAGGTGTGCAAGCTTCAAGAATTTGATATTCAGTTGTTAGCGTACTCCCCGACTCAATTGCTAAATATTTATTCGATTTGGACTTGGCAATTTCAACAGTAAAGGTTTCGTCTTTTTCGAAATAAATCAGTACATCATCCGCTTGGTTTGTACCTAATTTATGCCTAAAAATTTTATCTGATCGCAGCGTAATTTCGTCTTGACTTGAATAAAAAATAGTATGATTATCATTTGCCCAAACGGCCGATCCTGTCACATTTTCTATTAGATCAGTTAAAATCGTATTGGTTTTTAGATTCTTGATTTGAATGGTATAAATACGCCTTCCCACGATATCAAAACTAAAAATCGCCAACGAATTATCCGGAGAAACACTCAGTCCGCCCAATTGAAAAAACGGTTTGTCTTTAGCTAAAATATTACAATCAAAAAGAATTTCTTCCTGCGCTTCTAAAGTCAATTTCTTACGAGAATAAATCGGATAATCTTGTCCTTTTTCGAATCGAGTAATATAAAAATACCCGTTATAAAAGTACGGAACCGATTCGTCGTCTTCCTTGATTCGAGCTTTCATTTCTTCGAATAATTGTTTTTGAAAATCTTTCGTATGCGAAGTCATTTCGTTATAATATTCGTTTTCTTTATACAGATAATCAATTACTTCAGGATTTTCACGATTGTTGAGCCAATAATAGTTATCGATACGAACTTGATTGTGTTTTTTGAGTTTTTTAGGAATTATTTTTGCTATCGGCGGAAAATTATTTTTAGACATTTAAGAGAGCGAATATATGAAGATTATGTATTTTAAATTGTCAATTTTTAAGCTTAGTTTTTAAAAATTATTTCTTTTTTTGAATTGATTTTGAGCACCATGTATGGATAACTTATTTCATCTGTAACATTTCCTGATGGAGAATTTTCTATAATAGTAATTATAATTTTAGTCTCTGTTTCTACAATTTTTTCTACGTTGCCAATATAACCGCTGGTCGATTTTTCTCCAAGATTAAGAATTACAAAATTACATGTTTTAATATCCGAAAGTTTTATTTTTTTCTTAAGATTATCATCATTAATTAACATTTTTATTTCATTTTCTTCAGATAAAATCTCATAAAATTTTATTGATGCACCGCCTTGATTTTGAGCAGTTAAAATTTCGAATAATGTGTTTGCTTTATTTTTACTTGAATTTGAAGCGCAAGAAAATAAAATAGCTACTACTAGTACCAAGAAATATTTTTTCATTCGTATAATTTTAGGGCTTTTCTGTATAAAGATTCATACATTGGTAAAATATTTTTTATATCAAATTGATTTGCAATTTCTAATGCTTTTTGCTTAAATTTATTTAATATTTCATCATCTTTTAAAATTTTTAATGCATTTTGAGCCATTTCATTTATATTTCCCACAGCACTCAAATATCCAGATTTTCCATGAAAATTAACTTCAGGCAAACCACCAGAATTACTAGATATAACTGGAACTGACCATGCCATTGCTTCTAGTGCTGCTAGTCCAAAACTCTCGGTTTCTGACGGTAGAAGAAACAAATCGGAATAACTCAGAATTTTATCAATTTCATTACTGTTTCCGAAGAAGATTACTTTTTCTTGAATACCTAATTCGGTACATAAACGTTCGGCTTTTTCTTTTTCTGGCCCATCGCCAACCATCATAAGCTTTGCTGGAATTTGTTGTTGTATTAGATTAAAAATCTGAATAACATCGGGAATTCGTTTTACTTTCCTAAAATTACTAATGTGTGTAACGATACGTTCATCGGGTTTAGCCATCACCGATCGTTCGCACCGAATATTCGCTTCGTTACGATCTTTATTCAATTCTATAAAATTCGGTACCACGTGAATTTCCTTTTTTATATTGAATAATTTCATTGTGTCGTCCTTCAAACTTTGCGAAACCGAAGTTACAATATCCGATTTATTGATGCTAAAAGTAACGGCTGGTTTGTATCCTGGATGGCTGCCGACTAGCGTAATATCTGTACCATGAAGCGTTGTAACCATCGGAATATCAATTCCTTCATCTTTTAGCATTTGCTTCGCCATATAACCAGCATAAGCATGCGGAATGGCATAATGAACATGCAATAACTCGATTTTGTACAATTTGACCATATCGACCAATTTGCTCGACAACGCTAATTCATAGGGTTGATAATGAAATAAAGCATACTCTGGCACATTGACCTCATGGTAATGCACATTTGGGTTAAGCAATGCCAAGCGCACAGGTTGACGGTACGTTATAAAGTGTATTTCGTGCCCACGATTGGCGAGTTCTAGTCCCAACTCGGTAGCAACAACGCCACTTCCGCCAAAGGTTGGATAACAAACTATTGCAATTTTCATTGATTGTTTTTAAGAATTCGAATTTACTTAAATTTTAGCATCAAAAAAATACTTTTAACTATTTAATAATCGCTTCTTGAATTATCTTTTGAATGTCTTCTCGAATGTTTTCTTTAGAAAGTGCATTTGGTAAATTAGCATCTGGATAAGTTCTGTTTGACAAGAAAACATATATTGTCTCGGTTTCAGGATCTGCCCAAGTCATGGTTCCAGTAAAACCAGTATGACCAAAACTCGATTTGGAAACGCAGTTACAAGTCGGGCCTTCTCCAGCAATTTGAGGTTTGTCGAAACCCAGTCCTCTTCTATTTCCGTCGGCGCAAAAATTACACGTGTTGAAAGTCTCAAAAGTTTTTTCAGAAAAATATTGAACGCCGCCATAATTACCCTTTTGAAGATACATTTGCATCATCTTAGCAATATCTAACGCACTCGAAAACAATCCGGCATGACCCGCAACTCCGCCTTGCATAGCTGCTGCCATATCATGAACATTTCCTTGAAGGGTTTGATATCTAAAATAATTGTCGTTTTCGGTAGGTATAATGTAGGATTTTACAATCATATTTAGTGGATTGTAGAAGGTATTTGTCATTCCTAATGGTTTGAAAAAATTTTCGTCAGCAATTATGTCTAACGATTTGTTTCTAACTTTTTCGAGATATTCTTTCAAAATTATAAAAGTAAAATCACTGTATTTGTATTCTTTTGTTTGAAGTAACTTACTACCAATAATACGTTTCATAATTGTATCACGATAATCATTACGCAAGTATAAACTATCTGCAACTTTTATAGAAAATTCTTCATCTGGACTTTTCTTATAATATTTTAATGATGGTTGCTTAAACTTGTCTAACGTGGCTTGATAAAACGGAATCCATGCTTGCAATCTAGCTTGGTGCGAAAGCAAATCTTTAAAATTAATTGTTGCTTTGTCTGAATCTGCAAACAAAGGAAGCATATCGCCAAGTTTTGAATCCAAACTAATTTTGCTGGCATCAAATTCTTGCATCACATTTGGCAATGTTGAAATTATTTTGGTTATAGAAGCAACATCGTAAATATCTGAATTGGTAACTTTTACGCCATTTTCGTAGGTTTGATATCCATAAGATTTGTGAAAAATAACTTTCCCTTTACGAGCTACAAGTACTTGTGCGCCGGGTGTCATTTTTTTATCGATCGCTTTATAGGCAATGGAGTCAATTTTATTCAAAATCTCAGGATCCATTCCAACATTTAATGGATTTGAAAAGCCTAAAACATTCAATTTTTCTGTCGATAATCCTTCATTTTCTTTAAAATATGGTGTAATTGATACTGGCAGTTTTCCCTTGGCTTCAAAGGCTCCAAAAAACAATTCCGCAGCTACTTCTTGTGCAACTGGTCCGCTTTGGTAAGTCAACACAATTCCTTCAATAGGTTTAATACTTTTTAATTCAGAAAGTAAATAGGGTTTTGTAAAAGAGGTCAAAATCACATTGTTATTTACTGCAATTTCGTTAATCCAGTTGACTTCTCTTTCAGATATTTCTTGAACTTTCCATGCTTTATCGGGCTTGTGGTAACCTATAATTACTTGGTTGTAATTTTTTAATTTTACATTCAAACTATCAATATTAGCATCAAAAACTTCAGTAATTTCGGTATATTTTTTTAATGTCTTCAAGAAAATTCCAGTTTCATCTTCTCCAATTTTGACATAGGCAATTCGTTTGTTTTCAATATTTTTGATTGGCAAAACTTGATTATCGTTTTTGAGAACAGTAATTGCGTTTTCGTATAATTCATATTTCAAAGCTTCGTTTTCTGGCTTATTTATTTCACTGTATAAATTTTTAATTTCAATAGTTTTAAAATTATTAAATCCAGCCATAAATTTATATTTCAAAATCTTTTTGACCGACTGTGCTAATCGTGGTTCGCTTATAATTCCGTCTTGATAAGCAATACAAATTTTATCAAAAGCGTAAGGAACATTTTCGGGAAATAATAAAATATCGTTTCCTGCCAAAAACGCTTCCAAATCGATTTCTCCCGGTTTCATAAAATCGCTTGCGCCTTTCATATTTAAAGCATCTGTAAAAATTAAGCCTTTAAATCCCAATTCTTTTTGCAATACATTTGTAACTACATTATATGATATTGATGTTGGAAAATTTTTCCGAGATTCAAGACTTGGTACATTAAGATGCGCCACCATTACGGAGGACATTCCTTCATTAAATAGACGTTTGTAGGGATAAAATTCAATATCGTCCATACGCTCTTTACTGAAACTTATTGTTGGTAAAGTGTGATGAGAATCTGTAGAAGAATCGCCATGCCCTGGAAAATGTTTTCCTGTAGAAAATATTCCTGATTGGTGCATTCCTTTCATTAATGAAGCAGCATAATCAGTTACTTTTACTTTGTTTTCGCCAAAAGATCTGAAACCGATTACAGGATTTTTGGGGTTGGTATTTATATCAATAACTGGAGCAAAGTTAAATTGGCACCCTAACCTTTTTGTTTGTGCGCCTAACTGGTACCCCATTTTTTCGATAAGATTTCGATCTTGAATTGCACCCAAGGTCATGTTCCAAGGATAGCGAGTAGTTGAGTCAAGTCGCATACTTAATCCCCATTCGGCATCAATACCTATAAATAGTGGAACTTTAGATTTTGATTGAAAACGATTGGTTAATTTAGCTTGCTTAATTGGTGTTCCTTTGAAGAATATTAATCCACCAATTTTATTTTCGTCTATTAATTTGTCAACAGCTGCAAAATGCTCTTCATCTTTTCCAGAATAGGCGGCAACCATAAATAATTGCCCCACTTTTTCGTCAAATGACATTTTGTTATAAATGCTATCAACCCATTGCTCTGAAACTATTGAACTTATCGGCTCTTCGTGTCCAACAGCTTCTTTTACAGGAACTGAATCGATATCAGACTTGGCAATAACTGTTATTTTTTTTACAAATGGTTTCTTAGTTTTTGTTGCACCAACCTTTTCTGCAGTAGTTTTCGGATCTGATTTTTTATTTTGAAATAAAGAACAACCGATAAGCAATAAAAGGATTGAAGTATATAAAAACTTATAAAATGTATTTTTCATTAGGATTGTAGTAGTATTAAAAAAAACGACTGTGCCAGCTATCTTGTGCAGGAACTTCCCAGTTTTCGTTAAATTCTTCGATTGTATTAACTAGATTATTAAAAACAATGGTGTTTTCTGAAACGGCTTTTTCTTTGGCCATTTTCTTAAATTCAATTAAGGGTTTGTGCGCCACATGTTCGCCTAGTTTGAAGGTAACGTTCATTTTGTCTAGCAAATCAACAGCGTATTTTTTTTCTAAACTCTGGATAAACTCCACCGATTTGTCAATCGAACAACCTGTTGCAATTTGATTTTCTTGATTTACGGCCAGAATTATAAAGCGATTATACTTTAATAAATAGGACGCCTCAAGATTTGTGCCATGTGCCGACCAAGTTTCGATAAAAGCTTTCAAGTCAATTTCAATGGCATTGAATTCGTCATCAGAAAATTTTCTGTTGCATTGGTAAATCCAAATTTTGGAATCTTCGGGAAGGTTTTCGAATGGATTGTACATATTTTCTATTTTAGAATTGTGAAATTAATCTAAAACTAACTGTTTTTCCATCATAATTTGGAAAAAATGTAGTAGTATTTGATTTTGATTGCTTCTTAAAAACTATTTTTTTTACTGTTGGAAATAACCAATATCCCGCTTTTGCACTTAAAATTCCTATTCCGGCACCGGTCACAACATCAGAAAACCAATGTCTATTATTAAACATTCTAAAAACCCCCGTTCCAGAGGCTACTATATAGCCAGCAACGCCATACCAAATAGATACATCTTTGTACTCTTGATATAGCAATTCAGCACCCATAAATGCTGTAGCAGTATGACCTGATGGAAAAGAACTATAACTTGAGCCGTCGGGGCGTTCCACTTGTGAAACTTTTTTTAGTATGCTTACGGTTGAAGCCATAATGAGTATTGATGTAGCAGTTATTAATGCTTTATCTTTAATCTGATTTTTTCCTTTGGTATTGAATAGATCTAATGTAAAAATTGCTGCCATTGGCATGTATTGTGAGAAATCATCCACTGAAATTTTATCATCAATATGTTCGCTTACTTCTTCTTTTATCTCGTTATTAAAAAATTCTAGTTGATCATTATCTGTTGCCCAAACCCCATATCCAATTAGAATACTCGGCAAAATTATTTTTTTTAACCTAAAGTTATAGTTTTTTATTTCAGTACTATTTAATGAATCTAAAACGTTTTGTGCTTTCAAAAAGTTTGAAGATGCAAGTAAGAATATAGTTATAAAGACTATTTTTTTCATTTATAAATCTTGGGCGTTTGCTATAAGCTCGGCGATATCCATTACTTTAACGGTTGCTTCTTTTTCTTTATTTTTGATTCCGTCGCTCATCATCGTATTGCAAAACGGACAACCAGCTGCAATAATGTCAGGATTGGTCTCTAATGCTTCTTCCGTGCGTTCGATATTTATTTCTTTATTGCCAGGTTCTGCATCCTTAAACATTTGTCCGCCACCAGCGCCACAACATAAACCGTTGGCTTTGGATCGTTTCATTTCGACCAACTCGGCATCGAGTTTAATAATTAAATCTCGTGGTGCTTCGTAGATATTGTTGGCACGACCTAGATAACATGGATCGTGAAATGTTATTTTTTTTCCTTTGAATTGCCCGCCTTCAATAGTTAATCGACCTGAATCCAATAGAGATTTTAAAAACTCTGTATGGTGCACGACTTCATACTTACCGCCCAATTCTGGATATTCGTTTTTGAGTGTGTTGAAACAATGCGGACAGGCGGTTACAATTTTCTTTGCTTCATAAGCATTGAGCACTTCAATGTTCATCATGGCTTGCATCTGAAACAAAAATTCGTTTCCGGAGCGCTTAGCTGGATCGCCAGTGCATGATTCTTCGGTTCCAAGTACTGCAAATTCTACTTTTGCGCGATTTAGAATCTTTACAAATGCCTTGGTTATTTTTTTGGCACGATCATCAAAACTTCCTGCACAACCTACCCAAAATAAAACTTCGGGTTGTTTGCCTTGCGATAGCATTTCTGCCATTGTTGGCACGTTTAGAACTTCGTTTTGCATTGTTATTGTTTTATTTTTAGATTATTTAATATTTCGAAAACTCAAAATATCGAATTATCGAATTTTTATTCATGTTGCCCATCGTCAAATACTTCGATGGTAACTTCTTTTTCTATCAAATCTGTAAACTTGCCTCTATATCGAGTGGCTTTTACTAGATGGTTGTCTATCCAATGATAATTGCCGCCTCGTGGCTTGCCCATTACCATTCCGTGGTATTTGAAACCGTGTTTTTTGAGCCAAATTTCGGTGTATTCTCTATGTGCTTCTGTTCGTGATGTGAAAAAAAAGATAATATGTCCTTCGTCGTACCACTTGTTTAAAGTGATAAGTGCATCTGGATAGATTTCGGCGGTTAACATTCGTTCTGGTTCCTCATTCGGAATGTCGTCACAAACCGTTCCGTCGATGTCTATCAAATAATTTTTTACGCCTTCTGGTAATATTGGACTTATTGTTTGTCCGTTCTCTGTTGCTGCTACTAAATTCTTTTCTATATCGTTTGAGTTCATAACTTTTTTTTAAAGTTTTATGGGTGCGTTAGGATTACTTCACTTTTACTTTCATTTTAATTGGAGTTCAGTGAACTTAGTTTGAGGCTTTGTTTGAGCTCTTTTTGTCTCGTCTTTTTTGACGAAATAAAAAAGCGAGTGCCGAAAGCCCGTCCTCGTCTAGTCTCGTTCTCAAAACGAGACTAGACGAGGAAACGTCCAAATTTTAATTTTCGGTTGCCCAATTTAATCGATCTTGTTGGTTGTACTGCCATGGCGCACCGTTGTTTTCGATATTAGTCATCATCGCGTTAAGTGATTGTGGTGCAGCACTTTGCTCCATAACCAAATAGCGACGCATATCGGTAATAATTGATAATGGGCTTATGTTTACTGGACATTCCTCAACACAAGCGTTGCAGGATGTGCAAGCCCATAGCTCTTCTGTCGTGATGTAGTCGTTGAGTAATGTTTTGTTGTCTGGAATGAAAATACCTTTGTTGGCATCGATGTTTTTGCCTACTTCGACCAATCGATTACGGGTATCCATCATGATTTTTCGTGGCGATAATTTTTTTCCTGTTTGGTTTGCTGGACACGCATCGGTGCACCGTCCGCATTGCGTGCAAGTGTATGCGTTGAGTAGCTGTACCCAATTGAGATCTTGTACGTCTTGGGCTCCAAACTTGCTTGGCGTGGCTGTTTCATCGGCTAGTGGCGCTGCAAAAGGATCGGCGTTTGGATCCATCATAAGCTTCACTTCTTTGGTAACAGCAGCTAGGTTGTCAAATTTTCCTTTGGCACTTAAATCTGCAAAATAGGTATTTGGAAATGCTAATAATATGTGTAAATGTTTTGAAAAATAAAGATAGTTTAGGAAAATTAGTATTCCTACAATATGCATCCACCAAAAAGTTGTTTCTAGTGTGTGTACATTATTTGGATTCATATTTTGAAATAATGGATACATGAGTCCTGAGATTGGAAATGCACTTGGCATTGCTAGTTGATATTTTACATCGCTCGCGTTCATTAACAAAAATAAAGTCATCAAAACGATCTCGAAATAAATGATATAATTGGCATCTGATTTTGGCCAGCCGTTAAGGTCAGAACTTATAAATCTTTTAAGTTTAATAATATTTCTACGGGACCAAAAAGCTATCACTGCAACTACTACTAAAAGTGCTAAAATTTCGAAAGATGCGATTAGAAAAGTGTATAATCCTCCAAGTCCTGAAAAGGCGCGGTGTGTTCCAAATAGTCCGTCAATAATTATCTCTAGAAGTTCTATGTTAATGATTATGAAACCTATATAAACAATTACATGAAGTGTTCCTGAAAGTGGTTTTTTAACCATTTTGGATTGACCAATTGCAATCATACCCATGTTTTTCCAACGGGCTGCAGAATTATCAATTCGGTCAATATCGGTTCCGAGTTTGATGTTTCGGATTATTTTTTTGAAATTTCTAACAAAAAAATAGACTCCGACAATCAAAAGAAGTGCAAATACTATATTATCTAAATACTGCATATAATTACTTATTTATTGTGTCGTTTTTTGGTGCAACATAAGGTTTGTTCTTTTTTCCAAAAACAGAAACGTTGACATATCGAGTTGGATTGAGTCGCAAATCTTGCAAAAGCAACTCTAACTCTTTGGATGTTTTGTTAAAGTTGTTATACAAAGTTTCGTCTTTCATCATTTTGCCTATTGAACCTTTTCCAGATTGCAAATCAGACATTATTTTATTAACACTTGCCAATGTTTGATCTAATTTTTTTACCGATTGACCAATATCAATTTTTGCTAACGAATCGGACAGTTTAACAAAATTTCCAGATGCTTTGTTCGCATTGAACATCGTAGATGTAATATTTTTCTCGTTGGCTTCTAACATCGAGTTTACTTTGATTGTTGCTTTATTAAATTCGGCTAAAGTTTTGTTCAGATTTTCGAGACTTTGTTTGAGATCTTGTTTGGTTTTCTCGTCTAGAACAGTATTGATATTTTTCATTAAAACATCAGTATTAGTCAATAAAAAATCCAGTTTTGCTTGAGTTGGCGTTAGTTTGTCGCCTACCATTGACATCATTCCAAGTTTGATTTCTGGTTGAAGTCTGTCGCCATTAACGGTAATTTTTGTGTCTTTATAATTAGGAATTATTGCAATTTGTTTACCTCCAATAAATCCTGGCTCATAGATTTGAGCGATGCTAGATTTTGATATCGGAAATTGTTCTTCATCAATTTGAAGCGTTACATCAAGTTTCCCGTTATTTTTGTTGAGTTTTATTTCGCTTACTTTTCCAATTATTTTTCCGCTTATCGTAATTGGTGCTCCAATGGCCAGTCCTTCTACATTGTCATACTGTGTATATAACTTTTTGTGATTATTGATTAAATTTGATCCTTTGAGGAAACTGTATCCCCAAATAAATAGTAATATTGAGCAAATAACAAGTATAGCTGTTTTGATTTCTCTAGTAATTTTCAAGATATTGAGTTTTAAACAAATTTAAAATAAATAATTTAGATTTTGGCTTATTTGATGGCATCTTTAACATCAATTTTTTTTCCGTCTTTAAAAGCCAAAATATAGGCTGATTTATAACCTTTATTTTTTGCTTCTTCCAGATTTTTTTTTGCGGTTAGGTAACTAGTAGTAGTGCCGTACATATATTTATAAAAATTTCCAGATTCGTTTATATAACTGATGTTTTTGAGACCTTTAAAGTTTCTGGGTTTAGTATCTAATTTTTTATTTGCAGCTGCAATTTGTATTTTGAAAACGATCCCCGAATCTGTTTCTGATGCAATTGTTTCTGCAGGAGTTTCAGTTTTTTCGATTACGATCTTCGCAGATTTTTCTGGCACATAATCTCCTTCGCCTTCACCAAAATATTCCCGTTTGTAACTAGTTATGGCGTCTGCAATTGCACCAGCAATTTCTTGTTGACCACTTTCCGAATCTAGCAACGCGCCTTCAGTTGGGTTTGAAATAAAACCTGCTTCTATCAAAACTCTTGGCATTGATGCCTTGTGCAAAACCATAAATGGTGCTTGGGTAACTCCACGATTTTTTCGAGATTTGTCTCTAGAAAATTTTTCTTGAATTTTGCTTGCCAATGAAATGCTGTTCTCCATATATTCTTCTTGAATAAGCGTTGCGCCAATCATCGAACTTGGATTGTTTGGGTCGTACCCTTCATATTTTTGTTTGTAGTCTTTTTCTAAAGTAATAACCGCATTTTCTCTTTTAGAAACTGCTAGATTAGAGGCGTTCTTGTTTAATCCCATCACAAATGTTTGATAACCAGATGCTTCGGAGCGTCCAATAGCGTCGCAATGAATGGACACAAAAATATTAGCATTGGCACGATTAGCAATATCAGCTCGTTCTACAAGATCAATAAAAACATCTGTTTTTCGGGTGTAAATAACATCAATACTGGAATTTCTTTCTAAAATCTCTCCAACTTTAAGTACAATAGCGAGATTAATTTTTTTCTCTACATGACCGTTATGTTGTGTTCCAGGATCTTTTGCGCCATGACCTGCATCAAGTACAACTTTAAATTTCGATCCAGATTGTGCATATCCAATCAACGAGAAAACAATCAAAAATAGCATTAAAATTGATTTTACTTTATTTTTAAAACTCCAAGTTCGAAGTAAGTTAATTTTTATAAAAGGCATAAAGCTATATTTTTTTTTAAATACTATTTTTGGCAAAATTATTGATTAAGTTTGCTTCATCAACAATTACGCCATATTTTTACAAAAATAGTATTTAAACCTTTGCGCACAAACTTATTTAATATCGTTTTATCAGCAATTTTCCTAACAATTGGAATCCCTAAAACGTACTCGCAAGATTTAGGTAAAAAACCTACTCCAATACCGGCAATAAAAAAGATAGATACAACTAGTATGCCACTCGTTGCAGTTTTGACTAAAGATTCTGTAAAAGTCAAAAAACCTTTTTTGGAAGGGAAAATAAAACGAAAAGCGGTCGACTATGAAAAAATTGACCAAAGAAAAAAACAAATTACACTTTATAACAAAGCCGAATTATATTATCAAGATATCGAATTAAAATCGGGTATTATTATTTTAGACTATGAAAAAAATGAAGTTTATGCAGGTAGAATAAAAGACTCTACAGGAAAATATACCCAGCTTCCAGTTTTTACGCAGGGTGCAAATGTGGTTGAGCCTGATTCGATTAGGTTTAATTTTAAAACTAAAAAAGCTTTAATTTGGAATTCGCGCACCGATCAAGGCGAGTTTAAAGTAAAAGCAGATATTTCAAAACGCGTAAATGATTCGGTTTATTTTTTAAAAGGAGCAAGATTTACTACCGCAAAAGATATCGAAGATCCAGAGTATTACTTTAAAACAAACAAAGTAAAATTTGTGCCAGGAAAAAAAATCGTTACCGGGATGACCAACATGGTCATTGCAGATGTACCAACACCGCTTGCGCTTCCATTTGCTTTTTTTCCTATGGGTGTAGAAGCAGTTTCGGGATTAATTATCCCTACATTTAATGACACAAGGGCGCAAGGATATTCGTTGCAAAATGGGGGCTATTATTTTGCTTTGGGCGATAAGTATGATTTGGCAGTTTTGGCAGATTATTATACAAATGGTAGTTATGCCATGCGTTTTGAGAGTAGCTATGCCAACAGATATGAGTTTCGAGGGAACTTTAATTTTAGATTTGAAAATCAAATTACAAGTGAGCGCGGCTTTCCAGATTATGCAAAAAGTAATATTTACAATCTGCAATGGTCACATTCTCAAGATACGAAGGCTAACCCAAATTCTCGTTTTTCGGCTTCTGTAAATCTTGGCAGCAGCACATATTTTCGACAGTCTTTGAGTCAGCTCAATGTTGGTTCACAACTAAACAATTCCTTAAGCTCATCGATTTCGTACTCAAAAACTTTTAATTCAGTACCGCAAGTAACTATGTCACTCACGGCAACGCACTCTCAAAATACGCAAACACAAGAAATTAATATGACACTGCCAACTTTGCAAGTTAATGTGGATCGTATTTTTCCGTTTGCAAAAGAAGATGCACCAAAAAAAGGATTTTTCAAGAATATAAATCTTCAATATACGCTCAGTGGAGAAAATCGGATTAAAACTACTGATTCATTGTTTTTTAAACCACAAATGTTTCGTGATGCCTTGGCAGGTTTCAAACATTCGATTCCTTTAAGTACTAATTTCAAAATTGTTAAATACTTAAGTGTATCTGCATCAGCGAATTATGAAGAAATTTGGAATCTAAAAACGGTACGAAAAGAATATAATAAAACTTCAAATAAAGATATTACTACAGAATTTAACGGCTTTGACGCTTTTCGAACTTATAATTTTAATACTGGTGTTGGGACCACGATATATGGAACTTTTAATTTTAGCGAAAAAAAACGAATAAAATCTATACGTCATATTATGAAGCCTAGCGTATCATACGGTTATACGCCAAGTTTCGAACAATATTATGACACCTATGCATCTGATGCATCTGGTCGTATGGAAATAAAACAATACTCTCGTTTTGAAAATGGCATTTATGGAACTCCGAGCTTAAATAAATCAAACAACTTTGGTTTTAATTTAAATAATACTTTTGAAGCTAAAATCACTGATAAGGATACAACTAAACTTGAGCCTAAAAAAATAATGCTGCTTAACAGCTTAAACTTTGCCACTAGCTACAATGCAACTGCAGACTCGCTTCGATGGGCACCGTTACGAGTAAGTGCCGGAACAGTTTTATTCAAAGATAAAATGAATATTAATTTTGGCATGACACTCAATCCCTATGCGCTTAACAATTCAGGAAATCAAGTCAATAAATTCAATATTAACAATGGTGGCAGTTTGTTTAGAATGACAAGTGCAAATATGACATTAAACTATAGTCTGTCCAGTAAAGGAAATGGAGAAACTAATGATAAAAAGAATAAGCAAGGAGCCAGAAATGGTGGTCGTGAAGATGATCTATTTGGTACAAATACCGATTTTAACGATCGGCAACAAAGTCAATTTGTAGAAGATGATGATGAAGATGAAGACAAGTTTAGTGGATTTTATAAATCTGAATTGCCTTGGGATATCACTTTTGGTTACCAACTAACCTATTCTAATAATAATAGAGAAAAAAAAATTTCTGGAAACTCTCTTATGGTTTCTATAAATACCGATTTATCGCCAAAATGGAAAGTTGGCGCCTCTACAGGATATGATTTTGTGCAAAACGGTGTTACGTATACACAACTGCGGTTTGAGCGCGATTTGCTAAGTTGGCGAATGGATCTTAATTGGTCTCCTTTTGGTGAAAACTCAACTTGGGGATTTTTTATCGGAATAAAATCGGGTGTGTTAAGTGATATTAAGTGGGAGAAAAATAAACCGAGATAGTTTAGATTTTAGAATGCAGAATTTACAAATCAGAATTTAGAATAAAGAGAATAGATTTTAGAATTTGAAATTTAAAATAGAGATAGAAGTAATTTCAGATTATTAACAATAAATATATGAAAAAAGTAATAACAACCGCAAAGGCTCCAGCTCCAATTGGCCCATACAATCAGGCGGTTTTGTCAGGAAATACATTATACACTTCTGGACAGATAGCTTTGGATCCCGAAACAATGCAGTTGGTTCTTGATGATATCGAAACCGAAACCAGCCAAGTGATGCAAAACATGAAGGCCGTGCTTGCAGCTGCAGCTATGACATTTGAAAACGTTGTAAAAACTAGCATTTTCATTATGAATATGAATGATTTTGCTACTATTAATAAAGTATATGCTAGCTATTTTGACGAAAACACTGCTCCAGCGCGCGAAACTGTGCAAGTGGCAGGTTTGCCACGTGGCGTAAATGTTGAAATTTCGATGATTGCGGTAAAATAATTTTATCTGTTTTAAAAATCTACCTAATTAATCATTCATTGAAATTAAAAACTCCTCGTTATTTCTGGTTTTTTTGATTTTATCATTGATTGTGTCCATTGCTTCTACAGGATTCATATCGGCGAGAAATTTTCTTAAAATCCACATACGTTTTAACGTTTTCTCATCCAATAACATATCATCACGACGTGTACTTGATGATGTAAGATCAATTGCTGGGAATATTCTTCTATTGGCAATTTTACGATCCAATTGCAATTCCATGTTACCAGTTCCTTTAAATTCTTCGAAGATAACTTCGTCCATTTTCGACCCTGTTTCGGTCAATGCAGTAGCAATAATACTCAACGAACCACCATTTTCGATGTTTCGAGCAGCTCCAAAGAAACGTTTTGGTTTTTGAAGCGCATTGGCATCAACACCACCACTCAATACTTTACCAGATGCAGGTTGTACTGTATTGTATGCTCTTGCCAAACGTGTAATCGAATCTAACAGAATTACAACATCATGACCACATTCGACCAATCTTTTTGCTTTTTCGAGTACTATATTTGCGATTTTTACATGTTCTTGAGGTTCTTTATCAAATGTAGAGGCAATTACTTCGCCACGAACACTTCTTTGCATATCAGTAACTTCTTCGGGGCGTTCGTCTATTAACAACACAATCAAATATACTTCAGGATGATTAGCGGCAATTGCATTTGCTATATCCTTCAATAACATGGTTTTACCTGTTTTAGGTTGTGCCACAATCATACCACGTTGGCCTTTACCTATTGGCGAAAATAAATCTATAATTCTGGTAGAAACAGAACTTCCGCGTTCGGCGATTTTAAATTTTTCTGACGGGAAAACTGGCGTTAAATGTTCAAACGAAACACGATCACGAACTACTTGGGGATCATGACCATTAATTTTAAGAACGCGAACTAATGGGAAAAATTTCTCGCCTTCTTTCGGCGGACGAACAACACCCTTGACAGTATCTCCTGTTTTTAAACCAAACAATCGCACTTGAGAAGTCGATAAATAGATATCGTCGGGCGAAGCCAAATACATATAATCTGACGATCGCAAAAAGCCATAACCATCGGGCATCATTTCTAGAACGCCTTCGCTTTCTATAATTCCGTCAAACTCAAAATCGGAATCTCTAAAGTTATTTTGTTTTTTCTTAAAATTTGGATTTTGATTCCCGTTACCGTTTTGGTTTGGATTTTGGTTATGGTTTTTATTCTGATTTGGGTTTGGATTTTTTACGATTTCTGTTGTTTCTTCAACTTTATCTAAATCTATATTTTCAACAATTTCTATTTTAACAGTGTCGTCTCCAGTGGCTTCAGCGGTAGCTTGTTTTTCTAGTTTTTTTGCAACTTTTTTTTCATATTCTGCTTTGCTAAACTTCGTGACTTTTTTATCAGCATTGCTTTTTAGAACTTCGTCGATAGGTGCTTCTTCAATCTTTTCAACTAGAGAAACTTCAACAGCAGAGAATAGCGTGGTAGGCTCAGAAGCTTCCACTATAGATGCTTTTTCAGACGAAATACGTGCACGTTTAAGCTTGTTTTCACTGTTTTTTTCTTGTTTTATAATTTCAGAAGTGCTTTGCTGCGATGCTATCAAATCTATTAAAGCTTCTTTTTTTACTCCAGCAAATTTTATAGTTTTTGCTAATTTTGCAATGTCTTGAAGCTGAGTAAGCTTCATTCCTTTTAATACAGAAATGTCAAACATAAATGTTCTATAAGTTTAAAATGATTTTGGTGAATTGTAATTATCGGTAAAATATTTGTGATGTTGAAACAGACGTAAAATGAGGTATTTACTTATTTTCATTGCAATAATACAAATATATTTTTGAATTCCAATAGTTTTTCTAAAAAAGAAAATATATTTTTGCCAATGAAATTTATAAATAATGCTCCAACGAATTCAAACTTTATATCTACTTGGTTCTTTGATAATAACTGGTATTTTGCCGTTTGTTTTTAAATTATGGACCATCGAGCCTAAAGTCGATTTCTATTTTATGCAAAACCAACTTTATGTAATATTGTTTGGATTAAGCACAACCCTTTCATTGTTAGGAATTTTAATGTACAACAAACGACAAAATCAATTTGTAATTGGCAGATTGAACATGATATTAAATTTAATTTTATTAGGATTGTTTGTATATCGTTCACTAAATGTATCTGGAGAAACTCCTGCAGTTTCTGAGAAAGGTATTGGGATGTTTCTGCCTATTGTTGCTATCGTATTGTTGGTTTTGGCCAACAAAGCCATCAAGAAGGACGAAGATCTCGTAAAATCTGTGGATAGATTGAGATAAACCTATAAACTTAGTTTATTAGTGCGAAGGAAATCCGAGACGAAAGTTTCGGATTTTTTTGTCATACAAAAATTATTTTTTCAAGAACCACAAACTCCAATTGATCATTACCTAAAATATCCTGCTCGTAGCCATCTGGAAAAGGTTCTCGTTTTCCTAAATCCTCATAACCATGACGTTTGTACCATGCAATAAGCTCCGATCTAATCGATATAACGGTCATGACAATTCGTGGCAAACTTTTACTTATTGCAAAATCTGTAGCAAATTGCAATATTTTTTTTCCAATACCCCTATTTTGCAATTCAGGATTTACGCAGAACATACCCAAATATAATGTACCCACTTTTTCCTCAAGCAACACACATCCCAAAATTTCGTTTTCTGGCTGATACTTAAAAATTGTAGCGTTTGGTGTACTCATTACAGCAATTAATTCTGGCTCATCAATTCGAATTCCTCTCAAAATTGATGCTTCTGTAGTCCAACCTTTCTCGGAAGATTCTCCTATATACGCAGAGTTTATCAACGCTTTTAATTTCGGAATATCGGCAATACTAGCTTTTAAAATCATTTATTTCTTTGGTTCAAAAAATTATTCAAAACTTCATCGTTTACCCAACTCAATAACTTCTAAATCGCTAATTTTTTCGCCATTAATTACAAACCGAAGCATTGTTCTAACAGAATGACTTCCAAAAATGCCACAAGCGCCGGGATTCATTGCCAAAAAATTTTTCTTCTTATTATAATGTACTTTTAAAACATGCGTATGACCACAAATAAATAATTTTGGAGGATTATCAATCAATTCTTGTTTCAAAGTTGGATTAAATTTTCGAGGATTGGCACTAATATGCGTGATTAAAACATCAACACCTTCGCACATAAATCGGTTGTTTAACGGAAAAAGAAGTTGAACTGACTTGTCGTCAATATTACCATAAACAGCTCGCAAAGACTTTATTTTCTTTAGACTATCAGTAACAATTTGATCGCCAATATCGCCAGCATGCCAAACTTCATCGGCAAGATGTGCATATTTCAAAATCGCATCATCTATATAACTATGAGTATCTGAGAGTAAAAGAATTTTTTTCAAAATTGGTTTTTTTGGAGCAATTTCCAGCTATACGTTTCAATCTTTTTAAAAATATAACACTTCGACAAGCTCAGTGTAACATTTTTAAAAAGGATTTCCACTGCTATCTGGGCTGGTTATTTTGGCCAAAATTAAACAATTTTCTTCAATTTAAAAATTCAAAAACAACCAAAATCTTTGTAAATTTGCAAAAATAAAACCAATCGTGATTTCTGAAATCTGAAATCTTTAATCTGAATTCTAAAGTGCGCTATTTCATACATTTTTCTTACAACGGAACCCATTTTCACGGCTGGCAGCAACAACCCAATGCCGTTTCGGTACAAGAAACGCTCAACAAAGCGCTTTCTACAATCCTAAACACAACCATAGATTGCATGGGCGCAGGTCGCACCGATACTGGTGTTCATGCCCGAATGATGTATGCTCATTTCGATTATGATTCCGATATAAATACGCCAACAATCCTCCACAAGCTCAATTCTTTTCTCCCGAAAGACATAGCCGTTTTTGATATTATTCAAGTTGAAGATGATGCTCATGCTCGTTTTGATGCCAAAAGTCGCACTTACGAATATCATATAACAGCTCAGAAAGATGTTTTTACAGACGATTTAAGTTGGTTTTGTTTGCAAAAATTGGATATCAATGCAATGAACGAAGCGTGTAAAGTACTACTCAATTATAGTGATTTTCAATGCTTTTCGAAAGTACAAACCGACGTAGCAACTTTCAATTGCAAAATCTATGAAGCCATTTGGACACAAAACGAAAATCAAATTATTTTTACCATCACCGCCGATCGTTTCTTGCGCAATATGGTGCGAGCCATCGTCGGCACTATGATAAATATTGGAATAGAAAAAGTATCTTTGCCCGAATTCATTTCAATTATAGAAAGTAAAGACCGCAGAAAAGCAGGTTTTTCAGTTCCTGCAAAAGGATTGTTTCTCACCAAAATTGAGTATGATTATTTAGATGAAGAGAAAAAAGACGAAAAGAGAAAAGACTAAAAGATGAGAGATCAAGAGAAAAAAGATTGTTAGATGAAATTATATTTCATATTTTCAACAGCACAAATTCAAAAAATCTAATTATCTAACTTTCTAAAAATCTAAAAATTAATGAAAGCCAAAGCATTCGATACCAATATATTCAAACGTATTCTTGAATACACCAAACCCTATAAAAATCGTTTTTATGGCGTGATTGGTTTTGCTGTTTCGCTTTCTGTTTTTTCGGCACTTCGCCCCTATTTGCTCAAGCACACCGTTGATGGATACATCAAAACTGAAGACCAACAAGGACTTTTGTATTATATTATTCTGATGGGAATTGTACTAATCCTAGAAGTTGTATCACAATTTTTCTTTGTGTATTGGGCCAATTGGTTGGGTCAAGATATCGTTAAAGATATTCGAGTAAAACTTTTTAAGCATATGCTGAGTTTCCGAATGAAATATTACGATAATGCGCCTGTTGGACAACTCGTTACACGATCGGTTTCTGATCTTGAGGCAATTGCAAAAATCTTCAGTCAAGGTCTTTTTATGATTATTAGCGATTTGATGAAAATGATTGTTGTTCTTGGTTTTATGCTTTATATGAACTACAAACTCACTTGGATTGTGATAGTTGCCATGCCTATTTTGGTGTTTTTTACTCGAATTTTTCAGAAAAAAATGCAAGTCGCTTTCGAAGAAGTGCGCACCCAAATTGCGAACATGAATACCTTTGTACAAGAACGCGTTACGGGTATGAAAATCGTACAATTGTTCAATAGAGAATATATTGAAGCCGAAAAGTTTAGTCAAATCAATGGCAAACACAACCAAGCTTGGATAAAAACAATTCTTTACAACTCTATTTTTTTTCCGATTGCAGATATAATTACCTCGCTAACCTTAGGTTTTGTGGTGCTTTATGGCGGAATAAAAATATTAAATGGAGACAATTTCACCACTTTTGGCGATTTGTTTTCCTATACCATGTTCATCGGAATGTTGTTTAATCCGCTGCGACAAATTGCAGATAAGTTTAACGAAATGCAAATGGGTATGATTGCTGCCAATCGGGTTTTTGATATTCTCGATACCAAAGATCAAATTCAAGATACTGGAACGATTGAAGCACCAATTTTTGATGGAAATATTGAGTTTAAAAATGTTAGGTTTGGCTATTTAGAAAATGAAGAAGTCATCAAAGGAATCGATTTTAAAGTCAATGCTGGCGAGACCATTGCCATTGTTGGATCGACTGGCGCAGGAAAATCGACAATAATCAACTTACTAAATCGTTTTTATGAAATAAATTCGGGTAGCATTTATATTGACAATCATAATGTAAACGAGTATTCACTTTCTTCAATTCGGAAACAAATTGCGGTTGTTTTGCAAGATGTGTTTTTGTTTGCAGATACAATTCTGAGCAATATTACGCTCAACAATCCCGAAATTTCTAAAGATGAAGTAGTAAAAGCAGCAAAAAAAATTGGTGTTCATGATTTTATCATGAGTTTACCCGATAATTATGAGTACAATGTTAAAGAGCGTGGCGTAATGCTTTCGTCAGGACAACGACAATTAATAGCCTTTTTGCGAGCCTACGTTAGTAATCCGAGTATTCTAATTTTGGACGAAGCCACTTCATCCATAGATACCTACAGCGAAGAATTGATTCAAAAAGCAACTGAAACCATTACGAAAGATCGTACTTCAATAGTTATTGCGCATCGCTTGGCAACCATCGTCAATGCTGATAAAATTATCGTTATGGACAAAGGATTAATTGTTGAAGAAGGCAATCACAATCAGCTTCTTACTAAACCTGAAGGGTATTATAAAAAACTTTACGATTCGCAATTTGCGGTCGAAGTTTCACTCTAAATAAAACTAAATGATGGCATTTACACTTGCAATTTCTGAACATAAAACACATTTAAAAACTAATATTTGGCTGAAAGTTTTTATTGGTTTTTTTCTAATTTGTTGGATTAATTCCTACATAGGCAATACCGATACAGCCAATTGGATTCTCGAAAATACTCTGGTATTTCTGTTTCTAGGATTTCTAATTTATACTTATAAAAAATTTATTTTCAGCGATTTAAGTTATTTGTTAATTTGTGTTTATTTATGTCTTCACGTGTACGGATCCAAATATACCTATGCCGAAAACCCATTTGGCTATTGGCTCAAAGATTATTTTGAGTTATCAAGAAATCATTATGATCGTATAGTGCATTTTAGCTTCGGATTTTTATTAGCCTACCCAATGCGCGAAATGTTTTTGCGTTGGCTTAAATTTCCAACATGGGTTGCTTGGACTTTACCTATTGAAGTAACTTTGTCAGTAAGCGGTTTTTACGAATTGATAGAATGGGCCGTAGCCGATGTTTTCTTCAAAGCGCAAGGCGATGCTTATTTGGGCACGCAAGGCGATATTTGGGACGCACAAAAAGATATATTTTTGGCATTTTCAGGTGCGATTTTAGCAACAACAATTGTTTCGTTAATTAAGAAATTAGCAGGAAAATAAAATGAAGTTCGAGAAAATATCATCCAAAATAAATACTTTCCATCTGCAAGGAAGAACGATTGATGCTACGCATTGGATTCTGAAAAAATTCAATCTTGAAACCGAAAATCTAAAATCCATCGAACTTAGAGAAGTTGCCAAACCTGATTTTATATTAATGACAACCGAAGGTCTATTTGGAGAGCCACAAATACTTCGAATTCCAGAAAACACTTTTGAGTTTCCACTACCACTAATGCTTTCGCTTCTCAAACACGAAATGGTTCATGTGCGCCAAAAAACAGTGCAACCATATATAGAAGACAAAAACGAACGCGAATGGCAAGCGTACTATGATATGAATTTTCATAACATCTATGCCGAAATTGTCGAAATATCCAATTTTCATAAACTCTTTTTTGCCAAAAAAGGATTAGAATATTATACCCGAATGGGCGAAGGATCGGCACTTCAGACCAAATATGCAACCCAAAAAATAACCGTTGAAAACTTGATTGCATCTTTAGACCAAAAATAATTTCCAATTTAAAATAATTCCTTAAATTCGCTAACAGAAAAATAACATATAAAATGAAATACGATATTATAGTTTTAGGAAGTGGACCAGGCGGATATGTAACAGCAATTCGGGCGTCCCAACTAGGTTTTAAAGTAGCGGTAATCGAAAAAGAAAGTTTGGGTGGCGTATGCCTTAATTGGGGTTGTATTCCAACAAAAGCCTTGCTAAAATCGGCTCAAGTATTTGAATATTTAAAACATGCTTCTGATTATGGATTGACTATTAAAGAATATGATAAAGATTTTAATGCCGTGGTGAATCGCTCCCGAAATATAGCGGGCGACATGAGCAAAGGCGTACAATTTTTGATGAAAAAAAATAAAATTGATGTTATTGATGGTTACGGAAAATTGAAACCAGGCAAGAAAATCGATGTTACTGATAAAGATAATAAGGTAACCGAATATTCGGCAGACCATATCATTATTGCAACAGGATCTAGATCAAGAGAACTTCCTAGTTTGCCTCAAGATGGCGTAAAAGTAATTGGATACCGCCAAGCAATGACCTTGCCAAGCCAGCCAAAATCCATGATTATCGTAGGTTCTGGTGCTATTGGAGTTGAATTTGCACATTTCTATAACGCCATGGGAACCGATGTTACGATTGTAGAATTTATGCCAAATATTGTGCCTATTGAAGACGAAGATATTTCGAAACAAATGGAACGTTCAATGAAAAAAGCAGGAGTAAAAATAATGACTTCTTCTTCTGTTGAGCGCATAGACACTCTGGGATCAGGCGTAAAAGCATTTGTAAAAACGGCCAAAGGAGAAGAAGTTTTGGAAGCCGACATTTTGCTTTCGGCGGTTGGAATCAAAACCAACATCGAAAATATTGGTTTGGAAGAAGTAGGCATCGCGACTGATAAAGATAAAATTTTGGTAAATGCGTTTTCACAAACCAACATTCCCGGATATTATGCTATTGGCGATGTTACACCTGGACAATCTTTGGCGCATGTTGCTTCGGCAGAAGGAATTAATTGTGTCGAAAAAATTGCTGGTTTACATGTTGATCCTATCGATTATGGAAATGTTCCCGGTTGTACCTACGCAACTCCAGAAATTGCATCTGTAGGATTGACCGAAAAACAAGCTCGCGAAAAAGGATATGATTTAAAAATTGGGAAATTTCCATTCTCGGCTTCCGGAAAAGCAAAAGCATCTGGCACGCCCGACGGATTTGTAAAAGTAATTTTTGATGCCAAATACGGCGAATGGTTAGGTTGCCACATGATTGGTGCTGGCGTCACAGATATGATTGCCGAAGCAATTGTTGCAAGAAAACTAGAGACTACCGGACACGAAATACTAAAAACAATTCATCCGCATCCAACAATGAGCGAAGCTGTTATGGAAGCAGTTGCAGATGCCTATGGCGAAGTAATTCATTTGTAATATCAAATTGTAGCTATTAAATTTTAAATTTATCCGTTTTGTTAGTGCAAAACGGATTTTTTTATTTAATTTTATTAGCCTAAATTATAAACGCCATGAACTGGGAAGCAAAACTCATAAAACACAAAGGAGAAGAACGCATCGGAGTTATTTTTGAAAGAAATCCAGATTTAATTGTTCGCATAAAAAAAGTCGCAGGTTCAAGATGGAGCCAAACACTTAGAGTTTGGCATGTACCGAACACATTCGAAAATCAAATTCGATTTAAAATTGAAAGAAAAAATAGTCTCTCAAATGACGGCATCGTTCAAATCGAAAAATTCAAACAGTGGCTTCGTTCAAAACGATATAGTGAAAGTACAATAAACACTTATAGTGACGCGTTGAAATCATTTTTGGTTTTTTATAAGGAAAAATTGGTTTCCGACATTACCAACGAAGATGTAATTGTATATAATAATGAGTATATTTTAAAAAATAATCTGTCGGCTTCCTACCAAAATCAAATTGTGAATGCGATCAAATTATATTTTAAAATAGTTAAAGAAACTAAAATTGAAATTGATAAAATTCACCGCCCAAAGCGAGCAAAAGTATTACCCAACGTTTTGAGTAAAGAAGAAGTAAAACTTATATTGAATGCTCATAGCAACATCAAACATAAAACGATGCTTTGCTTAATTTACAGTTGTGGTTTACGCTGCGGCGAATTATTGGCACTCCAACCAGTACATATTGATTCAAAAAGAAACATTGTGTTGCTCAAAAATTCCAAAGGAAAAAAAGATAGAATTGCTCCTTTGAGCCCCAAAATTTTAGAGATGCTTCGGCAATATTACGGCCTTTATAAACCTACAACTTATTTGTTTGAAGGTGATCAGTCAGGGAAGCCCTATTCTGAAAAAAGCATACAAAGCGTTTTAAAACAAGCACTTAAGAAAGTAAAGATATCAAAACCTGTTTCCTTGCATTGGTTGAGACACAGTTATGCTACACACTTGCTTGAGAGCGGCACAGATTTGAGATACATACAAGAATTACTCGGACATAGCAGTAGCAAAACGACCGAAATATACACACATGTTAGTACAAAGAGTATTCAACAAATTAAAAGTCCATTTGATGATTTATAAAAAATTATTTTTTATATTTGAAAAATAAATCTGACAGTTATCAGACAAAGCGTACCAATTTTGGTATAAAAGGTCTGTATTTATCAGACTTATGTACTAGTTACCAGCCATTTTACCGCAGAAGTCGAGAATTAAAACATTACCATAAAACAATCAAAATGAAAAAAAAACTATTATTACTTTGTCTATTTTTAATTTCTATTAGTTCAGTTTATTCACAACACTATTTAGCAAAAACAATAAAATCAGTTAATTTAAGAG
>JANOPO010000012.1:0-36376 GCA_031422015.1 Flavobacterium sp. | reverse complement strand
GCTAAATGTGCGCCACCAACACGGGAAGCTGTTTCTAAAAAGTATATTTTTCCATCTTCATTACACTTGATGAATTCAGTATGATTGGCACCATGTTGCATTCCAAAAGCTTTCATCACCGCTTCATTCATCTTTTTAATAGCTTTATCATCATCCGTATTATATGGAATATTTGCACTTCTAAAAATTCCGCCACCTTGAGAAATTTCCATTGGTGTGGCCAAATATTGAGATGTTAAACTAAACAATACTTTTCCTTGCCAATTAATTCCGTCACAATGATACACTGCACCTGGTTTAAATTGCTCTACCAAATATTTAATTCGATTTTCGCCCAAATCATGGATTTTTTGCCATAAATCATCTTTAGAATACACTTTCATAATACCCGATGCAGAAGCTTCAGATCTTGGTTTCAGTACCCATGGCGCTGCAACGGTATCAGCAAAACTATTGATTTCTTCGTCGTTAAATAACGCCGAAAATGCAGGAACAGGAATTCCATCGTCTTTCGCTTTTATTCGCATAGCCAACTTATCGCGAAAATAACGACCTGTGGTTTGACCCATTCCATCAACTCTAAGATTTTCTCTCAAAAAAGTAGCTTTTTCAACATCAAAATCGTCCAATGCAACAATAGCATCAATTTTTTTATGGCGCATAATTCCAGCAACTCCATCCAATAAATCATTCAAATTCCAGTCTACATCTTGTCCTGGCATAAAAAATATTTCGTCTATATAGTCTGTAGCCCAAGGTTTATCTCTCAGTTTTTCGGAAGTTATCAAATAAACTTTATTTCCTAACTTTTTTAAATTAATTAAAAAATCATTCCCTTTAAAATAATTTGAGATGCATATAAAGTTTTTTTCTATATTTTCCATAATTAAATATTTTCTATAAATTTAGTAATTAAATGTACGCCATAAGCACTAGCATGCTTGGTTTTGGCAAATTCATCATCGCCAAAAGCCACACCAGCAATATCAAGATGTGTCCATGATGGATGATTGTCTGTAAAAAATTCTAAAAACTTTGCAGCAGAAATAGCTCCTGCAACTGGCTTACCAGAAAAATTTTTAACATCTGCTATTTCGCTTTCAATATCAGATTTATAATCATCCCATAATGGTAAAGTCCACGAACGCTCTCCAATTGACTCCCCTATTTCTCGAATTTTATTTGAAACTGTACTATCATTCGAAAAAAGTGCAGCACATTCATACCCAAAAGTACCCACTGCGCTTCCCGTTAATGTTGCAATATCAATAACAATTTCAGGTTTATAATTTTTTATCAAATACGATAATCCATCGGCCAAAATAAGTCGTCCTTCAGCATCGGTATCTATAATTTCTATCGAATGCCCTCCGTAACTTTGTATCACATCACTTGGAAGAAATGACTTAGCATCAATAGCGTTTTCGCATGCTGGCACGATTGCCGTAACTCTATTGGGCAACTTCAATTTGGCAATTAGTTGCATGGCGCACATTATAGCAGCAGCGCCAGCCATATCGCATTTCATGTGAACCATTCCGGCGGTTTTTATATTTAGACCGCCAGTATCAAACGTAACACCTTTTCCGACCAATCCAATATGTTTGAGCGATTTCTTTGGTTCGTAATCCAAAATAATAAATTGAGGTTCGTGTTGACTTCCTTGCCCGACAGATAAAAAAGCATGTAATCCAATTTCTTGTGATTTTTGTCTGCCAAAAACAGTAACCGAAAACCCTGATTCTTTTCCTGCTTTTATTGCCCAATCCGCAAGATATTTTGGAGTAACAGTATTAGAAGGCAAATCTACCAAAGTCATTGTTTCGATTTGCGCCAAGCCAATTTCAATACCTTTATTAACTGACTTAGAAATATCTTTCTCTGAAACAATTTCCAATTGAAAATCTTCTTTTATAATAGGATGCGTTTTTTTATCCTTTTTGTAATGCTCCAATTTGTATGATCCCAAAATAAAACCTGATAAACTAGCCTCTATTTGATCAGCTGTAAATTGATTTGAAAAAATTATACTTGCAGCTAATTCAAAATTTGATTCTTGCTTTGTGACAATTCGTCTAAAACAGTTTTTGATAGTTTTGTAATTTGGCTTCTCGCCAAGCCCAATATAAATAACAAAAGCATTTTTGTGCTCCAAAGCATAAAAAGTATCTTTTTTGCCAGAAAATAATTTTATAGACACCTCATTATTCTCAAAAACAATAGCATTTTCGCTTTCAACAACAGGAACAATAAGTACACTTTTATATTCTGATATAGATTGACTGTAAATTATTTTCATAGTATTGTAATTAAAAAATTTGTTAGCATATGTTAATCTTCTTTATTGCTAAAAAATAACCATTCGATAGCCTTCGGAAACTCATCGCTCCAGAATTGCTCATTATGCTTACCAAGCAAATTTATGCTTGACTTAATTTTCATTTTATCAGTAAAACCTTCTTTTTTTAATAATCTTTTTTTGAAATTAGTAACGTGGTCAATCATCGTGGCACTTTCATCGCCACCAGCGTACAAATATATTCGGGTTTGTTGTGGCTCGTCCATATCCAAAAACGATAATTTTATTTTAGGAACAACCCAAAGTGATGGTGAAAAAATCATCAACTTTCCAAAAACTTCTGGATACATAATTCCAGAAAATATGCTTACCAATCCGCCCATAGAGCTACCTCCAACACCAGTATTTTCTCTTTGTGGTTTGGTTCTAAAATTAGCATCAACAAAAGGTTTCAAAGTATCTGTTAGAAATCGAATGTATTTTTTTCCTTGACCACGACCAAGAACTGTGTTGCCTACATTATATTCCTGTATACGTTCTTTTTCAGCATGTTCCACGGCTATAACTATAATATTTCCGATATTATATTCTGACATAACAGCCAATTTCTTATCAATTTCCCAGTTGCCATACTTGGCATTTTCATTAAATAAATTTTGTGCGTCTTGCAAATATAAAACAGGATAACTATCGGACGACGAATCATAATCATGGGGTAAAAGCGCCCAAACCCGACGTGTTTTATTGAGTTGTGGAATCTCGAACTCTTCGGAAATGAGTTTTACAATTGGCAAAAAATTAGGCTTGAAAGGCAACCAATTGCGACGCCATTTTGCAACATGTTCTTTGCGGACACCGTTTTTTTGATTGCATAATCTATTTTCTGTTCGATTGCCATATTTGTCGATTTCAACTTCGCTCCAATCGCCTTTTGTAAATTTGTATAATAAATCATCTGTATATATAAAATCTTCGTTGAATTTGAAATGATACAATCCTTGACCAACCTTTTCCATTTGAAAAAGTAAATCTTGTGTAACCCATTTATTAAAGTTTCCTGAAATAAAAACAGGACGGTCATCGTCCTCACTAGTTGTTAAAATTATATTGAGTTGTGGCTCAATAATTTCGATTAGTTTTTCTTTGGCTACTGGATTATTTTCCAAATTCATACAAGTGTAATTGGGGGATTTTTACGATTTTGTAAATATACTTTTTTGATTTTGGTTCTGAAAGTATTTTGTTTTAAAAAACAAAGCTGCGATTTTAGACGAATGCCCTAGCCCCGATAGCAGTGAAAATCCTTGCTCTGGAACGAAGTGGAAGAAGCAAGATTGAAACGAATAGCGGGAAATAGCTCCAAGAAAAACTACTCTTCCTCCAAAGCAACAGTTGTGGAATAAGAACGCCACTTTTCGATGCAATCCTGCATGTCTTGCGGAATTTCAGTATCAAAACGCATCATTTGGCTAGTGGTTGGATGAATAAATCCTAAGGTTTTTGCATGCAAAGCTTGTCGTGGCAAAATTTTAAAACAATTATCTATAAACTGTTTGTATTTGGTAAAAGTAGTTCCTTTCAAAATGAGATTTCCGCCATAGCGCTCGTCATTAAAAAGTGTATGCCCTATATGCTTCATGTGCACTCGAATTTGGTGTGTACGCCCCGTTTCGAGAATACAAGAAACAAGAGTTACATAACCAAAACGCTCCAAAACTTTGTAATGCGTAACGGCTGGTTTGCCAATCTCTGGATCATCAAAAACCGACATTTGCATGCGATCGCGAACGTGACGTGAGATATTGCCTTCAATCGTTCCTTGATCTTCGTTGACATTACCCCAAACAATAGCAATATATTCACGTTCGGTAGTTTTGGCTTCAAATTGCTTTGCCAAGTGCGTCATAGCAGCTTCGGTTTTGGCAATTACCAAAAGTCCCGTCGTGTCTTTATCAATACGATGTACCAATCCCGGGCGTTCGCTAGAATTTTTTGGTAAATTTTCAAAATGAAACGCCAAAGCATTTACCAAAGTTCCTGTATAATTTCCATGTCCCGGATGCACCACCAATCCTGCTGGTTTATTAATGAGCAAAAGTGCATCGTCTTCATAAACAATATCTAGCGGAATATCCTCTGGATCAACACGGTTCTCAAACGGCGGATGCGACAACATGACTTGCACAACATCAAGCGGTTTGACTTTATAATTAGATTTTACGGTAAGATTATTTACAAAAATATTTCCGGAAATCGCGGCGTTTTGAATCTTGTTGCGTGTAGCATTAGGCAACACTCCCATCAAATACTTGTCAATGCGAAGCAATAATTGCCCTTTGGGAACTTCAAATTTGAAATGTTCGAATAATTCGCTTTCGTTTACTTCTTGAATTTCTGAGTTATTCATCAGTTTTTGGAGTTTCTGCGGGAGTTTCGATTGGGGTTTCTGTAGATTGTAAGGTATCTGTAGCTTCTTCAAAACCTACTTTTCCGTCTCCTAGAACCAAACTTATTTTAGAAGATTTTAGTACTTTATCGCCAAGTTTTAGTTTTTTGCCATTGCAAAACATTTCGAGCACCATATCTTTACCCAAATACGGAACATATTTAATTTCTCCTTCTTCCAACCCAAGAGATTTTAGCGTTGGAACCGCTTGACGGTATGTTTTTTCGATAAGATTCGGGATTATAACCATCTTGAAACCTGCCGAATTCAACTTAAAATATATTTTTCTGTTTTTCTTAACTTTTGCACCAGGCAAAGGATCTTGCTCTACAACGGTATATTTTGGAAAACTTTTATTAAAATCTACACTATCCAACATTACATAGTCAAGATCGAGGTCGTCCAGAGCATCTTCTGCCTGTTCCTCAGTAAGTTTACTCAAATTAGGAACTATAATTTCTTCGCCATGATTGGTTGTAAACGTTAGCCAAAACATAAACAAATACGTAAAAACACATATAATAGTGACTGCTGCAAGTGCTTGTCCGATAAAGATTTTGCTCGTAAGATATTTTCTTAAGCTCATAAATAAATATTTATGCAAATATATAAATTAGAAAAGGGATTTCGTTTGAAAAAAAATGATAATTTTGTTTTTGATTTTTGGAGCTATTTCCTGCTATTCGTTACAATCTTTATTTTCTATACTTGCTGCGCAGCATAGAAAATAAAGGATTTTCACTGCTATCAGGGCTAGAACTTCATGTAAATTTCATAATTAATTCTAAAAATAAACTATGAACGTAGCAGTCGTTATGGGCGGATACTCCGACGAATCGGTTATTTCTTTAAGAAGTGGTCAATTGATTCTGAATAATTTAGACAAAAAAAAATATTCAATCTATGAAGTTCATATCCTTAAAAACGATTGGTATTGTTTAATCGACGATAAAAAATATCCAATCAATAAAGCCGATTTTTCGTTTATAAAAGACAATAATACCGTTAGATTTGATGTAATTTCTAACACCATTCACGGTACGCCAGGCGAAGACGGACATATGCAAGCTTTTTGGGAATTAATTGATTTACCTTATACAGGTTGCAGCTTCTACCAATCAGCATTAACGTTTAATAAACGAGATACTTTATCGGTTTTATCAAAATTTGATATTCCAAAAGCAAAGTCTATCTATATCACAAAAGGTCAAAATATAGATGGCGACAAAATCGCTGCCGAATTGGGTTTGCCTTTTTTCGTAAAACCCAACCAATCAGGAAGTTCGCTCGGTGTTTCGAGAGTAAATTCATTGGACGAATTCCAAAAAGCTCTTGATTTTGCATTTGCCGAAGACAATGACATCTTGATCGAATCATTACTAAAAGGTCGTGAAGTATCGGTTGGCGTTATGAAATATAAAGGCGAAACCAAAGTTATGGGCATCACCGAAATCCTGTCCGAAAATGATTTTTTTGATTATGAAGCCAAATATTTGGGCAAATCAACTGAAGTTACGCCAGCCGATTTATCAATAGAGACAGAAAATTTAGTCAAAGAAACTGCCAAAAAAGTATACGAATCATTGAATATGAATGGTTTTTCGAGATCCGATTTTATAATCATGGACGGAATTCCACATTTTATAGAAATAAATACCAATCCAGGATTGTCGCCACAAAGTATTTTTCCGCAGCAAGCTGCAATTGCAAATGCAACTATGAGCGATTTGTTGGATAACGAAATACAAATTGCTTTGGCCAGAAAACCAATTTGGACTAAATAAAACAAATGAAAAAAGCAATATTTCCAGGATCGTTCGACCCAATAACATTAGGACATTATGATATTATCAAAAGAAGTTTGCCTCTTTTTGACGAAATTGTTGTGGCAATCGGAATCAATGCCGAAAAAAAATACATGTTTACTTTAGAAGACAGAAAACGTTTTATAGAAGAAGCTTTTGCCGACGAACCCAAAATTTCGGTAGTTACTTATGAAGGCTTGACAATTGATTTTTGCAAAAAAATAAAAGCCCAATTCATACTTCGAGGTTTGCGCAATCCAGCCGATTTTGAGTTCGAGAAAGCAATAGCGCACACCAACAGACGCTTATCAAAAATAGAAACTGTCTTTTTGCTTACAGCCGCAAAAACTTCTTATATTAGTTCAAGTATTGTGCGCGATGTGATAAGAAATGGTGGCGAATATGAGTTGTTGGTGCCTGATGCTGTGAGGATTTAGTTTGACAAAGATTATCTAATCCTTTATAATTAAGGTGATTTTAGTCAGTTGGCTTTTTTAGGCCTATATCGTAAAATTGGCTAAAAAGTGCTGTCTTTTTTACAAATACTCTTTGCCGAATTTTAATCTATTTGAATTTGATAAATTGGCTTAAAAAGGGCAATTTTGCAAAAATGGCTTTTTATGACCAACTTTTTATATATTTTTAAGTTAACTGAATATATAATTGATTGGAACATTAATTAGTTTTGGAATTGCAATCTTACTTGGAAAAATCTTTTTGAAATTAGAAAATCTATTGTAACTTCAATAAACATTAACTGAAAACTGAGACTGAAAACTGCAAACTGCTCCCTACTCTTCTTTCTTAACCACTTTCCTAGCCACTTCAATCTTAAACTTCTTGCCTTTCATTTTTTCGTCACGAATGTTTTTTAATAAATCCGTAACTTTTTTCGATTTTACAGCAGCAAACGATACAAAGTCTTTCACTTCAATTAAACCCAAATCTCCTTTATCGAGTTTTCCTTTTTGCGAAAAGAAACCAACGATATCAATTTTGTTGAGTTTAGTTTTCTTACCACCACTGATATAAATAGTCTGAAATTGAGGCGCTTTGGGTAAGGTTGTAGATGCATCGACATTCAAAACCGACAGGCCATAATCCAAATAATCCATCTTTTTTTCACTTTCGTGAATCAAAATATACGCTGTTCCTGAGGATAACATTCTGGCAGTTCGCCCATTGCGATGCGTAAACTCGTCTTCTTTGGCTGGCAAATGATAATGAATAACGTGTTTCATTTCTGGAATATCCAATCCGCGTGCAGCCAAATCGGTTGTGATAAGATAACTTACACTTCCGTTTCTAAACTGAATTAACGCCCGTTCTCGCTCGTCTTGGTCCATTCCGCCATGATAATAGGTAGCATAAATTCCTTTTTCGTTTAGAGTATCACTTATGCGCTCAGCGGCATCGCGATGGTTACAAAAAACAATAGCTTGCTCAGATTTTAAGGAACAAATTAGATTGAAAAGCGATTGCAACTTATCTTTATCTTTTGAAACTACCAATTTGGAAGTCAAATTTATTTTTTCAGTTTCTGAAGGAATAAAATCTAAAACCGTTGGGTTAACTACTCGAGTATATTTCGGAATTTCGATATCTGATGTTGCCGAAACCAAAACCCGCTTGTTCAATTTTGGTAAACGTTGCATGATAAATGACATTTGCTCATGAAAACCAAGTTGCAACGATTTATCAAATTCGTCTAAAATCAAAGTCTGAATCGTATCTGGATTGAATGAACCGCGATCAATATGATCGGCAATTCGTCCTGGCGTTCCTATTAATATAGCGGGCGGTTGACTTAGGTTTTTGATTTCGGTTTCTATAGCATGACCGCCATAGCAAACGTTGACTTTATGGTTAGTTCCCATTTTTTTCCAAACTTGCTCAATTTGCAAACCCAACTCGCGCGACGGAACCAAAATCAAGCATTGCACTTGATTGATTTGTTCTTGCAACATCTGAAAAATTGGCAATAAAAAAGCGAGTGTTTTTCCAGATCCTGTTGGCGAAAGCAGTAAAATATTAGCATCGTTTAAAATCGCTTCTTCTGCCAAAATTTGCATTTCGTTGAGTTGTTCGATTCCTAAATTGAGAAGAATTTTATTGGAATTATTATTTTTATTCATGCCGCAAAGGTAGTTGAAAAGTTTTCAGTAGCAGTATTTACAATTGATTTTTGAAATTGAAATTGAAATTGCTTACTTTTGAAAAAAGAAGAAAATTCAAATCATGAAAATTCACCTATTCCTTATATTATTGGTTTCAACATCAATTTTTGGTCAAAAAAAATCAGATTACGCCACTTTTTTCGAAAAAGGAAACGGAAATCAATCGGCAAGTTATACAGAAACAATAGCCTATTATAAGTTATTAGATACTGATTTTAAAACTATCAAACTCAAACAAATGGGATTGACCGATTCTGGAGAACCGCTTCATATTGCCATTTTTAATTCAGATGCAAATTTTGATTTTGATGCGATTCATAAAACCAAATCGGTTATTTTAATCAACAATGGTATTCACGCTGGCGAACCAGATGGCATTGATGCTACTATGCAATTGTTTCGGGATTTGGCATTAAAGAAAACTTCAATTCCGAAAAATATAGTAATAGTTGCAATTCCTGTTTATAGTATTGGTGGCGCTTTAAACCGAAATTCAACTAGTCGTGTCAATCAAAATGGTCCTGAAGAATACGGTTTTCGAGGCAATGCTCGAAATTATGACTTGAATCGCGATTTTATAAAATCAGATGCTAGAAATACCAAAAGTTTTAAAGAAATATATCATGAAGTAAATCCTGAAATTTTTATCGACAATCATGTTAGCAATGGAGCTGATTATCAGTATGTATTGACATATATCATGACCGAACCCAACAAACTCGGAAAACCACTTGGTATTTTTCTGCAAAACGAAATGATGCCAAGTTTGGTTGCCGATTTGAAATCGAAAAAAACCGAAACAACTCCGTATGTAAACGTTTGGAACGGCACACCAAAAGAAGGTTTTTCGCAGTTTTTTGAAAGTCCTAGATACACAACTGGGTATACGTCATTATTTAATTCTATTGGGTTTGTGGTCGAAACACACATGCTAAAAGAATACAGCAAACGAGTGAAAGCAACGTATGATTTTATGGTTTCTACGTTAGATTATTGTGATCAAAATTTTAAAAGAATACAAGAAAAACGTCTCGAAAACCAGCAACATTTTCTGAAAGCAACAAAATACCCAATAAAATGGGAAATTGATAGCTCGAAAGTTACTAAAATTGAGTTTTTGGGCTATGAAGGAATTTACAAAAAAAGTGATGTTACAACGGGCGAAAGATTATATTATAACAAAAACAAACCTTATAATGAATTGATAAATTTTTATGGAGACTATAAGGCTGTGAAAGAAATTACAATCCCAAAAGCTTACATAATTCCGAAAGAATTTTGGGATGTAATTGATTTGATAAAAGAATCCAAAATAACGTATTCGATATTAAAAAAAGATACCTTAATTACTGTTGAAGGTTATAAAATTGCAGATTACAAAACCTATAAAAACCCCTACGAAGGACATTATCCGCATTATGATACGGGAGTTACAACGACTTTGGAAAATAAAACTTTTTCAGAAGGCGATTATTTGATACAGACCAATCAAAACGGAATCAAATTTCTGCTCGAAACACTTGAGCCAGAAGCGATTGACAGTTATTTTAACTGGAATTTTTTCGATACTATTTTACAACAAAAAGAAGGCTATTCCGACTATGTTTTTGAAGATTTAGCCAATGATTTTTTGAATAAAAACCCTACTTTACGACATGAATTACGCGAAAAAATAAAAACAGATACCACATTTGCTAAAAATCCAGAAGCGCAGCTCGAATGGGTTCACAAAAAATCGCCCTATTATGAAAAGGCACATTTGCAATATCCCGTTTATCGTATTTTGAAAAATTGATGTCTGAAATTCAAATTAATTGTTGAAGTTGATTTTTGAAATTGAAATTGAAATTGCCATTGAAATCGAAATCGAATCCTACTCAAACAACAACTTTATATTTTCGTACGAGTTTTTTAAGGCTTCTTTGATTTCTTCGGGATTGAGCCAAGCTACTTTCTCGATACCTTCATTGGCTTGCCCTACCGGAATTCCTTCAAAATCGGTTATCATTTCAAACCAATGCGTTATCTTTAGTCTGTATTTTCCGTTACGTTTAAAAATATGATATGTTTTTTGTAGCTTTTTTTGTATTTTAAGTTTTGAAACTCCCGTTTCTTCTTCGACCTCTCGAACGGAACAATCTTCTATTTCTTCCCCTTTATCACAACCACCTTTTGGTAAATCCCATTTTCCGTTTCTGAAAATGAACAAAACTTCTCTATTTTTGTTGAAAACTAATCCACCACCAGCCTTCTTTACGGGAATTTTTTCCTTAATTTTATTTAATATTTCCTTCTCATCAGGATAATAAAGATAAGCTTTTTGAATTTTATTATTAAACATTTTGACTATAAGCAACTCTATATCAATACTTTCAAGTAAAAATATCTGAAAGTCGGTTTCTTTGGCAACTTCATTTGTCAAAAAAAGTGGTTTATCGTTCACAAAAACTTTATACATTTGTAGCTATGATTTTAAATAAAGAAACCGCTGAAAAAACAGCTGAATTGCTTTTACAAATAAATGCAATTAAATTGAATCCATCAACACCTTTTTTATGGGCTTCGGGTTGGCACTCGCCTATTTATTGTGATAATCGTCTAACACTTTCATTTCCAGCGATTAGAAATTATATTCGAGATGAGTTTTCGAAGCAAATATCTTCTATTTATGGAAAACCTGATGTAATTGCTGGCGTTGCTACAGGTGCAATTGGCATTGGAATTCTAGTTGCCGAAGAACTTGGCCTACCTTTTGTATATGTTCGGCCCGAACCTAAAAAACATGGCAGACAAAACCAAGTGGAAGGATTTTTGCAAAAAGGACAAACCGTTGTTGTTATCGAAGATTTGATAAGTACTGGAAACAGTAGTTTGGTTGCTGTTGAAGCCCTTAAAAATGCTGGAGCAACTGTAAAGGGAATGATTGCTATTTTTTCTTATGGGTTTGAAACGGCTGTCGAAAATTTCAAAAAAGCTAATGTAACATTAAATACTTTAAGCGATTATGAAAATTTACTTCACTTTGCAGTAGAAAAAAAATATATTACTGAAGAAGATCAAGTTACACTTCAGGAATGGCGTAAAAATCCAGCCGAATGGAATGTTGAAGTAAGTCAATAAAATAATTTGTAGAAATCAGAACGCAGATTTAGAAAAAAATAAAAACAAAAAATGAATTTAGAAAGCCCAAAAGTTACCGTTTCAAAATCTGCCGAATATTTATTCAATGCCTTGTCTGATGTTAAAAATTATGAAGTTTTAATGCCAGAGAGCATTGCGAAATTTGAAATTTTAGGCGACGATATTTTTAATTTTGGATTAAAAGGAATGCCGGAAATCAAATTAAAAATGAAAGAGAAAATTGCAACTTCGAAAGTTATTTTGGCAGCGGCAAGCGACAAACTTCCGTTTACATTAGCGATGAATTTAATATCTATTTCAGAAAATAGTACTGAAGTAAAGCTTGATTTCGAAGGCGAATTTAACACAATGATTGGCATGATGATAAAAGCGCCTATTACTAATTTCCTTGAAAATTTAGCAAATAATATGCATAAACTATAAATCAGTAAATCATTTGGATTTCTCTGATTGAGAACGTTTTAATGTCGTTTTCGTCAATTAAAACTTCAAGTAATCCTGCTTTAGAAACACCTTGAATTTGTCCTCTAAATCTAGAATTTAGTTCGATTATAAATTCCATTGTAATATCTTTTTTAAATAATCTGTTGTGATAAAAATCCCATAATAATTGCGCTTTTTTTTGTTTAATCAAATGACAGTTTTGTTTCAATTGTAGAACAATTTTTTCTAACAGCTGCTCTAAATCGTATTCTTGATGCATAATTTTTGCCAATGACGCTGCTTTTGGTAAATTTTCGAAATCAGTTTGGTTCACATTCAAACCAATTCCAACAATAGATTCGATTGTTTTGTCATGTTTGAAGCTATTTTCTATCAAAATCCCTCCAATTTTATTGTTTCCTGACAAGATGTCGTTAGGCCATTTTATAGCTAAATCTGGAATTTCTAAAGTTTGTAAAGCCTGAATAATTGCCGATGCAACTGCTACATTCAAATCAAAAATTTGTTCCGATTTACAAAGAATATTTTTGATTAAAATACTAAAAGTTAGGTTTTTACCCGATTCAGACTTCCAAATTGCACCCATTTGTCCTTTGCCATTTGTTTGCTTTTTGGAAATTATAACCGTAAAATTTTCGATAACCGAATTACTCGAAAGTTGTTTTAAATAATCGTTTGTAGAGTCTGTGGCATCGAGTTTGATTAAGATCATATAACAAAATTTGCAAAACAAGATTTAATCTTATGTTAAGGTTCAAAAATAAGCACAAAAAGTGGTAACTTTGCAAACTTATACAAAAATTATAGATGGCGAAAAATACTGTAAATAATGATGTGCTTTTAGCAAATATCATCAAAGGAATTGAAGAAGTAAAAGGAAATGATATTGACATTCTAGATTTACGAGAAATTGATAATGCAGCATGTGATTATTTTATTATTTGCAACGGAAACTCCAATACCCAAGTTAATGCTATCGTGAGCTCGATTCAAAAAACTGTTTCTAAAGAAATAAAAGACAAGCCTTGGCATGTTGAAGGTTCGGATAATGCCGAGTGGGTTTTGATGGATTATGTAAATATTGTTGTGCACGTTTTTCAGAAACACATTCGTGAATATTATAATATTGAAAGCCTTTGGGGCGATGCCAAAATAACTACAATCGAAAACAAATATTAAAAGAAATAATTTATAATGTCTGACGAAAAAAAACCAAATCCTAAAAATTTTAAAGTAAATCCATATTTAATTTATGGTGTTATAATTTTAATTTTTGTAATAATTAATTACACAACTGGCGGTGCAACTTTTAATGAACCACTGAAAACTACTTCTTCAAAATTTAATACTTTCCTAGAAAATGGTGAAGTAGAAAAAGTTATTGTTTTTAATAAAACAGATGCTGAAATATATCTTACTACGAAAGCAATTACAGATCCCAAACACAAAATTGTATCTAAAGATATGATGCAAAAGCCCAATAAAGGCCCACATTATGTTATAGATATAGGTAATGACGAAATTTTTCAGAAACGATTAGAAGAGGCAGTTATTACTGGCAAATTGAAAGATTACAATTTCGCTCCTAAAAGCGATTGGACCGAAATTTTTATGAGTTTGCTGCCAATATTATTGATAATAGGTTTTTGGATTTTCATCATGCGTCGCATGAATGGCGGTGGCGGTGGCGGACAAATCTTCAGCATCGGTAAATCAAAGGCTCGATTATTTGATGAAAAAACTGATGTAAAAACAACGTTTGTTGATGTTGCTGGCTTAGAAGGTGCAAAAGAAGAGATTCAGGAAATTGTAGAATTTCTTAAAAATCCTACTAAATATACTAATCTAGGAGGAAAAATTCCAAAAGGTGCCTTATTAGTCGGGCCTCCAGGAACAGGAAAAACGTTATTAGCAAAAGCGGTTGCTGGAGAAGCGAAGGTGCCATTTTTCTCGCTTTCAGGATCAGATTTTGTTGAGATGTTTGTTGGGGTTGGAGCATCACGAGTTCGTGATTTGTTTAAACAAGCCAAAGAAAAATCTCCAGCTATTATTTTTATTGACGAAATTGATGCTGTTGGTCGCGCTCGTGGTAAAAACAGCATGTCTGGAGGTAATGACGAAAGAGAAAGTACTTTGAATCAGTTACTTACTGAGATGGACGGTTTTGGCACAAACTCAAACGTTATCGTTTTGGCTGCTACCAATCGTGCCGATGTTTTGGATAAAGCCTTATTGCGTGCAGGTCGTTTTGATAGACAAATTTATGTAGATCTCCCAGACGTTCGCGAGAGAAAAGAAATCTTTGAAGTGCATCTAAAACCACTAAAAATGGTTGACGGTTTGGACACAGAATTTCTTGCAAAACAAACACCAGGTTTTTCAGGAGCAGATATCGCTAATGTATGTAATGAAGCAGCTTTAATTGCTGCCCGAAATAACAAAGAAGCTGTAGACAAACAAGATTTCTTAGATGCCGTTGATAGAATTGTTGGTGGATTAGAAAAGAAAAATAAAATAGTTACACCTACAGAGAAAAAAGCAATTGCAATTCATGAAGCGGGTCACGCAACCGTTAGTTGGATGCTAGAACATGCAGCTCCTCTTATAAAAGTAACAATTGTTCCGCGTGGTCAAAGTCTCGGAGCTGCGTGGTACTTACCTGAAGAACGGTTGATTGTTCGTCCGGATCAAATGCTAGACGAGATGTGTGCCACAATGGGTGGTCGAGCAGCAGAGAAGGTAACCTTCAACGAGATTTCTACCGGTGCCTTAAGTGATCTCGAAAAAGTGACCAAGCAAGCCAGAGCAATGGTGACCGTTTACGGACTAAATGAAAAAATTGGAAATGTAACTTACTATGATTCTTCAGGTCAATCTGAATATAATTTTTCAAAACCCTATTCGGAAGAAACAGCGATGATTATAGATAAAGAAATCTCAATTTTGATCGAAAGTCAATACCAACGAGCAATTAAAATATTAAATGACAATAAAGATAAACTCAATCAACTTGCCGAGATTTTAATTGAAAAAGAAGTTATTTTTAAGGATGATTTGGAAGCCATATTCGGTAAAAGAGAATTTGATAAAAATCTACAAGTCGAGTCCGAACTTTAAATTGTTAATATAGTTTTGATAAAATCTTAATTCAAAGTAATATTTGAGTTAAGATTTTTTTATATTTGTTTAAAATATTATAATTAATAATCTGTTTGAAACCATAATATGAGTCTTTTCAAAAAATTTTTTGGTACAAGCAGTGAATCCTCAGAAGAGGAAAAAGAAAGCGAGTTTTTTAATTCGCCCGCTGAAAATTCCCCTGCAGACGAAAAATTTACATTTAACTTCAAAAAAAATGGGGGAAAATTTTTGTACTGCGAAAATCTTGATGAAGTTAAAGAACAATTTGAAAATATTTTAGAAGAAAACGATTGGTTTGAGTCGGAAGTTATCTGTTTTGAATCAAAATTATTTAGTATTTTAGATGAAAATAAATTAAATTATTCTAATCCAACTAATCCTAAATTTTTGTTTGCTAGTTGCGAAAATCTAATTGCAGATGAAGGTGCCATTTTATTTTCTTCAAATCAAATTAAGCAAAATAAACCAAACGAACTTCCTGACAATATAATTATACTCGCCACAACAAGTCAAATTTTGACAAATAAAAGTGACGGACTACAGGTGATTAAAAAAAAATATGACAAAGAATATCCTACAAATATAACAACAATTAAATATTTCGAAAAAGCAAAAGAAGAAGATTTTCTTCATTATGGAAGCTCTGCCAAAAACTTATATTTGTTGCTTTTAGAAGATTTGTAAAATGAAGGAAACAGTAAAGAGAGCAATTTCTGGAGCCGTTTATATCGCTTTGTTAATTGGATCAATATTATATTCTTCAGAAAGTTTTTTTTTGCTTTTCGGAATATTTCTTCTGATCGCTGTTTTTGAATTTTGTAGTTTAGTTAAAATCAACAAAATTTTCCCATTGATTTTTGCAACTCTTTTTTACATAACAATCATTTCGCTGAGTTTTTATAAAGATAAAATTCAATTTGAAGCCAGTCAATATTTTGATAAATCTTTTCAGATAAACATAAATATTAATAAGTTGAACCTAATTTTGTTAGTCATCGCATTAGTTGTGTCGATAAAATGTATGTTGTTCTTATTTTATGATTCTATCGATCGAATAAATACTTCATCCAAATACTTTTATTTGCTAGGCTATGCCATCTTACCCTTCGTTTTTATAACAAAAATATCGTTCGGAATAAATAGTTACAATCCAAAAATTATAATTGGTCTCTTTATTTTAGTTTGGACAAACGACACGTTTGCATATATCGTCGGGAAATCTATCGGAAAACATAAATTATTAGAACGTGTATCGCCCAAAAAAACAATTGAAGGATTTATTGGCGGATTAGTTTTTGCAATGATCGCAGGTATTTTAATTTCAAAATATTATATTCAACCATCAAGCGCTTTTGCCGAAAAATCTATGTATATTTGGGTAGCAATCGCGTTAATTGTTGGAATTTTTGGGACAATAGGAGATTTAATCGAATCCAAATTTAAACGTATTGCTGGAGTTAAAGACAGCGGAAAAATAATGCCCGGACATGGTGGCATCCTAGATCGACTAGATAGTGTTATATTTGTAGCACCAATTGTATATTTATTTTATCAAATTTTATATTATGTTTCATAAAGAAGGCGGAAAAATCATTTTGATTTCTACAACATTAACTGTTGTATTTGTGTTATTAGCAGATTATTTATTGAAAGACCATTTTTGGATTATGAAAACCATTCAAGTTCTTGTATTGTTTTTATTAGTAATTATTCTTCAATTTTTCAGAAATCCGAAAAGAGATTTGGTTGTCAATAATAATGTGATAATTGCTCCAGTTGATGGAAAAGTTGTTGTTATAGAAGAAGTTTTTGAAAACGAATACTTCAAAGACAAACGAATTCAAGTTTCTATATTTATGTCGCCGATAAACGTTCATGTCACTCGATTTGCAGCTAGTGGTAGAATCAACTTTAGTAAATATCATCCAGGAAAATTTCTAGTAGCTTGGCATCCAAAAGCAAGTGAAGAAAACGAACGAACAACCGTTGTCATTAATAATCCAACTTTTGGAGAAGTTTTATATCGGCAAATTGCTGGCGCTTTAGCACGTAGAATCATAAATTACGCTAAAGAAGGCGATCAAGTTGTACAAGGTGAAGATGCAGGATTTATAAAATTTGGTTCACGTGTAGATCTATTTTTTCCTATTGGAACTAAAATACATGTAGAATTGAATCAAAAAGCGATTGGAAATCAAACAATTATTGCTACAAAATCATAGATGGCAGAAGAAGATTTAGATACAAGGTTTCAAAAGGCTGTTGAAATTGCAGATAGTATTTCGCAAGCTTCATTGCCACAGGATATGCAATTACGCTTGTATGCCTATTATAAACAAGCCATGTCGGAGTCAATTTCTAGCCAACATATGTCAAATTTTGATTTAAGAAGCGCCTTCAAAACTAATGCTTTGATGCAAATAAGTCATCTATCTACCGATGAAGCCAAAGAGCTATATATCGAAAACATCCTCTCTGTTTACAACAAAAAATACTAAATATTGATGAATAAAATTTACTCATTATTGTTTTATAGTAGTCTTATCGTATCATTACAATCTTGTAATAATAAAAAGTTTACCGAAGTTGTCGAAGTGCCTTTGCCTACTGCTGAGGAAAAATTAACAATTGGAAGTCCAGAAGATGTTGAAGCCGAAGATGGTGCATTTAAATTATTAAAATTAGGATACAAATACGATGCTCTTGCTCCAAATGTTGATGTTGGAACTATGGAAATTCATTATTCTAAACATTATCTGACCTATCTGAATGCTTTAAATAAAACATTAGATAGTACAAAACTTTCAGATTTATCAATAGAAGAAATACTTGAAAAAGCTGAAACTACCAACCTGGAGTTACGTAATAATGCTGGCGGTTATTACAATCATAACATTTATTGGGAAAGTATGATTCCAAAAGGTGGCGGTACACCAAAAGACACTTTATCAGCATCTATTGACAGAGATTTTGGATCTTTTGAAAATTTTAGAGCAAAATTTAAGACCGTTGCCAACCAACATTTTGGTTCTGGTTGGGCTTGGCTTGTTACCGACAAAGTAGGTAACTTGCAAATTACTACTACTCAAAATCAAGACAATCCATTAATGCCGAAGGCACTAATCAAAGGAACTCCAATTCTCGCTCTTGATCTTTGGGAACATGCATATTATTTGAGTTACCAAAATAAACGTAAAAAATATATAGACAACTTTTTCGAAATAATCCATTGGAAAAAAGTTCAAGAACGCTATGAAGAAGCTATTAAAAAATAGAAATCCCGATTGAATCGGGATTTTTTCTATTTTAAACTTAATAAACTTTGTTCTAAAGTTGTAATTTTTGACTTTGCATCAGCTTCTTTTTGACGTTCGTTTGCCAATACTTTTTCGGGCGCGCCTGCAACAAATTTTTCATTCGATAACTTAGCTTGCACCGATTTTAGAAAACCTAGTGTATATTTTAATTCTTCTGAAAGTTTGGCAGTTTCGGCTACAACATCAATATTTCCTACGATTGGAATAAAATATTCGTTCGATTTTACACGATAAGAAAGCGAAGAAGCCACTTTTTCAGAAATGTATTCTAAATTTGAAATATTTCCGAGTTTTATAATTATCGAATCAAAATAGGCTGTCACCTTATCATTATTAAGTATTTTTAAGTCAACCGTATCTTTAAAAGGGATATTTTTGTCTTTTCTAATTGTACGAAGTCCCGAAATAACTTCGATTGTATTTTCGAAATCAGAAATTAAATTGGCATTAAACGGCTTCATTTCTGGCCAAGATGAAACAATCAATGCTTCTTCAACTGACCGTTCTTTGATGATTTGCCAAATTTCTTCGGTCAAAAACGGCATGAATGGATTTAGTAATTTCAAATTATTTTCTAACATTTCTATGGCTTTTGCAAAAGTTTTGCTATCAATAGGTTGCTGATACGCTGGTTTTATCATTTCGAGAAACCACGAGCAGAAATCGTCCCAAACCAATTTGTAAATTCCCATTAGTGCATCTGAAATTCTATACTTTTCGTAATTATCTTCTATTTCCAAAAGGGTTTGCTGCAATTTGGCTTCGTACCATTCAATAGCAACTTTACTCGATTCGGGTTGCGGAATTGTATCCGAAACTTCCCAACCTTTGATTAATTTGAAGGCATTCCAGATTTTGTTAGAAAAACCTTTTCCTTGATTGCATAATTCTTCATCGAACATAATATCGTTTCCTGCTGATGCACTCAAAAGCAAACCTACACGAACGCCATCGGCTCCAAATTTTTCGATTAATTCCAAAGGATCTGGGGAGTTTCCAAGAGATTTAGACATTTTACGACGTTGTTTGTCACGAACCAATCCTGTCAAATACACATTCGAAAACGGTTTTTTATCGGTATATTCATAACCCGCAATAATCATTCTGGCAACCCAAAAGAACAAAATATCTGGTCCTGTAACCAAATCGTTGGTTGGATAATAATACTTGAAATCTTTATTTTCTGGATCCATAATTCCGCCAAAAACTGCCATTGGCCATAACCATGACGAAAACCAAGTATCTAGCGCATCGGCATCTTGTTTTAAGTTTTTAGTTGTTAGTAGTTGGTTGTTGGTTTTTACTTTCGCTAAAACAAGCGCTTCATCAATGGTTTCAGCTACGACAAAATCTTCTTTTCCATCGCCATAGAAATAGGCAGGAATTTGTTGTCCCCACCAAAGTTGACGCGAAATATTCCAATCGCGAATATTTTCTAACCAGTGCCTATACGTATTTTCAAACTTTTTTGGATATAACTTAATCTCGTCGTCTTCCAAAACGGATTTGATGGCCGGTTTTACCAAATTTTCCATTTTCAAAAACCATTGGTCGGACAAGCGCGGTTCGATTATGGCTTTGGTTCTTTCAGAAGTTCCTACTTTATTATTATATATTTCAGTTTTTGCTAATGAACCGTTGTTTTCTAGTTCTATAGCGATTTGTTCACGAACCACAAAACGGTCTTTACCTTGATAATGCAATCCGAAACTATTTAGCGAAGCATCGTCGTTGAATATATCTATAATTTCGAGATTGTGCTTCTCACCGAGCGCTTTGTCATTTACATCATGCGCTGGAGTTACTTTTAGGCAACCCGTTCCGAATTCGATATCAACATATTCGTCTTCAATAATAGGTATAACTCGACCACAAATTGGTACAATTGCCTTTTTGCCTTTTAAATGCGTAAACCTTTCATCATTTGGATTGATACAAATAGCAGTATCCCCAAAAATAGTTTCTGGACGAGTAGTTGCAACTGTCAAGAAATCGTTAGAATCTTGGATTTTATAATTCAGGAAAAATAATTTTCCTTGCTGCTCTTCAAAGTTTACTTCTTCGTCAGAAAGTGTTGTTTTGGCTTCTGGATCCCAGTTTACCATGCGATAACCTCTGTAAATCAATCCTTTATTGTATAAATCTACGAACGACCGAATTACCGATGCTGACATGTCTGGATCCATAGTAAACTTCGTTCGAGCCCAATCGCAAGAACACCCTAATTGCTTGAGTTGTTCGAGTATAGTTCCTCCGTATTTATCAGTCCAATCGTACGCATGTTTAAGGAATTCTTCCCGAGTTAAATCGGATTTATTAATTCCTTCAGCTTTTAATTTGGCTACAACTTTGGCTTCGGTAGCGATCGATGCATGATCGGTTCCTGGAACCCAACAGGCGTTAAAACCTTGCAGTCGCGCACGACGAATAAGCACATCTTGTATCGTATTGTTGAGCATATGCCCCATGTGCAAAACGCCCGTTACGTTTGGTGGAGGAATTACGATGGTATAGGGCTTACGGTGGTCGGGAGTGGAATGAAAATAGTTATTTTTCATCCAATAGGCGTACCATTTGTTTTCTATGGTTTTGGCGTCAAATTGTGAAGGAATTGTCATATAAAAGCAATTTGTTCTGTTGTTTACAAATATAAAAAAGGATTCTTAAATAACCCTGATGATAATGAAAATCCTTTTTTCAACTGTGTTGGTTTAAACCAAGGCAATTGAAAAAAGATTGCAACGAACAGCAGGAAAATGGTATACTGATAAAGACCAATCCATTTGTTTCAAATGAAAAAAATGAGTTTGGTATGCTTTTTGTAATTATTGCAAAAGTAAATGATTTAATTTGTTTACAAAATTAAGATTTAATTATTTGTATTTTAAAATAAAAGAAAATACATTTACAAAACTAAAACCAATAAATGTACCCAAAATGAAAAAAATTATTTTTGCACTAATGATCGCCATTAATGTCATAGCATTTGCACAAAGTGGTGCCAAAATTGAATTTAAAGATGCTGAAAATACAATCGATTACGGCAAAGTTTATAAAGATAGTGATTCTGGTTTGCGAACTTTTGTGTTTACCAATACGGGTGATGCACCTTTGATTATTACTAATGTACAATCTACTTGTGGATGTACTGTTCCAACGAAACCCACGGAGCCTATTGCACCAGGTAAAACTGGAAAAATTGATGTGAAATATAACATGAATCCTGGTCCGATTAGAAAAACGATTACAGTCGAAACAAATGCTGTAAATGTTGCTGAGGGTCGCGTTGCCATAAAAATAAAAGGGGATGTTTTAGTAAAACCCGATGTAAATATGCTCGAAAAAAAGAAAGGTTTACCAACCAGCGACCAATAAATTATTAGCCTCTTCGATGAGGCTTTTTTTATAATAATTCTTTTAGTTGAAATCTAAATTTTAGCAACTGTCCTTTGCGATCAACTTCTATAATTATCCACTTGTCGTCCTCCGGCTTGAGTAATTGATTGATTCGTTGTAACGAATAATTAATAACAGTTATATTATTTATCGACACAATTATGTCATTTACATTTAATCCCGCTATTTCGGCTGGTGATTTTGTTCGAATATTTGAAACAGAAAAAATGGGTTTTAACTCAAACTTATATCTAAAATTACTACTTCCAGCTCGATTGCCTGCATTGTCAAACGTATTATCCTGGTACGTCGTTGAAAGCTTTATGGTTTCGGGAATCCACTGCATGCCTGAGTTTTCAAGTTCGATGCCAGATTTGTTATAAGAAAAAATTTCGTTATAATGACCTGATTTTTTGAGATACATTTTCTGATTTGGATAATCAAATATAATATTAAATCTTCTTAAAACCTCACCGCCAATCGATCCGGCTCTATTGGCAACCATATTTACACTTTTTACTGAGCTGCTGTCAGGCATTGCTATTATTGGGTTTTTAAAGTTAAATGTACCAATTTTAAAATTCGAAATTTTGGTTCTCTTCCCATTAATATCACCGCTGAATCCTTTGCCTAAAAAATCATCAAAACTTTTATTGGGAACTTTTATTTGAGAATTTAAACCTTGAAAAAGCCAAACAGCATCACTATTGCCTATATCTAAAAGCATTTTTGTATTAATGATTTGATCGTTAATACTAACAGAAGAAAAACAATAAGGTTTTTTCTTATGAATTTCTAGAGGTAGTAGTTGAAATTTCTTTTCAATTTTAGAATATATTTTTGATAAATCTTTTCGAATAATTAACTTTTTTTTGTCATAATTTATTTCGATGGGATAATTTTCAAAAAAATAATATCCAATAATCCCATTGACCGGTATACCAACGTGGGATGAGAAGTTAAAACTTTGATCTAGAACAATATATAATTCGTGATTAGCATCTTTCAAACCGTTACTATAAAGTACATTTCCAGAAGATTGTAGGCCTTCAATAGCATCTGAAGCTCCTAATCCTTGCAATTTAATTTTTTTAACATTTAGAAAATTAACCTCAGATTTATCCTCCAAACTAAGTAAAATTGTTTCTTCCACACCTGTATCAAGAAGAAAATTTAACTCGACTCCATTTACAAAAATTGGAATGAAAATTAGATTGTTTATAAGTTGAAAAGGAATTACTACTTTATTTTGATTTGAATCAAACTGAAAACCTTTTTGAGGAAAACAAATTTGACAGCCAAATAAAAAAAGGATAAAAAATGATTTCATTTTGTATTTCTAAATTTATATAAATGTAAAATAAAACAATTGGAAATGAGTATAAAATATCCGAAATTTGCATTTAAAATAAATCCATTATGCCGAAAATATCCAACAAAGGAAGCCAAATGCCTGAATCTCCAATAAGAAAATTGGTGCCTTATTCTGAAATTGCAAAGAAAAATGGTAATAAAGTATTCCATCTTAATATAGGCCAACCTGATATAAAAACGCCAGAAGTAGCTATGAATTCGATAAAAAACTTAGATATTAAAGTTTTAGAATACAGTCATTCGGCTGGTTTTGAAAGTTATCGTAAAAAATTATCAAACTATTATACCAATCATGGTTTACCTATAAATCTTGAAGATATCATTATCACAACTGGCGGATCAGAAGCGTTGCTTTTTGCTATGGGAACTTGCTTAGATCAAGGTGACGAAGTTATAATTCCGGAGCCGTTTTATGCAAATTATAATGGATTTTCGACCGCATCAGGCGTACAAGTAGTTTCCGTAATTTCTACTATAGAAACAGGATTTGACTTACCCCCTATTTCGGAATTTGAAAAATTGATTACTCCAAAAACCAAAGCAATCCTTATTTGCAATCCCGGAAATCCGACGGGTTATTTGTATACCGAAGATGAAATGATGCAATTGGCAGCATTGGTACAAAAACACGATTTGTTTTTAATTGCCGACGAAGTATATCGCGAATTTACTTATGATGGCGACAAGCACTATTCAGTTATGAATATTCCTGGTATTGAGCAAAATGCCATTATGATCGATTCGGTATCAAAGCGTTACAGTATGTGCGGCGCACGAATTGGATGTATAGTTTCAAAAAATAAAGAAGTAATGGCAACCGCAATGAAGTTTGCTCAAGCTCGATTGAGTCCGCCAACTTTTGCACAAATCGCTAGCGAAGCAGCATTGGATACGCCACAAAGTTATTTTGACGAAGTTATAGAAGAATATCGAGAGCGTCGTGATGTTTTAGTCGAAGAACTCAATAAGATTGAGGGTGTAAAAGTTGCCAAGCCGAAAGGAGCATTTTACTGTATTGCGCAACTGCCAATAGATAACGCTGAAAAATTTGCGCAATGGCTTCTTGAATCATTTGAGTACAATAAAGAAACAGTTATGATTGCTCCAGCAGCAGGTTTTTATTCTACAAAAGGGAATGGTTTAAACGAAGTTCGTATTGCTTATGTTCTGAAAAAAGACGATTTGATTCGTTCAGTTCAGATTTTGAAAGAAGCATTGAAAGTTTATAATTCTTTATAAATAAATGAAAAAGCACTCTCCAAACGAGTGCTTTTTTAGTATAAATATAAAAATGGAAATCTTCATAATTTCGTTAATTGCATTCGCAACTGCACTACTGACATTTTTTTCTGGTTTTGGGTTAGGAACGCTGTTAACTCCGGTTATGATATTGTTTTTTCCCATAGAAGTTGCTATTGCATTGACAGGAATTGTGCATTTCTCGAATAATATTTTCAAACTTTTTTTGGTTGGGAAAAATTTCAACAGAGAAGTATTGCTTCGTTTTGGAATTCCAGCAGTAATTTTCGCTTTTATTGGCGCTTTTTTATTAGTACAAATTCCAACAATTGAACCACTTTATAGTTATCAATTGTGGGGAACAACATTTGAAATATATCTGTTAAAATTAATTATTGCCTTGTTGCTACTTTTTTTTGCAATTTTAGATTTTATTCCTTTTATGAATAAATTAGCGTTTGATAAAACCAAATTGCCTATTGGTGGTGCATTAAGTGGTTTTTTTGGAGGTTTGACGGGAGCTCAAGGTGCGTTACGAAGTGCATTTTTAATTCGTGCCGGCTTGTCTAAAGAAGCTTTTGTAGCTACAACCGTCATGATTTCATCGTTTGTAGACATTACTAGAATAAGCATTTATGCTTCAAAAATAGCGACAATTAATTTTAAAGAAAATCTTACGCTACTAATTTGTTCGACATTATCGGCCATGATTGGTGCATTTTTGGGAAATAAATTACTTACAAAAGTTACTTTTAAATTTTTACAAATTGCTGTAGCAGTGTTGCTTATAGTTATTTCAATTTGTTTGGGGTTGGGATGGATTTAGCTTATTATCCGTTACAAATTTCTGACAATAGTGTTCAATCATTTCTCTAACTATCCGAAACTGTTCTAAAATTTCTACATCGTTTCCAGTTGCTTTAGCAGGATCTGGAAAATTAAAATGAAATTTGACCGCTTCAGTTGGAAAAAATGGGCAACGCTCTTTGGCATTATCACAAACTGTTATCACAAAATCAAAGTCAACATCAAAATATTCGTCTATATTGTTAGACGTATTGGCAGAAATATCTATTCCGACTTCTTGCATAATTGAAATAGCTTTTGGATTTACACCATGAGTTTCGACACCAGCCGAATAAATTATTACGCTTCGTCCGTCGGTAAATTTTTCCAAAAAACCATGTGCAATTTGGCTTCGGCAACTATTTCCGGTACAAAGTACAAGTATATTTTTCATTTTATATCAATTTAAACAAATAACCAAATCAAGTTTATTAAAGTAAATTTTATATCAAAACCCCAAATTAGTTGCAATACAGTAATAGAAATCGTAATGATAATTGGTTTTTTGTATCTGATAATAAAGTTTTTCACAATTAACAACAATTAGAGTTAGGATCACAACAAGAGGCAATTTGTTCTTGCAATTCACTCATTTTCATTTTTACTTTTTCGATTGGCAAACTGCAGGAATCTTTAGCAAGACAGTCGGTGTGAGTTGCGGTCATAACAAATTGATTATTTATAAATTCCAAATTAAATTTACCAATAGTTGCTTGTTGGTATTCAACTTCGATTTCTAAATCTTCACCTTCAAAAATTTTCTCGGTTGATGCAATAATTGAAGCCACTTTTTTAGGATCTAATCGGTGCCAATAATCAACTGTAGTCCAAAGTTGCAACGATGCATTCTTCTTAATTCGGAAAGTATTCCCACAATCAGTAAAATGTTTAATCGTCAAACCAATTTCAGTAATATGAAAATGTGATGGTACTTTTTGACCGTTTTCTAGATAAATTTCGAGAGTTTCTAGATTGTCAAGATACTTTTTAAACTCAGATAATTTCATAAAATTTTAAATTTTAAATAAGTAGATATTTTTTTTAGCTTTTTAAATCAGCAACATTTTTGAGATAATTTACTTTTTATCAAGGCAAAATAATTTTCAAATTTAGATAGCGTATCAGTATTCAAGCAATAACAAATAGCTGTCCCTTCAATACTTCCTTTAATAATATTAGCGTTTTTCAATTCTCTAAGATGTTGTGAGACTGTTGGTTGTGCTAATGGCAATTCGTTTACTATATCGCCGCAAATACAAGTATCAACTTTCAATAAATATTCGATTATCGAAACACGCGCCGGATGTGACAAGGCTTTAAATAAAGTTGCCAACTCGTTTTGTTTTTCTGAAAATGCTTCTGACTTTGATGCGCCCATAAAATTATATTTGTATATTGCAATATTACGATAAATAATTATTCAAACCTAATTATTTAACAAAAAGGTTGTTTACTATTTGTGCAAAAAAATCCTAAATGGGATATCCTTAAATCCTAATTATTTTCATTACTTTTGGCTCCTAAATATATAATATACATATGGCAGCAATAACATTAGGCGGAAATCCAATAAATACAGTAGGCGAATTGCCATCAATTGGTTCAAGTGCACCGAATTTTCAATTAACAAAAAACGATCTATCTACAGTTTCATTAGCTGATTTTACTGGCAGTAAATTGGTATTGAATATTTTTCCAAGTATTGATACTGAAACTTGCGCGACATCGGTTAGAAAATTTAACGAAAATGCCAATAAATTAGTAAACACCAAAGTTTTGTGTATTTCTAGAGACTTACCGTTTGCCCAAAAACGTTTTTGTGGATCTGAAGGTTTAGAAAATGTAATTAATCTTTCTGATTTTGAGGATGGTAACTTCGGAAAAAGTTATGGCTTAGAAATAGCAGATAGCGCTTTTGCAGGTTTACACTCAAGAGTTGTACTAGTTATAGATGAAAATGGTGTGATATTATATACAGAACAAGTAGCAGAAATTGCAAACGAACCTAATTATGAAGCGGCTCTAGCTGTGCTGTAAAACTGAAAATATGAAATTTGAAAAAGACAACACATTTTTCACAGGACGATTAAAAAGTATTGGGTTTGCAATAAAAGGAGCCATCAAGCTTCTTAGTACAGAACATAGTATAATTGTTCAATTTTCATTTGCAATATTATTAGCACTTGCAGGTTTTTATTTTGAAATTTCGAAAACGGATTGGATGTTTCAAATATTGTCTATGGGCTTGGTAATGAGCATTGAAGGGCTAAATACTGCTGTCGAAAAAGTTGCCGATTTTATTCATCCAGATTATCATGAGCGTATTGGATTTATAAAAGATATTGCTGCCGGTGCTGTTTTATTTGCAGCTGCTACAGCATTTAGCATCATTTTACTAATTTATGTACCCAAATTTATCTAATTTTTTAGTTCCTAAAATTACTAATGGCTAAAACAATCAAAAAAGAAAACAATCAAAAAAGTAATCATACTAATGAAAGTAAAAGTTTTCTGAAAATTTCGCGGCAACAAAAATTGCTTTTTGGATGCTTATTAGTATTACTTTCAATAGCACTTTTAGTGGCATTTATTTCATTTTTTATACATGGAAATCAAGATCAAAGTATTTTACTAAGTCTTGAAAATAGACAAGAAACAGCCGGAAATTGGCTCGGAAAATTTGGTGCAATTCTAGCTGATTTTTTTGTATACAAGGGTTTTGGGGCTGCTTCTTTTCTTTTAGTAAAGTTATTTTTTTTGACAGGAGCATTTCTGGTATTAGATATTTCCTTGGCAAAACTCAAAACTATTTGGTTTTGGGATTTGTTTGCGATGATTGTAATTTCAATATTTTTTGGATTTTTTGCCACATCTATTCCAGAGCTTGGCGGGACAATTGGGTTTGAAATGAATTCGTTTCTTCAAGATTATATCGGAAAAACAGGAACTTTATTGGTTTTAATTTTTGGTATTATTATTTATTTGATTTTCAAAATAAAAATATCGCCAGAAACAGTAAAATCATTTTTTGAAAAAAAGAAATCTGCAATAACTGAAGAATTCAAACCATTAGTAAAATCATCAGACGATCCTGCATATAACTTGGAAGAATTTGCTGTTAATGATGCTGATGAATTGGATGTAGTAATTGAATCGGGCGATGAACAAATTTCAAAACCAACTTTAAAACCTTTCTCACAGTTTGAAATTAATAAAGAAGCACTAAAACCAACTATTTCTAATTCGTCTGAAATAAAATTAGAAACAACTCCAAAATATGTTGAGCCAGAACAAATAGTAGCCACTCCTACTCCAACTTCCGAAATTATTAAAACTAATGATGATGTTTTTGTAATCGAAAAATCGCGAGAAGAAGATGTAATTGAAGAGAATCTTGCCAATCGCTTGGTCGCAGATTTTGGTTTGTTCGATCCAACGTTGGATTTATCAAATTTTAAGTTTCCTACATTAGATTTATTAAAAGAATATACGACTAACGGGATTACTATAAATCAGGAAGAACTTGAAGAAAATAAAAATAATATTGTAGAAACACTTCGCAATTATAAAATAGAAATTGCACAAATTAAAGCTACAGTTGGACCATCGGTAACTTTGTATGAAATTGTTCCTGAAGCAGGCATCCGAATTTCGAAAATTAAAAGTCTCGAAGATGATATCGCTTTGTCGTTGGCTGCACTAGGAATCCGTATTATAGCACCAATTCCTGGTAAAGGAACCATTGGTATTGAAGTTCCGAATAAAAATCCGACGATGGTTCCGATGAAAACTGTTATTGCTTCTGCAAAGTTTCAAGAAGCCGAAATGGAACTGCCTATTGCACTCGGAAAAACAATATCCAACGAAACCTTTGTAGTCGATTTGGCAAAAATGCCCCATTTACTGATGGCCGGAGCAACAGGACAAGGAAAATCTGTTGGTTTGAATGCGGTTCTAACATCATTATTATACAAAAAACATCCTGCTGAAGTGAAGTTTGTTTTGGTCGATCCAAAAAAAGTAGAACTAACACTTTTCAATAAAATTGAACGGCATTATCTCGCTAAACTTCCCGATGGCGGCGATGCAATAATAACCGACAATATGAAGGTTATCAATACTCTAAATTCTCTTTGTGTAGAAATGGATAATCGCTATACACTACTTAAGGATGCGATGGTTAGAAATATTAAAGAGTATAATGACAAGTTTAAAAATAGAAAGTTAAATCCAGAAAACGGACATCGTTTTCTGCCTTATATAGTATTGGTCGTAGACGAGTTTGCCGATTTGATAATGACTGCTGGCAAAGAAGTTGAAACTCCAATCGCACGTTTAGCGCAATTAGCTCGAGCTATCGGAATACACCTAATTATAGCGACCCAACGTCCATCGGTAAATGTTATTACAGGTATGATAAAGGCCAATTTTCCAGCGAGAATTGCCTTTAGAGTTACTTCAAAAATAGATTCGAGAACCATTTTGGATACTGGCGGGGCCGATCAATTGATTGGTCGAGGCGATATGTTATATACCAACGGAAACGATTTGGTGCGCGTGCAATGTGCCTTTGTAGATACACCAGAAGTAGAAAAAATTGTCGATTACATAGGTGCTCAAAAAGGCTATGCCGATGCGTATTTACTACCAGAATTTGTTGGAGATGAAAGTGGCATCAATCTTGATATAGATATATCCGAAAGAGATGCCCTATTTAGAGATGCAGCCGAAATAATCGTTACGGCCCAACAAGGATCAGCTTCACTATTACAACGAAAACTAAAATTAGGATACAATCGAGCTGGTAGATTAATCGATCAACTCGAGGCAGCCGGGATAGTTGGTCCTTTTGAAGGTAGTAAAGCTCGAAGTGTTAATATTACTGACTTGGTCGCTCTGGATAAATTTTTTAACAATGAACAAAACGAATCCTAAATGAAAACTTTTTTTCAATTTATACTACTTATTTTTATAAGCTTTTCATCGCAAGCACAAGACAAAAAAGCAAAAGAATTATTAGATGCCGTGACTGCTAAAGTCAAAAGTTACAGTAATATTAGTATTGATTTTAAATATACTTTAAACAACCTTAAAGAAAATATAAATCAAGATAGTAAAGGAAATGTAACTTTGAAAGGCAATCTATATGTTCTGAATTTTATGGGCGTTACTAAAATTTTTGATGGCAAAAAAAATTATACTATCAATCCAGAAGATGAAGAAATTTCGATTTCCAAATACAACGATAAGGATGATGCTTCGATAACTCCATCTAAAATGTTGACCTTCTTCAATTCAGGTTATAAATATATTTGGGATATTGAACAAAATGTAAAAGGCAGGAAAATTCAATATATAAAATTAACACCCATCAACAAGAATGATCCACGCAAAGAAGTTTTGCTAGGTATTGATAATAAAACCAAACATATTTTTAATATGATCGAAGTTGGCAAAAACGGAACAAAAACGACGCTCACTGTTAATTCTTTTAAAACAGACCAGCCTTTATCGAAAAATCAGTTTATATTTGTTGAAAGTAAATACCCAAAATATTACATCAATAAACTAGATTAGTTGGAATGAAAATTCTAGATAGATACCTTCTTAAAACATTTGCAACTACATTAGCCTCCGTATTTACAATCTTGTTTTTTATTTTTATACTTCAAACAGTTTGGTTGTTTATCTCTGAATTGACAGGTAAAGATTTAGGCTTTGTTATGGTTTTGAAATTTTTATTATTTTCGATGCCACGAATAGTTCCGCTAGTTTTGCCTTTATCAATATTGCTAGCTTCCATCATGACATTTGGCGATTTGTCAGAAAATTATGAGTTTGCAGCCATGAAATCGTCTGGAATATCATTGCAAAGAGCCATGAAAAGTCTAATTGTTTTTATGTGTTTTTTGAGTTTAGTTGCCTTCTTATTTGCCAATAATGTTATTCCGTATGCAGAATATAAATTTATAAATTTTCGGAAAGAAATTGCCAAACGTACTCCAGCAATGGCAATAGCTGAAGGACAATTTAGTAAAGTTGGAAATTTTACTATTAAAGTAGAAAAAAAATCTGGCGAAAATGGCAACTTCCTTAAAGGAATAACAATTCATAAAAAAAACAATAATGAGGCTGGAAACAAAACAGTAATTCGGGCGAAAACAGGTGAATTGATCAGTAACGAAAAATCTAATAATCTTCAGCTTGTACTTTTTGATGGTTTTTATTATGAAGATATTGTTCCCAAAAATTATGAAGATCGAAGTAAGTTGCCTTTTGGCAAAAGTTCGTTCAAACGCTATGTTATTAATATTGATTTAACGTTACTTAATAAAACTTCAGACGACGGAGAAATTACCAGTACAAATGCGATGCTAACAGTAAATCAGCTAAAGTTTACGATAGATTCGTTAAACCGAAACTTCAAAAAAGATAAAATTTCATTTGCGGACAACAGTTATTTAAGAACCGGAATTACCAGCGGAACCACATTTAGTAATTATGCAGATACCTCCAGGGTAAAAAAAATAAATTCAATTCCAACAGATATTTTGAAGTCTTTTACGGAGACTCAAAAAATAGATATCCTTAAAGTAGCTTTAAGTAGTTTAGAAAATTCAGGTTATTCTGTCACTAGTGCAATAACTGATTTTGATTTTAAACAAAAAAATATCAGTTCGCATTGGATTGCCCTTTACGAAAAATTTGTTATCGCTTTTGCCTGTCTTTTAATGTTTTTTATCGGAGCACCACTAGGGGCAATAATCAGAAAAGGAGGCTTAGGTTTACCAATTGTGTTTGCTGTAATCATATTTATTATTTATCATTTCAGTAACACATTTGGAAAACGAGTAGCACAAGAAAATGGTATGCCAGCAATTTTAGGCGCTTGGATTTCGACAATAATAATGACACCATTGGCAATATTATTAACCTACCGAGCAGTTAAAGATATCGGAGGGATTATGAACTTTGATGCTATAACGATGTTTTTTACAAACTTATTTCCGAAAGCAAATAGTTTGAATAACGATATAAATGAAGTTGATCAAAAGCAAAATTTAACAACCTATCAAAAACAATATCAAATACTAAGCCTTACTGCTATAGTTTTAAGTATTATTTCTTTTGTATTATTTCTGATATTAATTAAAGAACATACAACACAAAAAATTATTGTTTGGACAGTAGTAAATTGCCTTTTATATTTAACTATTTATTATTCGCAACAAAAATTAGAACATATTGAAAGTATTGTTGAACGTAAATTTGATCCTGGAAAGACAGTTTCGCTTATTTTAGGATTTCCACTTTATTTCATTGTTTATCTTTTGACTTATAAAGTAGTTAATGAAGAAATCTCGAATTATACATTTACTTATAAACCTACCGATGAAAAATCTAAAAAAACAGGATTATTAAAAATTAATTCTATCGATTATGATAAATTAAAACGAGCTCAAACTCAGTATAAAAAAACAAATTTGATTGCACTGATAGTATACCTTATGACGCTTACCTCTAGTCTATTTGCCATCGCAAACAACAATAAAACCGTGATAGTAATAACGGTGGTTCTATTGATAATCCTTTATATTTCTGTGTTTATATCACAAAAAAAGATCGAAAATATAAAACAAATGAATAACCAGAAACAAGATCCAAATATGGCGGTTAGTCTAATTTTGGCATTTCCTTTATTTTTTTTAATTTATTTCTTAAATAATGAAACGATAAACAAAGTCATTAATTCTAAAAATTAAATTGCTTTTTTAAACAGAAAAAATGGAACTAAAAATTCAGCTCAATACGATCGAAGAAGCCATTGCAGCAATTCGACAAGGAAAAATTATAATCGTTGTTGATGATGAAGACCGCGAAAACGAAGGCGATTTTTTGGCTGCAGCCGAAAAAATCACTCCCGAAATGGTCAATTTTATGGCAACTCATGGTCGAGGGCTAATTTGCGCACCATTAACAGAAAGTCGTTGTAAAGAATTAGAATTAAGACCGATGGTATCCAATAATACCGATCACATGGAGACGGCTTTTACAGTTTCTGTTGATTTGAAAGGAAATGGAGTAACCACTGGAATATCTGCATCAGATAGGGCAGCAACAATTACAGCATTGGTGAATTCGAAAACCAAACCTTATGATCTAGCAAGACCTGGACATATTTTTCCGTTGGTCGCCAAGCAAGGTGGCGTTCTTCGACGAACTGGTCATACAGAGGCAGCGATAGATTTTGCAAGACTTGCAGGATTTAAACCTGCTGGTGTTATTGTAGAAATCATGAACGAAGATGGCTCGATGGCGCGGTTGCCCCAATTAGTAGAAGTTGCCAAAAAATTCAATCTAAAATTAGTTTCTATTGAAGATTTGGTAGCCTATCGCATGCAACATGATAGTTTAATTATTAAAAAAGAAGATTTTGATGTAGCCACTCGTTTTGGAAATTTTAGATTGCGAGCATACGAACAAACCACAAACAAGCAAATTCACATTGCGCTTACCAAAGGAACATGGAATATTGGCGAATCAATATTGACAAGAATTAATTCGTCGCAAGTTAATAATGATTTACTAGGCACTCTGACTAATAATGCAGATAAGCAGTTAGATGATATGTTTAAAATTATAAATGAACATGGTAAAGGTGCTGTTATTTTCATCAATCAAGACATGCAGTCAATCAATATGTTAAGTCGTATTACAGAATTAAAATCACTACAAAATAAAGGAATATCTAAAGCACCAAAAATAGTTATTGATAGCAAAGATTTTGGAATTGGCGCTCAAATTCTGCATGATATTGATATCTCAAAAATACGATTGGTATCAAATGCAGAACATTCAAAACGGGTTGGTATGATAGGTTATGGGTTAGAAATTACCGATTACATTAACTACTAATCATTTGAGCTAATTGGTATTGAAAAGATCAAGGGGTGCCAAAAAGATTTTCGTTGCAACTTCGCTCTAAAGTAACTTTGTCAAATCATTAAAACAAAAATATTTAATTTTAAAATTTTTATAAAAAATATTTTAAAAACCGAAAAACAATCTTATATTTGCACACGCAATATAGTACTATATGCTACGCTCTCTGGAGAAATGGCAGAGTGGTCGAATGCGGCAGTCTTGAAAACTGTTGACTGTCACAGGTCCGGGGGTTCGAATCCCTCTTTCTCCGCAAGATTCGGGAAGCCCAACAAAATAAGGTCTTCCCGTTTTTTATAAAATAAAAGTGAACAAAAAGAGAACAGAAATTGTTCTTACGATTGATTAAATGTCCCCGCAAACATTTTAATTTTTAAACAAATTAAAATGAAATCAATCTTTTCAATTCCAAAGGTGGTCAAATACGACGATCTTTCTAAACCATGGTTTGTATTTTTTCGTTACAACAAAAAATTATTCCGTTACAAATTTGGCATTAATTACATTCAAAATTATCGTGAGAGATTAATTGAAGCTAATTTAATTCGAGATGCTTTGCTTCAAAAACTAAAAGACGGATGGAATCCAAATATTCCAGACATCATTCAACAACAAAGTGAATTAAATTTAATTGAAGCTCTTGATTTTGCTTTAGATAAAAAGAAATCGGTTTTAGCCAAAAAAAGTATTTCCGATTATTCCTCAACTCTAAATTTTATTAAAAAAGCAATATTTGATTTGCATTTAGACTATGTTCCAGTTTGTGATATTAGAAGAGCACATGTAAAAATAATTTTAGATAAAATTAAAGAGCAGCGTAAATCCACTAATAATTCTTATAATAAATATTTGACGCATTTTGGAGCTATTTTAAGCGAGTTAATTCAATATGACATTATAGAATTCAATCCAGCAGATAAAATTAAGCATTTGCCTGTAGAAGAAAGTATTTTACACAATCCAGCCACGACCAACGATATAGAAAAAATAAAAACTGGTTTGTTTTCCAAAGATCATAACTTTTATAATTTTGTTTCTTTTATTTTCCATTTAGGAATAAGACCAGAGGAAATTTTACAAATTAAAATATCCATGATTAATTTTAAAACTGAAATTATTACTTTGCTACCTAAAAACACAAAAGGTCGAAAAAAATACAGAGTTCTGCCAATCAACAAACACTTGATGGAGTTTTTTCGTAAAATAGATCTACATCAATTACCACAAGATTTTTATTTGTTTGGGAGCTTTAGGGAATCTGGAAAAGGAAATGTTGGTCCTAAAATAGATTTTATTCCTGGACCAACTAAATTGAATCGTGATACAGCCACTCGACGATGGGAAAATATTGTAAAAATTGGTTTAGGAATAAATATGACAATGTATGCTATGAAAAAACACGGTGCCAATATGAAGCTTGTTTCTGGAATATCTCTTGAGGCTATATCTGAACAATTTGGACATTCGAAAGTTGAAACTACAAAGATTTACACTACTATGCTAAATCAGATAAACAGAAATGAAGTTTTAGAAAAGTCCCCAGCATTTTAATAAATTTGTCAAATGGAATGGTACGAAATAATAATTGGAATTGTTTTTTGGATACTAGGATTAATCCTTTATGGATATCTTCGAGAACTGAATAAAAGGTAAATTTACCTTAACTTTTTAAGGTGTTTGTTTGCTTAACAATATAAAAAGGGAAATTTACCTTACACTAATTCCCCCGAAATCAAAGAAATTAAACTTAAATCTTTTTTTATTGTATTAATACATTTTTTTTAATCTGTTTTATCGTAATCTTTGCT
>JANOPO010000011.1:0-17207 GCA_031422015.1 Flavobacterium sp. | reverse complement strand
TGGAAAGCTCGGTTCGTTGCCCTTGTTTTGAAAACCATATCCAGAATCGCATAAGGTTTTTTGTTTACAGGAACAACGTGCTGGAAAGGTCGGTTCGTTGCCCTTGTTTTGAAAATCCTCAATCTTATTGGGTTTTTTGTTATAGAAACAATAAGTGTTGGTACGATCGGTGAAGTCCATAGTTTATGAAATGAATTTTTCAAATTCACAGATTTTATTGTATTAATAATATTCTTGACTTTATTTTTAATAATCTTTGGCTATGGTCTAAACAATATATTTAGCATACTTGTTTTATTAAAGAAACAATTTTAGCACAAATATCGGAACTATATCAAGATGATAAATCGAGATTATACAAAATTATTGAAGGATTTCTATGTGATAATGAACTAGATATAACAAAAGAACAAAACAAAGTGAAAGTTGCCATTGCCAATAATTGTCCATATTGTGAGTCAACAAAGACAAGGAAAAATGGACATCAATATGGAGTTCAGCGTTTTGTTTGCAATGATTGCAAGAAGAATTTTCGAGTAAGTACAGGTTCTGTAACACCTCATTTAAAGAAGAAAGAACTTTTAAAAGTTTATATTCCAAATATGCTGGCAGGATATAGCCTTGTGAAATGCGCTAAACTTACAGGAATTAGCAAGCAAACTTCTTTTGATTGGCGACATAAAATTCTCTCTGCTTTGGGTAAATTTCAAAAAGAGCAAATGCTATCAGGAATATGCGAAAGTGATGATGTTTTTATTGAGTTTTCTGAAAAAGGCAATCAAAATTTAGACCGTGAACCTCGAAAAAGAGGCAAAAGTGTTTTTATAAAAAAGAAAAGAGGCATCAATGATGATAAAGTCGCAATTCTGATAAGTTGCGATAGAAAAAGGCAATAAACACCTTCAAGTTGCCGCAAGAGGAAGAATATCAGCAGATGATATAAACACGGTTTTAAGAGATATGTTAGAACCAAAAACTGTTTTATGTACCGATGGATATCGAAGTTTTGATGCTTTTGCCAAAGAAAATAAACTTGAACATCAAACCATAAAAGTATCGGCAAAACAATACAAAAAAGGAATATATCATGTGCAACATGTTAATCAAACTGCAAAAGATTTAAAAGATTGGATGAAGGATTTTAATGGTGTTGCCACAAAATATTTGCAAAACTATTTGAATTGGTGCGCTTTAAAATCAATCATTAATGAAAATCAAAGCCCAGTAAACAAAATTGTGACATTAATTGCTAAGTCATTTTTAGCTTGGTTTGAATTTAAAGATATTATTAACTTGCCATATATAAATTAGACCATAGCCTAATCTTTTTAGATATTTGATGGTTTCTCGATGCAAGTACAAAATGCTTTCTAAGAATAAGTTCTCTTTAGGCATACCCGTGTATAACAATTAGAGTTTGAAAAGGACTAAATGCAACTTTACACTAGATATAATAATTAATGACTAGTAATTTTAATTAATAAAATATTTTAAAAATATAAAGTTATTTTATTTTTGCAAGATACTTATTTATCATTTCAAAGACCTTCTGCTTATCCAATGGTTTTAGTACATAATCATTAAAACCCATTTGTTCGATTTTCTCTAGTTCTTCTTTGAAAGAATATGAAGTGTGAGCCACAATTGGAACTTTAAGATTGAAGGCTCTAATCTTTTCAAGTGCTCCATAGCCATCTAGGTTTGGCATTTTTATATCCATAAAAATTAAGTCAATTTCAGGATTTTGTTTACAAAGTGACACGGCTTCTAGACCATCTTTGGCATGTATAACTTTAATTTTGAAATTGCTTAATATTTTTTGAATGAGCTTAAAGTTAATCATGTCATCTTCAGCAACAAGCACAATTTCTTCGTTACCTAAATCTACGATTTCATGACTTTTATTAAAATCAGATTCATATATAGATTCATCTAAAACAAGCGGTATATCAAATGAAAAGGTTGAGCCAACACCTACCTGAGATCGCAATTTTATATTTCCTCCAAGTAATTCTACATAGGATTTTGCAATAGATAAACCAAGACCTAAACCATCATTTGGGTTATTATGTTTTATATTGATTTTAGTAAAACGATCAAATATTTTTTCTTGACAATCTTCTGAAATACCGATCCCTGAATCTTTTATGGCAAAAATAATTTTATTGTTTATTTCGTCAATTTCATAATCTAAAATTATAAATCCTTCGTTGGTAAATTTCAAAGCATTGTTTGTTAGATTTGTCAAAATTTGATTTAACTTAACCGCATCAGAGTAGATTTTCATCTTAATTCTGGGTTCTGGATGTGAAATTTTGACTTCAATTGCTTTATTTTGATTTGTGATCGAAATAGAATCTTTTACAGAATTTATAATTTTTTCGATATCAAAACTTGAAACATTGGCTTTGATTAGTTTCGAATCAATTCTGGACATTTCGACTAAATCATCAATAATTTCAATTAAGTTTTTGCCGCTGTTCTGAATAATTTTTACATATTCTTCTTTTTCATGAGTTTTTATGTTAGGATTTAATAATAAATCTGAAAAACCAACAATTGCATTCATTGGCGTGCGAATTTCATGCGGTAAATTCATCAAAAATGAAGACTTCAACATATCACTTTCTTCAGCTTTAGTTTTTGCTTTTTCTAATTCTTTTCTTTGAATATTATTTTCTTCAAATAATTTTGCGATATAGCTGAACTCGCCTCTTACTCTTTTTAAGGCACCAATTGCATCAGGATTTCCTGTTTCAAGAACTTCTTTGATAAGATTTAATGGTTTTTGAGCCCATTTTTTCGCATAGTAGAGAAACACTAAAATACTAGCTACAAAACCTAACATTAAAAAAATCAATAAGTTTTTGGTTTTAGAAAAACTTACCGTATTAAGCCTTGCAAAGGTTAACGAGGTTATTTCTTTTCCTTCAAAATCTTGAATTATTTTATTAAAAAAAATTGTTTTATCAGTAGTTTGATATGTTTTGGTTGAATAATCAATCTTTGAACCTATTACTTTTTCTAAATTCATAAAATAAGAAGCATCCAACAACTTAGAAATGAAAAGATAGCCTTTTGGTTGCGTTTTATTCTTAAACGGATCTTGTGATGGATGTACCGTAGCGCCGTAAATCTCAACGACACCTTCTGGAATTTTGAGATAAAAATGAATTGTTTTGCTTTTTTTTAAAATTGGAAAAACTCCTTTTGGAATAAAATTTTCAGATTTTATCTTAGATGTAGATACTTTTGTAACAAACTCTTCTTCAATATTATAAGCATCAATATAATCTATTTTGTTTGTGTCTACGAGATACGCCAATGAATTATTAAACCACGTTAAATCTTTATTTTCAATGAAGGAAACCAATTCATCCCAAAATGTAATTTCTTTAATTAATGTTGAGTAACCTTCCGAATTTAACTCTACAAGTGCGTTCGCTTCACTTTCAAATTGTGAAGTTGATATTTTTGAAACTAGTTTATATTGTTGATAGCTATTGTAAAAGAGCAGGCTGAACAATGTTAAAAATCCTATGGTAACAATACTTATTACTTTAATTACTTTTGAATAAGTCGTTATTTGTAACTCTTTGGTTTTTAAATCTGTCTCCATATTCAGTCAATTTTAACATAATAATTGTTAAATGTAGTAATAATTTTGCAAAAAACTCTAGAATTATACTAAAAATAGTGATTTATGAATAATTACAAAACCAATAAGCTAGATTTTCTTATTTCTTTTAATTGTTTTGAGTACCAAAACAACTCGAAATCTTCAAATTTGTTTTCGAAATCACTTTTTAATTGCGAATAGGTTAAACTGGGAGTCCGACAAACTGATGTTTTTTCTAATACAATAACCAACCAATCGGCTTTTTCTTTTTCTAAAGTAATTTCAGTTCGTTCTTTTTTGTCATGAAAAGTAAGTTTGGTCATTTGCCATGAAGTTCCTTTTTTGGATTTATTAAAATTTTCACTTATCGGTTTTCCTCCAATCCAAATTACTTTTGCTGAAGGTTTTGTATTAAAATTTTCTTCTTTTTCGAGACATGAAACTATAAAATCATCAGCAATTGTTGTCTGCGGAATTTTGAAATCGAACCACTCATGCAGCTCATAATCAAATCCAATTCCGTGCATAAAATTGAACAACGATTTCTTTAATCCGAAGCTGAATTTATCATGATCAATACCTGTTTTGTCTTTAAAATTGATGTCGTTATTTGCGAATGTTATCTGGTTTTGAACAGGAGTAACTCCAAATTCTTCAGGATTTATTCCAACTGGGCTGTGCGCTGTCATTGCAAATTGATGCCAAAAAGCACTTTGCAGCACACCAGATTCAAATAATTGACGCACCATTTCTAAACTATCTATCGTTTCTTGAATAGTTTGTGTCGGATAACCATACATCAAATACGCATGAACCATTACACCAGTTTCGGTAAAATTTCGGGTTACATTTGCTACTTGTTCAACAGTAACGCCTTTGTCAATCAATTTCAACAAGCGATCAGAAGCTACTTCCAAACCGCCTGAAACAGCGATGCAACCCGACTCGGCCAATAGCAAACACAAATCGTGTGTAAAACTTTTTTCGAATCGAATGTTTGTCCACCAAGTAACAGTAATTTGTCGTCGAATAATCTCCAAGGCTACTTCGCGCATCAATGCTGGTGGCGCAGCTTCGTCGACAAAATGGAATCCGTTTTCGCCAGTCGAAGCGATCAATTCTTCAATTCTATCAACGATTAATTTGGCGGCAACGGGTTCGTATAATTTGATATAATCTAATGAAATATCGCAAAATGTGCATTTTCCCCAATAGCAACCGTGCGCCATGGTGAGTTTGTTCCATCGGCCGTCGCTCCACAAACTGTGCATTGGATTGGCAATTTCGATTACGGATATGTATTTATCCAATTGCAAATCAGAATAATCAGGCGTGCCCACTTGACTTTGTTTGTAATCGGATTTTGAAGAATTATTTTTATAGACGACTTTTCCATTTTCTAATAGAAAAGTACGTTTAAATTGCGATTCGACAGGCTCAGCGTGACAAAAAAAATGCAATAACTCAATTGGTAATTCGCCATCATCTAAAGTGATAAAATCTAAAAATTCAAAAACCCGAACATCGGTCAAAGATCGCAATTCGGTATTGGGGAAACCGCCGCCCATGGATATTTTAACTTCTGGAAAATGCTGTTTTACAAATTGCGCGCAACGAAAAGCACTATACAAATTGCCAGGAAATGGCACCGAAATAAGGAACAACTTGGGTTGCACGATTTCGATTTTATCTTTCAGAAGTTGTAAAGTAATTTCGTCAATATAAGTAAGTGGTTGTTGCAAAGCATTGTACAAATCATCAAACGAGTTGGCACTTCTGCCCAAACGTTCGGCGTAGCGCGAAAAACCGAAATTTTCGTCGATACATTCTTTAATATAATCAGAAATATCTTCGAGATATAAGGTTGCCACATGTTTGGCTTTGTCTTGCATGCCCATATTACCAAATGCCCATCCCGAAGCTTCGGGATCGTCATTTAATTGGTCAAATCGTGACGCTTCTGGCAAAAAATTTCTGGAGCAAATTTGTCGCGCCAAAGTTGGTTTTTTTCCTTGTAGAAAAGCAATTACAGCATCGATAGTTCTTATATAATCGTTTTGTAATGTGAAAATTCTTTCAAGGTTAGCAGTTGGAAGTTTGGACCTGCGAGAAAAAATCTTAGTCAACCCGTGTTTAGAAAACAATTCGAGAATGACTTCGATTCCCAAATCCATCTGATAACTCGAAATTTCTTTGGTATTCAGAAAACCTTTTATATAAGCTGTTGCTGGATACGGCGTATTGAGTTGGGTAAAAGGTGGCGTTATGAGAAGCAGGTTTTTCAAGGGGAATTTTTTGTAAAGTTAAAATAATTTTTATAAACAGAATTTAAGTATTTTTACAAAAAATTCAAAATGCCAAGCGATTGTATCACCTATCAAAAATCAGATTATTTTATAGATTTAATCTTTGATTATTTGGATGAAAAGCCTAAGTTAAAGTCGCTATACAATCGTTTTCCGACAATAGAAAACTTCAAGCAACAAATTGAAGAAAAGTCTATCGATTTCAATGACAATTCTAAAAGACAAATTTTAGTTTCCGAATTAAAAAAACAATACCAAAATTTTGAAGTTTCTAAAACAACTTTTAACAACATTCAACTTTTAAAAAACTCCAACACTTTTACAGTTACCACCGGACACCAACTCAACTTATTTACCGGGCCACTGTATTTTTTATTCAAAATTATTTCGACCATCAATCTTTGCAAAGAATTAAAAACGACTTATCCAGAAAATAATTTTGTACCCATTTATTGGATGGCGACCGAGGACCATGATTTTGAAGAAATTAATCATTTTACTTTTAAAGGAAAAAAAATAAGCTGGAAACGAGAAACTTCTGGACCTGTTGGACGATTATCAACAGAAGGTTTAGAGGAAGTTTACGAACTTTTTGCTAAGCAATTAGGAACAAGCACCAATGCCGAAATACTCAAAAAACTGTTTTATGATGCCTATTGCAATCATGCAACTTTAACTGATGCAACTCGATTTCTTGCCAATCAGTTGTTTGCCGATTTGGGTTTGGTAATTTTAGATGCTGATAATCAAAATCTAAAAAGAGAATTTGCACCTTTTATTAAAGACGAATTACTCAAACAGTCTTCCTATGCAAAAGTAGCTGAAACTATTTCAAAATTAGACTATGACATTCAAGTCAATCCACGTGAAATCAATTTGTTTTATATTGAAGATAATCTGCGAGAACGCATTATCTTTGAAAATGACATTTATAAAATCAATAACACGAAAATCCATTTTACTGAAACCGAAATTTTGCAGGAATTAGAAAAACATCCTGAAAAATTTAGTCCAAACGTAATTCTTCGTCCTTTGTATCAAGAAGTTATTTTACCCAACTTGTGTTATATTGGTGGCGGTGGCGAAATTGCGTATTGGCTCGAATTTAAAGCGATGTTCGAGTACCACAACATTACTTTTCCGATGTTATTGGTGCGCAATTCTGTGCTTTTGGCAACTGAAAAACAAATAGCAAAAGCAGATAAGCTCGGACTAACATGGCAAGATTTATTTATGAACCAGCAAGATTTATTTGATAACAAAACAAAGCAATTTTCTGAATTTAGCATTGATTTTGCCGCTCAAAAAGAAGCCTTGAAATTACAATTTGAAAAGTTATATACAATTGCAGATAAAACCGACAAATCTTTTCTTGGCGCCGTCAAAGCACAAGAAGCCAAACAAACAAAAGGATTAAAAAACCTTGAGAAAAGATTGTTAAAAGCTGAGAAAAGAGTCCATGCTGATCAACTAGAACGCATCATTTTATTACAAAACGAATTGTTTCCCGGCCAAGGATTGCAGGAACGGAAACTCAATTTTTCGGAGTTTTATTTGGAATATGGCAAAAATTTAATAGAAAATTTAGTAAATGATTTAAAACCACTTTCGCAAAATTTTACTATTTTACAACTTTCGTAATTCGTATTGATTTACTCTTTCACAAACTTACCGTTCCAATTTCCTTTGTCGGTGAACAAAGTAAGTTGATATACACCATTTACAAAATTAGATGTATCAATTGTTATTTCAGACTTATTGCTACTTGCAATGTTATTTTCTTCAACAATTTGCCCAAGAATATTTATAATTTTATATTTTATTCCTATCAAACCTCTATTTTCTGGAAATTTTAAATTTATTAATCCTTTTGAAGGATTAGGATATAACGAAATTAGTTTTTTAAAATCATCAATAGTTTCTGTAGCCAAATTGGTTACATTAATGTTTAAATCCATAGTTACCGTAACGCCACACTCATTCGTCATTGTGCAAGTGTATGTGCCGGTATCTACAATTGTAACACTTGGTAGGTTTAGCACACCAGTAGTTTGAGTGGGTAAAACTGTAGTGCCGCGCTTCCAAACAAAAGTAGTAGCATTGTCATTTTGTACATCAAAGCTAAAAAAAGAACCTACTTCTGGAGAAAAGCTATCAATGAGAAATTCTTGGTAGGATGGTTTACGGCAGATTTCGGTTAGTTTATTTGCAAAAACTCCATTACCTAAACTATTCCCTCCACTAACTAAATTAGTTAAAGGGTCATACTTAAAAGGAATACCATTATTAAAACCTACATCTAATAAACCTATAAAATGACCATTTGTAGTTTTCATCAAGAAAAAGGGATTTTTAAAGGTTTGTGGCACTGGAGGTAAGTTACCCCCAAAAGTGAATAATTTAATAATAGAGTTGGTTACAATATCATATTCAAATAGGGTACCGTCAAGCCAAAAGTTTTCGACTGGTGCTCCGCCTCTAGCACATATTCCATAAAGTTTACCATTATCCCCATTTACTATATCAGTGGGCATTTGGCCATCTAGTAAACTATTAAAATCTATTTTTTTGGAATAGGTGTTGGTTTGAGAATTAAATTCAAATAGAGTACCTCCCGTTGCTTCAAAATTGTCAATTTCATAATATACACCACCCTCACGACAAATACCAAATAGTTTATTGGATAATGCTTCAACTAAAGTTGCTTGAATAACAGCGCCATCAAAAGTAATTTCACAACTCAATTGATAAACTTCCTGTATCGAATTCTTTGCCATATTTATCCTTATAATAGTACCATAATTATTTACACCAACAGAAGTTGTTCCAGGGCAATAAGTTGCTGCAGTTTGACAATATAAATAACCATTTGCTGCTTTAACCAAACCACCTGTAATATACCAATCGGTAACACCAGTCAAATATGTAAGTATTTCTGATTCTAGATTAAATTTATAAACTTTGCTGCCAGTAGATCCATAAAGGATTCCTGGAGTTGGTTCTATCAAATCTGATCTAGTACTAATATCTAGTTGATTTTCAAAACTATGAACTACCCTATACTTATTGAGTATTATATCAAACTCAAAAATAACACCACGTCCATATTGTTCAGGAAAAACTGGAGTGCCTCCAGAAATGGTAGTGCCATATAACTTACCATTAGACGCCATGAACAACTTACTTTTAGGATTATAACCGTTAATATCATTAGTAAAACTATGTCTAATTAAACCGTTTTCACCATTAATATCATATTTAGCGATATGTCCGTAATTTTGCACAAAACTATCACCTGTGGCAACACCCCACAATTCTTTTTGAGCAAAAGTTGTTGTAATAGTAAATATACATAAAAATATTATTTTTTTCATAATTCCATATTTTTAACTGTGATTAGTTGTTCGATTTGATTGATTCTGATAAAAAATAAAAAAAGAACGTTTTGAGCAAAACTCAAAACGTTCTTATTAAAATTTATTTAATGATTATTTGACGAGTTTCTGTCTTACCATCAACTTCCAAAATAATTGAATAGGTTCCAGATGCTAGTCCTTCTTGTTCGATTTTATTGTCGCCCTTTTTCAATATATATGTAGCGATTTCTTTACCTGTAGTATCGTTGAGAGTAGCAGTTGCGAACAATCTTACTTTATCCAACTTTATCGTAAAAATACCATTATTGGGGTTTGGATAGATAGTAATTTCATCAATAATATCTTTTATACCTCCAGTTTTTACAGGTTGGCGGTTTGAACTATGTGTTGCAAATGTAAGATTTGCATCAGCTTTCGTGACACAAGTATTAGGACCATTGCTTATTAAAACATATATAGATGTTGGAATAGCATTGTTTCCAGAAAGTTGCAAAACACTACCATTACAATTTAGTGTGGGTGTGTTTGTAGGAGAAGGTACAAAATTACCATTTATATACCAGGCAAATGCAGATCCTCCAAATCCTTGATAAACATCAGAACTACTTGATACAACAGTTGGCGATGTTACAGTTCCTCCAGCAGTCACTGTCAATAAAGTGGTACTAGAAGCAGATGCTGGAGTACACCCATTAATAGCATTGTGAGTAATTGTAATATCATACTGTTGTCCAGCTGTTAATATATTTGAGGTGCTAAAGGTTAAAATATTAGGAGCAGTAAAAGTAACAGCACCAGTAATAAGATTTGGATTCCCTATTCCTGGTAAGCTTAATGTTGCATTATAGGTTCCTGGTAGTGGGTTAGTAAATGTAACCCTATGAACTCCTAAAACACCAGTACTCCAACAACTAGCGGCTACACCAGTAGGTGCTGTGGCTGTATATCCAATTGCAAATGTAGCTTGTGCATTACATCCAACTATATTACCAACAGTAACCGTTACGGTACCATCTAAAACTGCACTTGAACTTGCTGGTGTAACAATGATACTGTTAGCTGTAGTTGTAAAACTTGTTGCATTCCAACCAGCTGGAAAAACCCATACATAACTTGCACCAGCAGAAGCTTGACAATTAAACGTTTTTGAAGCAGTACTGTTTTTTGGTACACATGCATTACCATCTGCTGCGGTTATGGTAGGAGTATTTGGTTTTACATTAATAATTTTTGTTATCGTACCCTGACAAGAATTACCATTATAAGAAAACCCTGTCGATTTGCAATTTAAAGTGTATTGTCCTGGCGGTACTGATGAGCTAGCTGTAATAGTTGCTGTTGTTGTTAACGAATTGGTGTTTATAGTAAATCCTGATACTGGCGTTACAGAAGGAGGGACAGTTACTGTCCATGCAGTAGCATTTACTGCTGCTCCAGTTCCTAAGTCAAAAACACTTGCTACATTAGGAGTTATACAACTAGCTCCATTTATAGCAACTGCCGAAGTGAATGTTCTTCTAAATCCATATGTAAAATCGATGGAAGTACAACTATTTTGTACTCTTAATTTAAGTTCTCCAGAATTGTTGTCTAAAGCAATCGTGAGAGTAGAAGTTGGAAAACTATTTGAAACACTTAAGTTCCAATTACTTGTAGTGCTCCAAGTGTAGGTTGTTCCACTCGGTGGTGATGGATAGGTTAAGACTAAAGGATTTAAACCTGTGTTAACACATATAAAATTTCCTTGATATGGTGTTTGCGACAATTGTGTTGAAGTAATTGTAGGTTGAGTAGGCAAAGCACCAACAACTTTTGTAACAAAAGTAGGATAGGTAAAACCCGTTGATGGATTTGGACCTATGTTAGCCAATGTACTCCATGGAACAGAATTAGCCTTACCCATAGCACATTTTATTATAAAACTTGCACTAGTTGTTGGCTTGAATGAAAACGAACTATTGTCAGCTGAATAGTAAATTTCTGTCATAGGGGGTGCAGGTACAGTTACGCCCGCAGCATCAACAAAACTCCAATAATATTCGTCAAAACCTATATTATCACCTGTATTGTCGCTTGCTACTCGGTCAACCGAAAAAGTCGCTGGAATATTAATTCCAATACAAGTAGGTCCTACTATAGCAGGAGCACTGACTGTAGCATATGTTTTATAAACTTCAAAACTCATTCCAACACCATTACAAGGGCCATTAATATAACTAATTCTGACAGTACCTTTACTTTTTGCCAATTTAGCTGCAGCAGAATTAAAAAGACCTTCAGTTGGTCGTCTAAACTTATTATAAGATTGAATACTATACGTAGACAATGTTCCAGCAGGTTGTATAACAGCGTTATGAAAAGTGTTTGTAGTAACTGATAAATCACCTTTTAAAGACCAAGCTCCTTGCGAATATCCTGCAGGAACTGTAGTTGTAAATGAGCCCCCAGCATAATTATCAGCCATTCGGACAACTCCACCATTTCCAACCGTATTTAAAGCGATAGAACCCCCAGTGCCGGGATCAACAACTACACAAGGTGCTGGTACAGTAACTACTTGCCCAAAACTCATATTCATTCCCAAAAGTACTATTGCAACGAGCAATACTATTTTTATATTTTTAATTTTAAACATATATTTTGTATTTTAGATTTGTAAAAATAGTTTTTGGTTACTTCATAACTCAAATAACTATTTTATAATTTAAATTTTGTTTTCATTTACAAATCTTATGGTGGGCTGGGTAGTAGTTTTATAGCAGTTGTTCAGAAGATTTGAAAATAACAACCGCTCCAGCCCGAAATCTTCGACTGGCGTTTTTTGCAATTCAAGAAAATGTCTTCTAAAAAGTTGTGCGTTGTGCGTTGTGCGTTGTGCGTTGTGCGTTGTGCGTTGTGCGTTGTGCGTTGTGCGTTGTGCCAACGTTGGTAGTTAAAATACTAAAAGAAGAAATTTGAGTCATACAAACTTTTTAAGTAGGTGTAAACTTAAAAAAAATAGTTGTAGGAAATACAATTGTTAATAAGTTTTTGGCAAGAAAATTCGTTTAATTAATTATAAAAATTCTTAAACAATGTTAAGGTTTTGTAAAATAATTTCTATTTAAAAAAACAATTTTGCGGAGTTTTATTTGGAATATGGCAAAAATTTAATAGAAAATTTAGTAAATAAATTAAAACCATTATCTCAGAAATTCATTGTTTTAGAGCTAATCACCTCTTAAAAATCCGTTAAAAACAGCTTTCTTATCAACACGAAAACGTTTTCGTATTTTAATATTTTTTCAAGTCTGGATAAAAAAAATAACTTTACATTCTAATTTAATTATATAATCATGAAAACAAAATTACTTTTACTGTTTGCTGTCGTCATAGCAGCTTTCAGCATGAATGCTCAAATTAACTCAATAGCTATCGTTGGTGAAGCAGTTGGTGGATGGCCAGGTCAACCAGGAAATCCTGGACCAACAGATGTAAACCAATTAACAAATATTGGGGGCACTATGTGGCGTATAGAAAATTTGGCTGTAACAACGGCAGCTGCAGGAGGTGGGGCTAAATTTAGAGCAAATAACTCTTGGGATTTTCCTCTACAAATATGGGGTTCTACTGCATTCCCTACAGCAGCTTCCTCACCAAGTCCTGGCGATAATATTCTAACAACTTTTGGAACTTACACTGTAACTTTTGATAGCTCGAATGGCGCTTACAGTTTTACAGGTGGCGTTCCAACATCTTTAGTTAAGATAATTGGTACAGCTGTATCTGCTGCTGGAGGTATTACAATGTCACCTCAATCTGCTACTACATTTAATATCCCAGTAACTACGTTCCTTACGGGTACAGCTCAGTTTGAAATTGATGGTGTTTTGTATGGAGGAAGTGCTTTTCCCATGGGAATGTTAGCAGCTGCCGCAACACCTTTAATTAATGTGATAGGTGCAGAATATACAACAGTAACTATTAATATAGGATCTGGTGAATATGCATTTGTTGCAGCTCCTGTTTTTCCGAGCGTAGCAATTGTTGGTAATGGAGCAGGTGGTTGGCCAGGCGAACCAGGCAACCCCGGACCTTTAGACGTTCATCAATTGACAACAACCAATGGTGAATTGTACAAAATCAATACGGTACCTTTAACGGCGTCACCAGGAATGAATGAAATAAAATTTAGAGCTAATAATGCTTGGATGACTTCATGGGGTGGAGGTTCTTTCCCAGCAGGTCCAACTGTAGCTGGAGATAATATTACGGTTACTACAGCAGGTTTGCATAGAGCGAATTTCACCAGATCAACTGGAGCCTATAACTTTAATTTTCCAACAGTTGCCATTGTAGGAGAAGCAGTAGGTGGATGGCCGGGCACCCCAGGAAATCCTGGACCAACAGACGTTAATCAGTTAACCACAACAGATGGAGAAACCTATACCATCAATAATCTTGTAGTTACAACAGCTGCAGCAGGTGGTGGTGCTAAGTTTAGATATGATAATGTTTGGACTGACGTAAATTCTGGTGGTGCATCTTTTCCGACTTCAACAACTTCTAACGGGGATAATATCCCAACGGTTGCGGGTACTTATAATGTAACTTTTACTAGATCTACTGGTGGATACAATTTTGCAGCTGTAACATTTGCAACTACTAGTTTTGACAAATTGGGTTTCAAGGTGTCTCCTAATCCAACACAGAATAGCTGGAATTTTACTTCATCAAAAGAAGCAATCGTTTCAATTCAAGTTATTGACATGTTAGGCAAGGTTGTGGCAACATCTACTTCTGCAGATGTTGATGCATCAACTTTAAATACTGGAGTTTATTTTGCAAAAGTAACTACTTCAAGCGCAACTGCTACCATAAAAGTGGTTAGAAACTAAAATTTCCATTTATAATATAAAACTCCCAGTAATTTATTTTACTGGAAGTTTTTTTGGTCTAATAGTGTCAAAATTTATCATAATATTTAAGGTTGCTATCCAATTTAAATTCTTTTTATTCCTTAACGATTTTCTCGATTACGCTACTTTTTTCGGTAGTTATTTTTAAGAAATAGATGCCGTTTTCTTTGCTCGAAATGTCTAATTTTTTGGAATTTCCTAAAATAGTTTCTAGCATACGACCTTGAATATCATATATTTCTATCGATTTGATCTTGTTATTGCAATTGATATTGATAGTTGATGCACTTGGATTTGGATATATTTTTATACTATCATTATCAAATTCAGTAACTTTTAGATTGGAATTAAAAACCACATTTGAGCAACCACAATCTCCAGCAAACAAACTTACTTTTATAGTATCCAAATCTGGAATTGTTGTAAGGTTTGTATCTATGCTATATGTTTTTTGGGTCGAATTATTGGGTGTCCAATTGCAATAACAATTACTTGCTGCTAGAATGGCAAAAGGTTCAATAGTTTGAATAACTTCTAATTCTAAATACACACAACCCGCAGCTCCGCTAAAGCAGTCTAAACAATTATTACTAATTGTAATATCTAGTTTGTTTGGCTGCGTAGTATTCATTTGAATAGCATCAACTTTCAAAAAAGTACAATCTGGCGTGTTGAGTTGCGCAAGAACACAAAAATTAGTAAGTAGTAAAACCGGTAGTATAGGTATATTTTTCATAGGTAAATAGTTTTAGATTTATTACAAATATAATTAATTGCTAATGAACATATTATGATAGTAATAAAAAAAGCGCAAACCAGTTGAAGTTTGCGCTTTTGCTCTAAATAAAAATTAAAAAAAACCTTTTATTCTTTGATGATTTTCTCGACTTTGCCACCCGTTTCGGTAGTTATTTTCAAGAAATAAATACCGTTTTGTTTGCTAGAAACATCAATCGATTTTGTGTTTCCCAACAAGGTTTCGATAATTCTACCTTGCACATCATAGATTTCTATCGATTTGATCTTGTTATTGCAATTGATATTTATAGTTGATGTAGTTGGATTTGGGAATACAGATATGCTTTTGTCAAATTCAAAAATAGAATTGCTTAATGATGCAAAAGTCGTAGCAGCGTCATTGGTGAGCACTGGTGCATTATAATCAAAAAATATCGCTGCCGATTTGCTAACTGTCGCACCAACTTCAAGGGTATCTTTGGTTTTTATTTTGAACAACACATTACCATGACCGCCAACTGGCGGGTTACCTTGTGCTTCGGCTAAGTTGATGTTTTCGAAAACAAACTCCACAACATTACCTGTAATTCTAGTATATGATGGATGCGACGTATTCATTACTTGCAAAGTTGAAATATCGTATTTGGTTGTATCGATTATATCAGCAACTACAATATTTTCCGCATAAAAAGTACCTAAGTTTTCAAAATTAATCATGTAATGTAAATACTTTCCAATTTCTGACGGATCGACAGTATCGCCTTCCAAGCAAGTAATATCGTTAGGATCAAAAGAGCCTACAACTAGATGATTGAAATTATATTGATTGTCTAACGGTAATTCATCACCAATAACTGGCGTAATAGATGTTGTATAGTTTAAAATATCTCCGTTGTTAACCGCAGGAGTTTCAACAGGCGAGTTTACATTAAGTATAAATTCAATACTTCTACTTTCAAACGGCATTAGATTGATGTAATTCCAAGATAGATTATTAGTAACTTGTGTATTTACAGATGGAGAAGACAAAACTAAATCAAGTTTCGAATCATCAAATGTGAAATTAACAGTACCAGAATGCATTTGGTTTCCTTTGTTTTTATAAACGATTTTGTAAGTCGCATCAAATCCCGGTCGCGCATTTGTTAGTGGAGCAAGAACAACTTCGATATCATTATGTAAACCTACTGGTGCAATACAGAAGTTTTGTGTATTGACATTATTGTTATTATCTGCAAATGGAATAGTTACTGATGACGGTGAGAAATTAAACCATGTAGGATTTTCTACATTTGGCGAAATAGTATAAATTCCAGCATTTGTAAAAAAATTATACGTTCCGTTGATGTTGGTTACAGTTGCGCCATTTTCAAGAGTATCATTGATGTTTATTCGTATAAACGGATTTACTTCATCTGTTACATCGCATCCATTATTGTTTACATCATAAATAGTAATACCAGTAATGTTATTGTGATTGCCGCCGGGTGTAAAGGAACAATAGGAGTTGCTTACTGTTGTAATCATTCCTAAGCTATTCAACTGGGTTTGTATTGCTTCTAATTGCGAATCATCGGCACAGATGTATTGAAGGTTTGGGTTGTTGGTAAAGTTTAAACCTTGTTCTATCTTTCCATTTTTCACGAATAAAGTGTTAAGTTGGTTACTACTACAACTTACAGTTTCGAGATTTATTGCGTTAGTAACATTTAATGTTGTTAATAGATTATTGTCACAAGCTAAATATTGTAGTTTGTTTAATGTAGATACGTCTAAAGTTGTAAGTTGATTATTTGTACATGTTAAATTAGTCAGTTTAGTTAACGCATTTACATTTAATATTGTTGATTGAGTATTATCACATTGAACCTCTAGAAGATTAGTTAAAAAACTAATATCTAAATTTGGGATAGCATTGTTGCTGTAAGCTATTCTTTTTAAAGTTGTTAGACCTAGTAAGTTTAAGGACGTTAATTGATTTTGATAAACATCTAAAGTTTCAAGTTGCGTTAAGTTACTTACATTTATTATTATAAGTTGATTTTCAGCTATGTATAAATTTTTTAAATTATTAAGTGTACTTAAATCTATACTAGTTAATTGGTTATTTCTACAGCTTAATATTTCAAGATTTGTTAAATTGCTAACATTTAGACTTGTCAACTCATTACTATCGCAATACAACTTTTTCAAGTTTGTAGATAAACCACTAATATTAGAAATAGAAATTTGATTATTCGAAAAATTTAAATATTCAAGAGCAGATAAT
>JANOPO010000010.1:0-45129 GCA_031422015.1 Flavobacterium sp. | reverse complement strand
AAAGAAATCAGCTGTCCGAAAACAGATTTACTAGAAAAATAATTACTTTTGCTCATCGTTTATTGTATTTTGCAACACAAATTTACGATTACTTTAAAGAAGCCATCTTTTTGGCTTCTTTTTTATCGGACAACAATGATAAATTATATACTTATCGCAAATAGCATTTATTCTATTATCTTTAAAAATCAATTTTTTAGTACCTTCAGCGTTTGATACAACTTGAGGAACATCATTAGAAGAATTAAAAATAACATTATAATAATATTTATTTTGACAATATGAAGCAAAGCAATAAAAAATCACTAATAAATAAAATATCTTTTTCATAATTAGTCTTTTTTAATTTGACTTTTTACAACTTGCAACTCTTTATTTATTTGAATAACATAGAGCGTCAATTCCTCAATTTTTTGCAACAATAATTTGTTCATTTCACCTAATTCAATACCACTTTTTTCCACTACAGTTGCGGATGGGATATCTTTTAGGTGTCCATTAGTTTGAATATGTTCTTCAACCTCTTTTAGACTTGCTAACTTGTAATTTTTTTCAAAAACAAAATCAGCCCAAGTAGTGTAAACTTTTACTCTATTGGCTCTTATGTTGCCTGCGACTGAAAGCTTAAAAGTGTCCACTCCATCAGTTGCCGAAGTTGTTCCTATACCAACGAAAGAATTTGATTTAGGCATCGTTAAAGAAACATTATCATTTCCATCTTCAGTAACTTTGAAAACATCTTGTTCAATTTTGTTCAAAACGCGTAAATTGACATATCCATTTTGAGATGCATTTACTACAAATCTTGCAGTATCATTTCGACTTTGAAGACTAAACCAAAACCATGGATCTGCATAAAAAGTAGAACTAGGGCAATCAATAAAATTAAATGTCTTCGAACCATTAGCGTCTACAATTGTACCAGCAGATAAAATATTTGATTTAATTTGTTGATCTAATGCGCTAGCAAATGTAGTTCCATTTGGCAATGCAGATGGAAAAGACGCTTTTGTTCCCTTTATCTCACCGTTTACATCAAGTTTTGTAGTTGGAGTTGTAGTCCCAATACCAACATTGCCCTCAATGATTGCTCCATTTACAGGAGAACCAGTTGTACCTGAATAATTTACTCCAATTGAAACACCTCCTTCTACATCAAACTTCGACTTTGGTGTGTTTGTTCCAACACCTACATTTGTATTAGTGTTTGGAACATTTGCTAAAATTTGCGTTGCACCACCTGTACGAGTGTACAATTGCGCCTTGGCGGTAATTGTGAAGCCAAAAAAAGTCAAGCCAAAAATAAGATTTTTAATAAATTTTTTCATTTTTTTTTTAATTTAAATTAATAATATCAAACTTACAAAAAAAAAAAAAAGACTTTTGCAAATAATTACAGAAATATTTATTAACAATATTAATTTACTTTTAAAATTAAAAAAGCTCGATGAATAAGAATAATAAAATTGGATACCTGTTTATTGAAAAAAAATAATCTAATAAGTAATAATTTTGCAAATAATTTTAGTGAAGTTATTTTTTTAAAATTTAGACAATTTGTGCTAATATCTTTTTTTATATCATTCAAAAAATTTTTAATTTTAAATTTACTATCTTGATCTTTAAAATCATAAGTTTTTAGCAAATTATAGTGTATTATTAACTTTTTTAGGGAATAGAATTGACATTCTATTAAATATTTATCATCAAATTCATTTTGTTTTAAAAAATTAAATAGTAATAGTTGCATATTTAATTCGTAAAAATTTTTTATACTAAACGTTTTTGTAATTGCATATTGATTGTCCTGTCTGTAAAAAAATATACCGCCAGAAAAAACAACTTTATTACTTTTAAAAAATAATTTTCTTGTCATATATTCATCACTATCGAATGCATTTTCAGGAAAATATTCATTTTTAAAAAGGTGCGTCGCCGTCAATGCAAAACCATGTATAGTCCAATTTAAACTCTCGATACAGGCTTGTTTACCACTTAATATTACATCTCTATTGCCATTAAATCCAATTATTTTTTTATTATTAAAAGTGTTAGAAAAATAATATTCCATATCTGGCAGAACTGTATCTGCATTTGTTTCAGATTGCTTTTGAACAAGTTTTTCAATAAGATCAACAGAAAACAAATCGTCTTGAGAACTATAAAATATAAATTGTCCTTTGACAAAAGGTAAAATATAATTCCATGAAATAGCAACCATTCCACCATTTTGCTTTTCAAAAATTTTGAATCTTAAATCTTCATTTTTAAACTTTCTTAAAATATCAATACTTCCATCTGTAGAAGAATCATCAACCAGCAAAACTTCAATATTTTGGTAAGTTTGATTCTTAATCGTATTGAGAGTTTCAACTAAATATTTTTGACCATTATAAACAGGAATGAAAACTGAAACCAATATTTTATCTTTCATTGGGTTTAAAATATATTTATTCTAAAAATAAAAATCAATACTACCAGGTATAAAAAATTATCTAAAACTTGAGCCATCATAACACCCTGAATTCCAAAATAGTTGATAAAAAAAATACTTGAAAAATACAATAACAAATAAGAAAATAGTTCTGAAATAATATGAGCAACTACCATTTTTTTTGTAAAAAATAAAAGTCCTAAAATCAACGCCCCAACCTTAAAAAAATCAGCAATTAGTTGCCATAAAAACAAATCTGTAACTGTAAGAAAATCTTTTGTAAAAAGAAGTTCAATAATAAAAAATCTTGAATAAAAAATTAAAATTGCACCAATTATAAATAAAGGCATTAAATATTTATAAAATTTCCAGATGATTATTTTACTTTCAAAATTATTTTTTGCCTTTATTAAATTCGGATAAAAATAAAGACTAATTAATGAACTTATAAAAATTAGATAAGAACTAGAAATTTTAGTCATCGCTTCGCATAGTCCCGCTTCTTCTAGTCCCAAGTTTGTAATTATATTTTTTCTAATTGCAAATGAAAATAAAGGTCCGAAAATTGCAGAAGTTAAAAGCATTACAGAAAAAGCAGATAAGTTTTTTAAAACTGTATAATCAAACTCTTTGAAATTAATTTTTTTAAAAATTCCTATTTTTTTTGGTAAATAACAAATCGAAATAAAAAAAAACAAAGATGGAGTTATAGTAACTGCCATTAATGCCCCTAAAGTTTTCAGTTTTAAAATAAATATAATTGAAACAATCAATCCAATTATATTCCCTAAAATATTTATAATAATTGTTTTTTTAAAATAGCTTAAACCATTTATTATTAATGTAAATAAAATAGAAAGAATATACCATGGTAAAGCTAATGCAGTTGCTTTAAAAACGATTGAAAATTGTAAATCTTGCCCTAAAACTGATTTACACAAGTAATCGGAAAAAGTAAATAGCAGTGTACTTAAAATAGCAGTTACTAATAAAAAACTAATCAAAAGTGTTGTAACTAATTTACTTAATGCTTCTTTATTATTTTCATTTTCACCGACATACTTAACGATACCTGTTTGAAATCCAAGAGTTGAAATTCCTTCTAAAATAGTTGTAAAATTCTTCAAATTTCCTAACAATGCCATTCCGCTAGGACCAACATAAACAGCTAAAAACTTTGAAGTAATTAGCCCTGTTAGAATTTTTACAACCACACCAATACTGTTTAAAGAAGTTACTTTAAACAGCTGGTTTTGGAATATTTTTTTAAATAAACTCAATTAAATTGATTCAATTTTTGGATTATAAAATCCACTTCAGTATTACTTAAAACGGGGCTTATTGGCAAACTCAAAACCTCATCGTGAATTTTTTCGGTAATCGGAAAAGATAAATTATTCCATCCAGAAATTTCGGGATTAAAAGCTTTTTGCTTATGTGGTGCAATCGGATAATGAATCATCGTTTCGATGCCATTTTCTAGTAAATAATCTTGCAAATTTTGTCGGTTTTTAGTTCGAATAACAAACAAATGAAACACATGATTATTGCTAAAATCCCAGTAAGGCAATTCGATATTTGAATTTCTTATTTCATACATATAGCGTTTTGCAATTTGGCGGCGTGCAGCATTATCGGCATCCAAACTAGGTAATTTTAGATTTAAAAACATAGCTTGCAACTCATCCAAACGCGAATTAAAACCAATATAATCGTTGTGATATTTTTTTTCAGATCCGTAATTACGTATCGAAAATAATACTTCTGCAAGTGCATCGTCGTTAGTCGTTATTGCGCCAGCATCGCCAATCGCACCGAGATTTTTACCGGGATAAAAGCTGTATGCTTTTGGATTTTCAGTTACAAAAGTATCGTTTTTAGTTGCTCCATGTGCCTGTGCTGCATCTTCAATTACTAATAAGTTATTTTGAATTGAAATCTTGTTGATCGAATCTATATCAGCAAGTTGCCCATAAAGATGCACTACCAAAATTGCTTTGGTTTTTGCAGTTATTTTTTCTTGAATTAAATTTGGATCGAGATTGAAAGTTTGCTTATTTGGCTCTATCAAAACTGGAACCAAATCGGCTTGAATAATTGCCAAAATACTTGCGATATATGTATTTGCTGGTACGATAACTTCGTGTCCTTTTTGCAATTTTCCGAGTTGGATGTAGGCCTTCAGGATCAAGACCAAAGCATCCAAACCATTGCCAACACCAATGCAATGTTTTACATTATTATAGTTGGCAAAATTGGCTTCAAATGATCTGACTTCGTCGCCTAAAATGTACCACGATTTATCAAAAAAAGTGGTAAGTTTCTCTTGAAATTGGACTTCATATGGCGCATTTATTTTTTTTAGATCTAGAAATTTTATCATAACAAAACTTCGTTTAACAGATTATAATTACTAGTTTCGACTTCATAAAAATCTTGTGTAATTGTACTCGCGCCAAAGCTTTCTTTCCAGAAATTTAATCCCGAATTTAGTTTTCGACCTTGATTTTCGTTTGAAGTTCCAAAATCGAAATATTTTTTATGCTTGAAAGTTGTTGTAACAAGTTTATAATACAAAAAATCCAAACTTCCGTTCTCAGATTTACTTTCGTTACCCGAAATATATTGAGCATGTGCTACATTTTGAGATTCAAAAATGGTTGTTCCTGCTACAATAATATCATTTTGATAAACATTAAATTGTCTGATGTTTTGTGGAAATAAATGCTTCAATTTAGTGATTTCTTCTAGGGCATGAATGGGTTTTGTTTGGTGCTTTTTGAGTAAATTCGGGATAAGAATTTGGTTCCAAAAACTTTCAAAATCAGTTTCCTCTTTAATAATTAAATTTAATTTTTTCGCTTTTTTAATCCCTTCTTTTCTTCCCGAAGTTATCGCAATTTCTTCATTCAAATCTATCACAGCTAAAGCATCACGGCGGGTCAATTTTGCGTTTGCAAGAAACAAAGTATAGGCCAATTCGTCTGCTGGTTTTTGATGATACATCAAGGGTATTAACTTAATATTTAGCGTTTTAATCTTATTTTCGTGAAAAAAAAACAGTAGTTTCTTGAAAATCTCAATAACTTCGATCAATTTTATTTTTTTGTCAAACAACAATCCGCCGTATGTTAATCCTTGATGCGAGAAAACGGTTGCTTCATTTCTATTTGCAGGTAAAATTGATACTAATTTCTGTTTTTCGTCAAAGACTAACATTGAAAAATCCTCAAAAAGTTGCTTGTGGTACTCCATAAAATCGCGATAAAATAAGAAGGTGCCGCTTTTGGATTGACTTACAAATGTATTCCAAATAGCATAATCTTCAGCTTTGTATTGACGAATAAAATAGTTTTTCAAAAGAGTGCTTTTATAATTGGGAAAATTAATCAATTATTTGGTAAAATAGTATTTTTTGTTTCTGAAATAGATATTTGAAAATAAAACCGTAATTTTAAATTTTTAAATTAGCAATTGTGTTAATAAAACTACGAAATTACCTTTTTAGTATTTTTTTTATGTTTTCGTGTTCAATCCTGGGACAAGATGTTACTTTGTATTCGCAGTTAAATGGTAAACTTGATTTTACTTTTATTGGCAATACGATGAACCTTGTAGAAAATAATACGATTGAAGATCAATGCACCGCATTAACACAATCGTCGGCTGGTTTAGAATTGGCTCGCCAAGACGAAATTGTCCGCGCTTATTTGTACTGGGCAGGATCTGGAGAAGGAGATTTAGAAATCTTGCTAAACGGAAATATAATTGTCCCAGAGCGCAATTTTACCCAAACATTACCGAGCACAGGACTTCCTTTCTTTAGTGCATTTGCAGATGTCACATCGCTGGTTATCGAAAACGGCAACGGAATATATGAGGTTTCTGAATTTGATATTTCTGATGCTATATCGGAAATAAATTATTGTAGCAATGGAACAAATTTTGCGGGATGGGCAATTGTTGTAATTTATAAAAATGATAGCTTGCCTGTTAATCAAATTAATATTTATGATGGTTTGCAGCGGGTTCCGACAGTTTTAAATATTGCACTAAACAGTCTTAATGTTATAGATACTTTAGGAGCAAAAATTGGTTTTGTAGCTTGGGAAGGCGATCAAGGACTTGCAAATAATGAAACACTTCGATTCAACGGAAATATTATAAGCAATCCGCCGCTAAACCCAGCTAACAATGCATTTAATGGCACCAATAGTGCAACTGGAAGTTCGACATTGTACAATATGGATTTGGATATTTATGATATTCAGGATAATATTTTACCAGGAGATCAAGATGCGATTATCAATCTTACTTCTGGAGCAGATTTTGTAATGATTAATGTTGTGATCACAAAACTCAATAATGAAGCACCCGATGCCACCATTACTATAAACAATGTGATTGGTCTCAGTTGTAACTCTAGGCAAGTAACTATAGATTACACAGTTAATAATTTTGACAGTTTTGATGTTCTACCAGCAGGAATTCCAATAGCAATTTATACTGGCAATTTATTAATCGGTCAAACGCAGACTGTAGGTCAAATTGCAATTGGCGGTAGCGAAAGTGGTCAAATAACGGTAGTAATTCCAGACTCAGTTCCAGCAAATTTTGATATACGTTTTAGTGTCGATGATCTTGGAAATAGCGTCGGAATTGAGTCTGAAATTTTAGAAAACAACAACAATGCCGTTCAAAATATTTTATTGTTACAATCACCACTATTTAATGCGCTACCTAATCTTTTTGCATGCGTGTCAGATATACAGGCTATTGCATTTGATTTTTCTGGTTATGCAACTCTGGCAGCAGTCAATCCAGCAGATGCAGTATCGTTTTATACCTCAGCAAAAGATGCCAATTCAGAACTAAATCAAATTGTTGATCTAACAAATTTTATTGTTTTTAGTGCCTCAACTACAATTTATGTGCGGATAGAAAGTGCAACTTGTTTTGCGATCACATCGTTTGAGTTAAAATTAATTTTGTTTCCAGAAATCAAACTTTTAGGTCCTCTTTTTACTTGCAGAGATAGTCAATCAACAACTTTTGATTTTACAAATTATGCACTTGAAGTCCTTATAAATACTACCGATACAGTATCGTTTTTTGAAACATTTGATCACGCATCTACCAATACTAACCCAATATTATCTATTTCTAATTATTTGCCATTAACTACACCACGACAAATTTTCGTTCGCGTTTTTAATGGGTTTTGTTACACTATTACTGATTTTACGATCGATTTTTACGAACTACCTAGATTTAATAATTTGCCAACATTAATTTCATGCAATCAAGGTTTAAGTGCTGGTACTTTCAATTTTATGAATTATGACGATTTGGTTAAAGTAGACCCGTTGGATACGGCAGTTTTTTATGAAAATTTAAATGATGCAGAAAATCAAACAAATCCTATAATTTCGTCATCAAATTATAGCACGCAAACGACTCCAAAAGAAATTTTTATAAGATTAGAAAATAGTAGAAATTGCTCAAGTATTACTTCGTTTTTGTTGACTACCAAAAATTGTCCGCCACAGGTTTTTAATTTTATTTCAGCAAATGGTGACGACCTAAATCCAACTTTTTTTATCGAAGGATTGCGAGATGTTTTTCTGAATTTTAAAATTGACATATTTAATCGTTGGGGAAAACTAGTTTGGACGGGGAATAACACCACCGCAGATTGGGATGGTTTATCGAATCAAGAGGCAGTTTTTATGTCCAACTCTGTGGCGCCAACCGGAACTTATTTTTATGTTTTAGAACTCAATGATCCTAATTATCCTGATCCGCTTGTTGGCTATTTGTACCTTTATCGAAAAAGTTAGAAAACTACATATTTTGGGTATAAAAATTATAATCCTTCAAAATTGTTTTAACAAAATCAGAATCATTGCCCGATTGATTTTTAATGCCTGTAACAACTTCAATTTTATCACGAAGTTTAGCAATTGTTTTGAAATCGCTATTTGCATTTGATTTTAAAAAAGTTTCCTTTATTATTCGCATATCATTATCAGAAAGCTTTATCACCAATGGATATATTGGTACATATTCGTTTCCTATTTCTTCGAGAATAGTATTGCTAATTGTGATATTGTTTTTCAAAGTAATTACTGATGTGCCCGCAACCATATCTCCCAAACGCTGACTTTTTTGCGAACTGATAACCGTTATCAAGGCTACAGTACCGCTAAAAAGCGAAATATCTATAATTCTAAAAAACCAACGCATCAAATATTCAGCAAAACTGGCCTGATAACCATCAATTTTAACAACTTTTATTTTCATTAGCTTTTTGCCAATCGTTTGGCCTTCCAACATACTTTCGGTAACAATTGAATATAAAATAATTGGTAATGCAAATACAGCTATTGTTGCCATAACCGACCATTGATCCATAGTTTCAAGAATAACATTTAGACCTAAAGCATAGAAAAAAATACCATAAACTACGATACCGTAAGCCCCTTTTATAAGTAAATCTAGAAAATACGCCACTATTCGATCACCAACAGTTGCTGCTGTAAAATTGATTTGAACATTTTGAGTAGTATTTATTGATAATTGCGTCATATTTTATACTTTAGCATCCAATGAGAGAAATTGCATTCATAAAACAAAATAAAGAAAAATGGCTTGAGTTTGAACAAGCAATTTTTAGCGAAAATAAAAAAAAACCTGATGCAATGGCAAATTTATATATTCAATTAATGAATGATTTGTCGTATGCGCAAACTTATTATCCGAAAAGCAAAACAGTAGTTTATCTCAACCATCTTGCGTCGCAAATTTACCAAAAAATTTATAGAACAAAACGCACAGAAAAAAACCGCCTTATTTATTTTTTCAAAACCGAAGTACCACTAGTAGTTTACCAATACAGACGTTACCTATTTTATGCCTTTGTGTTGTTTATTGCAACGGTATCCATTGGAGTTTTTTCAGCCAAGTACGATGTAGATTTTGTTAGAATGATTATGGGCGACCAATATGTAAACATGACTTTACAAAATATTGAAGAAGGCAATCCAGTGGCAGTTTACAAGTCAGGAAGCAATTGGGGAAGCTTTATCGGCATCACGCTTAACAACCTTTATGTAGGCGCAAAATGTTATTTATACGGAATCTTTTTGGGTATTGGCACCTTTGTTATTTTCTTGCAAAACGCAATTATGTTGGGCTCATTTCAATACTTTTTTTATCAACAAGGTGTTTTTTGGGAAAGCGTTCGTGGTATTTGGATTCACGGTTCGATGGAGATTTTTGCCATTGTTATTGAGGCTGCTGCAGGTTTTATTCTTGGTGCTTCCATCCTATTCCCTAAAACCTATTCACGAATGAACTCGTTTAAAATTGGTTTTAAGAACAGCCTGAAGATTTTTCTGAGTACATTCCCATTTACAATTTCAGCGGGCTTTCTAGAAGGTTTTATTACCCGATATTCTGTCGATATGCCTCATTTCTTGAGCGTTTCAATTATTCTAATTACCTTAGCAATCATCTCGTTTTACTATTTGATTTATCCATTTATTATTCATCGTCAAGTATCCAAATCAAATGCGTAAAAGGATTTTACTTATCGCAGTACTACTAAGTTTTTTTGTAAAAGCTCAGGATACTTTGGCTGAAGCCGAAACTAAAAAAATCATTTTTACAGAAAAAAATATTACTATTGACAACGATTCTATTTCAAAAAAATCGTTTAGTAACAACTTCAAAACAAAATATACTGATGATGCTTTTGTTTATGAAGAAAAAACAAAAGAAAAAAATGCTTGGGATAGATTTAAAGAATGGTTGTCTGAAATTTTACAAAATATTTTCAATTTTTCGAGCAAACATACTTCCGGGAAAGTTGTGGTAATTATTTTGAAAACATTGGCGGTTTTAGTAGTTGGTTTTGTAATTTACCTCATTGCAAAAGCGATTTTGAATAAAGAAGGCCAATGGATTTTTGGAAAAAACTCCAACAGAAAAGTAATTTATGATACAGATATTGAGAAACAACTTTTTGTAACTAATTTTGAAAAATTGATATCAGAAACATTGGCTTCAGGACAAAACCGATTAACAATTCGGTATTATTATCTTTGGCTTTTGAAAAAATTGACTGAAAAAAATCTAATCGAATGGGATCTCGAAAAAACAAATACCGATTATCTTTACGAAATTAAAAACGAAGCACAAAAAGAAAATTTTGCGTACTTATCGTATTTGTACAACTACATCTGGTATGGCGAATTTGAGCTTGATGACACAACCTTCGACAAAGCAAAAACAGCTTTCGAAAAAACCATTCGATCGCTATAATTATGAATAAAAGTTTTCGGATATATATTGTTTTGCTCGTGCTACTTTTGGTGGTAATCATCGCCTTGGATGTCAGCAAACCAAAACCTATAAACTGGGAACCAACCTATGCCATTAAAGATAAAATACCGCTAGGATTGTTTGTTTTAGATAAAGAATTACCAAATTTGACCAAACAAAAAATTATAAAAATTAGCGCATCAGCCTACGAATTTCTCGAACCACATTATGACTATGATTCTGTAGTTAATAACTACAAATTCAAAGGAACTATTTTTAATGTTTCTAATTATGGAGCAGTTGATACAGAATCGGCAAACGAAATCTTATACTTTGTAACACATGAAAACGCTGCTTTTTTAAGTATGAAGCAATTTCCAGAATCGCTTTTGGATAGTTTAAAAGTTAAGATGGATGCTGAATATAATTATAAAGACAGTATTTATAATTGGACAGCAAATCCAAAACTCGGAACTAAAAAATATAAGATTATTGAAGGCATTAGCAATGATTATTTTACCAAATTTGACACAATCAACACCACTGTTTTGGGTTATCAAAGTGGCGATAGCACTAGAGTAAATTTTATAAAAGTGCGCTATAAAAGCGGTGACGTTTATTTGCATACGCAACCTTCGGCATTTACAAATTTTCATTTACTGAAAGACGATCACTACGAATTTGCCGAAAAAGTATTATCGTATTTGCCCAATCAAGATATTTATTGGTTAACCAATCAAAATAATACAGACAATTCCGAAAAATCAATGTTGGATTTTATTTTCAAAAATCCGGCATTAAAGTGGGCTTGGTATCTTTTTATCGTCGGCATGTTAGTATTTATGATTTTTAATGCCAAACGAAAGCAACGCATCGTTCCTATAATTAAACCTTTAGAAAATACAACGGTCGATTTTGCAAAAACAATCGGAAATTTATATTACCAAGAAGGCGATCATACAACGATTATTGATAAAAAAATTATTTACTTTTTAGAAAAAATTAGAAATGAATATTTGATAGACACCAGCAAATTGGATGCTGATTTTGTAAAAAGATTACAGCAAAAATCAGGTAAAAGTCATTTTGATATTGAACGAATGGTCTATCTAATAAACACGCATCGTCGAAGTCCGCACAGCAGTATTGAAGATGATTTGATACATATAAATAATGCGATAGAAAAGATTACGAATTAGCGATTAGTAGGCAAAACGTAGATTTTAAAATTCAGAACAAAAACTATGAATCTTTGAGACTTAAAACCTCAGAACCTTATAAAAATTATGGAAGAAAATAATAACATCGACACCAACGAGAATGTAAATTTTGAATCGCGAATTGATTTAACACGACTATTGGATAGCATTTCGGCTATAAAAAACGAATTGGGAACGGTAATCGTCGGCCAATCGAAAATGATTGATCAACTATTAGTAGCAATTTTGGCAAACGGACATGTATTGCTTGAGGGCGTTCCAGGAGTTGCTAAAACGATTACTGCCAAGTTGATTGCCAAAACCATGAATGTTGGCTTCAGCCGAATACAGTTTACGCCCGATTTGATGCCGTCGGATATTTTAGGAACTTCCGTTTATGATTTGAAAAAATCTGAATTCGAATTCAAAAAAGGTCCTATTTTTTCGAACCTAATTTTAATCGACGAGATCAATCGTGCTCCAGCAAAAACACAAGCAGCACTTTTTGAAGTTATGGAAGAACGTCAAATTACTATGGACGGCACGCAATATATTTTGGAAACGCCATTTTTAGTAATTGCGACGCAAAATCCTATAGAACAAGAAGGCACCTATCGTTTGCCAGAAGCGCAATTAGATCGTTTCTTGTTCAAAATAAGTATTGATTATCCCAACTTAGAAGAAGAAATCACGATTATTCAACGCGAACATTTGCTTTTAAACAACAACAAGCTCCAAAACATAAAAGCCATACTTTCCGGTTCAGACATCAAAAATTATCAAACGCTAGTAAAACAAGTGCTTGTTGAACCCGAATTAATCGAATACATAGCAAAAATAGTAATGAATACTAGAGAAAATGCCTTTTTGTATCTTGGAGCTTCGCCTCGTGCATCAATTGCGATTTTAAATGCTTCCAAAGGATTTGCGGTACTTCGTGGTAGAGATTTTGTAACGCCCGAAGATATTAAAGAAGCCGCAATTCCAGTTTTACAACATAGAGTTATTGTAACGCCAGAGCGAGAAATGGAAGGAATTTCGAGTATCGAAATCATCAAACAAATAATTGAATCGGTAGCGATTCCGAGGTAGTTGGCAATGAGCAGTATTTAGTAAACAGTTTCCAGTATTTAGTAAAATTAGAACAAAACCTTTGAACCTTTTTAAAAACCTTTATCTTAACAATTTATTCTTTTATTTCGGCATCGGAATCGTAGGATTGTTTGTTTTCGCCTTTATATTTCCGTTTTTGTACAATGCAGTTTGGTATTTACTTTTAATACTATCGTTGTTTTTGGCTTTAGACCTTTATATCTTATTTGTTGCAAAAAACGGCATTGAGGCTACTCGAACAACTCCAGAAAAATTATCGAATGGCGATGAAAATGCAATATCAATTTCGATTCAAAACCACTATACATTTACTATAAATGCGAAAGTTATTGACGAGATTCCGTTTCAGTTTCAGATTCGTAATTTTGAAATAAAACGAAAACTCGAAACATCCTCGCAAGATGATTTTAGTTATAAATTACGCCCTACAGAACGAGGCGAATATTTTTTTGGAACTTTAAATATATATGTTTCCTCACCACTTCTACTGGTATCACGGCGCTATAGGTTTGCGCAAAATGCCATGGTGCCAACCTATCCATCCTACATTCAATTACTAAAATACGATTTAATTGCTTTTTCTAATAATTTGTTTCAATACGGCGTTAAGAAAATTCGTCGTATTGGTCATACAATGGAGTTTGAGCAAATTAAAGAATATGTGCAAGGCGACGACATTAGAACCCTAAACTGGAAAGCAACCGCTAAGAAAAATAGCTTGATGGTCAACCAGTTTCAAGACGAAAAATCGCAATCGGTCTATATGGTTATCGACAAAGGACGAGTCATGCAAATGCCTTTTAATGGTTTGAGCTTGCTGGATTATGCTATTAATGCTACTTTAGTTTTATCAAACGTGATTTTAAAAAAACAAGACAAAGCAGGAATGTTTACTTTCTCGAAAAAAGTAGAAAATAGAGTTTTTGCCGAAAAACGATCGTCGCAAATGCAGAAAGTATTAGAAAGCTTATATGCCATAAAAACCGATTTTTTTGAAAGTGATTACAGCCGTTTGTATGTAGATATAAAAAAAAATATTACACAACGTAGTTTGATAATTTTATACACTAATTTTGAAACTATGGATGGTTTGCGTAGACAAATGGCCTACTTAAAAGGTATTGCAAAAAATCATTTGTTGGTTGTTGTCTTTTTTCAAAATACCGAATTGAACCAACTCATTAACAAGAAAACCGAAACCATTCATGAAGTTTATGACAAAGTTATCGCCGAAAAGTTTAATTTTGAAAAACGATTGATTGTTAATGAACTCAAGAAATATGGCATCTATTCCGTACTTACGCAACCAGAGAATCTTACGCTAGATACAATTAACAAATATTTAGAGGTAAAAGCAAGGGGGATTTTGTAGTTTCGCTTGTTATAATAAAATATCCAAACCAAAAACCCTAAAATGAAAACCAAAATTACCGCAATCCTATTTTTTCTATTTTCTGTACTAAGTTTCGGGCAATCTGAAAATGGTATAAAAAAAATAATTTCACTTACCAATGTTGTTGAACTTAACAGTATTGCTACTAAATATGACTCTATTTTTAAGGCTCAAAAAATAGTAGCAAATCAAATGGCGGTAACCAATAATTGGCCATTAATAACCCAAGAAAAAAATGGAGGAATTTCAGAATTAATTCGATTAGACCAATTTGGAAATCCTGTATACTATCAAACAGATAATGTTGGCGCAGCGCAAACTACTCGGGCAAACCGATTAAATTCTGGAGGTACTTTAGGCTTAAATCTTGATGGACAAAACATGAACATTGGAATATGGGATGGCGGTAAAGTAAGAAATACGCATTTATTACTTGCGGGTCGGGTAACACAAGTTGATAATGCGCCTACTTTATCTGCACATGCAACTCATGTTGGCGGTACGATGATGGGCAATTCAACTGCAAGTGCATCTGCAAAAGGAATGGCGTCACAAGCTAATCTGAGAGCTTATGATTGGAACAGTGATAACGCTGAAGTGGCAACCGCTGCTGCAAATGGCTTATTAGTGTCCAACCACTCATATGGTAATGGTCCTGCGAACGTCCAAGTTTATAACTGGGGAAAATATGATTTTGACGCAAGATCTTTTGATAATATTATGTTTAATGCACCCTATTATCAGTTTGTAAATTCAGCAGGAAATTCAAGAAACGGTGGTTATAATGATGCAAAAGATGGTTTCGATTTATTATCTGGAAAGAGTACGTCCAAAAACGGAATTATTGTAGCTGCTGTAAATCAGGTAACAAATTACTCAGGTCCAAGTAGTGTTGGGATGTCGAATTTTAGTAGTTGGGGACCAACAGACGACGGTCGAATAAAACCAGATATTTCAGGCAAGGGAGTTAATGTTAGATCTAGTGTGTCCTCATCGAATACTGCTTACGATTCATATAGTGGAACATCTATGTCATCGCCCAATGTTGCGGGAACTTTACTGTTGTTGCAGCAACATTATAATAATTTAAATTCAAATTACATGCGAGCTGCAACCCTACGCGGGTTAGCACTTCATACTGCAGATGAGGCTGGTAATGATGTTGGTCCAGATTATCGCTTTGGTTGGGGATTGCTGAATGCTGAAAAAGCGGCAATTTTAATATCAAATGTAGGTAACGATTCTAAAATTGAAGAAAAAGTATTAGCGCAGGGCACAAGTTACTCATTTAATATACAACCAAAATTGACCACGAAAGCATTGCAAGGTAGTATTTGTTGGACAGACCCTGCCGGAGTAGCTATCTCCAATACACTTGTTGATTTTTTCTCGCCAAATCTTGTTAACGATCTGGACATTAGAATTATAAAAAATGCAGAAACTAATTTTCCATGGAAATTAAACCCCGCAATCGTCGATGATCCGGCAACAAAAGGAGATAATATTGTTGATAATATTGAACGAATAGATATTAACAATCCATCAGGTACTTATACTGTTACTGTGAGTCATAAAAAAAATCTGACAAACGCTTTACAAAATTATTCCTTAATTATGAGTAATGTCAATATTTCTCCCTTGTTACTTGCTACAACTAATGATTTGCAAAATCGCATTTGTGTTGGAGGAGCATCCACTACATTTAATTTTATAATGGAAACTAGAAATTCTTTTAACGAGTCTGTTTCTTACACAGTTACTGGATTACCAAATGGATCTAGTGCTACTTTCAATGAAATTACTCAATTGGGTGCTGGTCCAAATAGTATCACTATTTCTGCTTTAAATAGTATTGGTGTTGGTGCCTATCCGATAATAGTTACGGCTTCTTCCGCAACTGCAACTTCAAATTTATTTTTTACAATTTTAATTCAAAATGCATTTTCAACTAATCCTTTATTAGATTTTCCAATAAATAATGCTGTTCAAATTGGGTCCGATCCTGTTTTGATTTGGGAAAATATAGGCTCAAATGCAGCAAGTTATGTTATTGAGCTTGCGAAAAACTCGGATTTCACCATCGGACTTCAAAGTTTTACATCAACCACCAATCAATTACTACTTTCAAATTTAGATTTCGGTACTAGTTATTTTTGGCGAGTAAAAGCGCAAAATATTTGTGGGGAATCAAGTTTTTCTGAAATATTTAATTTTTCGACTATTTGCAGTAATAATACCGAAATTACTATTTCTAACCAGACCACTTCTGGCGCCACGGCTACTTGGACAAATCCTAATGCTGCGTCAAGTTTTGAGATAGAAGTTGTAGCTGAAGGTACTTTACCAACAGGAAATTATATAACTGTAACAACAAATTCATATACATTTGACACTCTAAATTCAAATACTAACTACGTCATTTATTTTAGATCTAGTTGTAGCGGAAATACTTTTTCTGTACCAGTAACGCAACTTTTTTCTACCTTGATTAATCATTGTACCGATGGTGTTTTCTATGATTCGGGAAATACAAATTCAAATTATACTAATGGAGAATATAATGTAACGACCATGAATCCTATAAATAATGGCGATCAAGTATCAGTAACGTTTACATCATTTAATTTGGAAGATGGTGCAGATAATTTACGAATTTTTAATGGCCCAGATAGTAGCTCACCATTCATTCAAGAGGAATATGGATTTACAGGTACAAACTCGCCTGGTACAGTTACTTCAACGCATCCTTCCGGAAAATTGACTTTTATTTTTTATTCCGATGGATTAAATACTGCCCCGGGATGGACAGCAACAGTTGCCTGCGCTAATCTTGCGATTCCTACAAATCTTAAACAAAATTTTATTTTTTATCCAAATCCTGCAAAAGATTCTATACTATTTTCAGCAACTGAAAATATAAAAACGATTACAGCATATACGACTGTTGGACAAATAGTACGAATACAAAATGTAAACACAAAAGAAACTACGTTTGATATCTCCGATTTTTCTACTGGCAATTATTTTTTTAAAATTGAGACAGAAAATGCTATAAAAACGGTCAAAATTCTGAAACTATAATTAGAATTATAACTTTATGAAATGCCTTGTTCAAGGCATTTTTTTTGAACTTTACTTTGTAACTTTGTGTTTTAAAAATTAAAAAACTTGAAACAAATACTATCAGTCCAAAATGCTTTTATAAAATCGCTACTACTTTTACAAGAAAAATCAAAAGTTAGGAAACAATCTGGAACTTTCTTGGTTGAGGGAAAACGAGAGATAGAATTGGCAAAAAAAGGGAAATATGAATTTGAGAAAATTCTTTTTTTACCTGAAATGATATCAGAAGCAGAAGTGAAGCAGTTTTCTGAAAATGCGGAATTTATTGAAATTAATTTGGCGGTTTATCAAAAATTGGCTTATCGAGATTCTACTGAAGGAGTTATTGCCGTTGCTAAATCTAAATCATTGTTATTATCTGACTTGAAACTCTCTAAAAATCCATTGGTGCTAGTTGTTGAAAGTATCGAAAAGCCAGGAAATTTGGGGGCAATACTACGTACAGCCGATGCGGCAAAGTTAGATGCAGTGCTTATTGCCAATCCGAAAAGTGATGTGTATAACCCAAATACAGTTCGCTCAAGCGTGGGTTGCTTATTTACTAACCAAATTGCAATAGGATCGAGTGAAGAAATAGTAAACTTTTTGAAACTAAATAATATTGCTATTTATAGTGCTACCCTACAAAATTCAACTTTATATGACACAATAGATTACAGAAAACCTGCAGCACTTGTCGTTGGAACTGAAGCTACTGGCTTAACCCAAATATGGCGCGAGCAAGCCACTCAAAATATTATTATCCCGATGCAAGGCGAAATCGACTCGATGAATGTTTCGGTTGCGGGTGCAATTCTAATTTTCGAAGCCAAAAGACAACGCGGTTTCTAGAAAAATAATTTAAATTATTGCATGCGCGTTAGGGGTTGAAGCGGCATCCTTTGTTGTAGCGACAGCGGAAACAAAGATATAGCGGAAGACCCGACATCGTTATTTTTCTTAACGAGGTAACGCCCACAAAAAAACTACATTCTGTCTGGAACATCAATTCCTAATAATCCAAAAGCTAGTTTGATAGTTGTGGCAACTTTTTGAGATAATTGCACTCGAAGTATTTTTTTATCATGATTTTCTTCGCCAAGAATAGAGACGGTTTGATAAAACGAATTATATTCTTTAACCAAATCGTAGGTATAATTGGCTACTAAAGCGGGACTGTGATTATTCGCCGCATCTTGAATGACGGTTGGAAATTGAGCGATTTGCTTTAGTAATTCTTTTTCTTTGGGATGCAACACGGTTATGTTTGCCGTTGTTATATCAAAATTTGCTTTTCGAATAATAGATTGGATTCGAGCATAGGTATATTGTATAAATGGTCCAGTGTTGCCAGCAAAATCGACGGATTCTTCGGGATTGAAGAGAATTTGTTTTTTGGGATCGACTTTGAGGATGTAATATTTGAGGGCACCAAGGCCGATTGTGGTATATAATTTGGATTTTTCAGCATCTGAATAGCCGTCAAGTTTGCCTAGATCGGAAGCAATTTTTTCTGCAGTTTGAGTCATTTCTTGCATAAGATCATCAGCATCTACAACGGTTCCTTCGCGAGATTTCATTTTGCCTGAGGGCAATTCGACCATTCCGTACGACAGGTGAAATAGGTTTTCTGACCAGTCAAAACCTAGTTTTTTAAGTATCAAAAATAATACTTTGAAATGATAATCTTGCTCATTACCAACGGTATACACCATACCGCCAACATCTGGTAAATCTTTTGTTCGTTGTATGGCAGTTCCTATATCTTGTGTCATATAAACGGCTGTTCCGTCGGAGCGAAGCACGATTTTGCGATCTAATCCGTCAGAATTTAAATCAATCCAAACCGAACCGTCAGGGTCTTTTTCGAAAATGCCTTTTTCGAGTCCAAGTTGTACTACTTCTTTGCCTAAAAGATAGGTACTACTTTCATAGTAATAGGAATCAAAATCGACGCCAAGATTTTTATATGTTGTCGCAAAGCCATCATAAACCCATTGGTTCATGGTTTTCCAGAGTTGTATAATTTCTGGTTTTCCTGCTTCCCAATCTAGAAGCATTTGTTGAGCTTCGAGTATAATTGGAGCGGTTTTTTTGGCTTCCTCATCAGATTTTCCTTGAGAAATTAAAGTTGCAATTTCTGCTTTGTATTCTTGATCGAAACGCACATAAAAATTACCCACGAGTTTGTCGCCTTTCAAATTTGAGGATTCTGGAGTTTGTTCGTTCCCAAATTTTTGCCAAGCCAGCATTGATTTGCAAATATGAATACCACGATCGTTGATTATTTGTGTTTTATAAACTTTTCTGCCAGAAGCTTTGATGATTTCTGCAACCGAATAGCCGAGTAAATTATTACGAACGTGACCTAGATGTAGCGGTTTGTTTGTATTGGGCGAAGAGTATTCTACCAAAACGGCTTTTTCTGAAGCTGAAATTGGTGTGAAACCAAAATCTTCATTATTTTTTATTTGATTAAAAAAATCAATATAATAGTTGTCTGAAATCAAGATATTTAAAAATCCAGAGACAACATTAAATTTGATCACTTCTGGTGCCTGATCAATAAGGTAATTTCCAATTTTGGTTCCTATTTCTACTGGGTTTCCTTTGATAGTTTTTAATAACGGAAAAATAACCATTGTTACATCGCCTTCAAATTCTTTTCGAGTTGATTGAAATTCAAGATTTGTATTAGTTACTTCAAAAAGTTCAGTGATTGCTTTTTGTATAATTGGCTGTAGAATTTCTTGAATTGACATAATTTTTTAACTTAATTTTTCGCAAATATAGTATTTAACTAGGAGTTTTGAGTAGCATGTACTTGTTGATTTTTATATAGAAAATCATAAAAATTATAGTATGTATTTTTTTTTCTGTTAATTTGCAAGTTGATAAATATGTTTTCAAAAAAATATAATCGTTTTTTGGTTAAGTTATGTTTTTAATCGATATAATTTGTTTTTAATCGATTTTAATTGTATGTTTGTTACTTTATTTTTATTATAAATTTAATTTAGGATATGAAAAAAATATTTTTAGGTGTTGTATTATTGTTTTCTGTAAGTATTTATTCGCAATTTATGAATGTTGCAACATCTTCTGCGCAACAAATGGCAGAATTGATCACAAATCCAAATTGTATTACAATTACTGGAACACCAGTGATAAAATCAGGATCAAATTTTGCTGGCAATCCAAACAGTGTTGGAACTTTCAATAGAGGTGGCGGTTCAACTTTCAATTTATTTAGCGGTATTGTGCTGTCTACTGGCGATTTAAACAAGGTTCCAGGTCCGAAACTTTCGGGATATGATGGTGACGGCACAAATGCATGGCCTAGTGATGCAGATATGAATACTTTCTTAGTGCAATCTAATTTTGTAAATGCTTCGTCATTAGAATTCAATTTCACATCTGCTACAAATGAGATAAGGTTTCCTCTTATTTTTGCTTCTGAAGAGTATGGAAGTAATCAATGCCTTGCTAATGCAGATGATATAATTTTAGTTTTATTGACAGATATAACTTCTGGTACACCTCCAATAAATATTGCATCAATACCTTCAATTATATCTCCTTTAAATATTAGAGATACGGCATTTAATACTGCTTGCGCAAGTTCAAATGCTAATTTTTTTGATACTGTTGTTAATAGTGCACAAGGACCTACTGCCCCAACTAATTTTTTAGGAAGTACAGTTGTTATAGCAGCGCAATACTCAAGTCTTGTTCCAGGACGACAGTATAAACTTAAAATTGTTATTGCAGACCGAAATAATGCAGGGTATGACTCGGCAGTTTTTATAAGCAATTATATCAAACGTATAGTTCCTGCAAATTTATTAGGCCCTAATTTGACAATTGTAAACAACTCGCCAGTTTGTGAAGGAGTGCAATTAGTATTAACCGCCTCGGCAGCGGCAGCAACCTACATCTGGAAAAAAGATAATGTGCTAACAGCACAAACAGGACAAACTTACACGATAACTCCTGCCGAGGCAAATGGCTCGCACACCTATACTGTAAGTTATACTATTAATACTTGTGGTCCTTCAGACGGAGAAACAGATTCAGTAACGGTAGATTTTATCCCTCAACTAATTACCCCAAACCCACGACCTTTGTTTAGATGTTCAGGAAGTTCTGATCCCTATAATTTTCAGTTAAATACAAATACCATGAGTCTTGGGGTTACTCCTGTACCGCAAATAACCTATCATACCGACCCGTTATGTGCAACTGCAGCGTTACCTTTGAATTATTCTGGTTCGGCCATAGTAATTTATGCACTTATACAAAACCCTTCAAGCCCATGTCCGCCTCAAATAAAATCATTCAATTTGGGTGTAACGCCAGCACCGACTTTAGCTGATATAACCACACCTGGCACTCAAACTTTTTGTAGTGGTAGTTCAAACCCCAGCCTTAATGTTGGTACAATACCCTTACGTTTTTTAATACTTAACGGCTTGTCTTCTGCTTCCTACGGTGTTTCATACCATACCACTCCAGCAGGAGCTATTTCAAATACTGATATAATTCCTGTAGCTGGAAATGGTTTCGCCGCTTTTACTACCGGAACAGTATATGTTCGCGTTTTTGTAATTGGCAGTTCAAACTGCTTTGTAACAACTAGTTTTAATGTTGTTATCAGTCAAAGATTACTGGCAGACAAATTAGAAGATGTAGTTTATTGCGCGTTTCCTGCGGGATATACTTTGCCTCCACTAGCAAATGGTCAATATTTTCCTAATAAATATAATCCTTTGATACCTAATAGTCAAGGTACAGCTATACCAGCAGGAACAGTTATCAGCATGCCTGCAGGAACAATTGGTACGTACAGCACTACAATTTATACCTCTAATTTGATTACCACATCTAATCCATGTACAGAAGAATGGCCTTTGAAGATAACCTTAATTCAGCCTTCTACCTTTTCAGAAACTACTAAAGCGGTTTGCGACAAATATACGCTACCAGCGCTCGATTATGGAAATTATAAAGACGCAGCAGGAAATATTATACCCGCTGGAGATATCACTACCACGACTACTATTTTTTATGAATTTACTTCGCCAGTTTATGCTGCCCCAAATATACCATGTAGCGTACCTGCGGGTCCAATAACAATAACTATAGAAAATAAGCCTAATCTGGGTAGTGATAGACAAAATGTGTTTACTTGTAGTCCTCCATATACGTTGCCTGATCTATCTGTTGCCTACCCAAATGCCAAGTATTATAACGGTCCAGGGGCTACTGGTGGTGAGATAACCAACTTAAATATATTTTCAACACAAGATGTCTATGTCTATCAACAAGGAGGAGCTAATCTTTTTTGTGTAAACGACGATAAGTTTACAGTCGTTGTGGGTTTAGCTCCCTTGACATTCCCAGCAAGTTGTACACTTGTGCTACCCTTGCCAGCTGTTGGTCAGTACTGGACGACATCTCAAGTTAATTTTCCGGGAACAGGAGTTCAAATACAACCGTTGACTAGTGTTGAAAATAGCGGGACCTATTATTTATATGTGCCACTTCCTGCTGGCGAAAATTGTACCACTCCGTTTACAAATGAAATTTCATTTGTTGTAAGTGTTAGTCATCCACCAGCTGACGACTTGCAATATAAAATAGATGATGCAGGTATTACATTAGCCGCAATCGAGCAAGCTGCAGGTCAAGTTATTCCTCAAAATACTGTCTGCGGATCAATTCGATTGCAACCAATTGCAAATGGTAAATATTATACCGAATCGCACTTTGGTGGCGGTGATGGTGGAAATGAAATTTTTGCCAATACCGTTTTTACGTCTAATACTACTATTTATGTTTATACACCTCCATTTCCTGGCACTACTTGTGATTTTGAAAAAGTTTTTAGCTTTGTTATAAATCCAAAACCACTTGTAACTAGTGTAGGTACTTCTGTGGATGTTTGCTTGACTAACTTTTATAATTTACCTGCTTTAACAGATGGTAACTATTATACATCGCCTGGCGGTGTTGGCTTAGTTACTAATTTACGAATAGAAGGTCCTACAAATAGAATTTTTTATGTTTACAATAAAGATCTAGTTACAGGATGTGAAAATTTCTATATATTTAAAGTCTTTTTCGCACAAAATTTAGTTGACTTACCTGTTGCGCCTATAATCGAATCGTGTACAAATTATCAACTAGTGCCATTAGCAAATGGAAAATATTATGAAGATATAGGCGGGTTTCAAGGCACAGCAGCACCGGGAGATCCAGGTACAGGTGTGGAAATTACTGGCGCTAATACGTTAAGAAAAATTCCGTTAGGAAGCATGCTACCCTATTTTGATGATACCATCTACATCTATGATGCAACACTTGACGGAACCAGAATTGTGTGCCCAGATGAAAAAGATTTTAGAGTAATTCTATATAAAAACCCAACGGTAAATGCTATGCCCGATTTGTATTTTTGTAAGTCAACAGGCGATGTAATGGGTACTGATTTACCTTTAATAACAGGAACCAACATAAGTCCAACAGATTTAGCAGTGCCGCCAAAATACTACACAGCATCAAGATTAGGTGGCGGAACATCAGGAATTGAAATAACATCTACAACAATTTTAACTGATGACCAGATTATTTATGCGTACGCAAAAAATAGTTCAATAATTACAGGGTCGACATTTGCTTGCGAAGACGAGAAATCTTTTAAGGTAAATATTTTTAAAGTAGATACGGTTGCTCCAATAAATAGCTGTGGTGATGTAGCTTTATCTTCTTTGCCTGTTCTCAATGTTGGTGCCTACTTTAACAATTCAAATGGCACCAATCCAATAACCGCAGCCGATTTGACAAATACAGGAACTGTAACAAAAACAAAAACAGTATATGTTTATGGTGCAAGTGGTTTTCCTGCCCCTAATTGCCTGTCAGACTTCACCTCATTTGTAGTAACAATTTTACCAATACCAAGTACATTTCCAGTAAACATAGCAGACAGAACTTTTTGTGATGATGTAGATACTGCAAATGATGGTGTTTATAATGTTCCTTTAAATCAATTTGATACTACTATAAAAGGAGCTACTCAAATAACCCCTGAATTTTCTGTTACCTATCATAGTTCTATTCTTAACGCTGAGAATAATGTTGCAATAACGTCGACTACTTTATCTACGGTTTATGCTGTAGTTCGAAATTCGAATTTTGCAATATGTAGTAGTATACCCTACGAGTTGAATTTATTCATAAATAAAATACCAGAACCTACTCCGACCGATCAATATCTTTGTGTAAACAATATAACAAATCTGCCAGTTGTTGGTGATAGCGTAACCTTAAACACTAACTTACCATCAGGTCATACTTTTGTGTGGAAGGATAAAGACGGTGTTATACTAGGTCAAACTGCCAGTACGCTTACTACAAATATGATAGGACTATATTCCGTCGAAGCCACAAACACAACTACATTATGTGTGTCAGAAAGCGTTAGTGTATCGGTTATTCCATCTTCTATAGCCATTACATCGTACACAGTAACTCAAAATTTTGAAGACAATCAAACCGTTATTGTTATAGCTACAGGAGCAAACGATGCTTTTTTATACCAACTCGACGGAGCACCGTTTCAGGAAAGTAATGTTTTCGAAAACTTATCATCTGGAAATCATACCATAATTGTAAGAGATAAAAATGGTTGTGGAGACTCGCCACCAATAGATGTTTTCATAATTAATTATCCAAAGTTTTTTACACCAAACGGAGATACATTTAACGAGAAATGGAATATTTTTGATTTAGAAAATCAACTCAATGCAAAGATTACTATTTTTGATCGCTCCGGAAAATTGTTGAAGCAGATTAGCCCAAGCGGCGACGGATGGGATGGCACTTATAACGGAGAGCAACTACCTTCATCAGATTACTGGTTTATTGTAAGATACTTAGAAGATGGAATAACAAAAGAATTCAAATCACATTTTGCAATGAAAAGATAAAAATAAAATTTATTTAGAAACGAACCTATTCAATTTTTGAATAGGTTTTTTTCATTTAAGATAGTATTAACTTTGAGTGCGATTCATTTTTTCTTAAATTTGTAAAATTAGAACTAAGCAAAACAAACGAATAAACCAATAGTGTCAAGCATCATTCAATTACTTCCTGATCATGTAGCCAACCAAATCGCCGCTGGCGAAGTGGTGCAACGACCTGCATCTGTTGTTAAAGAACTTCTAGAAAATGCCGTTGATGCGAAAGCAACTGATATTAAATTAATTATAAAAGATGCTGGAAAATCTTTGGTTCAAGTTATAGATAATGGTTTGGGAATGACGGTTACTGATGCTAGAATGTGTTTTGAGCGTCATGCAACTTCAAAAATTCGTCAGGCCGAAGATTTATTTGCAATTCATACCAAAGGATTCCGTGGGGAAGCACTTGCATCGATTGCTGCAATTGCACATGTCGAGATGAAAACCAAGCAAGATCAAGACGAACTTGGAACGCACATTATTATTGAAGGTAGTAAATTTATGTCGCAAGATGTGGCGGTTTTGCCAAAAGGAACTTCTTTTTCGGTTAAAAATTTGTTTTTTAATATTCCGGCGCGACGCAATTTCTTAAAATCAGATACGGTTGAATACCGTCATGTTGTTGATGAGTTTCAGCGCGTGGCAATGGCTCATCCTAACATTCATTTTACATTTTTTCATAACGGTAGCGAAATGTATAATTTGCCGCAATCTAATGCGAGGCAACGTATCGTGAATATTTTTTCGGGGAAAACCAATGAAAAACTTGTTCCTGTTCAAGAAGAAACAGATATTGTAAACATTCAAGGATTTATAGGCAAACCCGAATTTGCAAAGCGTAGTCGCGGTGAGCAGTTCTTTTTTGTGAACGATCGTTATATCAAAAGTGGTTACTTGCATCACGCAATCATGGCGGCTTATGAAGGGATTTTGCCCGTTGGCGCGCAACCAAGTTATTTTTTGTATCTCAATGTGCCACCGAATACGATTGATATTAATATCCATCCTACCAAAACCGAAATAAAATTTGATGATGAACATGCGTTGTATGCCATTTTGCGCGCTACAATAAAACATAGTTTGGGACAATTTAATATTGCTCCTGTATTGGATTTTGATCGCGATTCGAATCTTGATGTTCCCTATAATTTTCAGAATAAAAAAGTAACCCCGCCAGTAATACAAGTTGATGGGGATTTTAATCCGTTTTCGAATACGAGTCCGAACAAGCATTTTGAAAAAGACACCAATCGCTATCAAAAAAGCAATCCATCCAATTGGGAAAGTTTATATGTTGATTTAAAAAATGATGCCGATATTATTAGTAATACCGAAGTTGAATATGAAACCGAAAATATTACCGCATCTTTATTTGATGATAATGATGTAGAAAAACAGGGCAATCGCACCTACCAAATTCATCGAAAATATATTGTAAATCCAATAAAATCGGGAATGGTTATTGTAGATCAAAACAGGGCACACCAACGGGTTTTGTACGAGCAATTTTTAACAAATATAACTGTTAATCAAGCCAGTAGTCAGCAATTATTGTTTCCTTTAAATTTGTATTTTTCGACTTCCGAAATGCAATTGTTAACCGAATTAAAACAATCCTTAATCACTACAGGATTTGTATTTGATGATGTTGCCGAAGATCATTTGACAATTTCTGGAATTCCAGTAAATGTTACCGAAACCGAAGTTTCGAAAGTTTTAGAACAATTGTTGAGTGACTTAGAAGGTGGAATTCCGTCAAATAATTATAGTCAAAATGATACGATTGCCAAATCAATGGCCAAAAGTTTGGCAGTAAAAACAGGGATTTATCTCACCGAAAAAGAACAAGAAAATCTCGTAAACGGACTTTTTGCTTGCAAAGACCCAAACGTATCGCCCTATCAAAAACCAACTTTTATCACCATGCGTGTAGAAGATTTAGACAGAAAATTTAGCTTATGATGACAATTACGCCAACTGTAAAACAGTTATTGATTATTAATATTTTATTTTATATTGGATCACAAGTTATTGGAGCTTCAGCATACGAGCAGCTTTCGTTGTTTTTTTTCGAAAGCGAAAAATTTAAATTTTGGCAACCAGTAACGCATATGTTTATGCATGCAGGAATTCCAAATATTACTCATATTGCCTTTAATATGTTTGCATTATATTCATTTGGCTCCGCTTTAGAGCATTTTTGGGGCGGAAAAAAATTCTTGTTTTTTTATATCTCTTGCGGTTTAGGTGCTGCAATACTTCATTCATTAGTAAATTATTATCAGTTTCATGAATCATTAAACTTACTTCTTGATGCAAAATTTTCTAAAACTGACATCTATTCACTTCTAAATCAAGAAAAAATTGACACACGTTGGGTAGATATTTTAGGACAATCTGGCTTAGAAAATCTTGGAAGTTCGTTTACAACTCCTGCAGTAGGAGCTTCTGGAGCAATTTATGGTTTACTAGTTGCATTTGCATTTATGTTTCCTACTGCCGAATTGGCGATGATGTTTATTCCTGTACCAATAAAAGCAAAATATTTTGTACCAGGAATTATTGCAATCGATTTATTTTTGGGATTAAAAGGAAGTTCAATTTTCGGAAGTGGTGGCACTGGAGTAGCTCATTTTGCTCATATTGGTGGCGCATTAATTGGTTTTATTATGATGTGGTATTGGAAGAAAAATCAATTTGATAAAAACCGTTGGGATCAATAATCTTATGAATAGCATACTAGACGATTTAAAATTACAATTCCGAATGGGCGATGTTACCACAAAATTAATTTTTTGGAACATTGCGTTGTTTGCAATTCCTGCAATAGTATTTGGTTTATTGTCATTATTTAACATCAATCTCGATTATTTAAAGTATGTGAGTTTGTCGTCTCGCCCAACAGATTTATTATGGAAACCATGGTCGCCAATTAGCTATGCTTTTTTTCATAGTGGTTTTTTTCATATCATTTTTAATATGTTGATGCTCAATTTTGTAGGTAAACTGTTTATTACCTTTTTTACCCAAAAGCAATTGCTCAACTTGTATATGGTTAGTGCCATATTTGCAGGATTATTATACATTTTATGCTATATGTTTTTTCCAGCGTTGACAAGAAGTGATGCCAATTTGGTTGGTGCTTCAGGAGCAGTAATGGCGATTTTGGTAGCTACAGCAACCTATCAACCCATGATGGAGATTCGATTATTACTTATCGGAAATGTAAAACTTGTATATTTGGTTTTGGTTTTTATTGTTATAGATTTGATTCAGTTGCCAATGAGCAATACTGGTGGGCATTTGGCACATATTGGTGGAGCCTTTTTTGGATATCTTTACATCAAACAATTGCAAAACGGAAACGACATTACAATTTGGTTCGAAAAAATAATTGATTTTTTTATAAACTTGTTTGGTACTAAAAAAAACGCTCCTTTCAAAAAAGTGCATAAAACCTATAAACCGAATATAGAAAAAACGGTTTCGAAGATTCTTACAAAAGATAAAACGCAACAACAAATTGATGAAATACTTGATAAAATAAGTAAATCAGGTTATGATAGTTTGTCTAAAGATGAAAAGGAATTTTTATTTAAAACAGGAAAGTGAGATTTTAGAATGTAGAATTAAGAATGCAGAATTAAGATTAGAAATTAAAATTGTTTTTTGAATTTAAAATTTTGAATTTATAAGCCGTAATTCGTAATTGATAAATATGAGACTTACCCGAAATCTATCCAGATTTAATAAAGTACTATTTTTTTTCAATATAGTTTTGACTATAGTGACTTTTCTTGCGTACGTCTTACCTTTTTTGGCACCAAAAATATTTCCGCTTTTGTCCGTAGTTACATTAGTCTTACCCTTGTTCTTGGTGCTTAATAGCTTGTTTTTTTTGTATTGGATTTTACAATTAAAAAAGCAATTTATTATTTCGGGTTTAGTATTACTTGCAGGGATTACTTTTATAAATAAGTTCTATAAATTTTCATCCGTTGATGCTCCAAAAACAGAAAATGACTTTGTCGTCATGAGTTATAATGTTAGGTTGCTCAATCTTTTTAAATGGATTGATAGTGAAAGTGTTCCGTATCGAATTGAAGAATTTATAAACGATAAAAATCCAGATATTCTTTGCGTTCAAGAATATTCTGCTTCAGCCAAAATTGATCTCAAAATTTATACGCATCGTTATGTGTTCACACAAGGAAAAAAGATTAAATCGGCGCAAGCTATTTTTTCGAAATTTCCGATAATCAACGAAGGCAATATTAAGTTTCCATCTTCAGATAATAATGCGATTTATGCGGATATAAAAAAAGGAAAAGATATTATACGAGTATATAATATGCATCTCGAATCGATAAAAATATCGCCTGATGTAAACGAAATTTCCGAAAATATTGATGAAATAAACCAACGAAAATCTGAGGATATCTTCAACCGAATAAGTAAAGCTTTTGCAAAACAGCAACGGCAAGCAGAGATTATTATGAATCACAAAATCAATTGCGACTTTCCGATAATAATTTGCGGTGATATGAACAATAGCGCTTTTTCTTATGTTTACAGAAGTATTCGAGGGGCATTAAATGACACTTTTGAAGAAGCTGGTTTAGGTTTTGGTAAAACGTACAACTTTAGGCAATATCCAGCTCGAATAGATTATATTTTTGCTGATAAAATTATGAAAATTAAAAGTTTTCAAAGTTTTCCTGAGTTTGTTAATTCCGATCATTTTCCGATTATGGCACGATTGGCGATAGAATAGGGTTTATTTTTTCTGCACTTTCAAATAATCCAACGCAAATTTTCCTTCATTGAAAATCAAGTCCAATACCGAAAGATTATTAATAAAGCCGTGCTTATCGGCAAAAACTTGAGGATAAGTTTCAAATTTGGAAGCATCTTTTTTTCCATTAGCCAAAAAACGGTAATCAACACCATTTTCGGTTTTTGTAAAGTATTCTACAGTTTTTGAAAACTCAAATTTGTTCCGAAAAAACCGACTTATTAGTTCCATAGATTCTAAATTCAAATCCATTAAAAAAGTATGTTTTTTATGAAAAATTGGCCGCAATTCGTCTTCAAAATATTCAAAAAAAGGCGAACTTCTATAAGCGGCTTCTAACGATTTAAAATGTTGTTTTTGCCAATCAAAATCATTTTCAATACGTACATCTCTTGTTTTTTGATGCGGATTTGGAGCGTGCTTTACAGGAATGTTAAGCATCTGAATTCCGTTTGGACTATAAATAGACATCCTATTGCGGTTGGTTTGCTTCTGGAAATTATCGTCAATTTCGAAAGTTATAGCAGCCGATTGAGACATGGCAACATAATGACTTATAGAAGGGAAATAGGTTGGATGGATCAAAATGTCCATTTGGTTATTTGTTGATTTGGTTATTTGAGTCATTTGATTTATCCATTTGATAATTCCGCAAGCTATTGAGTTTGTTTGTTATGCTTTCGATTTTACTTCTAAACATTAAATAATCATTTTCAGAAATAAAATTTAATTCAAATGAAATAATAAGTTGATTTAAAACTTCAACAGCCGAACTAAATGCGGTAGTAGTAAAATGAGCTTTGTTTTTGTATGTTTTTCTTGCAGAGCCTTCGGCAATATTTGAAGAAATTGAGATAGTTGCTCTTCGTAATTGAGAAACTAAACCAAATTTTCTGAATCTGGGAAATTTGAAGTTTTCAAATAAATAAGCTTTGATAAATCTTTCGATTCAATCCAAACTTCTAATTTTTCAAAAGAATAAACATACTAATTCGTACTTTTCAAATAACCAAAGTAACAAATATCCAAATTATTCTTTACTCGCTTTTCTCTTTTTCCAGAAATATTCGCCAACAAAATACAAGGCCAATAGTCCCAAAAAATATTTGAAATACGAGTTGGGTTGTCCTTGACCGCTCACAAAGGTGAACATTCTGTCCCAACGAATACTCCAATTTTGAAAACCATCATTAATACCATCAATACTCAACCAAACAAAAACAGGTTTACCAACAACGTGGTCTGCAGGTGTAAAACCAAAATAACGCCCATCTAATGAATTGTGACGATTATCTCCCATCATCCAATAATAATCTTGCTTGAAGGTATAGGTCGTTGCAATTTTATCATTTACATAAATATCATTTCCAACAACATTAAGTTTATTTCCTTCATAATCATTGATGATGATTTTGTAAAACGGAAGCGTTTCTTTGTTCAACTTGACTGTTTTTCCTGCTTGAGGAATATATATTGGTCCAAGATTATCCGCATTCCAATTTCGAGTTAATGAAGCTTTTTGGTCCATAAAATCGGGGAAAATCCCATCTTCAGCACTTTTTCTAATATTTCTAGTTACGAATGTAATTCCCGGTATTTTTTTTAATCGTTCTACATTTTCAAAAGTCAATGCTCTAAAAACTAAAGTATCTCTTGCGTCTGAAATAAAACCTGCACCGTCAGTAATATCGTATTCTTTAAGTATATATTCAAAATCGATTGGTGTTTTTCCGTCATAACCTACTGAATAGGAATATTGTGGCTTAGCTCGCTCAGGCAAAATCAATTCTTTTCCGTTTATAAATACAATTCCATCTTTAATTTGCAAACTATCGCCGGCAATTCCGACACAACGTTTTACATAATTGGTTTTTTTATCTCGTGGTTTTTCGACACGAACTGGCGAAGGTTGGTACATATTATCCAAAGTATCTCGCGGCCAGTTGAAAACAACAATGTCATTATTTTCAATTTTTTCGAAACCAGGAAAACGGAAATAAGGCAATTGTGGTTTTGGTAAATACGACAAGCGCTTCATCAACGGAATCGAGTCATGAACCATTGGCAAAGCCACTTCGGTAGAAGGAACTCGTGGCCCATAATTGAGCTTACTTACAAAAAGAAAATCGCCAACCAATAATGATTTTTCAAGAGATGATGTCGGAATCGTAAAAGGTTGCATCACATAGGTGTGCACCAAAGTTGCAACAACTACTGCAAATGCTACAGAACCGAAAAAGTCGCCAATCTGGTTTGTTGGATTCAAATCTCGATCTGCAATGTGTTTTAATGGTTGTGTATAATTGACATAATAAATATAAAACCCAAAAGTTGCAACGCCCAAAATTGTATCTAAAGTAGAATTTTTACCAACACTCCGTAGCGTTTCTATCCAAACTACTGGCAACATAATCAAGTTGATTACTGGCGTAAACAACAAAATGGTCCACCATGTAGGTCGGTTGATTATTTTCATTAAAACTATTGTACTATAAATCGGAATTCCGGCTTCCCAAGCCTTTCGGCCTGCGGCAACATAAATTTTCCATGTACCAAGAAAATGAATTACTTGAAAAACTAGAAACAAAACAAACCATTGATATAAAGTCATAAAATATTAAATTTTAAATATTTGAATTTTGAAAAATTCTGATTACTAGAAATTGATTTTTTGCTATTGAATTTGACATCGTTATTGAAAAATTGTTACAAATATTGTGACTTATTTACGAATTCAAATTTAAAACATCTTTCATTGTGAAAACTCCTTTTTTACCAAAAATCCATTCGGCAGCAATGACGGCTCCATAAGCAAAGCCTTCTCGACTATGCGCTGTATGCGTAATCTCGATTGCATCAACCAGCGAATCATATAGTACAGAATGTGTTCCTGGAACATTTTCGATACGTTGTGCATCAATATAAATTTGGTTTTCTGTTGCATTTTCGTCGAGTGTCCAACTTAAATATTTTGAATTTTCGATAATTCCGTTGGCTAATGATATTGCAGTTCCGCTTGGTGCATCAAGTTTTTGAGTATGATGAATTTCTTCAATTTCTACTTCATATTGCTCAAATCGCGACATCATTTTGGCTAGTTTTTCGTTCAAATCGAAAAACAAGTTGACACCCAAACTAAAATTTGAAGCATAAATCATACATCCATTTTTATCTTTTGAAAGTTGCACCATTGCAGGATAATGCTCCAACCAACCAGTTGTTCCTGAAACTACTGGAATTGCATTATTCAAACATTGTGTTATATTTTCGACAGCAACACTTGGAACACTAAAATCGATAGCTAGATCAGCAGAAAGTAATCCTTCAAAAGTAGTAGCGGACGACTTGCGCAAAACAATTTCGTGTCCACGTTGCAAAAGAATTTTCTCTATTACTTTACCCATTTTTCCGTAACCTAACAATGCTATTTTCATTAGAAACGGTAGTTTAAAGTTAATCCAACATTTTGTTGATTGGTAGTAAAATCATTCGGGATCATATCGGGACGAACAGACAAATTATCGTTGACATTAAATTGCTTCAAATGTGCATCAACGTTAGCGTCAATGATATTGAGAACGTACATCCCAATCGTAACAAGTAGCCCAATATCTCTAGCGCGCTGGTATCCTTTTTGGGCATTTACTAATGTTTCTGGCGAATATTTATCATAAATTGTACCATTTGTTACTCCGAGAAGACGCCTTTTATAAGCATCACGAACCAAATCATATTGGTTATCATTCCAAACATAAATAGCAACTCCGGTACCAATTGCACCATACACGATAGGAATTTTCCAGTATTTTTTATTGTAGGCTTGTCCCAATCCGGGCAATATTGCCGAAAAGAAAGCAGCTTTTGCGGGTGCCAGCGGATTGATTTCTGATTTTTTAGAAGTCAAAGTGTCTTTAATAACTAGGTTTTCAATTTTTTGCCCTTGCGAAAAAACAAAATTATTTCCAAGTAGGAAAAACAAAAATACTATGACGAGCGGCCTAAGCACTAGCCTTTAATAAGTTTGATAATACGATTAAAATCTTCTTTGGAATGGAACGGGATGGAAATTTTACCTTTGCCATTTCCTGCAACTTTCAAATCTACTTTTGCACCAAAATAAGCAGATATTGCCACTTTTTCGTCTTCTGCGATTTCGAAAGTTGGAATTTTTTCAGATTTTTGCGCCGATGGTTTTAAGCTGTCTTGATAGTTTTTTACCAAAGCTTCTGTCTCGCGAACGGATAAATTTTGCAAAACTATTTTTTGATATATTCCTGCCTGTACATCGTGGTCGTCAACAGTTATGATAGCGCGTCCATGACCCATTGATATGAAACCATCACGAATACCGGTCTGAATAATCGGATCTAACTTTAATAATCGTAAGTAATTAGCAATAGTAGATCGCTTCTTCCCTACTCGGTCGCTCATTTGCTCTTGCGTAAGCTGTATTTCGTCAATCAATCGTTGGTAGGAAAGTGCAATTTCTATAGGATCTAAGTCATGACGTTGAATGTTTTCTACAAGTGCCATAACAAGCGATTCGTTATCATTTGCAATACGAATATAAGCAGGAATAACATCAAGACCAGCAATTCGGGAAGCACGAAGTCTTCGCTCTCCGGATATTAATTGAAATGTATTAAAATCTAATTTGCGAACTGTAATGGGCTGAATAACTCCTAATTCGCGAATGGAAGAAGCCAATTGCTTCAGTGCTTCTTCGTCAAAATGACTTCTTGGTTGAAACGGATTTATCTCGATTGCATCCAACTCAAGCTCAATAATATTACCTACAACTTTGTCGGCATTTTTATCATCCATCGATTTGATATCGTTGCTAGGATCTTTCAAAAGTGCTGATAAACCTCTACCTAATGCTTGCTTTTTTACTGCTTGTGCCATAAATCCCTAACTATTTTTTTTTATAATTTCTTGAGCCAAATTGAGATAATTGGTTGCTCCTTTACTTGTAGCATCAAAGTTGATGATGCTTTCGCCAAAACTTGGTGCTTCGCTCAACTTAACATTGCGCTGAATAACGGTTTCGAAAACCATATCGCTAAAATGTTTTTGAACCTCTTCTACCACTTGGTTTGATAAGCGCAAACGCGAATCGAACATGGTTAACAATAAACCTTCGATATCCAAATTTGGATTGTGAATTTTCTGCACGCTTTTGATGGTATTAAGCAATTTGCCTAATCCTTCGAGGGCAAAATATTCGCACTGGATTGGAATAACTACCGAATCGGCTGCAGTGAGCGCATTTAAAGTTAATAATCCCAATGATGGTGCGCAATCTATAATTATATAGTCGTATTTGTCTTTTATTTTTTCGAGTGCTACTTTGAGCATATATTCTCGATTGTCTTTGTCAACGAGCTCGATTTCTATTGCTACAAGGTCAATATGTGCTGGAATAATATCTACATTGGGAGCGGATGATCTTACTATTGCTTCTTCGGGTGTGTTACTATGTTCAAGAATTTGATAGGTTCCAATGGCAACACTTTCTACATCAATACCCAGACCAGAGCTTGCATTGGCTTGAGGATCAGCATCTATCAATAAGACTTTTTTCTCTAAAACTCCTAACGAAGCTGCTAGATTTATCGATGTTGTGGTTTTACCCACGCCGCCTTTTTGATTTGCAATTGCTATAATTTTGCCCATGTAGTAGTTGAAATTTGATTGACAAAAATACAATTATAAATGGTTTATTCAAGTCTATTTTGTTAACAATTTATGATACACTTGAAAGTACCTGCTGGTTTGCCCCAGATGGCAGTGGAATGCATTATGAAAATAAATCGTATTTTTTCTTAACAAAAAAGAGCGACCAACGGAAGCTCCTTTATTGTTGTAGAAAAATAGATTTATTGAATAATCATGGAATGTACAGCTGGAAAATGGCTCAAAAAAACTTATTTATTCCCTTTATTTTTGATCATTGCTTCTAACTGATCCCACATTTCTTGGGGTATTGCTTCCAGTAAATTAAATTGTCCCGCACCTTGCAACCACTCGCCACCATCGATTGTAACTACTTCGCCGTTGACATATGCCGAAAAATCGGAAACCAAGTAGGCAGCCAAATTGGCCAATTCTTGATGATCGCCAACACGTTTTAAAGGTACTTTTTTGGCCATATCAAATTTTGCCGCCAAGTCGCCTGGCAACAAACGATCCCATGCCCCTTTGGTAGGAAATGGACCTGGAGCAATGGCGTTCATTCGGATGCCGTACTTAGCCCATTCGACCGCCAAGCTACGTGTCATGGCCAAAACACCTGCTTTTGCAGTAGCACTCGGTACAACATAAGCCGAGCCCGTCCATGCATAAGTAGTAACTATATTGAGCACGACTTTATCTATTTGTTTGGTAGCTATCCAATGTTTTCCGAAAGCTAGCGTACAATTTTTAGAACCTTTCAAAACGATATCTATTACGGTATCAAAAGCATTTGCAGATAATCTTTCGGTTGGAGATATAAAATTTCCCGCAGCATTATTAAGCAAAACATCTACTTTACCAAAAGTTTTAATGACTTCTGCAAGCATGGCTTCTACTTGATCGTAGTGACGCACATCACATTGTATAGCCAGACATTTTCCGCCAGCTTCGGTGGTTAATGCTGTGGCAGTTTTTTGCAACTTATCGAGATCGCGGGACGTAATCGCAACGTTGGCACCTAGCTCCAGAAAATATTGAGTCATAGCCTTGCCCAAACCGCTTCCGCCACCAGTTACTACAATTACTTTGCCTTTAAGCGCATCATCACGAAGCATTTTTGCTGAAAAATTCATAATTTTTAATTTTTTGTAAATATATCGAAATTATTATTTTAAAAAATTTTGTTAAAACAATTATTTTTCGGTATTTAGTAAAATAATATTTTGCACCTATGAAGTCATTTTTCTTACTATTTTTTAGTTTAACAAACACAATTTTTTTTGCCCAAATTACAATTTCTGGAACTATCGAAAGTAAAGATAAAACTTCAATTGAATTTGCCGAAATTTTATTAATTGCTAACGATTCTACGTACTTGAAAAGCGGAATTACTGACGATAAAAATTCCTTTTCGATAGACACTGAAAAAGGTTGGTGTAAACTACAAATTAGACAATTAGATAAAGTTGTTTATTCGAAAGTATTTGATCTAATTGCCGATGTAAATCTTGGTATTATTATAATTGATAATACCAACCAGTTGCAATCTGTTACTGTTATTGGAAAGAAAAAATTGATTGAAAGAAAAATTGATCGATTGGTCTTTAATATTGAGAACTCCATTAGTGGCGCTGGAACCGATGCGCTTGAAGCTTTAAAAATCACACCTGGTTTGAAAGTTCAAAACGAAACTATCACGATGATTGGCAAAAGCAAATTGGCGGTTATGATTGATGATAAAATTATTCAGTTGGCTGAGGAAGATTTAGCAAATTATCTACGATCGATTCCGTCTGAAAGCATCAAAAATATCGAAGTAATAACGACGCCACCAGCCAAATATGAAGCTGCGGGTAATAGTGGTTTAGTAAATATTATTCTGAAAAAAGCTAAGAAAAATTCGTGGAACTCTACATTGAGTTCCACTTTCTTACAACGCCGATTCACCACAGGATCGAGCTCGGCAAGTTTTAATTATAACAAAAATAAACTCGCTTTTTCGACGGCACTTTCTTACTCCAAAGGGAAAAAACTTTTGGATCAAGATGATTATGCCTATTTTGACGATGGTACATGGTACACTTTGTCACCAATAACAAATAGTAATAATCGTAAAAACATAAAAGTTAGTTTGGATTATGAGTTGTCAAAAAAATGGATTATAGGTGGTCAAGGATTTTATAATAACCTAATACAAGGGCGAAAAATTAGTCCGTATACAGCAGTTACTGATTATGCTACAAACGACATAAAAAGATATTTAACCTCGAAAGCAACGGAAGATATATCGCCAACAATTAAGACTTTAAACTTGTATAATAGTTTCAAGCTCGATACTATTGGAAAAAAAATAACTGTAGATTTTGATTATTTTGCATTCACAAATAATGATAAGAAAACCTATGTTGGCGAATCAATAATCGAAAATCCTTATTCAAAAAAATACTTTGAAGGCATCAATGATAATAAGCAAAAAATCAAAAATCTATCAGGAAAAATTGATGTAGAACTTCCAGTAAAATGGGCAAATTTCTCTTTTGGCGGAAAACTATCAAATTCAAAATCAAATAATGTAATTTTGAGTTTCAATTCGGGATTGGTCTCAAATCCCGTGGGATTATTTGGACTTACGGATAATAAATTTAGGTATGAAGAAAACATAGAAGCTGGATATTTTTCATTCAATAAAAAAATAAATACCAAATGGGAAACGCAATTTGGCTTGCGAATGGAAGCCACACAAACCAAATCGTTTGCCGAAACAACCAATGCATTAGTCAAAAACGAGTACACCAAGTTTTTTCCGACGGCTTACCTTTCGTATATTGCAAATGCAAATGCAACTGCAACAATTAGTTACAGCAAACGCATTGAACGTCCCGACTTTGATGCACTTAACCCTAATCGTTATTTTCTGAATCCGTTTCAGTTTATAGAAGGAAATTTGTTTTTGCAACCTTCTTTGGTTGATAATTTGGAATTCACTTTGACCTACAAATCACTGGAGACCAAACTCTTTTTTAGTGATGAAAAAAACAAGTTTACGCAAGCACCGCTGGCCGATCCAGAGACTAAAATCATCAATTTTACGAACAGAAATTTTATCAATGCACAACGGTTTGGTCTGTCAGAAAATTATACATTTGAGAAATATGCCTGGTGGACCAGCAATAATGCTTTTGACATTAGTTATGTAATTGCCGAATCGTTATTGACAGAAACGGCGCGTTACAAAAAAGGAATCAATTCTCGAATTTCGACAAGTAATGATTTTGTTTTTAATAAATCGAAAACTGTGCTTTTTAATGTGTCCTATTGGTATTTGTTTCCAGAAGTTGATGGGATTTACAATAACAAAGCCCAAAGTTCGCTGTCCTTGGCAATGCAATTTTTATTGTTAGAAAAGAGTTTGAAATTGTCAATTAAAGGATCCGATTTGTTTCGAAAAGAAATTTCATCAGTAACTTCTGTTGTAAACGGAATTCGCCAAGACGGAATTTATTATTATGATTCGCAAGCACTTAACGTTACTGCTTCGTATAAATTTGGAAACAAAAAAATAAAAGTTGAACAACGAGAAACAGGTAACGAAGACGAAAAAGGTCGGGTTGGAAATTAGGATTACTTATTACTAAAAAAAAATTAAAATTTGAATTAAAATTGGATAATTCATTTTTAATCTCAAAATAGCAATCAAAATTAATCTGCTATCTCAGATAATAAAATCTAATTCTCCATCTCAAATAAAAACGGCTCCACCAACATTTTGTCGGCCAACACTTCGATGCGCTCGGTTAAAGTATCCGAGAAGATGATGCGTTGGGTTTTGGTAATGCTGTTGGAAATGCGCATGATTTTGGTTTCGTGACGCAGCTTCAGGATCGGGTCGGCATCGTCCAAAATAAACATCTTGAGACGATTTACGTTATAACCTGCCGTAGTAAACATATCGCTTAGTTTGTTGGGCGTACCAATCAAAACATCGATTCCCGTTGAGATATAATTTTTGTCGTATTCGGTGTCGCCTTTATCATGCACACCATACACACGAAGGTTGGTATGCTTACCTAGTTTCTCGAATAGCTCTTCCATTTCGAGTACTTTGGCTTTGTTTTCTACAATAATCAATGCGCGTGGCGATTCTTCGCCTTCAGCTACCAATTGTTGGATTACGTTGAGGACAATTGTCGTTGATTTTCCTGATTGTGGTGGCGAAATGATTATGCAATCGGCACCGCTTTTGAGCGTCGAAAACGTTTCTTGTTGCAGGTCATTTGCCTCGGTTAGTCCGTTGGCGATGAGGGCGGTTTGAAGGTTTTCGTTTATTTTTTTTAATTTCATATTTTTTAGCCACGAATTGGCACTAATTATTTTTTTCTAACCACATAGATTCATAGATTTTTACATAAATAAAAGTCGCTTCGTTTTTTAAAGATTTCTTGCTATGTTAGAATAAAATTCCTTTCAAATTCCTTTTTTAGCAACAAAATCTATATGTCTATGTATTTTAAAAAATTATTTACTTGCAAACAACTTCACATCGGTTTCAGAAATTTCGGTGCCGCCAAGGATGATTAATCTCTCAACAACGTTGCGAAGTTCTCGGATGTTTCCTGTCCAATCATATTCTTGCAACAACTTGGTGGCTGCTTTAGAAAATGATTTTTGAGCAATGCGCTGTTCTTCAGAGATTTTGGTTGCAAAATGCTCCAACAATAAAGGTATATCGTCTCGACGATCGTTTAAAGCGGGAACTTTTATTAATATTACAGCCAATCGATGATACAAATCCTCACGGAAACGACCTTCGGCAATTTCTTTTTTGAGGTCTTTATTGGTTGCTGCAACAACACGAACATTGACTTTAATGTCTTTGTCGGCGCCTACTCTTTGTATCAAACTTTCTTGCAAAGCACGCAATACTTTGGCTTGCGCCGAAAGGCTCATATCACCAATTTCGTCCAAAAAAATCGTACCGCCATCGGCAGCTTCAAATTTTCCCGCACGGTCTTTTACAGCCGAAGTAAAAGCTCCTTTTATATGTCCGAATAATTCGCTCTCGATTAATTCTGATGGTATTGCGGCACAATTAACCTCTATAATCGGGAAGTTACAACGTTCGCTTTTTTCATGCAGTTGGTGGGCTACTAGTTCTTTTCCGGTTCCGTTTGGACCCGTTATTAAAACTCTTGCATCAGTTTTCGCTACTTTCTCGATAATATCTTTGATGTGATTTATCGGTTCAGAATTACCAATCATTTCGTAGTTTTTGCTAACAATTTTCTTGAGAATTTTGTTTTCGACAACCAGTTGTTTTTTGTCGAGCGCATTGCGTACGGTATTTAATAATCGATTCAAATCTGGTGGCTTGGATATATAATCGAAAGCTCCAAGTCGCATGGTTTGTATCGCAGTTTCCATATCGCCATGACCTGAGATCATGACCATTGGAATTTCGGGTTTTATTTTTTTGACGGCTTCTAGAAGTTCGACGCCATCCATTTTTGGCATTTTAATATCGCACAAAACTAGGTCGTAATCGTTGTTTTTTATTTTTTCAAAACCCTGTAATCCATCTTCCGCTTCTTCAACTTGATAGGTCGTGCTTTCTTCAGACAATATTTTGGTAAGTACACGGCGAATTGCTGGTTCGTCTTCGATGATTAAAATTTTGCTCATAGTTTGAATTGAGTTTATAATTTTTGCCAAAGTTAAAAAAATTAAAATAGGAAATCTAAATTCATGAATCAAGTAACGATTGACTGCAAGAATTTTTAATTAAGAATCCAAAAAGTAATTATCTTTGTACATTACTAATGAAATAAAACTACATGGGATTAATAAAAATATTTTCGGGAAACGAAGCATTGGCACTCGAACTTCAAGAAAAAATCGAGGCAGAAAGCATTTATTGTGTCATTAGAAACAATAATCAAATCACTTCTGGATCAAAAACGACTTCAAAACCGGTCGAATTGTTTATTCAAGAAACCGATTTCAACAAAGCAAATCCTATTATTGAAGAATTTCGGATGAGTTTGTAATGCAAACTACGGAAGTTAAAGTTTCTATATTTAAAAGATTAATCCAATTTTTTGATTTCATTAGTAATTGCTTTTCCTATTTATTTTTTAATTTAAAATTTAAAATCGCAATCCTGTTTGTTTTTTATTTATTTTGTTGTAATAAAAGCACAAAATTTATTTAGACAAAAAAAATCAAATTCAAATCTTTAAATTTCGCCAAAAAAATTCATATATCAATAAAAAGATCTAAATTTGAACTCGTTACCCCAACTTATAAATTGTTGTAAAATAATATATTACAAATAATTTAAATTTATTGCTATGAAAAATTTAATTTTTTCTTTTTTAGTGGTAGCGTGTCATGGGTTGAATTATTGCCTAGCTGCAACTTCAGAAACTGAAGAGTACAAAGTAAATAACTTTGAAAAAACACTCTCAAAACTCTATTATACAACTGTTTTACCGCCAATTATCCTACCTATTGAAGTACTTGGAGCTGAGGGAACAGTTGCAAGTAGGTCTTTTACGATTAATCAACAAACCCTAAATTCTACAGCAAATATTTGGCTGATGGTCAATAACTTAAGTTTCGAAAATAAAGGTTCGGTACGAATTAACAACGGAACTTGGCTATCGTTAAACCACCAGACCGTTCAAATGCAAATTCAAGAAAAACAGAGAGGCGGAATGACGCATGGTGGATACAGTACTATTAGATTTACAATTCCAAAAACAGGACTGATTGCTGGTAATAATACTATAGATTTTCGCTTTAATAAATCAAACGGAATTTCTATCGGATATCGTGTAGTTAGGTTGAATTTATTAGATACTAATAAAAATAAATTGCTTCCCAATTCTATGTTTGAAGAAGATAATCCAAATAATTGGACTGGGCCATTTACAGATCAGGCTTCAATCAACATTGGGAAAAATTTGTGGGAAAATGCCAATTTATGGAATCATTATTTACCCGAAGGAGAAAAAGGTTTTTGGTACGGACAAGAAATACCTGCTACAAAACCTATAAATGCAAAATGTGCCTCATGCCATACTCAAGACGGTAGAGATCTAGAAATGTTCAGCTACTCCAATTTGTCTATTATTGAACGTTCCAAATTTCATAAATTAACAGACCTTGAAGGGCAACAAGTAGCTTCATACATTCGGTCACTTTCTCAACCAGCAACACCACCAAATAATATTGGTAGATATGGTAGACCATGGAATCCTCCCTATCAGCCAGGACCAGCTTTACAAAACAAACCTATTAATCAGTGGGCAGCAGGCGCAGGTATTGATGCCGTTCTTGAAGAAGATAAAGACATGGCTCCTTATTTATTTCCTGATGGAATTACCAGTCAAACTGTGCGAGCAGCCTTCAATTCAGGTTTAATGGACGATAGAACACTATTACCTCTAGCTATACAATTTCCAGATTGGAAACATTGGTTACCATTGATTCATCCGCTTGATGCGTATTCAAATAATAATTATATCCTAGATCCCAATAGAATACGAAAACCGCTAACTGCAATTCAAAATCTTCGAACTTACATGACTGCGCAGCCTCCTTCAACAAGAGACAAAGTTCAACTAATCAATGAAATATCAAAATTATGGATTCCATTTAGACAATTTTTAGCCGAAGGAAGCAGCGACCCAAAACATTAGAGAACTGAAGATGGTACTGCCAGTATGAATTTAGCGCAAGATGTTCCTAAAGAGTTTGCAGCAACTAGCTTAGCTCGACTACTTGCTGTAAAGAACTTTGAATTGAATGTTGAATTTGAATTACAAGACAAAGCAAGTTGGTTTGTTATACCCGACGACCAACCTAGTGCAAGACAATGGCCAAATAATGTTTATTCGGTTTTTGAAGTACCTGCGCATTTTACAGCTTGCGTAAGTCCAAATAATTGTCAACAATTTACTGGACAAGCAACAGCAACTGGTCAATATGAAACAACCGCTTGGTACAATCTTCAATATGTACTTAATGGTGGTAATGGATTTGTTGGCGGAGTTACACCCACAGATTTTAATTATCATGCACCCTTTATAGCCTATGCATCCGTATCTTCAGGAATACCAGAACCGCTTCGTTATTATTCTGCGCTAAACCAAATGTATCAAATTAGATCTTGGTCAAAATCTGAAATTAATGGTCCAGGTGGAGACGGCTTTAGAATGCGAAACCAAGGTCCATTTCATTTCTTGGGCATTCATCAAACCAGTAGATTTTATTACAATCCACCCGAAACATTTTTACACTTTCTGAATAATGTAGAACCAAATTTATCGAAATGGGTGTTAGAAGCGCAACTACTTCAATTTCTTGCAGAGGTAAATAAACCTGAAAACAATCTAGTTGATTGGCCTAGAGAAGCACCACATGGCGGCGATAGTGCACTTGATCCTGTTACAAAATCTACAGTTGTGAATATTGCAGTTGTAAAAGAGTTTGGACAATATGCAGATAAAATGTATTATTCGATTCCAAAATTTATTGCCGAAGGTGTTGACTGTACTATAATTAACCAAATTGTTGATTGGTGTGCAGCCGCTTGGCCGTTAATAGATTATAATAGTCTTAGAGGCATTTGTAATCCTACTTTAACAACAATTGATAATAAGAATTCAGATAAAGAGATTGTTATTTATCCAAATCCAACTAATGCAACGTTAAACATTGAAATTCCTAAAACACTTTTTAATAAACAAGCCGAAATTGTAATTTATGATGTATTAGGTAAAAAAATAAAAACGCAATCAACTAGTAAAAATAGTGTCATAATTAATATAGAAAATTTAGCAAAAGGGAGCTATATTATAAAAATCAATTCGAATGGAAATTTAGTTACAAAAACTTTTATCAAAAAATAAGTAGTAATTCTTTTTGATTGTCCGTTTGTTGTCATAACCCTGTAATCCCCGCTATTACTAGCCTATCGAATAATTTTTCTTCAAAATATCTTCTATTTAACTTGTAAACGAACTCATTCAGGTATAATTGAAGATATTTTCCTTTTATTTTAT
>JANOPO010000009.1:0-33308 GCA_031422015.1 Flavobacterium sp. | reverse complement strand
GAAAAAACTGAAATAGAACAATTATCATTTTTTTAATGCCTAGTTTTCTCAAATAGTGAAAATTAAAAATTAAACAACTGAATAACAAACAAATAATAAATAAAAAAGTCCAGTATTAATTTTTATCGGACATTAATGATTTTGAAACATTATTTTCCATTTGTTTTAAAACGGAATCTATAGTTTTGTTGTTTAGTTCTAATCTGTCCTTTGCAAAATAGTTAATAATATCTGTATTTTTGATATTGCTTCTTTTTCCTTTTAAGGAAAGTGCCATTTCTTCTTGAGGATTTTTTATTGCTATTGATGAATTCAAAAAATCATACGCAGGTGCTAAAGTTGTTTTTCCGTTTCGGTTAATTAACGAAAAATTCTTTAAATGCATGGCTTCATTTCCTGTTAGAAAGCAAAAAAGAATTCTTTTAAAGTAATCCGTTTTTTCGACGGTCGGAAATGTACAATAATCGTTCAGCACTTGAACAGTTTTTTCCATACTGTAATTGTATTTTGTATCTCTTGAGTTGCCTGTTAATTGAGAAAAATCCTCTGTCTGAAATTTTTTATCTTTCCCATATCTGTCAAATCTTTTTATAAAATATGAGAGTGAGTTATCTTTAGAATACACTAACCCATGAATTGGCACTTCAATAGTATAAATTCTAGCCATGTTCATGGTTAGGTCTTCGTTTTCAGGAAGTTCTTTAAATAAATCATTTTGGGGTTTTATAATATAAGTACCAAATTGATTTACAATTTCAAATTTTTGTTCTTTTAAGGAAAGCGTAGCACTTAATTTTGGTTGTACGCCTTGGATGGATAGTTTTGTGGCTCTAGAAAGTGCTTCTTGGCGTTGTTCGGACGCTGTATATGGAATTGGATGTAATAAATTCAAGTTTTTTGATAGCTGCCGTAAACCTTTTTGATTGTATGAGTCAATACCACAAGGCAAATACGATATTGGACATCTATTCATAACTTTTTAATTTTATGGTTACAGCACCAATTACATCATTTCCGACTGCAATAAGCTGAGAAAAGTAATCGTTTTTGTCAATTTTATTTATTTTCAATAATCCTTCTAGCATTATTCCTTCTGGCAATAAACCTTCAAAAAAAGGAGGAAAATTTGTAAAAGTGTAGCATTTTGTTGTCACAGGCATTGTTAACGATACGGGTTCTTGTGTATATCCATCGTCGTATATAAAGCTAAAATTATTTGCACTATCTTGTTGTAGTATTCCTGCTTGTTGATTGTGTACAAGTATTGTGGCACTTTTCACAAGAATTTATTTTATAGGACTTTCTAAATGAAATTTTATATTTAATACCGTTAATACTGCTTTTATATTATGCCAGCTTACGTTTTCGTTATTTTTTTCAATTTCAAATAGAGTTGTCTTACCAATACCGGCAAGATTTGCTAGTTCGAGTTGCGATAAGTTTGCAATTTTACGATGCTTCTTTATAGTCTTAGCAATAGTATCAGTATTCATATATTACTGTTTAAATGGTAAAAGTATAAATTATGTTAAATTAATTGTATTATTTTTTCTTTTTTTATCGTTTTTACTGATTTAGTGGTATTTTTTTGGGTTTGTTTACATACAAAAGAGGATAAATATGGAATCTGATTCCATATTTATCCTCTTTTTTTGTTTTTTCTATTACTATTTATTTGTTATTTTTCTAATTTTTAAACCGTCGTGGTTGCTTTTACAGGCGCGATTACTGGCAATAATTTTTTTTTATTGCTTTAGGCAATGTTATAAAAAAACCACCAGTTTTTGGCTGGTGGTTAAGTATAATAAAAAAAGATTTTATTTAAATTTTAACTAGGTTGAAAGTTTGATTAGCTGCACTATATCTTCCAGTAAAAGTTAATTTTAGATTTATATCTCCAGTACAAGTTCCTACAGAACCAGTTATTGCAACATTTGTTAATACTCCGTTTGAAGGCGTATAATCTAATCCAGCACTGCTTGATCCAGTTACTAAACCGTTTACAGGGTTTATTGTAATATTATAGCTAGTTGAAGTATTTGCAATAAAAGTATTATTTGCATTTTGAATTTTAAAAGTGTAACCATCACCTGGGGTATAGGATACTGGTACTGTGTCTCCAATGGAATAATCTGCCCAAGCATCTGCAGTAACTTTGTAATTACCATTGAAATCAGCGGCATTAACTAAAGGACAGAAAAATTGAACAGAATAACTGTGAGGAGAATTATAATAATTACCCCCAACTACTTGAGCACCACTGTTATTTGAGGAGAATATACGACCGTCTGTTAAAACTAAAGCTAAACGTATTGTAAATTTATCTGATGTAAGATATTGACCAGATGTCAAACCAAGTGTAGTAAGAGTTTCTTGAAGACTAACTTCTATTTTACCTTGTGGTAAACCTCGTAATCCTGGTGTGAAAGTCGAAGCAGCTACAGTTTTGATAAATTTTTCAGGATCTGTAATTGAAGGTATTGCTGGATTACCACCTGAAGCTGGTATCGCTGCTTTTGTTCTAGAAACGTAAATTTTTATTTCTTGAAATAATGCACCATTTTGTGCATCTTGCTCTTCTAGTTCCACCGACCATTTTGAGTTATTATCAAAAAAATTAAAAGTAGATTGGATTAATTTAATGGTTCGAAGGTTTGCACCATTTGTAACACCATCATATATACCATTTGGTATACTGTTTTCTTTCTCGGTACATGATGACGCTATGGTCAATAAAAGTACTGTAACACTTATTTTAAATATGTTTAAAAACTTTTTCATTGTATATTTTTTTTTAATTAGCTGCTGGAAATCCAGTTGTAGGATTATTATCCCAAAATACTCGAGTTGTTACCCCTGTTTTTTGAGCTACGTTGAAATTAGCAGATGTTTCATTTGCAGGATAAAAGAAAGATCTGATAAATGCGCCTGGGTTAGGTTCTAAATTTGGTTGCAATTTTTTTGGAAATCCTGTACGTCTGTAGAAATTATATGCATCTATACCGTTACCAAACAAAGTTACAAATAACTCGTTTGCAATAGTTTCCATTTTATCGTCATTGCTAACTGATGCGGTGTACTTAGCATCTAAATCTGCTAAGTATGTTGTGTCCACAGTCAACGCAGGTACTACAGCAATATTTGCATCCTTATCTCTAGTTATAAAAGATCTAACTTTAGTAAAAGATTTTTGAACCCCTGCCAACATTAGTGCTTTTGCATCTCCTGTTCCTGTTATGAATGACATTTCAGCACGCCAAAAGTCAACCGTCGAAGCTAGAAGTATAGGTGTTATACCAGCACCTTTAGCACCAGAAGTATTTGTTACTGCTTTAAATGTGCTATCGTCGAAACGTCCACCTATCGGATATAAGCCATACGCTGTTTTATTTTTTGCATCAGGTGGAACACCATTTGCATCACCATGGTCACGTCCCCAATAGCCCAGTCCTGGTACACAATAAGAAAAACCTCCAGCAATGTAATGAGCTGGAGCAGGTTCAACGGCGCAATCAAGAAATTCGCCATTTTGAAATGGTGTTGTGTCTGATACTTGTCTATAGAAGTAAAATCTTCTTCGTGGGTCTAAAACAGATTTGTCTGACAACATAAAGTTAATAAAAGTATTTGACATGTATTCTGTTGTACCAGTTGGCAAATAATTATCTTCGTACAGTTCGCTTCTTACGTCTGGATTCGCCACGTTAGTTCCATACTCATATTGGAAGTCACCCGCAGAAGTTTGAATATAGTTACCACTAGCTACAATAGCATCAAATTTCGCTCCTACTGTAGGATCTACCAATCTTTTCTGAACATAAATTTTTAATTTAATAGTGTTAGCTAAGTTGATCCATTTAGTCCAATTTTTAGCATAATATACATCTACTAAATTTGTTTCTAGACTTGGATCTACTATACTACCAAAATTTGTAATTGATTTATTTAAAAGATCCAGAGCTGCTGTATAAACCGAGTTGCCACTGTCTAATTTAGGTGTTAGGTTAGCTGAATTCATAGCTTCACTATATGGAATGTCGCCATAAAAATCTACTAAATTAACAATTGTATATGCTTCAATAACTTGACCCATAGCTATATGATGTTTAAGTCCTTTAGGTTCCGCAATAGCATTCATCAGTCGAATGTTTTTTATAACAGACGTATAGGATTCTTGCCATTCATTATCTTGTGAAGCGGGACCATAAGCATTTTGATAATTACGTCCGAACATGTTTGTAATTCTTGTTACTTCCATTGCGTTACGTCCGTAATCTTGAATATTTCTAGCAAAATTATTCTGAACTCCGTTGAGCAAATAGTTAGGATTTGCTAATGATTCATCCAAATCATTTGGAGATTCAGTCAAATCTAATTCTAGTGTATCACATGCGGTAAAACTTAACATCAAGGTAAGTAGTACTAAAAAATGTGAAAATTTAAATTTATTTTTCATCTTTATTTTTTTTATTATTAGAAACTTGCTTTTATACTAAATCCGTATCTTTTAGATGACGGTCCGTTTAAAAAATCAAACCCACGCCCATTATTTACACCTGTACCAGCAACATTAGGATCGAAGTTTACACCTTTTGGTGTATTAATAGCATTGTAATATAAATTATTACCTGAAATATTAAATGAAATAGAACCAAATGGCGTTCTATCTAATAATTTACTTGGCAATGTATACCCAAATGAAACTTCTGACAAACGGATTACAGTAGCATCAAATATAGCTGTTTCTGATGATCCACCACCTACTGGAAAGTTAGCAAAATAATAGTCAGAGTTGTTTATTTGTATATCGTTTGGAGATCCATCTTCTTTCACACCTTTAATGATAAACGTGTTTAAACGGTCAACAGTATCTGTTGTCAAACCTCTACCAACTAAAGCTGATATTGTTTCAGAGTACATGTCTCCGCCGTGCGTGTAATTAATTAAAAAGTTAAAATTAAAGTTACGGAATCTAAACTCGTTACCAACGTTTATGATATAATCTGGATTAGGATTACCAATTACTTTTGTAGTTTGGTTTATTTTTAGGTTACCTTGACTATTAACTACAAAGTTTCCAGCGGCATCTCTTTCAATACTAGATCCAATAATAACTCCGAATTGTTCCCCAACAATAGCGGCGTTTCCTAAATCTGAGAAACCAGCAAATACAATTTGAGTACTTTCGTTTCCGGGACCTAAATCAGTTACAATAGATTTAGATTTCGTAAAATTACTATTAACGTTCCACTCAAATCCGTTTGTTTTGCTACGAACAAGGTTTAAACCCAAATCTACTTCCAAACCTTCGCCTTCAATTGTTCCAATGTTTGTTTGAGTTTGCAAGAAGCCTACTGATGGAGCAACATTTTTATCTGTTATTAAATTGTCAGTTTGACGTTTAAAGAATGAAAAGTCTAATGACACGCGATTGTTTAGTAATTTTGTTTCAAGACCAAATTCTAGTTCTTTATATATTTCAGGTTTTAAGTCAGAGTTACCTAAATCGTCTGATACTTCATTCGTCGGTAGCGAGTCTACACCATTTATAATTCCTTTTGAAGTTGTAGTAACAGTTTGTGCTAGCGGATACCCTTCAGCGAAACCTGCAGAGGTACCATAACCTGTTCTAAATTTCAAATAATTAAGACCTTGATCGGATTTGATACTAGGAAATAATTCTGTTGCAATAAGGGCAGCACTTGCACTAGGATAATCAACGGTATTAAATTTTAGATTAGAAACCCAGTCTTTTCTTTCTGCCAGTGTTACATATAGCCATTTTTTGTAATCAAATTCTGCTTGACCATAAATACCGTTTATATTACGTCTATTAGAGAATTGTATAGGTGTTTGCGTGACAAAGTTAAAATGTTTAAATACATCAAATGACAGTTGATCCACACTATTTACACCTTGAGTTGTAGAATTTTCTGATCTCGAAGTAGCACCAACATTAAAAGATAAATTTAAGTCATTAGTTAGTGCGTATCTTCCTGCAGCCGAAATATTATGATCCCAAATATTATTTAAAGTTCCGAAAGTTCTATATGCTCCTAATACAGGACCGTCTGCTGCACCTCTGTTTGTGCCAGACTCATTATTTTCTATAAACATATCCAAACCAACTCTATACGTCAAATCTATATTATCATTCAATTCATATTTCAAGGCGGTGTTTCCGTATGCTCGATTTGTGATTTGTTTGTTGAAAGAGTTTTTAACAATCCAGTTTGGATTAGGTATAGCATCATCACCTCTGTAGTAAACACTTGCTCCTGTAAGTGGATTTTGAAATGGAAAACCTTGTAAATCAATATTTCTAGGTGTGTAGAACAAATCACCAAAAACGGATAAAGAGGTGCCAGCTACCCCAGACCCTGTAGATCTAGCAATAGGTGGCGCTACATATTTTGTATTCACGTAGTTAAGTGTTCCAGATACAGTAAATTTGTTACTTAATAATGCTCTACCGCCTAAAGATATTGAGTTTCTAACTAGTTTGTTACCGGGTGTAAAACCTTCGTCTTCTAATTTACCGTAGTTTACATTATAACCGACTTTGCCATCTGTAGACGATCCTGCAATGTTTGCTGATGTGCTGGTGATAAATCCTGTTTTGAAGAAGTTTTTAACATTATCAGGTTTAGCCTCATATTTTAATCTAGCACCAATAAATTCTGGAAATGCTGTATTAAGTGCTGCACGAGAATAGGGATGTGCTACAGTTCCATCGTTATTTCCTGCTAGAATTGATGCTGCTGATCCGACATTAGAACCTGGTTGACCATACCCACCTAAACCATCTTTATAAAAACCTGGTCCCCAGTTGCTGAAAAAGTTACCGTATGCTTGATCGAAACCATTACCAAAAGTGTTCTGGTAATCTGCCAATGAGGCAATTTCATTTGCAAAAACAGATTGGGAAATTGTTATTTCTGTTTTTTTAGGTCCTTGTCGTAATGCACCAGCTTTAGTAGTAATTAATATTACTCCATTTTTCCCTTGTGTACCATATAAAGTTGCAGCAGCGTAACCTTTCAGAACATTTATACTTTCGATATTGTTAGGATCTAAATCCAAAAATCGACTGCTCGATCCACTATTACCGTTTATAAAGTTATTCCGATTATTTTCATCTGTAGAATTATCTCCATTTGATGAAGTGCCACCGTCAAACGGAACGCCATCAACAATAAATAATGGTTGAGAATTTCCACTAATTGTATTGTTACCACGAATGTTTATATTTGTTGATGACCCAGAAAGACCACTTCCATTTATTACTTGAAGTCCCGATGCTTTTCCAGACAAAACTCTGGCAACATCACCTTCAGATCTTTGCTCAAGATCTTTACTCTTTACTTCACTTACTGCATATCCAAGAGCTTTTCTTTCTCTTTTAATACCTTGCGCAGTAACAATTACTCCTTCTAACTGCACTGAATCATCTGCCAATTTGACTTTCATTCCATTACTTGCAGCAGCCTCTACTGTTTTCATTCCTTGGTAGCTGATCAACAAAGTTTTTCCTTGCGCATCCGCTACTTTAAATTTTCCGTCAAAATCAGTTTGAGTCCCAGATTTTGTTCCTTTAACTAGGACATTGGCGCCGGGAATCGGTAAGCCTGACTGATCGGTAACAGTACCGCTAACGGTCTTGTCTTGTGCAAAGGTTAGTTGCACAAATAGCATTACAAATAATGCTAAAATACCTTTTAACTTTAGTTTCATATTCTATTATTTTGAATTAGTTTGTACAAAAATCTTAATTATTCGTTAACAATCCAAATTTTTGTTAACTTAAATTTAATATTTAACGAAATTATTTTAAAATTTTGTTTTTAAACTGATATGAACTATTGAATTTGAGCTTTTTATAGGTTCGTTTTTTAAGCTGCCGTTTGCATAAATTAAATTTAATATTCCATTTTTTGTAAGTATGCCAAAACCTAATCCAATTCCTAATAAATTTCCATCAGTTTTGCTGGTTTCATCATTATAATACCCATAATCGGTAATCGTATGTACATAAAATGATGGCGACAAACTATATCGATATTCCAAAAGTAGCGACCCGAAAACATTGGCTTGCAAACTATTTTCATTAAAACCTCGAATTGAATTAATACCGCCATATCTATATAACTCATTTATAATAAATGTATTACTGAGTAAATAATAATTTTGACTCCGAATGTTAAAGCTGTTTTTTGAATTCAAATACAAATCATGTTTTAAATTTATTTCTGCAAAAAATTGTTTTTGCTCATCAATTTTCGATTTCCGATTTCCGAATCCATATTTAATAGAAGCTTTTGATTTTTCGGGAAATAATGCAGCGTCATTTCTAAAATCAATATATTCAAACTGATTTGTTATGTACGAATTTTCGTAATCGGTAATCGAGTTAAAATTTGTTTTAAGTAACGCATTCGACTCCGAATTTTGATAACCTATGTATATTCTCGATTTTGTGCTAAAAATATAGCCCAAATCAATAGCTGTTTTTGTGGTTTGAAATGTACTGTCTTGCTTGAAAATATTCAACTGCGTTTTTAAACCGATCGGGCTTTTAAAAAGATACGGAAGTTCCAAACTCGCATTAAACGTTTTTTGATCGGCTCCATCACTTTTCCAAAACAGCGAAAATGTTTCTCCCGATTTCAAAATATTAACCAAATTCAAATCCAAATAACCATTAAACTGCAATTTTCCTTTTTCGTCATTCCCAAAACCCAAAAAGCCGTCAAAATTATTGGCATCCGCTTTTTGCAAATACACATATATATTGGTAGAATCTTTCGTGAACAAAATTTCGGGATATTTGGTTTGTTTCGCAAATCGCAAACGGTCAAAGTCGGCATTTAGTCTTTCGAGCACATTTTGATTAAAAACCTTTTTAGAATAATTTCTTTCGATATTTCGTTTTAAACCTTCCGGAAATTTCTCAAATCCTTTAATCACTATTTTCGAAAACTGTCGTTGGCTCCCCAAATCGATTTTCAAATCGGCAACCAAAACTTCCTGTTCCATTCTAAAATTCTCCAATTGCAACTTTGCCAATGCAAAACCTTTTTTTTCCAAACGGGCAATGGTATTTTTCAAAAATTGTTCAGTTTTGTCAAAACCAATTTCAATTGAGTTGTTTTTTACATTTTCAAAATACGCAGCAAAATCTTTACCTATATATAGACGAATCCATTTTTGCTGTTTGCCAAGTTCAAATTTTGTCACAAAAGTCGAATCGTTACTTTTCGAATCTACAACAATGCTGTTTTCCAGAAAACCTAATTTGCTCAATTTTTCGGAAAACTTATTTTTTTCCATATTCAAACTTTCTAAATCATTATGAATTTTTAAATATCCAACTGAATCTATTTTTTGCAATTCACGTTCGTCAGCGCCAATAATTTTCAAATGAAAGTTTTGTCCAAAACAATTTAGAGTTAAAAGCAGAAACAAAAAAACTAAAATATTAAAATTCATATTTTCATTTGTAGCGAATGGCTTTGGTTTTATCTGTAATGGCATTTCCCGCTTTTCGCTACAATCTTTTTTCAATTTGTCCCACGGCTAGCTCAGGATAACAAATTAAAAAAAGGATTTTCGCTTCAAGCGGGGCTAGGCGATATGCTTTTTCTATTATCAAAAAACGTCACAAAAATAACGTAAAAAACCACGATTTGTTGCAAAAAATAAAATGTTGAATAATTATGTGAAAATTAATGAATTAACATTTTTTTTTACAAAAACTAATTACTACATTTGCAACCCCGTAAAAAGCGGGATTTTTATAAACAAGTAATTTTTAGTATTTAATTATGCCAACTATTCAACAATTAGTAAGAACAGGAAGAACTCAAATCACTAAGAAGAGTAAATCGGTTGCTTTAGATTCTTGTCCTCAACGAAGAGGTGTATGTACTCGTGTTTACACAACAACTCCAAAAAAACCAAACTCAGCCATGCGTAAAGTAGCGCGTGTACGTTTGACAAATGGAAACGAAGTAAATGCATACATCGGCGGAGAAGGACACAATCTACAAGAGCACTCGATAGTATTAGTGCGAGGCGGAAGAGTGAAAGATTTACCAGGAGTTAGGTACCACATCGTTCGTGGTGCACTTGATACATCAGGTGTAGCGGGAAGAACACAACGTCGTTCTAAGTATGGTGCAAAGCGTCCAAAAGAAGTAAAAAAGTAAATCCTTAACTCGTTAGACGCTTTTAATTTATCAATTAAAATCGATAACAAAAAAACAAAGAAATGAGAAAAAGAGCGGCAAAAAAGAGACCACTTTTACCAGATCCAAAATTTAATGATCAGTTAGTTACACGTTTTGTGAATAACTTGATGTGGGATGGTAAAAAATCCACAGCCTTCAAAGTTTTCTATGATGCTATGGATATCGTAGAAGCAAAAAAGAACAATGACGAGAAATCATCATTAGAAGTTTGGAAAGATGCTTTAACCAATGTTATGCCACACGTAGAAGTGCGTAGTCGTAGAGTAGGTGGAGCAACATTCCAAATACCAATGCAAATCAGACCAGATCGAAAAATATCTATGGCAATGAAGTGGATGCTTCTTTATGCCCGTAGAAGAAACGAAAAATCCATGGCGTTAAAACTATCTTCAGAAATTTTGGCAGCTGCTAAGGAAGAAGGAGCAGCAGTTAAAAAACGTATGGATACCCATAAGATGGCCGAAGCAAACAAAGCATTCTCACATTTTAGATTTTAATAAAAGACAAAATGGCTAGAGAACTTAAATATACAAGAAACATCGGAATTGCTGCTCACATTGATGCTGGAAAAACAACAACAACTGAGCGTATATTATTCTATACTGGAAAATCACACAAAATTGGTGAAGTCCACGATGGTGCTGCAACAATGGACTGGATGGCACAAGAGCAAGAAAGAGGTATTACAATTACTTCTGCGGCTACCACATGTGAATGGAATTTCCCAACTACTCAAGGTAAAGTTTTACCTGAAACGTTACCATATCACTTTAATATTATTGACACACCTGGTCACGTTGACTTTACTGTAGAGGTAAACCGTTCATTGCGTGTACTTGATGGATTAGTATTCTTATTTTCTGCGGTTGATGGTGTTGAGCCACAATCAGAGACCAACTGGAGACTTGCCGATCAATACCGTGTGCCAAGGATTGGTTTCGTTAACAAAATGGACCGTCAAGGATCAAACTTTTTGATGGTATGTCAACAAGTTCGTGATATGCTTAAATCAAACGCAGTTGCAATCACGTTACCAATTGGTGAAGAAAACGATTTTAAAGGTGTTGTAGATTTAGTAAAAAACCAAGCTATTGTTTGGGATGATGCTGGAATGGGAGCAACTTATGAAGTTGTAGATATTCCTTCAGAAATGTTAGATGAAGTAAAAGAATACAGAGATATTCTTATTGAAGCAGTAGCGGATTATGATGAAAACTTGCTTGACAAGTACATGGAAGATCCGGCTTCAATAACTGAAGAAGAAATAAACACGGCTTTAAGGGCTGCTGTAATGGATATGGCAATTATCCCAATGATTGCTGGTTCTTCTTTCAAAAACAAAGGAGTTCAATTCATGTTAGATGCAGTATGCAAATACTTACCATCTCCAATGGACAAAGAAGGTATCGAAGGAATTCACCCTGATGATGCAGAACTTTTAGAAGAAGATCAAAAGAAAATTTTACGTAAGCCAGATGTAAAAGAGCCATTCGCTGCTTTAGCATTTAAGATTGCAACGGATCCATTCGTAGGTCGTTTGGCTTTCTTCCGTGCTTACTCTGGAAGACTAGATGCTGGTTCGTATGTTTTGAACACACGTTCTGGGAACAAAGAAAGAATTTCTCGTATCTACCAAATGCACGCTAATAAACAAAACCCAATCGACTATATCGAAGCTGGAGATATTGGAGCAGCAGTTGGATTTAAGGATATCAAAACTGGAGATACCTTGTGTGATGAAAAACACCCTATTATTTTGGAGTCAATGAAATTCCCAGCACCAGTTATTGGTATCGCTATCGAGCCCAAAACAAAAGCAGATGTTGATAAAATGGGTATGGCTTTGGCCAAATTAGCTGAAGAAGATCCTACATTTACAGTTCGTACAGATGAAGCTTCAGGGCAAACAATTATCTCAGGAATGGGTGAGTTGCACTTAGATATACTTGTTGACCGTATGAAACGTGAATTTAAAGTTGAAGTTGACCAAGGTGAACCTCAAGTAGAATATAAAGAAGCTTTTACCAAAACAGCTACTCATCGAGAAACATATAAAAAACAATCTGGAGGCCGTGGTAAATTTGGCGATATCGTTTTTACATTAGAACCAGCACATTTAGTAGATGGTAAAACTCCTGTAGGACTTCAATTTGTTAATGCTGTAAAAGGTGGTAACGTTCCTAAAGAATATATTCCATCTGTAGAGAAAGGTTTTCGTGAAGCTATGAAACAAGGTCCTTTAGCAGGATACCAAGTAGATAGTTTGAGAGTAACTTTGACAGACGGATCTTTTCACCCTGTCGATTCTGACGCACTTTCTTTTGAACTTGCTGCTAGAATGGGTTATAGAGAAGTAGCAAAAGCTGCTGGAGCTATCGTTTTGGAGCCTATCATGAAAATGGAGGTTATTACACCAGAAGAAAACATGGGAGATATCGTTGGTGATATTAACCGTCGTAGAGGTCAGGTGAATGACATGGGTGACAGAAACGGAGCAAAAACAATCAAAGCAGATGTGCCATTATCAGAAATGTTTGGATATGTAACAACATTAAGAACATTGTCATCTGGTAGAGCAACTTCTACAATGGAATTTTCTCACTACGCAGAAACGCCTTCTAATATTTCAGAAGCGGTAATCAAAAAAGCAAAAGGTAACGCCTAATATTTATCAAGATGAGTCAAAAAATTAGAATAAAATTAAAATCTTACGATCACATGTTGGTTGATAAATCAGCAGAAAAGATTGTAAAAACTGTGAAGTCAACTGGAGCTGCAGTAACAGGTCCAATTCCGTTGCCAACGCACAAAAAACTTTTTACAGTACTGCGTTCTCCTCACGTTAATAAAAAAGCAAGAGAGCAGTTTGAAGTCATGTCTTACAAAAGATTAATCGATATTTACTCGTCATCATCAAAAACAATTGATGCGCTTATGAAACTTGAATTGCCAAGCGGAGTTGAAGTAGAAATTAAAGTATAATAGTATAATTAGAAAATTAGATAATGAGATAATTAGATAATTTTTGAAATAAAAATTATCTAATTATTAAATTGTCATAGTATCTAATTGTTTTTTAATAATCAATAAATAATAATTATGTCTGGGTTAATTGGTAGAAAGATCGGCATGACTAGCATTTTCGACGAAAACGGGAAAAATATTCCTTGTACAGTAATCGAAGCAGGGCCATGCGTTGTTACCCAAGTCAGAACCAAAGGTGTTGACGGGTATGAAGCGTTGCAACTTGGTTTCGATGACAAAAACGAGAAACATTCCACTAAAGCTGATTTAGGTCACTTTAAAAAAGCAGGAACTGTAGCTAAGAAAAAAGTCGTTGAATTTCAAGATTTCGCAACAGAACAAAAATTAGGTGACGTTATCAACGTATCTATTTTTGATGAAGGAGAGTTTGTAGATGTACAAGGTGTTTCTAAAGGTAAAGGTTTCCAAGGTGTAGTTAAACGTCACGGTTTTGGTGGTGTTGGTCAAGCAACTCACGGACAACACAACCGATTGAGAGCTCCAGGTTCTGTAGGAGCTTCTTCTTATCCATCTAGAGTATTCAAAGGAATGAGAATGGCTGGACGAATGGGAGGAGATAATGTAAAAGTACAAAATCTTAGAGTTTTAAAAGTTGTTTCTGAAAAGAACCTACTTGTCATTAAAGGATGTATTCCTGGATGTAATAACTCTTATGTAATCATTCAGAAATAATGGAAGTAAAAGTTTTAGATAAAAACGGAAAAGATACTGGCAGAAAAGTACAACTTTCTGATTCAGTATTCGCAATAGAGCCAAACAATCACGCTGTATATCTTGATGTTAAACAATATTTAGCAAATCAAAGACAAGGAACGCACAAAGCAAAAGAAAGAGCTGAAGTAGCAGGAAGTACGCGTAAGATTAAAAAGCAAAAAGGTACAGGTACTGCTCGAGCTGGTAGTGCAAAAAATCCATTATTTAAAGGTGGTGGAACAGTTTTTGGACCAAGGCCAAGAAGTTACTCATTCAAATTGAATAAAGGTTTGAAGCGTTTAGCACGAAGGTCAGCGTTTACCATGAAGGCTAAAGAATTAAATTTAATTGTAGTGGAGGATTTCACTTTTGAAACACCAAATACGCAAAATTTTATTTCTGTTTTGAAATCTTTAGGACTAGAGAATAAAAAATCTTTATTCGTGTTGGGAGAATCAAATAAAAATGTATATTTGTCCTCACGCAATTTAAAGGCATCTAGCGTGGTAACTAATTTAGAATTAAGCACTTACGCTGTTTTAAATGCTAATAGTTTAGTTCTTTTTGAAGGTTCAGTAGAAGGAATTGAAGAAAATTTAAGTAAATAATAGGAAATATGAGTATCATAATCAAACCTATAGTAACAGAAAAAGTAACCAAAGAAGGTGAGGTTTTAAACCGTTTTGGATTTTTCGTTGACAGAAAAGCAAATAAGGTACAAATTAAGAAAGCTGTTGAAGCTGCTTATGGAGTAACTATTTTATCTGTAAATACGATGAATGTTAGACCAGATAGAACTACAAAATACACTAAAAGTGGACTTATAAGTGGAAAGACTAATGCTGCTAAAAAAGCATTTGTACAAGTACAAGAAGGAGAAACAATAGATTTTTACAACAATATCTAATATAATAAGATGTCAGTAAGAAAATTAAAACCTATTACCCCTGGTCAGCGATTTAGAGTTGTGAATAGTTTTGACGCTATTACAACTGATAAGCCGGAACGCTCTTTGATAGCGCCGATAAAAAACTCAGGAGGTAGAAATAGTCAAGGAAAGATGACCATGCGTTATACGGGTGGTGGTCACAAACAAAGATATCGTATTATCGATTTTAAAAGAACTAAAGATGGAATTCCAGCTACAGTTAAATCAATCGAGTATGATCCGAACCGAACTGCTTTTATCGCTTTATTAGCTTATGCTGATGGTGAAAAAACATATGTAATCGCTCAAAACGGTATGCAAGTAGGTCAGAAATTAGTTTCTGGAGGAGATGCACAACCAGAAATTGGTAATACATTAACGTTGAGTAAAATTCCATTAGGAACTGTAATCTCATGTATCGAGTTACGTCCCGGACAAGGAGCAATTATTGCTCGTTCTGCTGGAACTTTCGCCCAATTAATGGCAAGAGATGGTAAATACGCAACAATTAAAATGCCGTCTGGTGAAACAAGGTTAATCTTGCTTACTTGTTCTGCAACAATTGGAGCAGTATCTAACTCAGATCATCAATTAATTGTATCTGGTAAAGCAGGTAGAACAAGATGGTTGGGTAGAAGACCAAGAACAAGACCTGTGGCAATGAACCCTGTCGATCACCCAATGGGTGGTGGCGAAGGACGTTCTTCTGGTGGACATCCACGTTCTAGAAACGGTATACCTGCAAAAGGTTATAGAACCCGTTCTAAGAAAAATCCGAGTAGTAAGTATATTATAGAACGTAGAAAGAAATAATAAGATATGGCACGTTCATTAAAAAAAGGACCTTTTGTACACTATAAATTAGATAAGAAAGTTCAAGAAAACATTGAAAAAGGAAACAAGGGAGTTGTTAAGACATGGTCTAGAGCTTCGATGATAACTCCAGACTTTGTTGGACAAACAATCGCAGTACACAATGGTCGTCAGTTTGTACCAGTTTACGTTACAGAAAACATGGTGGGTCACAAATTAGGAGAATTTTCACCAACTAGATCTTTTAGAGGTCATGCTGGAGCAAAAAATAAAGGTAAAAAATAAGAAGTTATGGGAGTTCGTAAAAGAGAAACAGCAGACGCAAGAAAAGAGGCAAACAAGTCTCTAGCCTTCGCTAAGTTAAACAATTGCCCTACTTCACCTAGAAAAATGCGCTTAGTAGCAGATCTAGTAAGAGGTCAAAAAGTTGAAAGAGCACTAAATATATTACGATTTAGTACTAAAGAAGCTTCAAGAAAATTAGAAAAATTAGTTCTTTCTGTTATTGCCAACTGGCAAGCAAAAAATCCTGATACTTCTATGGAAGAAGTTACTTTGTTTATCAAAGAGATCCGTGTTGATGGTGGAATGATGTTGAAAAGACTACGCCCAGCACCACAAGGAAGAGCACATAGAATTAGAAAACGTTCTAACCACGTTACAATCGTATTAGGACAAGTAGATAACACACAAGCAAATTAATAAAGATGGGACAAAAGACAAATCCAATTGGAAATAGACTTGGTATCATCAGAGGATGGGACTCAAACTGGTATGGTGGAAATGATTATGGCGATAAAATCGCTGAAGATTATAAAATCAGAAAGTACATTCATGCTCGTTTATCAAAAGCTAGTGTATCAAAAGTAATCATCGAGAGAACTTTAAAACTTGTAACCGTTACTATCACTACTGCGAGACCTGGTATTATTATCGGAAAAGGCGGTCAAGAGGTAGACAAGTTGAAAGAAGAACTTAAGAAAGTTACTGACAAAGAGGTTCAAATTAACATCTTTGAAATTAAAAGGCCTGAGTTAGATGCTTATCTAGTTGCGACTAGCATCTGTCGTCAAATTGAAAGCCGAATTTCATACAGAAGGGCAATTAAAATGGCTATTCAAGCATCTATGAGAATGAATGCTGAGGGAATTAAAGTTTTAATTTCTGGTCGTTTGAATGGCGCTGAAATGGCACGTTCAGAAGGTTTCAAAGAAGGACGTATTCCTCTATCAACTTTCAGAGCTGATATCGATTATGCTCTTGCTGAAGCACATACTACTTACGGTAGAATGGGTATTAAAGTTTGGATCATGAAAGGTGAAGTGTATGGTAAAAGAGATTTATCTCCTTTAGCAGGCATGGATAAAAAACAAGCTGGAACAGCTGGTGGTAAAGGTGGTGATGCTCCAAGAGGAGACAGAAAACCATTCAACAAAGATCGGAAACCAGACGCTCGTAAAAGAAAGTAATTTATTTAAAGTAAAGAAAAATGTTACAGCCTAAAAGAACAAAATACCGCAAGGTACAAAAAGGTAAAATGAAAGGAAACTCCCAAAGAGGGCATGAACTTTCTAATGGAATGTTTGGTATTAAATCAGTACATGAAGATGGAATGTTCTTAACTTCTCGTCAAATAGAAGCTGCACGTATTGCTGCAACTCGTTTCATGAAAAGAGAAGGTCAATTATGGATCAAAATATTTCCAGACAAACCGATCACAAAGAAACCCTTAGAAGTACGTATGGGTAAAGGAAAAGGAGCCGTAGAATATTGGGCTGCTGTTGTTAAACCCGGAAGAATAATGTTTGAAGTTGGGGGAGTTCCGTTGTCAGTTGCGAAAGAAGCTTTGCGTCTTGCAGCTCAAAAACTACCATGTAAAACAAAATTCGTAATTGCTAGAGATTTCGAAGCATAATCTATATTATATTATATTATGAAACAATCAGAAATAAAAGATCTTTCTGCGGCACAGTTACTAGAAACACTTAGTCATACTAAGAATACTTATGCTGATCTGAAAATGGCGCACGCTATCTCACCGATTGCAAATCCACTTCAAATTAGAAGTGTTAGAAAAACAGTGGCAAGACTTGCTACAGAACTAACAAAAAGAGAATTACTATAAATTGTATTCTGCTGAAAGATGGAAGAAAAAAGAAATTTAAGAAAAGAAAGAATTGGTGTTGTAACTTCTGATAAAATGGACAAGTCTATTGTTGTTGCTGAAGTGCGTAGAGTAAAACACCCATTATACGGTAAGTTCGTGTTGAAAACTAAAAAGTATCATGCACACGACGAATTGAATGACTGTAACGTTGGTGACACTGTAAAGATAAGCGAAACGCGGCCTTTAAGTAAAACCAAATGTTGGAGACTAGTTGAAATCTTAGAAAGAGCTAAATAATTATGGTACAACAAGAATCAAGACTAAAAGTAGCAGACAACACTGGAGCAAAGGAAGTATTAACTATCCGTGTTTTAGGAGGTACCAAAAGAAGGTATGCCTCTGTTGGTGATAAAATTGTAGTTTCTATAAAAGATGCAACTCCTAACGGAAACGTGAAAAAAGGAACCGTATCAACTGCAGTTGTTGTGCGTACCAAAAAAGAAGTACGAAGGGCAGATGGTTCATACATCAGATTTGACGATAACGCTTGCGTATTGTTAAACGCTGCTGGTGAAATGAGAGGTACTCGTGTTTTTGGTCCGGTAGCTAGAGAACTTCGTGAAAAACAATTCATGAAAATTGTATCATTAGCACCTGAGGTGCTTTAATTATTTACTAAGATGATAAAAGTAAAAATCAAGTCAGGAGATATCGTTAGAGTTATTGCTGGAGACCATAAAGGTACAGAAGGCAAGGTTCTTAAAATTGATCGTGTAAAAAATAAAGCGATTGTTGAAGGCACAAACATGGTTTCGAAACACACAAAACCAAGTGCAAAAAGTCCTCAAGGAGGAATTGTTAAAAAAGAAGCTCCTATTCAAATCTCAAACCTTTCTCTTATAGATCCAAAAACTAAGGAATCTACAAGAGTTGGTATCAGAGTTGAAGGAGATAAGAAAGTGAGATTTTCAAAAAAATCTAATCAAGTACTATAGTCATGGCATACACACCTAGATTAAAAGAAGAATATAAGAACAGAATAGTTTCTGCTCTTAAAGAAGAATTCGGATACATAAACGTAATGCAAGTACCTAAACTTGAAAAAATTGTTTTAAGTAAAGGAGTTGGTGCGGCAGTATCTGATAAAAAACTTATCGATTATGCTGTTGAAGAGCTAACAAAAATCACAGGACAAAAAGCTTTAGCTACGATATCAAAGAAAGACGTGGCTTCATTCAAATTGAGAAAAGGAATGCCAATTGGTGCTAAAGTTACTTTACGTGGAGAAAGAATGTATGAGTTTTTAGACAGACTTGTAACTTCATCTTTACCTCGCGTTAGAGATTTCAGCGGAATCAAAGCTACTGGTTTTGATGGACGGGGAAATTATAACCTTGGAGTTTTAGAACAAATTATATTCCCTGAAATAGATATTGATAAAGTTAATAAAATTTCGGGTATGGATATCTCTTTTGTAACTACTGCAAAAACTGATAAAGAAGCAAAGTCATTATTGACAGAATTAGGTTTACCTTTTAAAAAGAATTAAGATATGGCTAAAGAATCAATGAAAGCCCGTGAGGTGAAGAGAGAAAAAACGGTAGCTAAATATGCTGAGAAAAGAAAAGCTTTGTTAGATGCCGGAGATTTCGTAGGTTTGCAAAAATTACCAAAAAATGCTTCTCCAGTTCGTTTGCACAATCGTTGCAAATTAACAGGAAGACCAAGAGGTTATATGAGACAGTTTGGAATATCCCGTGTTACATTCCGTGAAATGGCAAACAATGGTTTAATACCAGGTGTCAAGAAAGCTTCTTGGTAAGAACGTTTCAATAAACGTTTTTTTAAATATTTATAAATTGGTTTAAGGTTTGACAAAAAGTTTGTCGAAAACCAAGACCGCAAATTAATACAAATGTATACAGATCCTATTGCCGATTATCTTACGAGAGTGCGGAATGCTGTGGCGGCAAATCACAAAGTGGTTTCGATTCCAGCGTCTAATCTTAAGAAAGAAATCACAAAAATTTTATTTGATCAAGGATATATTTTAAGTTATAAATTTGAAGACAACGCCGTTCAGGGTTCAATTAAAATAGCTTTAAAATACGATAAAGAGACCAAAGAGTCTGTTATCAAAGATATCCAAAGAATTAGTAAACCAGGTTTACGAAAATATGCAGGTGCTTCTTCAATTCCAAGAATTCTTAATGGATTAGGTATTGCGATTGTTTCTACTTCTAAAGGTTTAATGACTGGAAAGCAAGCAAAACAATCAAACGTAGGTGGCGAAGTAATTTGTTACGTTTACTAATTTTATACACTAAGCAAAGATGTCAAGAATAGGAAAAAATCCAATTACAATTCCAGCTGGTGTAACAATAGATGTTACTGGTTCAGTTGTTACAGTTAAAGGAAAATTAGGTCAACTTACGCAAAGTTACTTTGATGTAACGGTGAGAGTTGAAGATGGTCAGGTTTTAGTTGAAAGATCATCCGATAGTAAGGATCAAAGAGCCAAACATGGTTTGTATAGATCTTTAATCAATAATATGTTTATTGGTGTATCTGAAGGTTTTACAAAGTCTCTAGAATTAGTAGGAGTAGGTTACAGAGCATCTAATCAAGGGCAAAAACTTGATTTAGCACTCGGTTTCTCGCATAATATTGTTTTAGAAGTTGCTCCAGAAGTAGTTTTAGAAACAATATCTGAAAAAGGAAAAAACCCAATCGTTAAATTAACTTCATTTGACAAACAATTAGTTGGTCAAGTAGCAGCTAAGATTAGAGGTTTTCGTAAACCAGAACCTTACAAAGGTAAAGGTGTTAAATTTGTAGGTGAAGTATTAAGAAGAAAAGCAGGTAAATCCGCTTAAAAAATATAAGATTATGTCATTAACAAAATCTGATAGAAGACAGAGAATTAGATACAGAATTAGAAAGACTATAAGCGGTACTGCTGCAAATCCAAGACTTTCTGTATTTAGAAGTAATAAAGAAATTTATGCGCAATTAATTGACGATGTAAATGGAAAAACTATATTATCTGCATCTTCAAGAGAAAAAGGAGTAAGTAAAGGTACTAATGTAGAAGTAGCTAGCGCAGTTGGAAAACTTGTTGGTGAAAAGGCGTTAAAAGCCGGTTTGGATGTAGTAACTTTCGATAGAGGAGGTTATTTATACCACGGTCGTATTAAATCATTAGCTGAAGGCGCGAGAGCAGCTGGACTTAAATTCTAAATATATGTCAAGTAAGAATAAAAGCGTTGAGTTAGTAAAACCAAGTGGTCTTGAATTGAAAGATCGTTTAGTTAGTGTGAATCGTGTTACTAAAGTTACAAAAGGTGGTAGAGCTTTCGGTTTTTCTGCAATTGTAGTCGTAGGTAATGAAGATGGAGTAGTAGGGCACGGTCTAGGAAAATCTAAAGATGTATCGGAAGCGATTGCGAAAGCAGTGGAAGATGCTAAAAAAAATCTAGTAAGAATTCCTTTGAATGGACAATCGGTTCCTCACGAACAAAAAGGAAAATTTGGTGGAGCACGTGTATTCTTAATTCCTGCATCACACGGTACAGGAGTAATTGCTGGTGGAGCTGTTCGTTCTGTTCTAGAATCAGTAGGAATTCATGATGTGTTATCAAAATCACAAGGATCATCAAACCCTCACAACGTAGTAAAAGCAACTTTTGATGCCTTATTACAAATGAGAAGTGCCTATACTGTTTCAAAACAACGAGGTATTTCTTTAGAGAAAGTTTTTAAAGGTTAATTCAAGTAAATTATGGCTAAATTATTAGTAAAACAAACTAGAAGCAAAATAAACTGTCCGCTTACTCAAAAAAGAGGATTAGAAGCTTTGGGTTTACGCAAAATGGGACAAGTTGTAGTGCATGAATCAAATCCTGCAATCCTTGGAATGATAAACAAAGTTAAACACTTAGTTTCTGTAGAAGAAGCTAAATAATAAATACAGTTATGAATTTAAGTAACTTACAACCTGCTGAAGGTGCTACACATAATCAAAATAAAAGATTAGGTAGAGGAGAAGGTTCTGGAAAAGGTGGTACTTCTGCAAGAGGACACAAAGGAGCAAAATCTCGTTCTGGTTATTCTAAAAAGATTGGTTTTGAAGGTGGACAGATGCCACTTCAAAGACGTGTGCCTAAGTTTGGTTTTACAAACATCAATCGTAAAGAATACGAAGGAGTTAATTTGGATACACTTCAATTATTAGTTGATAATGGAATTGTAAAAGATGCAGTCGATATGACTACCTATGTTGCAAATCGTTTGGCTACCAAAAACGAAATTGTTAAAATTTTAGGTAGGGGCGAATTGAAAGCTAAATTAACCGTAACCGCACACAAATTTACTGCTACTGCAAAAGCTGCTATCGAAGCTGCTGGAGGACAAGCGGTAACATTATAATTTTCTAAGAAGATGAAGAATTTTTTTGAATCAATATCGAACATCTGGAAAATCGAAGAACTGAAAAACAGAATCTTATTAACGTTTGGTTTGCTTTTAGTCTATCGTTTTGGAGCTCACGTTACACTTCCGGGTATTGATGCTACTCAGTTAACAGGACTTGCTGGTCAAACAAAACAAGGAATTGGTTCAATTCTAGATATGTTCACTGGTGGTGCTTTTTCAAAAGCTTCTATTTTTGCTCTAGGAATCATGCCCTACATTTCGGCATCGATTGTTGTTCAGTTAATGGGAATTGCGATTCCTTATTTACAAAAACTTCAAAAAGACGGTGAAAGTGGTAGAAAGAAAATTAACCAAATAACACGTTGGTTAACTATTGGAATAACACTTGTGCAAGCACCAGGTTATATTTATAATTTATACAGAACATTGCCTGCAAACGCTTTCTTATTAGGATTTGATTCATTTTCATTCTTGTTTTCTTCTGTAATAATTTTAGTGTCGGGTACCATTTTTGCAATGTGGCTTGGAGAAAAAATTACTGATAAGGGAATTGGAAACGGTATCTCACTTTTGATAATGGTTGGTATTTTGGCAAGACTTCCGCAAGCTTTTATTCAAGAATTTACATCTACAATAACAAATAACAATGGTGGTCCGATGCTTTTAGTATTAGAAATTATTGGTTGGTTGTTGGTGATTGTAACATGTATCTTATTAGTTATGGCTGTAAGAAGAATTCCAGTGCAGTACGCACGTCGCACAACAACTGGTGATTTTGAAGAAGACATGATGGGCGGAAATAGACAATGGATTCCATTAAAATTGAATTCTGCGGGTGTAATGCCAATTATTTTTGCACAAGCAATCATGTTTATTCCAGCTGCCGTTGCAGGTCTATCAAAGTCAGAAACATCACAGTCTATCGCAGGAGCATTCAGTAACATGTTTGGTTTTTGGTACAACTTAGTATTTGCTTTATTAATTATTGTATTTACATATTTCTACACGGCAATTACCGTTCCTACCAATAAAATGGCCGATGATCTTAAAAGAAGTGGTGGTTTTATTCCAGGCGTCCGTCCAGGTGTTGAAACTTCAGATTATTTGGATCACCTAATGTCATTGATAACTTTCCCAGGATCATTATTCCTTGCATTGATCGCAATTTTTCCTGCCATTGTAGTCGGGTTAGGAGTGCAACAATCATGGGCAATGTTTTTCGGAGGTACTTCATTAATAATAATGGTAGGAGTTGCAATAGACACGATTCAACAAATCAATTCATACATTTTGAACAAACAGTATGACGGTTTGATGAAAACAGGTAAAAACAGAAAAGCAGTAGCTTAACATATGGCTAAACAATCAGCAATAGAACAAGACGGATCCATCATTGAAGCATTATCTAATGCGATGTTTCGTGTAGAATTAGAAAATGGTCATATTGTAATTGCCCATATTTCAGGAAAAATGCGAATGCATTATATCAAATTATTACCTGGTGATAAAGTAAAACTGGAAATGAGCCCTTACGATTTATCAAAAGCAAGAATTACTTACAGATATTAAATAGGCAATAGGTGATAGGCAAAAGGCATTAAGCAAATAGCTTAAACGCATAAAGCTTATAGCATAAAGCATAAAGCAATTAAAAATGAAAGTTAGAGCTTCAGTTAAAAAGAGAAGTGCCGAGTGCAAGATTGTACGAAGAAAAGGCAGATTATACGTAATCAACAAAAAGAATCCTAGATTTAAACAAAGACAAGGATAGTTATGGCAAGAATAGCAGGGGTAGACATTCCCAAAAACAAAAGAGGAGTTATCGCTTTAACATACATCTTCGGTGTAGGTAAAAGTAGAGCTATTGAGGTTTTAGAAAAAGCTCAAGTTAGCCAAGATATCAAAGTTCAAGATTGGAATGATGACCAAATCGGAGCGATTCGTGAGGCTGTATCATTTTACAAAATTGAAGGTGAACTTCGTTCAGAAGTGTCATTAAACATTAAACGTTTAATGGATATTGGATGTTACAGAGGAATCCGTCACAGATCTGGTCTTCCCTTGAGAGGACAAAGAACCAAGAATAATTCTAGAACTAGAAAAGGTAAAAGAAAAACTGTTGCAAACAAGAAAAAAGCAACTAAATAACTAATAATATGGCTAAAGCAGCAGCAAAGAAACGTAAAGTTATCGTTGAGTCAACAGGTGAAGCTCATATTAGTGCCACTTTTAACAACATCATCATTTCGTTAACAAACAAAAAAGGTGAAGTTATTTCATGGTCATCTGCAGGAAAAATGGGTTTTAGAGGTTCTAAAAAGAATACTCCATACGCAGCCCAAATGGCAGCAGAAGATTGTTCAAAAGTAGCGTTAGAAGCGGGACTAAAAAAAGTAAAAGTATATGTAAAAGGACCAGGAAACGGACGTGAGTCCGCAATCCGTTCCTTGCATAACAGTGGAGTAGAAGTTACAGAAATCATTGATGTAACTCCAATGCCGCACAATGGATGTAGGCCTCCAAAAAGAAGAAGAGTCTAAACAATTAAGTATAACCTAGGTGGAACAATGATTATCGAAGGATCAAGACCTGAATTCATAATCACTACCTTAAATTTTTTAAAATGGCAAGATATACTGGTCCTAGTACTAGAATAGCTCGTAAATTTGGCGAAGCTATCTTCGGAGACGATAAGTCTTTCGAAAAAAGAAATTACCCACCTGGACAACACGGGATGGCTAAAAAAAGAGGAAAAAAATCTGAATTTGCGATCCAGTTAATGGAAAAACAAAAAGCTAAATATTCTTATGGAATTTTAGAAAAACAATTCAGAGGTTTATTCAAAAAAGCAGCAGCATCTAAAGGTGTAACAGGTGAAATCCTTTTGCAACTTTGCGAAGCTAGATTAGACAATGTAGTTTTCCGTATGGGAATCGCTCCATCTCGTAGAGGTGCCCGTCAAATCGTTTCTCACCGTCATGTAACTGTAAATGGCGAAATCGTAAATATCCCTTCTTACCACCTTAAACCTGGTGACAAAGTAGCTGTTCGCGAGAAATCAAAATCATTAGAAGCTATCAACAGTTCTTTATCTAATTCATCTCGTGTATACGAATGGATAACTTGGAACAATGTTACTCAAGAAGGTGTTTTTGTATCGGTACCTGCACGTTTGCAGATACCAGAAAATATTAAAGAACAGTTAATCGTCGAATTGTACAACAAATAATAATTGACTTAGTCGAAATTATGGCAATATTTAATTTTCAGAAGCCCGATAAAGTTATCATGATCGATTCAACTGATTTTGAAGGTAAATTTGAGTTTAGACCTTTAGAACCTGGTTACGGATTGACCGTTGGTAATGCACTTAGAAGAGTTTTGCTTTCCGCATTAGAAGGATACGCAATAACATCTGTTAGAATTGAAGGTGTAGACCACGAATTTTCTACTATTTCAGGTGTAGTTGAAGACGTTACAGAAATCATTCTTAACTTGAAACAAGTACGTTTCAAACGTCAAATAGAAGATATCGATAACGAATCAGTTACAATATCAGTTACAGGTAAAGACCAACTTACTGCTGGTGATTTTCAAAAATTTATTTCAGGTTTTCAAGTACTGAATCCAGAACTTGTAATCTGTAATTTAGATAGCAAAATCAAACTTAACTTCGAACTAACTATCGAAAAAGGTAGAGGTTATGTTCCTGCAGAAGAAAACAAAAAACAGAACGCAGCAATCGGTACTATTTTTACAGATTCTATTTTTACGCCAGTAAAAAATGTAAAATATGCTATTGAAAACTTCCGTGTTGAGCAAAAAACAGATTACGAAAAATTAGTTTTCGAAATCAAAACCGATGGTTCTATAAATCCAAAGGACGCATTAACAGAAGCTGCAAAAGTACTAATTCATCACTTTATGTTGTTCTCAGATGAGAGAATCACGCTAGAAGCAGACGAAATAGCACAAACAGATTCGTACGACGAAGAGTCGTTACACATGCGTCAATTGCTTAAAACCAAATTGGTAGATATGGATCTTTCAGTAAGAGCGCTTAACTGTCTTAAGGCAGCAGAAGTAGATACACTTGGAGACCTAGTTTCTTTCAACAAAAACGATTTAATGAAGTTCCGTAACTTCGGTAAAAAATCTTTAACAGAACTAGACGAACTAGTAGCCGTTAAGAACCTTACCTTCGGAATGGACTTAGCAAAATACAAATTAGATAAAGAATAAATTGCTTCATATTTTGCGCTCCAAAGCGGATCGAGGCAAGATGAAGTTTAAATAAAAGTCATGAGACACGGAAAAAAATTCAACCACCTAAGTAGACAAACAGGACATAGAAAGGCGATGCTTGCTAATATGGCATGCTCACTTATAGAGCACAAACGTATTAATACAACTGTTGCAAAAGCAAAAGCTCTTAAACAATTCGTTGAGCCGCTTATCACAAAATCAAAAGACGACACGACTCACAACCGTCGTATCTGTTTCGCTTACCTTCGTAGTAAATATGCTGTAACTGATTTGTTCAGAGATGTAGCTGCCAAAGTTGGAGACCGTCCAGGTGGATACACACGTATCATCAAGGTAGGTAATCGTCTAGGAGATAATGCTGATATGGCAATGATCGAACTGGTAGATTTCAACGAGCTATATAACGGAGGTAAAAAAGAAGAGAAAAAAGCTAAAAGCCGTCGTGGTAGCAAAGCTAAAAAAGTAGACGCACCAGTTGCCGAAGCCAAATCTGAAACTCCAGTTGCCGAAGAACCAGCAGCTGATAACGCAGAATAATGAAAAGCAATTTTTGATAAAATTAAGGATAAACTTTTACTAGTTTGTCCTTTTTTTTTGACTTGTGTTTTTTTTAAATATTTGGAGCAAGTGGCTTTGGCTTGTTCAATATAGCTAGTTCCCGCCTTACGTTCCAACCTTTTATAAAGCTGTAAGGTTTTGCAAAAACCTTACAGCTTTATAAAAGGATTTCCACTTCTATCGGGACTATGTAACAAGCTAATTGAATACTTTTATCAAACAACAACATTTATAAACCATAGAACTTTAATGGCTGAAATGTTTTAAAAGAAAACTGTTTTTAACCAATCAATTTTTTTAAATTTGCACAACAACATACAACAATGAGCTATACAACCAAAAAACCTGCAGTATTACTTCTCGCCGACGGAACCATTTTTCATGGAAAATCAATCGGAATATCAGGGACAACCTTCGGAGAAGTATGTTTCAATACAGGTATTACAGGATATCAAGAGATTTTTACAGATCCGTCTTATTTCGGACAAATTATGGTAGCCACCAATCCGCATATCGGTAATTATGGTGTTAATGCCAACGAAGTAGAATCGGATTCAATAAAAATCGCAGGGTTGGTATGCAAAAATTTCAGTTTTGATTATTCAAGAGTAGATTCAGAAGGCGGTTTGTTTGATTATTTCCAAAAGCAAAACCTCATTTGCATTTCAGATGTCGATACACGAGCATTGGTAAGTTACATAAGAGATAATGGCGCAATGAACGCTGTAATTTGTACTGATCAAACTTCAATAGAAGATTTAAAGATAGCATTATCAAAAGTCCCAGACATGAACGGACTCGAATTGGCCTCTAAAGTGTCAACCAAAGAACCCTACTATTACGGTAATGAAAATGCAAAATACAAAATAGCTGCCTTAGATTTAGGAATCAAAACTAATATTCTTCGTAACCTTGCTGCACGAGACTGTTACATAAAGGTATTTCCTTATAATGCAACCTATGATGAAATGAAAACTTTCAATCCAAACGGATATTTCCTATCCAACGGTCCAGGTGACCCAGATCCTTTAGTTGATGCTATACAAACTGCAAAACATATTATATCAAACAATCATCCACTTTTTGGAATTTGTCTTGGGCATCAGATAATTGCTTTGGCTAACGGAATCTCAACCTATAAAATGTTCAACGGTCATCGGGGTATAAATCATCCTATTATGAATGTCTTGACTGGCAAAGGTGAGATTACATCTCAAAATCATGGTTTTGCTGTAAATAGAGAACAACTAGAGTCTAATCCCGATATGGAAATAACCCATTATCATCTCAACGACAATACAGTTGCTGGTATGAAAATGAAATCTAAAAACTGCTTCTCAGTACAATATCATCCCGAAGCGAGTCCTGGACCTCATGATTCAAGTTATTTGTTTGATGATTTTATTAAATGCTTGACAAAGTAAGAATTACAAAACTGTTTTAGTTTTATTTGTAGTATATATCTTAAAAATCAATCGAAAATAGACATTTTATCGATAAAATATGTTTTTTTTGCTTAATTATAAAACATTGATTTTAAGTTAATTAAATTATATTAATAAAAATATTTTTGACGCTTTCTTTAGTTTTTATTGTTTTCGAAATCCTTTTCGATAAATAAAAATTTCATATAAATAACTGATATAGTTATTGTTATGATTTTTTTTTTTTTTCGATTCTCTATTCGCTTCACCTTTTTTGTAATGTTAATAACTTTTGATACATTTGAAGGTTTTTAATACATACAATTAAGATTGCCACATAATACCTACTATTTATGAATAACTTTACTACTACCAAATTTGCAAAGTTTTTATTTTTCTTTGTCTTCACGCTATTTATTCAGCTAGCTTCGGCCCAAGAAAATTGTAATAATGGTGTCGATGATGATGGTGATGGTCTTATTGATTGTCAAGATTTTGACTGTGCAAATTTTAGCACTTGCAAAATAGGAGTTTCTTGTGATATTCCCTATGTTTATTGGATGCCTCCAATTTGGGGAGATAAAGCTGCAGAATGTGATTTATTCGGTCGTGATGATGTCACTATTTCAACATTAGGTGGTCAAGCCACTGTTAAAATTTATACTGCAAACGGCACCACACTTCTGTCAACAGTTGTAGTACCAGTAGCTAACCCTCAAAATTATCAATTTCCAGATACTGCGGCAGGATTCGATCAAGTCATTAATAATAGTATCAATACTGTACAAAGTAATTTAGGATTATACATTACGTCGGATCAACCACTTCAATTAACATATAGATTATTATCTCGTCCAGGTTGTAATACATACAATCAGGATATCATGCAATTATTTGGGAACGATGCGCCAGGTTATTCTTTCTATGCCGCCTCTCAAACCAACCTCGCAGGTAATGGCGGACTTCGTGAGCGTCATTTCGTATCAGTAATTGCAACAGAAAACAATACACAAGTATCCTTTTTAGTGCCTACTACAATTACACTCGAAGGATCGATTCTATATACTACTTTAAATGCTACCGGAGCTGCTGCCAACTGGAATGGTACCAGAACAATAACATTAAACAAGGGTGAAAGTTATGTGTTATCAACGCCTAACGAATCACCTAATGCTTTTTCTGTTACTGGTATTAGAGTTACTGCAGATAAACCTGTAATTGTTAACTCCGGATCACAACACTCAGATAATAATTTACCAAATGGAAGTGATAGAGATGCAGGCTTTATGCAACTGCTTCCTGTAAAAAGTTATGGTACTACTTACGGAATTGTAGATGGAGGGAATACTTCTAACGAAGGGATAGACTATATTGTTCTTCAAGGAACCAAAAATGCAACATCTATAAATATAACCGGAACTGTTTATGATACCCCGGATGACCCAGTTGTTGCCGGTTCACCTGCTGCTGTTATAATGCCAATAACTTTGGGAGCAGGTCAAATTAGAACCTTATACCTCAATAACACCAATTATCAAAATTATAGTGTTGTTGCTGATAAACCTATTGCATTGTATCATGTTTCTTCCCGTGTTGAAGATGAGCTAGGTATGGAGCAAGTACCACCATTAGATTTATGTATTGGTAGTAAACGTGTTGAATTTATTAAGCCAAATACAAATATTAATGCGATTATATATGTTCCAACTGCCGGACTTTCAACATTAAGAATAAATAATCAGCCCTATACCACATCTGCACTAACGTTATTTGGTAATCAAGCAAACCAAATCGGCACTACTGCTTATTCGTCAGTTGTAATTCCAAATGCAGGCCTACCCAACGCACCAAATCTTATTAGAGTAACCTGCGACTTAAAGTTGCACGTTGCTGTAAATGGTTTTACTGGCGGAACAGGAAATTATGCTTATTATTCTGATTATGCCAAAAATACCGAATTAATAGATCCAGTTACTGGCCAGCCCTCCAATAACTATAATGCAGGAATTGTTCAAGTAGGTGTGCCCAACCAACAATGTCTTACCTTTTCTAGTTGTTCTGGAGGTGGAATTATTATTTCGGGTGCTGCTTCAGGTGGAGGTACTGTAACTATAGACAGTCCTACTTGTTTCACCTACACCATGAACAATAATTCAAGTTGTTTTGTTGAAACAGTAACGCTAACATTGACTGATGCCAATGGAAATCCTAGTACGGCTTGTATAAAGTTTTTAAGTGAAAATACATCTATTTCAACAACCAGCGAACCGCCTGCAAACTCATTTGTTTGTTTAGGAAGTCCAATTAATCTTACCTATAGCGCGACATCTCCAAATGGATTTCCTGCCAACGCATTTTCTTGGATAACGCCTTCAGGTACCATTATAGCTGGCGATACAGTAAATATTCCATCTGCAACATCGACTTCAGGTGGGATTTATAAATTTAAGGCAATCGATAATTTAGGCTGTATTGTCGAGAAAGACTTTTTAGTAACGGTGCAAAACTGTACTGATAATGATAATGATGGAGTTTCTAATTTTTTAGATCAAGATGATGATAACGACGGAATTCTAGATATTAATGAAGGCGGAGAAGTTTGTTACTCTCCGCTAGTAACACCTATTAATAGTGTTCCAGTATCTGCATTGAATACTTTGATTAATGGAACAGTTACCTCACCAATAAACCTAAATAATTTCTTTGGAACTAGTTTAATGAATGTTTCGTCTAATTTGAGCGGAACTGGTAATTGGGCTGGCCCTACAGGAACATCTGGAACCGCAGGATATTTAGGTGGTTTTCAGTTAAAAACAAATGCAACTTTAAACAATCATTTTCAGATTAGTGCCATTAATCTAAATAATAATGCCGCTGGCTCTTTAGCTAACTTTGTTACTACAACTTTAAATTTCCCAACAGCTGTAAAAAATCTAGAATATTATGTTGGTAGTGTCGATAATACTGCCGAAACGGTTGAGTTAACTGCAATCAATAATCTTGCAACAAATATTCCGTTGGGTACAGCTAACTTTAATTCATTTGCTCCTGCAACAAATTTTACGGTTACAGGAAATCGAGTTTTTAGCACCAATGGAAGTAGTAATAATCCAGTTAACAATACCTTTAGAGTTCAAGTTCCTGGAATCGTTTCTTCGTCTAGTATAAAATATTTCAGAAATACAAATACTGCATCTCAAGCTACACATTATATAACTAGAATTAGTTTCTGTACTGCCAATACACCATTAGATTTAGATGGTGATGGTTTTCCAAACGCTTACGATCTAGATTCGGATAACGACGGTATTCCAGATGTTGTAGAATCAGGAGGTTTCGATGCAGACGGAAACGGTATTGCTGGAAACGGAACTATTACTGTAAATGCACAAGGACTAGTTATTAGTGGTGGTAATCCTGTAAATAATCCAAATCTTGATTCAGATGGTGATGGAGTTCCAAATTCAATTGATCTTGATTCTGATAATGATGGAATTTATGACCTTGTTGAATTTGGAATTGTTGATGCCAACAACAATGGTATTGTTGACAATTTCATAGATACTAATAACGGTTTTAATAATATTTTTGATATTTCAAATGGTGGCGTACCAGTAACCTTTACTGGTCCTGACGCTAATAATAATGGATTAGCAGATTCGTATCCAACAGATAATCCTGATGGAGATGCTCAAATGAATTATTTAGATTTAGATTCAGATGGCGATAACTGTTCCGACTCTAACGAATATTATAGTAATCCAACCGCCGACGGAGGCGCTGGGCAATTTGGTGCTGGAACACCGGCTGCAACAAATCCAAATGGATCTGTAATTGCTGCCAATTATATTGGAAGTTATACCAATGTAATAATTGTAAGTACTCCGATAATAATTGTCACACAACCAACAAATCAAACTGCCCTGGTTGGATCGACAGTAACTTTTTTAGTAGTAACTTCTACACCAACAGATTCAAATTATCAATGGGAAGAGAGTACTGATGGGGGTACTTTGTGGACTCCAATTTCTGGGGCTACTAATGCAACACTCGAATTAATTAGTGTAACTTGTAATCAAAACAGTTATTTGTATCGTGTTATTGTAGAGCAATCTAATTTAGGTTGTACCAATATTATTACCATACCAGCGCTTTTGACAATACCACTACCAGCGGCACCAACAGCGAGTACGACAATACAACCAACGTGTGTTGTACCAACAGGAACAGTAGTGATTACCGCCCCAATAGGAGCAGGCTTCCAATACAATGTAGACGGAGGCGCCTACCAAGCGTCGCCAACCTTTGCAGGATTAACCCCGGGAGCGCATAGCTTTACGACAAGAAACACAGCAGATACTACTTGTATTTCAACCGCTACGAATGTTACAGTGAATGCAGTACCCGCAGTACCCGCAGCGCCGACAGCCAGTACAACGATCCAACCAACATGTGCGGTTCCAACAGGAACTATTGTTTTTAACACGCAAGTAGGTGTAGAGTATAGTATCAATAATGGCGCATCATATCAATCAAGTCCAAATTTTGTTGGTTTAGGTGCAGGTGCATATAATTTAGTTGTAAGAACTATAACAGACATTTCTTGTATATCAAATTCAATTTTAATAAATTTTTTCCCTTCGTTTTGTATCAATAGCGTAGCGGTAGCCGAAGGGCAACCAGCAGTATTCACCGTAACCTTGAGCGAAGTAAGTTCTACCCCAATCACGATTGAAGTAGTGACCACGACTGGTACGGCAGGCACGGCAGATTACACGACTACGACCACA
>JANOPO010000008.1:0-32185 GCA_031422015.1 Flavobacterium sp. | reverse complement strand
ACAACGTGCGATTATCGATCTAGGATTTGAGAATCCGACCGAAGTGCAAGAAAAAGCGATTCCGATGCTATTGGAAAAAGACATTGATTTAGTTGCGTTGGCTCAGACAGGGACAGGGAAAACGGCAGCTTTTGGTTTTCCGCTGATTCAAAAAATTGACGCCGACAACAGAAATACACAGGCGTTGATTTTATCACCTACTCGCGAACTATGTTTGCAAATTACAAACGAGATAAAAAATTACTCGAAGTACGAAAAAGGTATTAATGTTGTGGCCGTTTATGGCGGTGCAAGCATTACAGAGCAAGCAAGAGACATCAAGCGAGGCGCACAAATTATTGTGGCCACTCCAGGCAGAATGCAAGACATGATCAACCGTGGACTTGTAAACATTACACAAATTAACTATTGCGTACTAGATGAGGCAGACGAAATGTTGAACATGGGTTTCTATGAAGACATCGTAAACATCCTCTCAACAACTCCAGACGAAAAAAGCACTTGGTTATTCTCGGCTACCATGCCGCAAGAAGTAGCACGAATTGCAAAACAATTCATGCACGATCCACAAGAAATTACAGTAGGAGCAAAGAACTCTGGTTCAGCAACAGTTTCTCACGAATATTATCTTGTTAATGCTCGTGACCGTTACGAAGCTTTGAAACGTTTAGCAGATGCTAATCCAGACATCTTCTCTGTAGTTTTTTGTAGAACAAAACGTGATACACAAGCTGTTGCCGAAAAATTAATTGAAGATGGCTATAGCGCAGCAGCGTTGCACGGCGATTTGTCGCAAGCGCAACGTGATGGTGTTATGAAATCTTTTAGAGGTCGTCAAATTCAAATGCTTGTAGCTACAGATGTTGCTGCTCGCGGAATTGATGTGGACAATATTACGCATGTTGTAAATTATCAATTGCCAGACGAAATAGAAACTTATAATCACCGTTCAGGTCGTACTGGTCGTGCCGGAAAATTAGGAACTTCAATCGTAATTGTAACAAAAAGTGAAATTCGTAAAATTTCTTCAATTGAAAGAATCATCAAACAAAAATTTGAAGAAAAAACAATTCCGTCTGGAATCGAAATTTGCGAAATTCAATTATTGCATTTAGCAAACAAAATTAAAGATACCGAAGTTGATCACGAAATAGACAACTATTTGCCAGCCATCAATAGCGTTTTGGAAGATTTATCTAAAGAAGAATTAATCAAGAAAATGGTATCGGTTGAGTTCAATCGTTTTATCAATTATTACAAGAAAAATAGAGATATTTCCTCCCAATCGGCTGGAAATGATCGTCGTGAGCGTGATGAACGTGCTCCAAGAGAAAACAACAATAATGGAGCAACTCGTTATTTTGTAAATATTGGTTCTCGTGATGATTTCGATTGGATGCAATTGAAAGATTTCTTGAAAGAAACACTAGATTTAGGTCGTGACGATGTGTTTAAGGTGGATGTAAAAGAAGGTTTTTCTTTCTTTAATACTGATGCAGAACATACTGATAAAGTGATGGAAGTTCTAAACGGATTTGACCTTAATGGGCGACGAATCAATGTAGAAATTTCTAAAAATGACGGTGGCGGATCAAGTTCTGGACGTCGTGACCATAACGGAAGAAGTTCTGGTGGCGGTTTTGGTGGCGGAAGAAGTTCTGGTGGTGGCGGATTTAGATCAGACAGAAATTCTGCTCCTAGAAGTGGCGGTTTCGGACCTAGAAGTGAATCTAGAAGTTCGGCTCCAAGAGAAGGCGGATTTTCGGAAAGAGCACCAAGAGAAGGTGGTTTCCGCAGCTCGGCTCCGCGCAGAGAGCCTGGCGCTTTCAACAGAAGCGAGGACCGTCCAGCTCGAAGATCTGATGCTCCAAGAAGTGAAAGTTCTTCAGAACGTACACCACGTAGATCGGAAAGTTTTGGCGATGCAGATCGACCAAGACGACCAAGAAAGAGCTAAACGGTTTCGTTAATTTTCTTATAAATTAAAGAAGACTACCTTATATCTTATCAAGTTTTATTACTTTTAACGTTTTAAAACCCAATATGAGATATTTTGTAGTCTTCTTTTTTGTTTTTTTATCCTTGCAGACTTTTGGTCAAGAGGAATTTGTTTCTCAGAAAGTGTCGGCTCTTGTAGTTAACGACGATACGTTATTACCAATAGTAAGTGCGAATGTTATAAACATCAATAGAGCAAAAGCCGCTGCAACCAACAATCGAGGAATTTTTGAGATTGTAGCTGCTATCAATGATACTTTACATGTTTCGATGGTTGGATTTCAATCACTAAAAGTGCGTGTTACAAACGATTGGCTAAAAGGAAATACAACTAAAATTCAATTGACTGAAAAAGCCATTGCACTTGAAGAAGTAATTATTTTTCCTTATAAACTTACTGGATATCTCGAAGTCGATTCCAAACTAATTCCTTCTCGCGAAAACTACAGATACAGTATTTCTGGTTTGGATCAAGCTTATGAAGCTGGCGAATATTCTCCCACTGCGTTTGGAAAAGTATTAGGATCCTTGTTTAATCCGGCTGATATGTTGTATAATTTTTTTGGTAAAAAGCCAAAAGAATTAAAACGCCTAAAAGAAATGAAAAAAGATTCAGCCATTCGTGGTATTTTAGAATCACGTTACGATCGCGAAACCATTGCCACGATGCTAGGAATTGACAAAAAAGAAATTAAGGAAATTTTATCACGATGCAGTTATTCAGAATCGTTTGCTGACACCGCCAACGATCTACAAATTCTTGATGCCATTTCCGGTTGTTATGAAGAATATAAAGTTTTGAAAAAAAGGTAGTTAACTCCAAAATAGTTGATAAAATATTTAGTATCATTTGATTTTTAAAATTAAAATTTTAAATATGAGAAATTTAATAATTGCAATTGGTTGTCTATTAATTTCATTTTTGCTGAAATCTTGTATTTCTTTTGGAAATAATAATGATGACGATTTTCCTGCGCCTGTAAGTAATTATCAACCCGTGGTGGTTGATAGAGTTTCATTCGAAGCTGCTGTAAAATTAGTGCCAAGTCAAAATGTTGTTAATTCAGGAAAAATTTATGTAAAAGATAATCTTATGATTGTAAATGAGGTTAATAAGGGTTTTCATATATACAATTATTCTGATGAAACAAATCCAGTTAAAATTGCTTTTATAGAAATACCTGGCGCTACAGATGTTGCAATACGAAATTCAATTTTTTATATAAATCAGGCTGTAGATCTTGTAACTTTACAGTATAATTTTTCAACAAATTCCATTATATTATTAAACAGAAATAGAAATGTTTTTCCGCAAAAATTATCTCCCGATGGTTTTACTCAAGCTATAACGGACAACCAAATTATTACAAATTGGATTCTAAAATAAATAGAAATAATGAAGAAATTAATTTTAATTATTGGAGTATTATTTATTGTACTAAGTTGTTCTGGCGATAGTAAATCAAATGAGCAAGCAAATAGCGATGGAAAGGGCGGCTCATTAGCAATTTTTACTCTTAAAAATAATTACTTGTACTCGGTGGATGATTCAAGACTAAATGTTTTTTCATTACTAAATCAAGAACAACCTGTAAAAGTTAATTCTATTCAGGTAGGATTTAGTATTGAAACAATTTTTTCAATGGATGAGTATTTGTTTATAGGTTCCAGAAATGGCATGTTTATTTATTCCATCGTAAATCCTGAGAATCCGACTAAGCTATCACAAGTTCAGCATTTTACTGCTTGCGATCCTGTTATTGCAAATGCAACACATTCTTTCGTCACTTTAAATTCAAATGTAACTTGTGGCAATAATACTAACCTGCTGCAAGTTTATAATACAGAAAATTTATCAAGCCCTTTGTTAATTCATTCTCGAAATTTAGTTGCTCCAAAAGGTTTAGCATTATTTAATAATTACCTCTTTGTGTGCGATGACAGTATCAAAATATTTAGTATTTCTAATCCGGCAGAACCTATTTTGGTTGGAAATATTAATAAACAATGTTTTGATTTAATTATTAGAGAAAATCAACTATTTGCAATTGGTAAATCAGGTTTGTACCGTTATAGTTTAAACCCTTCTAATATTGCTGATATTGTTTTTAAAAGCGAAGTTATTTTTTAGCTGTAATACCTTTCTTCAATTCGTTTTATATCTTTTATAGAACTTTTTGCCCATTGCAAACGTTTTTCAAGAATTTCATTTTCAGACAATTGCCAATTGATATTGGTTTTGCGCAAACGTTCCGTAACATTTTGTAAGATGATAGCAGCAGAAACCGAAATATTCAGACTTTCGGTAAAACCAACCATCGGAATTTTCAAAAAACCATCTGCTTGATCCAAAATTTCTTGCGACAACCCGTCTCGTTCAGTACCAAAAAACAGTGCACTTTTTTTAGTAATATCAAAATCTTCGAGCAAATAATCGTTATCATGCGGCGTGGTTGCAATGATTTGATATCCATTTGATTTCAAAGTTTTCAAACATTCATTAACAGTTTCATAAGGCATAATATCAACCCATTTTTGTGCGCCCATGGCTATTTCTTTATCGATTTTTTTACCATAACGTTGCTCGATTACATGTAGTTTTTGAACGCCAAAAACTTCGCAACTTCGCATAACGGCACTTGTATTGTGCATCTGAAATACATCTTCGACAGCAACTGTAAAATGATTGGTTCGCGAATTCAAAACATCCAAAAAGCGTTCTTTGCGGTTGTCTGTTAAGATATTTTCCAGAAAATTCAGGTAATCCAAATCGACCATTTTATGATTTTTTTTAACAAAAATAGCAAAACATTTAAGTATCTTAGCTTTTTAAAACATTAATTAAAAACCTGCTGTAGATGAAAAAATTTTTCTTTTGTTTTCTAATTTTATTTCAATTCAAATCGTTTTCGCAACAAAATCTTTTTTCACAAACAAGTTTTCAAAATATTGGTCCAACAATAATGAGTGGCCGAGTAGTGGATATCTCTGTAAATGAGAACAATACTCAAGAGTTTTATGTAGCTTATGCTTCTGGGGGTTTGTGGTATACCAATAATAATGGTACTAGTTTTGAATCCGTAATGGATTCTGCATTAACCCAAAATTGTGGTGCAATTGCAGTTGATTGGACAACAGGAACAATCTGGGTTGGTACTGGTGAAGTCAATTCGTCACGATCTTCATATGCCGGAATTGGCGTTTTAAAATCTTCCGATAAAGGCAAAACTTGGCAAAATATGGGCTTGCCCGAAAGTCATCATATTAGTAAAATATATTTGGATCCAAAAAACAATCAAGAAATTGTAGTTGGCGTTTTAGGTCATTTGTATTCAAAAAATGAAGAACGTGGTATTTATAAATCAATCGATGGCGGAAAATCGTGGAAACAAACACTTTTTATAAACAACGAAACCGGAATTATTGATTTTACAGTTGCACCAAATAATCCTAAAATTATGTTTGCTTCTGCTTGGGAACGGGAACGGCAACCATATAATTTTAAAGGAAATGGAAAAAGCTCTGGAATTTACAAATCTACAAACGGTGGCGATTCTTGGATAAGAATTGAAAACAACTCTGGATTTGCAACAAATGAATTTACGGGACGAATTGGTTTGACTGCTTTTGATGATAAAATTGTATACGCAATTGTTGACAATCAAGCGTTACGACCAAATACCAAAAAGCCAAATCCAGATAATGCCAATGCGGCTTTGTTTGAAACCGAAGTTGTTGGTGCAGAAATTTATAAATCGATAGATTCTGGAGTTTCTTGGAAAAAAATGAATGATACTTTTATCGACGATTGTTTTTATTCGTATGGATATTATTTTGGAGATATCACGGTGGATACTTCCAATCGAGAGCGCATCTACGTTAGTGGCGTTCCGTTATTGTTTTCAGAAAATAGCGGAAAATCTTTTGAAGCCATTAACAAAGACAACGTGCACGCCGATCATCATGTAGTTTGGATTAACCCAAAAAACAAAAATCATATTATCAACGGCAATGATGGTGGCATCAATATTTCGTATGATAATGGCAAAAATTGGTTCAAATGCAACAACCAAGCTGTTGGGCAATTTTATTCTGTAAATGTTGACAATCAAGACAACTATAAAGTTTATGGCGGTTTGCAAGATAACGGCGTTTGGGCAGGACCAAATAATTACGAACCAAGTCTAGCATGGCACCAAGAAGGTAAATATCCGTACGATTTTTTGTTTGGTGGCGACGGAATGCAAGTGCAAATAGACAATCGTGATTCGAATATAATTTATACCGGTTTTCAGTTTGGAAATTACTATCGAATTGACAGAAAAACCAATAAAGAAGTATCAATAACTCCAAACAGCGATGATAAAGGAAAACCATACAGATACAACTGGCAAACGCCAATCTTATTATCAAAATTCAATCAAGATATTTTGTATTTTGGTTCTAATCTTTTGCATCGATCTATGAATCAAGGAACTACGTGGGATGTGATTTCACCCGATTTGACAAAAGGAAAAGTAGAAGGCAACGTTCCTTTCGGCACCATTACGACGTTTTCTGAAAGTCCGTTTCAATTCGGATTATTATATGCTGGATCTGATGATGGATTAATTCATGGTTCAAAAGATTCCGGCGTTTCTTGGCAAAAATTATCAGATAATTTGCCACAAAATTTATGGGTTTCGAGAATTAAAGCATCAACTTTCAAAAAGGAAAGGGTTTATGCAACTTTAAATGGCTACCGTAATGATGATTTTACTAGTTATGTTTACGTTTCTGAGGATTACGGAACTACTTGGAAATCAATTGCAAATAATTTGCCAAAAAGTGCTATAAATGTGATTATTGAAGATACCGAAAATCAAAATATTCTATATTTAGGAGCTGATAATGGATTGTATATCTCCATAAATCGTGGCGAATCGTGGCAAGATTTTTCTAACGAAATGCCTAATGTTGCCGTTCATGATTTAGTAATTCAAAAAACGGCAAAAGACTTAATTGTAGCAACTCATGGACGTTCGCTCTACAAAATCAATTTGAAAAACATCCAACAACTAACGGATGAAAATATGAAAAAGGAAGTTGTTTTATTCGAAACCAAAAAAGTTTATCATTCCAAAAATTGGGGCGCTCGAGATTTTAACTGGTCAGAACCACGAAGTACCAATCAAGAAATATGGTTTTATGCTAAAACCACCAATGATGTAAATTTTAAAATTACTTCTGAAAATGGATTAGAAGTTTGGAATAAAAAAACAACACCTATTATTGGGTTAAATAAAGTAGAATACGATTTGACCTTCGATAAAGCTATTGCTGATAAATGGAATAAAAAAGATCCGAAAAGCGAAATTAAAGAAGCAAAAAACAAAAAATTCTATTTGCCAATTGGAAAATACAATTTGGTCTTGAAAAATAGTAATGAAGAAACCAAGCAAACTTTAGAAATAGTAGAAAGCAAATGAAAAAACTTGTAATTCTTTCAGGGGCAGGGGTTTCTGCCGAAAGTGGTATCCAAACGTTTCGAGATAGCGACGGACTTTGGGAAGGTCATAATGTGGAAGAAGTGGCAACCTATGAAGGTTGGACAAAAAACAAACCGTTAGTTTTGGATTTTTATAACCAACGACGCAAGCAATTGCAAACCGTAAAACCAAATTTGGCTCACGAAATCATTGCCGAATTAGAAGCCGATTTTGACGTACAGATTATTACTCAAAATGTTGACAATCTGCATGAAAAAGCCGGAAGTACTTCTGTGTTGCATTTGCATGGCGAATTGCTAAAAGTACGAAGCGATGCTGATACTAAAATTCAAGTTTTGGATTGGAAAACGGATCTCGAAATTGGCGATTTTGATACCAACGGCGTTCAACTTCGTCCGCATATTGTTTGGTTTGGCGAAATGGTTCCGGCACTTGAAAAAGCTGTTGAGATTATTGCAAACGCTGATATTGTGATTATTATAGGTACTTCATTGCAAGTGTATCCCGCAGCTAGTTTAATGCATTATGCACCCGAAGATTGCCCAGTTTTTTATATCGATCCAAAACCAGCGGCAATTCGTGATGCGCCTTTAAATTTGAAAATTATTGAAGCTGTTGGAACAAAAGGAATGAAAATTGTGCAGAAAGAATTGATGAAGTTAAAATAAATTTTCAATTTCGAAAATCAATTTCAATTTCAAAAATCAATACAAAAATAAAAACGGAGACAGTAATAAATTAAAATAGTCAAAACTTATAACTAAATTTGTAGCTAACTATAACAATTATGCAATTAACCGAATTAAACGCAGTTTCTCCAATTGACGGGCGTTACCGAAGTAAAACAAAATCACTTTCTAACTATTTTTCAGAAGAAGCGCTAATAAAATATCGAGTCTTAATAGAAGTTGAATATTTTATTGCTTTATGCGAAGCCGATTTGCCACAACTTTCGGGTATAAATAAATCCGTTTTTGAAGATTTACGAACTATCTATAAAAATTTCTCCACTGAAGATGCACTTTGGATAAAAGAAACCGAAAAAACAACCAATCACGATGTTAAAGCGGTGGAATATTTCATCAAAAGTAAATTTGACGGATTGGGTTTGGAAAAATGCAAAGAGTTTATTCACTTTGGATTAACCTCTCAAGATATCAACAATACTGCGATTCCTTTATCAACAAAAGAAGCTTTTGAAAAAGTATATTTACCAAGTTTAATTTCGGTTATAGCAAAATTAAAAGAACTAGCAGTTGAGTGGAAGGACATTCCAATGTTAGCAAGAACCCACGGGCAACCAGCTTCTCCAACTCGATTGGGAAAAGAAATCTTGGTTTTTGTCGAACGATTAGAAGAGCAAATGCGTTTGTTGTTTAATATACCGTTTGCGGCAAAATTTGGTGGAGCTACAGGAAATTACAATGCCCATCATGTAGCTTATCCACAAATTGATTGGCGTAAATTTGGAACTGATTTTGTGGAATCAACTTTAGGATTACACCATTCGTTTCCGACAACACAAATCGAACATTACGATCATTTTGCTGCTTTTTTCGATGCATTAAAGAGAATAAATACTATCATAATCGATTTAGATAGAGATATTTGGACCTATGTTTCAATGGATTATTTTAAGCAAAAAATAAAAGTAGGCGAAATTGGTTCTTCAGCAATGCCGCATAAAGTAAACCCAATTGACTTTGAAAATTCAGAAGGAAATTTAGGAATTGCAAATGCTATTTTCGAACATCTTTCGGCAAAATTACCATTATCGAGATTGCAACGCGATCTGACTGATAGTACAGTGTTAAGAAACATTGGTGTTCCAATTGGGCATACTTTAATTGCTTTTGAAGCCACTTTGAAAGGTTTGAATAAATTGGTTTTGAACGAACCAAAATTTGCCGAAGATTTAGAAAAAAACTGGGCTGTTGTTGCCGAAGCGATACAAACAATTCTGCGTCGTGAAGGGTATCCGAATCCTTATGAAGCTTTGAAAGATTTAACTCGAACAAATATTGTTATCAATAAAGAAGCTATTCATAATTTCATTCAAAAACTTAATGTTTCTGATGAAATCAAAGTGGAATTAATGCAGATTAGTCCTAGTAATTATTTGGGGATTTAATTTTTAATAAACTTAAATGCTGATTTTGAGTTATCTGCTTCTATTTCCAGAAAGAATAAACCGTTTGATAATTTATCAATACCTATAAATTCAAAATCAGAGATTTGTTCTAAAACAATTTTCCCTAGTAAATCAATAATTTTTATGCTTTTTATAGTTGTATTAGTTTTTGATTGGATGTTTATATATTCATTAGCTGGATTTGGTAAAATCGAAAAATCACTATTCTTAAAATCTTCATTAGATAAAATTATTGTTGGGCAAGAAATAAAAACAGGAATATTTGAACTAGTGTCAGTACCATTTCCAAGTAATCCGGTATTATTATTACCCCAAGCCCACAAATTTCCATTATTTTTTATTGCAAAAGATTGATTTAAAGAGGCACTGACAAATTCCCAATTAGTAAGAGTTCCTATTTGAATAGGAGTTAGTGAGTTAACAAACGTTCCATTTCCAAGTTGACCATCTTCATTATTTCCCCATGCCCATAGTGAACCATTTGTTTTCAAAGCTAGAGAGTTATAGCGACCTGCTGCTGCTTGTTTCCAATTTGTAGCCGTACCTATTTGTATTGGGTTAAAGACAGAATTGGTATTACCATTTCCAATTGCACCTAAATAATTAAAACCCCAAGCCCATAAGGTGCCATTATTTTTTACTGCTAATACATGCTCATAATTTATACTTACTTCTTTCCAGTTAGTATCTGTACCTATTTGAAGTGGTATATTACTAGTAATTGTTTGAGAAGCACTGCCCGTTGGTGTTGCTTGCCCCCAAGCCCATAGTGTTCCATCTACTTTAATTCCAACTGATCGTCTCAATCCACCTTCTATTTGTTTCCAATTTCCATTATCTACTAACACAGGAACTAAACGTTGAGTTTGTGTACCATCGCCAACTTCACCATAAGAGTTTTCACCCCAACCCCAAAGTGTTCCATTTGTTTTAATTCCAAGAGAATGGTCAGTACCCGCAGCAACCGCCTTCCAAGTATCAGTTCCGATTAGTAATGGTGTTGTACTATTTGTAGTAGTACCATTTCCGAAAAGCCCCACATTGTTTCGTCCTATTGCCCACAATCTACCAGTTGTTCTTAAAGCCAATGTATGTGAATAATTTGAAGAAAAAATATCCCATGTGGTAGCTGTTCCAATTTGAGTTGGTTCATAAGTAACTGAACCAGCAGGAGATCCAATTTGTCCATATTGGTTATACCCCCAACCCCATAGTTTACCGTCATCTGTTAGTCCTATCGAATGTTGGAATGCACCTTCAACAAGTTTCCAACATTGAGCAAAATTTACTTGGATAGACAAAATAAATGTGAGTAATACTATTGATTTTTTCATGATTTTAATATTTTTAATTATCGCGAATAATTCGGTGCTTCCTTAGTAATCGTTACATTATGCGGATGACTTTCGCCTATGCCACTAGCTGTAATTCGAACAAATCGTCCTGTCTCTTGCAATGTAGGAATGTCTTTTGCACCACAATAACCCATTCCGGCACGAAGTCCACCAATGAATTGTTGCATGCTTTCGTTGAGTTCGCCTTTGTACGGCACGCGACCCACAATCCCTTCAGGAACTAGTTTCTTGATATCGTCTTCGACATCTTGAAAATAGCGGTCTTTTGATCCTTCTTGCATGGCTTCGATAGAACCCATACCACGATAGGATTTGAACTTTCGACCTTCGAAAATGATGGTTTCACCTGGCGATTCTTTGGTTCCTGCTAATAGTGATCCTAACATTACGCAATCGGCACCAGCAGCAATTGCTTTTGGAATGTCACCAGTATATCGAATCCCGCCATCTGCAATTACTGGAATACCAGTTCCTTTAAGTGCCGCTGCGACTTCCAAAACTGCCGAAAATTGAGGAAAACCAACACCTGCAACTACACGAGTTGTGCAAATAGAACCTGGACCAATACCTACTTTTACGCCATCGGCTCCATTTTCGACCAAATATAAAGCGGCTTGTGCCGTAGCAATATTACCAACTATTACATCTAGGTTTGGAAATTTTGATTTTACTAATTTCAGAACATCGACAACGCCCTTGGTATGACCATGTGCCGTATCAATAATAACTGCATCAACACCTGCGTTTACTAGCGCAGTTGCCCTTTGTAGTGCATCTGCGGTAACGCCAAGTGCTGCGGCAACCCGAAGACGACCAAATTTATCTTTATTGGCAATTGGTTTTTGAGTCAGTTTAGTGATATCTCGAAAGGTAATTAATCCAACTAATTTATAATTTGAATCGACTACTGGAAGTTTTTCTATTTTGTTTTTTTGTAAAATTCCTTCTGCTTCTTGAAGTGTTGTTCCAACGGCAGCTGTAACCAAATTTTCGGAGGTCATGATTTCTAGAATTGATCTAGAATTGATTTTCTCAAAACGTAAATCACGGTTTGTTGCAATTCCTTTTAATAATCCATTTTCATCAACTACAGGAATTCCGCCGATGCCATGTTCTTTCATGAGCATTTTGGCATCGCCAACGGTTGCTGATAAAGGCAACGTTACGGGATCGATGATCATTCCAGCCTCTGCACGTTTTACTTTACGGACTTTGGCAGCTTGCTGCTCGATGGTCATGTTTTTATGCAAAACACCAATGCCACCTTCTTGCGCCATTGCAATTGCCATCGCACTTTCGGTAACGGTATCCATTGCTGCAGAAACGATAGGAACATTCAAAGTAATGTTTCTAGAAATTTTAGATTGAATATTGACTTCGCGCGGTAATACTTCAGAATAATTTGGTATAAGCAATACGTCGTCATAGGTTAAAGCTTCGCCGACGATTTTGGAAGTGTGTGCTTTCATTGCAATTTGTAGTTGTAGTTAAATTGCAAACAAAGATATCATTTAAAATTTAATATTCTAGATATAACCCAGATATAAATGCAAAGCTTTTTGCCACTAAATTATTTTGGGAAAACTAATTTTTGTTGCTCTAAAAAAGCGATTAATGAATCCCGAAGCTTCGGGACTTTTTATAGAGTAGAAAAATAGTTTGAACTGAAAAAACTTGGAATGTTAGCTGGAAGTAGCTTCAAATAAATTACAAAAACAAACTAATAATTGCTAAAATTGCAGGAATAGCTTGTACGTAAAATATTCGTTTGGAAACCGTAATTGCACCGTAAAGACCAGCGACAACGATGCAAATAAGGAAAAATAACGCCACATTATTGCTCCAAATTCCATCAGAAATAAATAACGACCAGAGCAATCCTACAGCTAAAAAGCCGTTATAAAGTCCTTGGTTTGCCGCCAAAGATTTTGTTTTTTCGAAAAAATCATCATGAAATTGTGTAAAAACTTTTTTGCCACGAGTTGTCCATAGAAACATTTCGAGGACTAAAAAATAGATGTGTATTAATGCAATAAAGCCAATAAGTATTTGTGAAGTTATGCTCATTTTAGTTCCATTTAAAGTTTTTTTCGATAGCTCGAATCATTTCTCCTGCAATATCTTTGTTGGTGGCGCCTTCAATACCTTCAAGACCTGGAGAGGAATTAACTTCGAGTAGGAGTGGGCCTTTTGAGGAACGAATAATATCAACGCCAGCAACTTTCAAATCCATAGCTTTTGCGGCTTTGATGGCAATTTTCTTTTCTTCGATGGTTGGTTTTATGACAGTTGCAGTGCCACCAAGATGAATGTTTGCGCGGAACTCGCCAGGCAAGGCTTCTCTTTGAATTGTGGCAACAACTTTGCCATCGATTACAAATAATCGCAGATCTTTTCCGTCGGCTTCTTTGATAAATTCTTGTACTAATATGTTTACATTCAAACTTTTAAAAGCGTTTATAACAGATTCTGCAGCTTTTTTAGTTTCAGCCAAAACAACTCCTTTTCCTTGAGTTCCTTCTAATAATTTGACAATTAATGGTGGTCCGCCGACCATTTTTATTAAATCATCAGTATCTAATGGAGAATTTGCAAATCCTGTTGTAGGAATATCAACACCATGATTAAGAAGTAGTTGCAAGGAATATAATTTGTCTCGAGATTGTGTTATTGCTGCAGCCGAATTGAGACAAAATACTTTTAATGCTTCAAATTGTCTCGTAACGGCGCAACCATAAAAGGTTATACTTGGTCGAATTCTTGGAATTACTGCATCAAACTTGTCGAGAATTTTTCCGCCACGATAATGAATTTCGGGTTGGTCTGCATCGAGCTTCATGTAACACTCTTTGATAGAAAGAAACTGCATTTGATGTCCACGCATTTCTCCAGCTTCCATGATACGGCGGTTGCTATATAGCTCTGGGTTACTGGCTAATATAGCGATTCGTAATCCTGCTTTATTTTGATCAGAATTGACATAAAATGACTTTAAAGTTTCGGTAGAAGTCTGACCAAGAAGGTATTTTTGTTCTGGATCTACAAGAATACGTCCACTCATGGCTTCGCGACCCAAAAGCATTCTGAAACCCATTGAATCTCGATTGGTCAAAGTCATTTCGATTTCCCAAGCATCATCGCCAATATTTATAGTGGTCTGAATTACATAGCGTTGCTCCCGAAAACCGCTCGAACTTTTTACGATGCGTTTGTCAACCAATAGTGCTTCGCAATGAATTGCGGTTTTGAGATTGTTTTGGATAGGATTGATATCGAACTTGACCCAATTGGTATCATTTTTTATAAAGGGTGCAATATTTATAGCGTGTAAAGCCGATGTTTTGGCACCAGAATCTACTCTGGCTTTGATTGCAGGAATTCCTAAATCTGGAAATGCGCACCATTCTTCTGAGCCTAAAATGATTTTATTATTTGACATTTTTTATTAATTTTTTACTAAATTTTAATTTTCTTTTTTTTCGAAATTTTCATTGAATGCAGATGGCAATATTTGGGGTATAAATTTTACTAATATTGGCAATAATAGACCTCCTCCTGGAAGCAGAAATAGTGTTAATGAAGGTATCGTTTTACAAATATCTAGTAATTGAATTTTAATTTTCTTTTTTTCGGAATCGCTCAACTCTTGTTTGGTTGATTTAGAGAGTAATATAACTAGTTCTTTACTTTGTAGAATTTCTTTTAGCAATCGCTTTTTATTTCGTTTGATTATAAAATCAATACTTTTGTTTGTTTGTTCATAAAATTTTTTGATTGATTTATTAGAGTTGAAATAAGGTATTTCTGATTTGTTATTTTGGATAAAGTCTCTTGATTTTTTTATGCAATTTGTAATGTAATTTGCATCAAGCTCAAGTTTTTCAGCTAATTTTTGCAAAAAATAGATCTCGTTAACTTCGATTTGAGAATCGCTCCAAACAGCTATGATCGCTACATCAATGAGATAGTATTTTTCGAAATTTGTTGTAAGAAAATCCAGGTTTAGCGTTTCGAGTGCGATGGTTTCTTTTTTTGATAAATTTGAATATCGAATTGAAGATTCAAAAAATTTAAATAATAAATCATCATCATTTGATTTATTACTTTTGATTTGAAGCGTTAACATCACAATTTTTATAAGTATTTCTTCAATTTTTTGGTAATAATCGTTTTCGATTTTATTTGTTTTTAAAAAATGTTCAAATGCTAAAATATCAATAAATAAAAATGCATTTGTTGCAAAATTTGAAAACTGTTTGCTAACTAAATCATCATTTGTTTGGATGCGGTTTTCAATAATATTTTCTAATTGTGTGTTTTTGGACGGATTTATAATTTTTTTTATGAAATTATAATTTTTAGGACTTAATTGGTTATAAAACTCGATTACTGATTCAATAAATATTTTAGTATTGGCATCTTTTTTATTAAAATTATAGGTATAAAACAAAATTTCAATCATCGCAAGCTTTGAAATTTCATCTTGTTTTAGTAATGCAAGTTCGTCTTTTTGAATATGATATAATTGGGTAACAAACCCAAAAGTAAATCCAGTATCCCGTATAAGTTCGTAAAGTAGGTGTGGATCAGTTTTATTTGAAAAATCTATACTATTAATTTCTTCAAAGTATTTATCGATCCAACCATTTGCTGATGGATTTATCATTGCTTAAAGTAGTGTTAAGATTTTGAAAGTGTTTTTATACTTTTATTTTTATGTAGAAACTTATATTTCACATTAAAGCAGTATTAATCTATTTTTTTTGTACAACAAGAAAGGAAATCAAATTTTATAAAATATTTTTTGGGTTGAAGTGATGAAACAAAATTAGTCTTTTTTTCAAATCAATTTGTTTAGATATTTATTTTTTTGTTTTAACATTTTTTTAAAACTACTATTTCTGTAGTTTATGTTTACTTTTTTTGAATATTTTCATAATTTAAATTTCAATGTTATTATGATAAAATCAATAAGCGCGTCGATATTTAAAAAGCTGTTTTTTATTACATTTATTGGATTGTCTTTTATTGTACTTGTTTTTTTATTTTAAAATAATCTAGATCCCAATCAAAATTTTTATTTATTGATTACAAGTTTTTTTGCTTTTTATATAGCTTATGGTTTAGTTATTAAAATATATGTACATGATCCTTTAAAATTGGTTATTAAAGGTATTGAAACAAGGTATGTCACTTCGAAAAAATTACTCAATATTCGAAATGATGCGTTTGGTTATCTTGTTAATCTATTTAAAACTGATATTTTAGAAAATTTGACACACGAAATTAGAACTCCCATGAATGCCATTATTGGTTTTCCGGACTTGTTAGTAGCTGGCGATTTGGATGATAATGAGAAAATTGAGTATTTGCAAATTATAAATAAAAGTGGTCAAAATTTCCAATAATTGCGCAAACTGCATATTCATCGATAGAAGATAGAGAAAAAATTGAAAAGCTTGGCTTTACAGATTATATCACAAAGCCTTTAAACAAAGAAATACTCATAGAGAAAATTTCTCTGAATCTTTAGTAGCTCATTTTTTTAAGAAATAACTTTTTCTGATTTCATATAAAAATACAAAAAACACCGTACTATATTCGATAAAAATTAAAAGCATATTTTCTTTGCATGCTATATTCGAATAAGTAAAATAACTCAAAATAATCAGAAAACTCCAATAATACGCAAACTTAAAATTTGTAAATATTGACAGTAAAACCAGGTTTATTATATACCAAGGATGTACCGTTGTGGCCATAAAAAAATATACTGACATCACTAGTAGTGCTGCAGTAATAATATTTATTTCTGATTTTAATTTGGTAAATAAAGAGATACATGCAATAAATACTATTATAAATATCGGAGTGTATTTGCCAATTACATGAATCATATTGTACCCAGTTTGATAATAACCTATTTCTCGAAGTAGGTAGTAGATGCTTGCATTAAATTCGAAATTTGTAAAATACAATCCGATTGTTTGCGTGTAGTTTTGAATAAAATCGGACGAAAAAAACGGCAAAAATAAAACCAAATTAGTTCCGATCGCAATTGAATAATAAACAATACTTCTTTTGATACCGAGTTTTTGATAAAACAATGGCAAAAGCATTAGTGGAAGCAACTTTATCGAAATAGAAACACCGATGAGAAGCGCCGAAAGTTGCCATTTTCGTTTCTGAAAATAATAAAAGCTAAGTACCAAAAAAAACAACATGACTCCTTCGAAGTGTAAATTTCCCGAAAGTTCTATAATTACCAACGGATTTAATAAATACCAAAAAATACGATAAGGTTTTAATCCCAAATTTAAAAGTAGTTTTTGACCAAAATACATGGTGCCAAAATCCGCCAGAACAATTATAAAACGAAGGATTATAACGGAAGTAATTATTGATTTTGAAGCAAAAATTCCGGCCAAAAAAAACAAAAACTGATTGACAGGCGGATAATTAGAAAAATGGCTTGCGCTTAAATCTCCCATTTTTAAAACCAATTCTTTAGCGTGCTGCATCTGAAAATTTGAATGCAAAATTAGATCTTTAGGCAAATACAAGTAAGGATTTATGCCTTGTGCCATTAATTGACCATCCCAGATGAATCTATAAAAATCTTGAGACAAATTTGGTAAGACCCAGCCAAAAATTAACCTGGTACTAATTGTTGCTGCTATCAGAAATTTTAAATTTTCTGTGCATTGGGTTACAATTTTATAATAACAAAAAAATAAAATTGCAAATGACAAAAATACGGGCAAAAACTCAGTGCGCGTGCTGCCGTATGCAATAAATGTATATCCAAAAATAGTAATTAATAAAAATAAAAATAGTTGTTTATATTTTATTAAATGCGACATCTAATTGTTTTTGATCGATTTATAAAAGATAAATCCATATCCTATTGATAGCATTATATGAAATGGAAATAGTGCATAATCATTAAGTTTGTAACCAGAATATAATCCAAACATAAAAAAAAGTAATAACAAACCTTCAAAAAAAGTATTCTTAGAAATATTATTTGTCAAGTATATATTTTCTTTCCAAAGTTCTTTCTGGATTTCTATATTAAGTTTTGGCGTTCTGATAAAGGCACTTTTTTTGCCAAGTAAACCTTCAAGTACTGCTATCGAATTTTGAAATGAGAATCCCATAACGATCGTATAAAAAGTAAAAAACAAACCAGTAAATTTAAAAAATGATTTAAAACCGCCGCCGCGAATGCTCTTAAAAGTAAACCAATAGCAACTAAAAAAAATTAATGTTGTAACCATAAAAAACGCCATAATATTAAAATAAATATCCAAATGACGGTAATGATTTTTTATAAATAATATTGGAACACTCAAAATAGACATCGCAAATACACAAAGAAACATAGTGCTGTTGAGCAAATGCAACAAGGCATGTATCTTTGTTTTTGTTGGTATTGTATTAGAATTTAGCACTCTCCATGCCATTTTCCTAAAATTTTCTGCGCCTCCTTTATTCCATCGAAACTGCTGTGATCGCATGGCACTTAAAACTGCTGGCAACTCTGCTGGAGTAGTTATAGCTTCTAGATATACAAACTGCCAGTTTTTTAGTTGCGCGCGATAACTCAAATCAAGATCTTCGGTAAGTGTATCGCTTTCCCAATTGCCAGCATCTATAATACAAGTTTTTCGCCAAGCGCCTGCAGTTCCGTTGAAATTGATATAATGATTTTGCGAATTGCGACCTACTTGTTCTAAAGTAAAATGACCATCGAGCGCAAAAGCCTGAATTTTAGTCAATACCGAATAATCTCTATTTATATGCGACCATCGAGTTTGTACAACGCCAACATTGGAGTTCTTAAAATAGGGTATTGTTTTAGTCAACCAATCACTTTTTGGTAAAAAATCGGCGTCAAAAATCGCTATAAATTCGCCTTTTGCAGTTTGTAAACCTTTTTTTAATGCGCCAGCTTTATAACCAATTCTGTTTGTTCGTGCACTATATTTTATATCAATTCCTTGTAAATAATATTTTTGAACCAACTGAATTGTTGTGGCAATCGAATCGTCTGTAGAATCGTCTAAAACTTGAATTTCGAGTTTATCTTTAGGGTATTCTAATTTGCAAATGGTCTCTAGAAGCCGCTCAACAACATATTTTTCGTTATAAATAGGAAGTTGAATAGTTATATGGGGAATTTCGGATGGATTCGAAAAATTGAATTGTTCGTGATTAGTCGTTACTTTTTTACTTTTAAGATAATTTATTAGCAAATTTAGTTGCGACAAACTATAAAAGAATAATAATAAAATTGCAATACAATATATAAACAGAATAATAAGGGAAAAATATAAAATCATAAAAAATTTTCTATGTTTTTGTTCGATTAAAGAAATTACTTAAGACTATATTTTATAATCCAGCCGATAATTTTGATACCAGCCATAATTGATCCTTTTATGGTTCCTGATATCTTTGATTCGCCAATTCGATTTTTATATTTTACTGGAATTTCAAGGTAGCTCATTTTTTGTTTCAAAACTTTTAGTTGCATTTCGACTGTCCAACCGTACGTTTTGTCTTCCATTTGCAAAGCTACTAATCTTTCGTATTTAATTGCTCGAAATGGACCAAGATCACTAAATTCTGAATTAAAAAATAGTTTCATCAAGAAAGTCGCCAACCAATTGCCGAAAATTTGTTGTGGCGCCATCGATCCTACTTCTCTTAAATTTTTTGCTCGAGCACCAAGTACAAAATCAATATTTTTTTCGACTATTGGATCTACCAAAAGTCTTAATTCTGCTGGATAATCGGAATAATCGCCGTCCAAAAAAACCACAATATCTGGTTTTATTTTTTGTAAAGCAATATAATTCATTCCTTTCAAGCAGGCGAAACCATACCCACGACGATCCTCAGAAAGTACAATAGCACCTGCTTTTTTAGCAACTTCTTCGGTTTTATCGGTCGAGTTATTACTAACAACAATTATTTCGTTGATAAAATCTGGAATTTCAGCAATCACTTTTGCAATAGCATCTTCTTCGTTATAGGCCGGAATAATGACTTTTATTATAGGCATTTTAATTAGTATCTTTTTTGAAATCTTCCAAAGTTGTCCAAGTTTTTATTTTTTTTCCATTATTATATTTTTCGGCTTTTGAGATTTGTCCATTGGTATACAAAATAGATAATCCATTAGGTTTTCCGTTTTTGTATTCACTTTTTTTGGTCATAATTTGTTTTTCATCATAATAAACCCACCAGTTTGTTTTTTGATTGTTGTTATAATGTCCCTCTTCTTTTTTGTTTCCGTTTTCGAAATAAAAAAACCAATAGTCTGTTTTTTTGTTATCGAGAATCCAGCCTTCTTCTTTTAGTTTTTTGTTGGGAAAGTAATTTTTTACATAGGTTTTGGAATCGGTAGTTCCGGAAGAGGTTAGAAATAATATGATTGTTACATACTTCAACATTATTTAATTTTTAAAACATAAGTTACTTGTTTAAAAAACAATAGAAACTTATAATATTCTACTTTTTCAACTTCTAAATTTAAATTATCAAAAAGTTTTCTCCAACCAGCATCAGTTCTATTCGTATGTGGATGTCCAATAAATTCCCAATTATTTAGACTATCACAATACCAAGTAAAATACTTTTGATACAAGTTATCATAAATATCTTCCATAATAATGATACGTTTCCCAACTCGAATCGCTTCTTTAATTACTGGTATTTGGCTTTTTATGTGATGTAAAACAGTTATAATTTGTACAGTATCAAATTGTTTATCATGAAAAGGAAAAGTTGTACCATCATAAATAAGAACTTCAATTTCTTTAAAAAATGATTTATTTTTTATGTCAATTCCAGTAATATTAATATTGCTATTTCGTAATAATAAATTCAATCCTCCGTTTCCAGAACCAATGTCTAATACTTTTTCGTTTGGACTGTAAAATTTTAATAAGCGGTCTAACTTTACTTTAGCTTTACCGATGTACCAGTTTTTTAGGATTTTGTTAATCATTAAATTTATTTCTGATTTATTAAATCCATTAAATTTACATCATTTCCTAACAAAATATCATTAGAATTTATTCGTCCTTTTTCGGAAGCATTTTCTAATTTCAAAACTCCACGAGGACAAACAGCCGAACAAATGCCACAACCAACACAAGAAGATCGCACAATATTTTCGCCTTTTTGTGCATAACTGCGCACATCAATTCCCATTTCGCAATGCGTGGTACAATTACCACACGAAATACATTGTCCGCCATTAGTTGTAATTCTAAATTTTGAAAATAATCGTTGTTGCAATCCTAAAATCGCTGCCATAGGGCAACCAAAACGACACCAAACACGATTTCCTAAAATCGGGTAGAAGCCTACGCCAATAACGCCAGAAAATGCGGAACCAATTGCAAATCCGTACCATTCGCGCAACTTAAAACTATCAATAAAAAGGATATTGGTATTTCCTGAAAAGAAATTAATTGCTACCGAAAAAATTATGATTGCTACCAAAGTTGCAATGGTAAATTTCGCATCGGTATCTAAATCATTTCGTTTAAAAATAAATAAAACGCCTGTAAAAATAATAAGGAAACCAACAATTCCGTATATAAATTGATTTTTAGTAATAAAACTCAATGCAGGATTGTCATTCAAAAATGTAAAAACAACGGCAATAGTCATTATGAAAGAAAATGCCAAAACGATATGTATCGACCAACGCTCAAATTTCCATGCTTTTTTGGTTGAATTAGATAAATGTCTGAACGAATCGCCTGCTGTTTCTGCCAATCCGCCACATCCACAAACCCAAGAACAATACCAACGTTTGCCATAAAAATAAGTCAGAATTGGCGAAATTATAAAAATCATTGCAATACCAAAAACCAGCATAAACATGCCAAGATTGCCACCATCCAATAAATTTTTAAGATGCCAATCATTAAAAAAATAATAGTTCAAGGGCCACATATTTGTCAATGATTTTGCAAAATAGGCTTTTTCTGGATTTAGTTTTTCTAGAATTTCTGGAATCAAAAAAGCAAAACCCAATTGGAAAAACATAACCGAAATAGTTCTAACCAATTGGTATTTATTATGTCTATATTTTAAAATAAATTTGTAACCCAAGCCCAAAATTGCTACCGTATATAATGTTCCGTAAACAAACCATTGACTGGCAACTTTGCCATTAAGTACTAAACTTAATGGATCAAAAAACGAAACAATACCTGTATTGACAGCGCCATTTTCGCCCAACCCTAGATACTTTGGAAACCAGTATAAGACTACGTAAAAAGCGGTCAGAACAATACCAATTAACAAAGCAAAAACACCTTGATTTGAAACACTTTTATGAAAAATCCCATTATTACTAATGCCTTCTGGTTTAGATAGATAGGTTGCATTAGCGTATAAAACAATTCCGGACAAAATGGAAACAATCGATGTGGTAAACCAAAGGGCTTTGTTTGGAAAATTTACATTAAAGAAAGCCAATACTAATAGAAATAGACCAAGTATTCCTATTGCTAGTCCAAGTTTTTGAGTTGTTTTTAAACCTGTATTTTCGTGTGCAGCAATCGACAAATTTTTATCAGTGCTCATAATTATTGGATTTTAAGTTCGGAGTGGCTAGTAGTAAATGCTTTTTGAATTTCGGTCTCATATTTTGAATAAAATTCTGGATCAAAATTGGCTTTTTTTAGATTTTCAATAACAAATTGGACTGATTTTTTTTCATTTAAAACGGTATCAAAAAATTCATGTCGCATCCGAATTCCAAAAGTATTGATACCAACAAATTCCTTTGTTTTGAAATCATAGACTATTCGAACAGCAATTTTGTTTGAAGAGTGTTCCCAAAAAAAATGATTTTCGTTTTCTAACGGATTAGGGAAAACCCAGCCGTACGTCTGGTATTCAATATCAAAAAACTTTGCTGAGTTAAACCAATTTCCAGGATTATATTGCGTTCTATTGCCGCAAATGGTTTGCGCCAAGCTTTCTCCCATCATCCGACCTGTATACCATACGGCTTCAATATTCCTGCGATTACCTATGCCTTCATGTTGCTCTGCGCAGTCTCCTATGGCATAAACATCTTTAATATTAGTTTCTAGAAATCGATTGACTTTTACGCCACGATTCAATTCAATTTGAGAAGATTTTAAAAAATCTATATTTGGCGAGACACCTACTGTAAGTCCTACTAAGGAGCAATTAATTGTTTCGCCTCTGTCTGTAGTAATTGCTATTGCGTTTCCATAATCGTCAGAAATTATTTCGTCAAGATTAGTATTTAGGCGCAAATCAACATGATGTTCAAGAATGTGTTTGTTGAGCATTTCGCTTTCGCTTAGAGGAAGAATATTACTCCAAAAGCTCGCCTCTCTAACTAAAAAAGTAACTGGTATTTTTCGCGACAAAAGCATTTCTACCAATTCTATACCAATTAATCCACCACCAACAACGACAGCTCGTTTACAGTCAATAGCTATTTCTTCTAATTTTTCGAGATCTTGTTTATTATACATGGTAAAAACGCCATTTAGATCTTGACCTTTCCAACCAAATTTATTAGATTTTGACCCTGCAGCGATTACTAATCTATCATAATCTAACGAAGAATTATCATCAAAAATTACCTTTTTAGTATCGGTTTCGACCTCTTTTACAAACGCATGCTTGAGCTCGATTTTATTTTTGGACCAGAAACTGGCTTCATAAGGTTGGGTATGTTCCATTTTTATATGACCCATAAAAACATACATTAGAGCAGTTCTAGAAAAGAAAAACTCACTTTCAGATGATATAATCGTGATTTTTTTATCAGATAATTTTCTAATATGCCTTGCGAGTGTCGTGCCCGAAATGCCGTTTCCAATTATTACTACATGTTCCATATTGCCTGATGTTATTTAACAGAGTAAATTTAGTATGTTGATATTAATCTTTATAATTAAAATATTGCTCGCAAACCTAAATTAAAAGATTGACCCAAGCCAGAATCGTTACCTCGCAAAAATTTACTGTATATAGCTTCAACATTTAAAACTTTAGATAATTGATATTTAGCTCCAAAGCCACCGGCTGAGTAATTTTGTTCAAAATCGTTTCCTAAGTCTATCAATTGCGCATGTTGCAAAAATGTAAATATAGTAGATTTGCTAGACGCAAAATAACTTACAAATACACTTGGTGCAAGTTCCAAACTGTTATTTGCATAGCCTTTTTCTTTTTCTCCAAAGAAATAACGCATGCCCAATTCAGTAAATAATTGAAATTTATTTCCGATAAACGTATAATCATAAAAAAAACGATTTTGCCAAATATAACTATTAGCAGCCAAAAAACCGTTGGCGTTGTTTTCGTCTTTAAAAACAGGAATAAATAACGAACTTTGTATTGAAAAGTTAGACAATTTATTAAATGGTGCTATTTTTATTGACGGTGCAATATGTGCAAGTCCTGAACGGGATTTTCCAATTTCGTTTTTAAAACTAAAAACGCTGGTGGCATTTTGATCGGCAAACGTATTAGATCGGTATTCGATGATCAAACCAAGATTAATTTTTTTATTTGCAGAAACACCTGTAAAGGCTTCTAATGAAGTTGTAAAAAAGTTTGATCTAGGAACATCAATTGTTTTGCCGTCGCTTGCAGCTCGGGTTTGTGTGTATAAACCATTAAAAAATTTTAAATCAATTTTGCCCTTCTCAAGAAGTTTTGACGGTGTATAGTTTTGAAGGTTTGAATCTGTTGATAAACTATCTGTTTGTGATTGAACCGCTCCCGAAAATAATATAGTAACTAGTAAAATGTATTTTTTCATGTTTTTTATTACAAATAATGGTTATAATAAACGAAGGTAACTTTGCTATATTCCCTCAAAAGTTGTCAATTTTTCTTTTTATGAATGTTTTAACTAAATTAATCAGATATTTGTAAATATATATTTAAAAAATGTTTGTAAAATCGGTATTTTTTTTTCTTTTATCAGTTTTATGTTATTCTCAAAGTAATATAATTTCCAAAATTGAATTTTTAAATACCAAACGGATGGATGTAAAATTCATGAACAAACTTATTTTATCTAAAGTAGGATCGCAACTCGATACGATAACTATTAACAAAGATATTGTTTTTTTAAATAGATTAAACGGAGTTTCAAAAGCAGAATATACTGTTAAGTTGTTGGACGACAAATCGTATGAAATTAATTATAAAGTAATTGAAAATCAGAGTTTTTTGCCCGCTATTGACGCTGGCACAAATTCAGGCGCAGGTTTTTATAGGGTTGGATTATATGAGTTTAATTTTTTAGGCAAAAACAATTCGATTGGCGGATTTTACCAATTTAATGGGTTTAATTCGTTTGGAATTAATGTTTCAACACCCTATTTATTTTCTTCAAAATTAGGATTAGAAGGCAATTATCAAAAACTAATTTCAAGAGAACCAATCTTTTTCGATGATCAAAAAGCTTTTTACCAATATACTAATGCAGCTTATGAGTTGTTAGCGGTATATCAAATAAATTATAAAAATCAGATCAAATTTGGCGGATCGATGTTTAACGAAAATTATCAGTATCTAGAAGGAGCAACTAGTGATAAAATCCCCAGAAATTTGCGTGGAAATAAATCTTTAATAAAGGTTCAATATACTTTTGATAAACTGAATTATGATTATTATTTGGTGTCAGGTTTTAAATCTATATTTTCATTTCAATATGTAACCACTAAAAATCAATTTCAAAATCCTTTTTTTATTGGGCTTAATGATTTTTTATATTACAAACGTGTTGGAAAAACCGATAATTTTGCAACCCGCTTGCGCTTTGGATTGGCATCAAATAACGAAAGTCCATTTGCGCCATTTGCTGTTGATAATAATCTTAATATTCGCGGCGTTGGCAACTTAATTGACCGCGGAACGGGAACCGTCGTTTTTAATACCGAATATCGAAAAACTTTGTTTGAAAAAGGTTGGTTTGTACTTCAAGGCAATGCTTTTGTCGATGCTGGTTCATGGCGTAATCCTGGTGGTAAATTGATAGATTTTGCCGATAGTAAAAATTTTCGAGTCTATCCTGGAGTTGGCTTACGTTTTATTCATAAAACAGTTTTTAACTGCACGTTTAGAATTGATTATGGGTACGGAATTTCTAAAAATGCGTCTAACGGATTTGTGTTTGGTTTGGGTCAGTACTTCTAATATTTGATGTAATATGAAAATAAAGAAAATTACTTTTGTGTTCTTTTTGCATTTTTTTGTAGCCAGTTTTTGTCAGCCAAAAATAAACGGAATTAGCTTTGTGGCATCAAATCGCGAAATTGTAGAATCAGCTATCAAACCGGTTGTTGCAGTACATGCCAACTGGGTAACACTGATGCCCTTTGCGTTTATGAAGTCTAAAGAGGATATTTCCATCATTTTCAATAGTGAAGAACAATGGCTTGGTGAACGCAAAGAAGGAATCGTTAAAACAGCAATAGCTTTTAGAGACAAAAAAATTAAAGTTATGCTAAAACCACAAATTTGGATTAGTGGTGGTCAATTTACTGGACAAATTGCTATGAAGTCTGAGAAAGATTGGATTTTTTTTGAACAAAATTATGAAAAATTTATACTTTTTTATGCCAATTTAGCCCAAAGTACCAATTGTGAAATGTTTTGCATCGGTACGGAGTTAAATGCGTTTGTTGTTGCAAGACCTTTTTTTTGGAAAAAGATGCTACAGAAAATCAGAAAAATATATTTTGGCAAAATAACCTATGCCGAAAATTGGGATACCTATGAAAATGTAACTTTCCTTACTGATTTAGATTTTATAGGAGTAGATGCCTATTTTCCTCTTTCTGATAAGAAAACTCCAACTATTAAAGAGTTGGTCAAATGTTGGGAACCAATCAAACTTAAATTGCAGTCGTTATCAATTAAATTTGACAAAAAAATAATTTTTACAGAGTTTGGTTATCAAAGCAAAGATTATACCACCAAAGAACCTTGGCGACACGATGAGAAACTTACCACAAATCTTATCGCACAACAAAATGCTTTAGCGGTTATACTTGCTAATTTTTGGAAAGAGAAATGGTTTGAAGGAGGTTTTTTATGGAAATGGTATGACAATCATGAGCAAGTAGGAGGAAGGCGTGATGACGATTATACAATACAAAATAAACCAGCAGAAAAAATCTTATCTACGTTTTATAAAAAATAGATAAGTACATTATTTCTAATGTACTTATCATGAACAAAACAAAATTGAAAATTAGCGTTTAACAAATCTTTTTATGATACGATTAGAATCTTCATCTGTTAATTCAATTAAATAAATTCCTGATTCTAAATTACTTATATCAATTTTTTTATTATTTTTATAAACTAAATTTTCTCTAGATAAGCTTCCTAAAATAGTATAAATTTTAATCTGAAAGTTATCTGAAGACGATTCAAAATCAAAATTTAAATCAGAAATAACGGGGTTTGGAAAAATATTTAGATTTGATTTTTCAACAGTATTAATTGCTAAAAATGGTGCGCAATTAGTAGCTGTAAATGGAGCAAAACTGCCAAAATCCCAAAATTGATTGAATGCTTGACAATAAAAATATACTGTGTCAAAATCTGCAATATTGATGCCTGCTGGAATATCTTTTGTATAAATTGTTTGGCTTGCTGGATCCATTCCCATTTCAATTTTTTGTTGTGAATTGAACAGTGATGGAGTTTTGAGCTGCGCATTAGTCAATGCACCTCTATCTACCAAAAATATTCGGACATCTGGTCCTGCAGCCGTTGAAAAATCTGAACCTAAAGTTACAGAAACTGAAGTCGCAGAATTTAAAGTAACATTTACACTGCCCAAAACATTGTACATATTTACGCTCGACTTATTGCCAAAATTTGAAGCAGGAACAACGCATTGCGCATAAAATTGATTTGTAGGCAAGGAAATAAAAATTAGTATAAAGAATATTTTTTTCATGATTTGTAAATTTATTATTATACAAATTTAAAAATCATATACTAATTAAACCTTGTCAATTTTACCTAATTAATTGACAATAAAGTAATCATCATAAAAAGCTCTTTCAAGAAAGTAAATTTTTAATTTAAAGTAGATTTTTCTTTAAATTCTTTTGGAGATATTCCGTGTTTGTTCTTAAAAAATCTACTAAAGGACTGTATGTCATCAAATCCCAACTCAAAGGCAGTTTCTTTTATGCTTCTACCAGAATACAATAGATACTTTTTTGCTTCGGTATATATGCGATCTTGAATAATTTTCAGTGGACTTTTATGAAGATGATGTGCAAACAAATTGGTTAAAGACTTTGCTGGTTTATTCATCAAGTCAGCATACTCAACTACAGAATGTTTTGTTTTATAATGTGTTTCGACCAAATAATTATAGTTTCTGATCACATCAACTTTAGAACTTTGAATTACAGAAATTTGATTTTGAGTTTTGTATATGCGTGTAGCTAAAATTAAGAATCGTTTGAGTAACATTTGCAACATTTCCATCTGTAATTCGTCTGAATATTCCATTTCTGCTCCAAAAACACTCCAAAGGATTTCAAATTTTTTACTATTTATTTCGTCCAAAGTAATAATTGGTAGTTGATTTGCCCCAAAAAACAACAATCCTTTACAACCAATTTTAGCATCATGATTGTCAAGACAATAAAAATTTCGATTGAATTTGATTAGATTTATTTCTTCGATTTGACAAATTCCTACATGATGAAACTCCGTCAAAAACAGCATTTGATTTGGTTTCAAAACATGCTTGATACCATCGATATAAATAATGGTTTCTTTATGCTGGTTCCAATAAATAGACAATGTATATTGTATATTTTTTTCAACCAATTCGGAATCTGTATTTTTTATTGAACTAACTAATAAATATTCTTCTGATTTTCCAAAAACCTCCACTTCCAAAATAATTTAGATGCTAAAATAAGTATTTAGCTTCAAAATTTTCTTAATTTTTCTTTAAAACAAAAAAGTCATTCCAAATTTCGTTTACAATATTAGGTTTTTTGTGATAAATATTTTAAGTTTTAGGTAATGTTTTAAACAATTAAACAAAATATATTGTAAACCTCAAGTTCAAATGTATATTTGTTTTTTTCTATTAATATCCAAATATGTTCAAAATTTCTTGCATCACTACCAATAAAAACAATCATTCTATTTTTATAGAAGTTACTTATAAAAAAAATCTACGAGGCCAAATGTTGCTTTCAGACCAGATTGCTTCAAAAAACTTTAGATTGCGCGAAAGTAAAGTGGGTTATGAAACAGATTGGCATTTGTCGGGCGATCCAACATTGATTATTATTCAAAAAGGAATTCTCAGAATCATTTTGCAAAATGACGAATATTTAGATTTTAAATCAGGCGAAATGTTTATCGCAGCCGATAAGTTACCGGATAACACTAGTTTTAACAAGTCTATTCACGGTCATAGAGCTGTCGTAGTTGGAGATGAAAACTTACTAGCCACTCATATTAAATTAGATAATTGGATAGTTCCGTAAGATGTGGTTATTTTTTTTCTAAAAAATCAACTGTTGGCGAAAAATAATCTGGAGTTGTTTTAATAAATTTTATATCAGATAAAGTTGCATTTCCTAACTGTTTTACAAAACCAACATCTTTCTGCCAAGACCAGAATTTCCATTTGGTAGCAATAGGAACATTATCAACTAATTGATAATTTAGATATTCAATAGCATGCGGATTTTTCTCTGCTTCGGTTTGTGATCTTCCGCCAGCAGTTACAATATAGGCCGATTTTTTAATTAAGTTTATTTTTTTGTTGGTGTAAACAATATACCAATGGTTTGGAGCATCGCCAGTTTTTGGTGCAAACGAAAGTTTTTCAGCGTTGAAACTCAAGCTGTCTTTTTCAACATTTTTATATTTTGTCCAAACGGTTCCTTTGTCTGATAATTTATAAGGCAATAAAAAGAAATAAGGAATTGTATACGCGTCGAAACGAACGCCTAATGTATCTTTTACAGTTTTTGTATAAAAAACCTTATTGCCATTATATAGAATTTGCGTACCATTTTCGAATTCAATTTTTCCATTTCCAGAATTAGTTGCCAATGTCATCTGACCATTTATCCATTCTTCTGTGCCGAAAAATGCAATAATATTAAATTGAATGGCATCGTTTTTTAAAAAATCAGTTTTGAAATGCGCTTTTTCTGTTTTGGTTACAAAATTTTCAATTGCAACTTTTTGTTCTTTTTTACAAGATACAAACGCTAATAAAAGAATAAAAATAATACTATTTTTCATAATAAGTTTTTTTGTATTGGTTAGTTATTTAAAAATCGAATTAACTTTTCAATAGAACCTTCTTACATAGCAATTTTACTAAAACGAATACATAATTCCAAATTGTCCTTGCCATCTGGAATTAATAGAGTCAACTTGCCATGGTTTTCCTTGTGGATTTCTTAATTCGTATACGGGTTGTCCAGCCTCAATTTTTTTAAAATCTATTAAAGCATAGCCCGAATTATTTATGTTAGGAACAAAACTTTGTACGCCCCAATTTCTGTGTATCAAGTTACCGATGTTGAAAATATCTAATGAAAATTCGATTTTGTTTTTAAAAATTTTCTGTTCATAAACTATTTTCGCATCAATTTGATGGTTCCATGGCGTTCTGGCTGCATTTCTTTCGGCGTAATTGCCCCGATTTTCACTCAAATACGCATCGTTTTCTATGTAAGAATTTAATTGATTCCATTGTTCGGTTGCAGTTATTGTCGAGCCAGAAGCATCAACATAATTCTGGAATTTAATTTCAGATTGATCTCTTGGTATAAATAAAATATCGTTTTTCGCAGATCCACCTTGGTTGACATCGCCTTCATATACATACGAAAATGGATTTCCAGATTTTCCGTTGTAAATTAATGCTAGTTTTATTTTACTTGATTTGAAGTTAAAATCATAAAAATGATAAGAAACAAATTTATGTCGCAAATCAAAATTCGAATACGTTAATTCTGGAGAATTGGCAATTAAAGCTTGATTCCATTCGAAATTTGCAGCGTGAGAATTTCGGTTTGTGCTGCTAATATCTTTAGAAACGCCATACGTATATCCTATAAATCCTGAATATTTTTTGTCGAATTTGGTCAGTCCAAAAGTCAAATTATAACGATAACCTTTATTGACATTGGTCAGCAAAAACACATTCGTAAACTTTGAATTTATTTTAATAGCATCTGAAGTTGTGTTGTAATATGGACGATTATCCGCTCCAACAAAATTCGATTTTTGATCTTCTTTCCGGTTTATGGATTGAAATAAAAGTCCGTCCAAAACTTTGGAATAGGTTGCATCTATATTCAAAGCAAAATTATGTTTTATTTTTATATCCAAAGATAAATTCGATTTCCAATCTCTTGGTAAATTAAAACCATTATCGACCAAATTAATTTCGGTTAATCGTTTGGTTTGCAATGGTTCAAGCGCGCTTAAATTTTCATTTATGGGCAAAACTCCTATTGGTTTATAATCGATATTGAAGTACTTTGTTCCCGAAATATATTCTGGATAGGCATACCAAACAAAAGGCATACGGCCTGTAAAAAGTCCTGTTCCGCCTTTTAAAACATATCTATTAGTAGCGTCAAATGTGTATTGGAAACCAACTCGGGGATTAATTTGTGGCGCGCCGTTTATTTTGTTTTTATACTTTGAAAATTCGAGTGTATTGATGAAATCTTGACTCACTGGAAAATCTCCTGGATAAGTTTGAATGTCCATTCTAAGCCCAGCCAAAACGCTGAATTTTTTACTGATTCTGAATTCATCTTGCAAGTAAACGCTCGATAATATCAAAGAATAATCTGCCGATGGTGTTTTTTTATTAAATTCAAAATCATTGTTTTCTACATTATATACTCCACGAACTCGCGAAGGTTTGTCTGCTAAGAAATCGGCAACGGTTTTGTATTGCCAACGACCATTAAATGCAGTTAAAAATCGATATTCAATATCATTGTTGTCCGATAAAAAAGAAGCCAAAAAGATGGCTTCTTTAAAGTAATCGTAAATTTGTGTTGCAAAATACAATAAACGATGAGCAAAAGTAATTATTTTTCTAGTAAATCTGTTTTCGGACAGCTGATTTCTTT
>JANOPO010000007.1:0-23298 GCA_031422015.1 Flavobacterium sp. | reverse complement strand
GTTGCCAAGAAAGAATCAAAGTTATTCGTTAGATTTTAAATTGAAAGTATTGAAAGCAATAGACAAAGATTTGTTGTCTTTGCGCGAAACAAGTATAAAATTTAACATACCTGATACTGGTATTATTGTAAAATGGAAACGAGATTTTGCTAATTTTGGTTTTGAAGGATTAAGACCAAAAACAAGAGGAAGACCAAAAGCTATGAATACGATCAAACGTAAAAAAAGAAAAACAGATAAACCACTTACAAGAGAGGAAGAACTTCTTTTAGAGATTGAAGCACTGCGTTGTGAGAACGAATTACTAAAAAAGTTGCAAGCCTTAATTCAAGCAGAAGAGAAAGCCAAAAAGCGCAAGCCATAATGGAGTTAAGGCATAAGTTTGATTTGAATTTACTTTTAAATCAAACCAATATGGTACGAAGTAATTTTTATTATCATCAAAAAAAGACTAAATCAATTGATAAATATCAGCAAATAAAAGAGATGATAAAATCCATTTATCACAAGCACAAAGGGCGTTATGGATACAGACGAATAACAGATGAGCTAAATAGCACTGGGTTAGTAATCAATCATAAAACAGTAGCAAGATTAATGAAAACACTGGGATTAAAGAGTCTTATTAGAATTAAAAAATACAAATCATACAAAGGCGAACAAGGCAAAATTGCGCCCAATATTCTAGAAAGAAAATTCAAAGCAGAGGCACCAAATCAAAAATGGGCAACCGATATAACCGAATTTAATGTATCTGGTCAAAAATTGTATTTATCGCCAATAATTGATTTGTTTAATCAAGAAATAATCAGTTACGAACTAACAGAAAGACCCGTTTTTAATCAAGTTGTAATGATGTTAAATAAAGCATTTAAGAAAATACCAAACAATACAAATCTAATTCTACATTCAGATCAAGGTTGGCAATATCAAATGAAAAGATATCAAAATCAATTGAAAGAAAAAGGTATCATACAAAGTATGTCTAGAAAAGGAAATTGTCTGGATAATGCAATTATTGAAAATTTCTTCGGAATATTAAAATCAGAATTGTTTTATCTAAAAAAATACACCTCAATAGAGCAATTAAAAATAGAAATCAAAGAATATATAAACTATTACAATAACGACAGAACTAAATCAAATTTAAACAAAATGAGCCCGATAAAATATCGAGCTCATTATTATCAAAATTAATTATAAATTTGTCCAAACTTTTGGGGGCAGTCTATTTTGGCAAACCTTTTTTAATTCGTCTATTTAAAACATCATTCGTCTATTTTTTTGATTTATTCCATTAGATATGAAGACATTTGAATAATAAAATCAAAAAAATCATGAAACTGAAAGTTCACGAATTCCAAAAAAAACAATTGAAAAGTGTAAGTAAAAAACTTTTAAATTACTCAATCAACACTTGTTTTGTAATACTATTTTGCTTGTTGTCAGTAACTAAACTTATTGCTCAAACTACAACGCTTAATGGACCAAGTGGTAGCGAAAAATTTGGCGAAGAAATTAAAGTTTTACCCAACGGAAATTTTGTCATTGTAGATTCTTATTATGATGATGGAGCAATTGCAAATGTTGGCGCCGTTTATTTGTATAACGGACAAACCAAACAACTCATAAGTACCTTAAAAGGCGATCAAACCAATGACAAAGTTGGTTTTGGTGGCATTACAGTTTTAGCTAATGGCAACTATGTTGTTCGATCACTAGAATGGCGCTATGGTGGCTCTTCTAGTAAAGGTGCAGTAACTTTTTGCAACGCAAATACGGGTGTTAATGGTGTGGTTTCCGCAACCAATTCGGTGGTTGGGAATGCCTTTTTTGATACGGTTCGGGGTGCAGTTTACGCATTACCAAATGGCAATTATGTAATTTGTAGTCCAGGTTGGGCTTTTGGGAAAGGTGCCAATACATTATGTAATGGTACTTCTGGTCGAGTAGGTTTGCTAACAACCGCCACCTCGCTAACTGGTGCAGTAGATACTGACGGTATTGGTGGTAGTATAACCATTTTATCCAACGGAAATTATGTAGTAAATTCAACAGATTTCCAAAACCGTAAAGGTGCCATAACTTGGTGCAGTGGTGAAACTGGATTGATTGGTGTAGTTTCAACAACAAACTCACTTTATGGCAGGTCGACCAATGATTTTGTTGGCAATTATACCTATGCACTTACTAATGGCAACTACGTAGCTTGCGTTAATGATTGGGATTTGAATGGTGGAAACAACAACATCGGTGCAGTAGTTTTATGCCGGGGTGCGATTGCAGCTGAAGTGAATGCAACAAATGCCATGATTGGAACAAGTAGTTTTTATGGTTTAGGCAACAGTTTGATCACAGTTTTAAATAACGGCAATTACGTTATCAATTCAGGAAGTATGTCTGCAGCTGGAGGCATCCAAGCTTTTGGAGCTGCAACTTGGTGCAACGGGACTTTGCCAATTGGTCAAGACATTAGTGTTGGAAGTACGGTTAGTGCTAGTAATTCGATAATAGGGAATAAAACAGGAGATCGTGTGGGTCAAAATACATTTGCATTACCAAACGGAAATTATGTGGTAGCGTCATCAGGTTGGGGCAATGGCAGTGCTACAAATGCAGGTGCTGTAACTTGGGCTAATGGAACACAAACTAGTAGTTTTGTTGTAAGTACGAGCAACAGTATTGTTGGCGTAACTGCGGGGGATCGTGTTGGTAGCATCAACCAATTTGGTGTAACTAACGAAAAAGATATTATTGTCTTATCAAATGGTAATTATGTGATAAGAGCTCCGTTTTGGGACAATACTGCATCAGGTTTTACAGATGCTGGTGCCGTGCGATTGTGCAACGGAACTGCTGCTAGTTTTGGAACTTTAAATGCTTCGAACTCACTGGTAGGAAGTTTTAGTAACTACAGATTGGGCGAATTTGTTACTGGATTAACCAATGGTAATTATGTGACGAGTGGTGTTTTTTCATCAACATGGGCAAGTGGCACAACAGGCATTATCGGTAACGTTACCGCTTTAAATTCTTTAAAAGGACCAAATAACACTCAAATAGAAGATGTTTTTGCCTTGATCAATGGCAATTATATTGTTCGCTCTATTTTTGATGCAGGAAACGGCAGTTTTGGTGCAGCAACTTTATGCAATGGTAATCAAACAAATGGAGGACAGCTAATTGGTCTAAACAATTCGCTTACTGGAAGTGCAAACCAAGGTGCAGTAGTTACTACTGTCAAGGCGTTAACCAATGACAAATATATAGTGTTTTCGCAACAATTAAAAAACAGTGCAGCTATTGAAGTTGGTGCTGTAACTTTAGGTAATGGTGCAACAACATCAGCTCAAAAAAAGATAACAGCCTGCAACAGTATTATTGGCGACGAAACCCATGTAATGGATAATTTTTTTGATTCTGCCTACAATTATACTTATGATTATGTAATAGCAGCTTCTCGACCAAACCTAAATACTGTAGTTCAAAAAGTATTTATTTATGAAGAAACAGCATTAGATATTAGCAATACCACATTCGAAACTACGAGTGAAGAAATTCTAGCATCAGGCGAAGTTAACTTTACAGCAAATTGTAAACTTTTGGCAAGCATTACTCCAAATGGTGCAAGTCCAATAGCCGGTAGCACTACTGCCAAAGTTTGGTTAGAAACTACGCAACCAGCACAATATGCAAAACGTCATTACGAAATTACACCAACTACAAATCCTTTGACCGCAACCGGAAAAGTAACATTGTACTTTACCCAGCAAGAGTTTGACGATTTTAATGCCGTAAATACTATAGATTTTCCAACTTCTCCATCAGACAATGCAGGAATTGCAAATGTTCTAATTGAAAAAAGGGGCGGAATTAGTAGTAATAATTCTGGTTTGCCAAATACCTACTCAGGTGCAATAACTACTATTAATCCAACAGATTCGGATGTAATTTGGAATTCAAACGAAAGCCATTGGGAGATTTCTTTTAATGTGACTGGTTTTAGCGGATTTTTTCTAAGAACAACATCGTCTTTAAGTTCTAATGAATTTGACACTACTAAAAATCAAATTATTGCTTATCCAAATCCAGTAAATGATATTCTAAAAATTGAAAGTACAGCAACCATTGATTTTATTTCTGTTATTAATTTGCTAGGTCAAGAAATTTTAAATTTTAAAACAACAACATCAAATCTCGATATTGATTTTTCAAACTTTCAAAAAGGAGTTTATTTTGTAAAAGTTATTTCCGCGAATAAAGAAAAAATAATGAAAGTTATTAGAAAATAACACAAAAAGTTAATTCAGAATTTGTCATGGTTTTCTGTTTTAATAAGAAGGTTTGCTGTATGGCAAGCCTTTTTTATTTCAATTTTAAAATAAATGTTGTTCCTTCATCAATTTTACAATCAACCGTAATCTCACAATCAATAGCTTTTGCCAAGTCACGAATAAGGTGCAAACCCAATCCAGTTTTGATACCAACAACTTCAGTGTCGTCATACAAAGCCTTGAATTGATCTTGGGTTGCGCCAGGACCATTATCTGTGATTGATAAAAAAGTTTTATTTTCTGATTGATACGCTTTCCAAATTATAGTTGGATTTTCGGTTGTTGTAAATACATTTATGGCATTACTGGTCAAGTTTCTGATTATGGTTTTTAGGTAATTTTCATCAGTAAAAACTTCGAGATTTTCGGGATTGTGATATTCGAATTTTATTTTGAGATAACCCGAAAACACTTTTTTAGTATCATCAAACAATTGGTTAATTGCAATTTGTTTGGGTTGCGGTTTAAAATTTTCCATTTGTCCTTTGCTCCAAAGCAAAATATCTTCCATAGACAACAATAGGTTTTCGGCACCTGTTATGGTTTTGTCTTGCATTCTGGTTTTGGTGGCTTCATCGAGCAACTCGGGATTGTCTTTTTGTAGGTGCAAAAAATGGATGAGATTGGCAACTGGACTTCGCAAATCGTGGTTTAAGATACTAAAAAATCTTGTTTTTGTTTTGTTGGCTTGGTCGAGTTCGGTATTTAAAACTTGAAGTTTTTGGTTGGTTATTTTTCGTTTTCGACTTTGAAAAAACAACAATCCTCCAAGAATTGTTAAAAATCCTAATCCCAGAATATAAAACCATTTTTGTTTTTGGTTGGCTTCGAGTGACAATTTGTTGATTTTTATTTCGCGGTCACGAAGTTCAATTTCACGTTTGTCTTCTAAGTTTTTGATGGTTTCTTTGTTTTCAGAATTGAAGATTGAATCTTTGTATAAAGAAGCTTGTTCATAATTTTCTAATGCTTCTTTGTAGTTACCTACTAATTTTTGTGCATCCGAAAGCTTAATATAGGCATATTTAATACCATCTAGATCGTTTGAATCTTTTCCTAACTTAATGCCGTCTTTAAAACTAGAAACTGCTTTTTCCAAAAAGCTATTCCTAACTAAAACATTTTTTTCAATCTTTGCCTTTTCAAAATAAATTTCACCTGATAAATCTTTACAATAGGAATTATTTGAACCATATAAATCATTCGAAAGATTTATCAACTTATTATTATAAATTAATGCTTTATCAAACTCTTTAGTATTAAAATATAAATTAACTAAAGAACCTAAATTTAATACTTCATTAAAAGAGGCACCTAATTTTTTTGAATATAAATAGGCCTGTAAATATGATTTTTCCGCTTGTTTGTATTTTTCTAGACCTTCATATGCAACTCCTAATTCTGATAAGTTAACAGCTAAGGCTGATTCATTATTTTTATTTATTTCAATAGCTTTTTGATGAAAAATAATTGCCTTATCGTATAGTTTTTGGGCATTGTAGGTTTTGCCTAATTGAGTCAAAACGTAAGCTCTTCCGTCAGAGTCGTTTATGTTTTCAAAAATGGTTAGTGCTTCATAACTTAATTGCAATGATTTTTTTGTATCCATTTGATGGTAATACACATTTGACAATTCAGCTATTGCTCGGGCTTTTTTTGAATTTTGTTTATATCCTTTAATCGCTTCATTAAGATAAAAAATGGCATTATAGTTATCTAGTTTACTGTTGTAATTTCTACCTAAAACAAAATAAGTATCTGGTAATCCATCTATCCAATTAATCTTTTTTAGTAATTTTAAAGCTGTTATTGAATATTTTACACCTTCTGATGGCTTTACTAGTTGATAAGTTTTACTTATCTCATTAAGCATTTTTACTTTCAAACTATCTTCTCTCATTTTTGGTAATAGCACCAATAAAGAGTCAATTCTGGCTTGCCCTTCTTTTTTTTGTCCAAAAGAAAAAATATTTATCATCAGAAAAACAAAGTAAACTTTTTTCATCCAGCAAAATTTAAATTGTCTTTATAACTTCTACCAAGCGGAATCATCATATCATTATTTAATTGTAAATCGTGACTATTTATTTTTTTTACATACTGTTTTTGCACTGCAAAACTTCGATGTATCCGAACAAACGACTGAAAATGAGATTCTTTCAATAAATTACCAATACTCGATAAAACACAATGGCGTTTTTTGTCGGTAACAACCAAGGTGTAATCTTTTAAAGCTTCAAGGTATAAAATATCGTGTAGTTTTACTTTGGTTTGCTCGTGTCCTTCTTTAATATAAATGGTATCGCCACCAATTGACGATTCGAACAGCAGTGCTTTTTGCTTGATTTCCAAAAACTCTTCGATGCGCTGCATAGTTTGCGAAAAACGATCGAATTTTATAGGTTTTACAATAAAATCGAGCGTGTCGAGCTCAAAACTCTCAACAGCATGTTCAGGATGTGCTGTTATAAAAATACAAACCGGAATCGATTTGGTTTGTTTGCGAAGTTCCATACCGCTTATTCCTGGCATATCGATATCAAGAAACAAAATGTCTATGGAGATACTTTCGATACAAATCAAAGCATCATCTGCGTTTTCGAAAACACCAATAAGGTTGAGGTTTTCAAATCTTTTTACAAACGAAAGCACCATCAAGCGGTCTATCTCGTCATCGTCAACTATTATACAGTTGAATTGTTTCATTCACAATTGTTTAACATTCTCAAATTTATAAAAAAAAACAATACAAACTACATTCGTCTATTTAAAACGTCGTTCGTCTATTGGTGGTTTTTTAGTAATATAAATAGGCTAAACTTTGAACTTTAATTTAATACTCGAGAAATATGAAAAAATTGATTAAAATAGCTAATAAAGTAATGAATTTTAGAAGCGGTAAAAAGCAAGTTGCTGTCAAATTTTATCTCACCTATGTTTTTTTGATATTCCAAACTGCATTCTCACAAGATGGCTCTTTAGATAGTACTTTTGGTGCTAACGGAATAGTAACTACAAATTTTGGGGTTGATGATAATGCCACAGCAACAGCCATTCAGACAGATGGCAAAATTGTAGTTGTTGGCAGGGTTAATTTTCCAAATAATTCTGATTTTGCAGTAGTGCGATACAATATGGACGGTAGCTTGGATACTTCATTTGGTACAAATGGAAAAGTTACAACCAATATGGGAAATATTTTAGAAAAAGCCAATGATGTGGCTATCCAAACTGATGGAAAGATTGTCGTTATTGGTGAAACTTACAATGTATCTAAGTATGAAATTGCGATGGTGCGATATAATCCAAATGGTAGTTTAGATACTACTTTTGATTTTGACGGAAAGGTAATTACTAGTATCGGAAGCGGATCTGCTATTGCTTCTGCTGTTACTTTACAAACCAATGGTAAAATTATAGTAGTTGGACATGTTTATACAAGTATAAGTATTGATTTTTCCGTTTTACGCTATAATGCGGATGGGAGTTTAGATACTACTTTTAGCGACGATGGAATTGTAAACACCAATATAAATAATACTTCGTTAGCTGAAGATGTTAAAATTCAGTTGGATGGAAAAATTGTAGTGGTTGGTAGTAGTTTTTATTCGGGATTTAATTCTTATTTTGTAACTGTTCGTTACACTACTGATGGTAGTTTAGACACTACTTTTGATACTGATGGTATCATAACTGATGTGCTTGGATACGATGACAGTGCTAGATCTATCGCAATTCAATCTGATGGAAAAATCGTTGTTGCAGGAACTAGTGCAAACGGATTAAACAACACAGATTTTGCAGTGGTTCGTTATACTACTTTTGGTAGTTTAGATACTACATTTGGCAACAACGGAAAAGTAACTAGTGACTTATCTGGAAGTCAAGATTTTGCAAATACTGTTGCTATTCAGGTAGATGGAAAGATTTTAGTTTCAGGGTCCAGTCTCGTTGGAGCAAATTTTGATTTTACTGTTGTTCGTTATACAATATATGGAGCTTTAGATCCCGATTTTGGCACTAACGGTAAAGTAACCACCAGTATAAATAGTTCTGATTATGCTCAAGACATGATTATTCAACCAGATGGTAAAATAGTGCTGGTAGGAGATAGTAACAATGGTTCAAATACTGATTTTACCGTTGTAAGATATAATAATCATCCACTTCTTCTAAATGATAATTGTAATACTGCTACACAAATAGATTCTTTTACTTTCCATTTTGTACAAGCTAATGGTAGCGCAACATCTGGAGGAATTGTCAGTTGCAATTTTAACGGCGAGATGAATGATGGCGAATGGTACAGTTTTATAGGAAACGGCAATAGTGTAAATGTAACCCTAACTGCTGTAGAAAGTACTTACGATCCAAAAATAGGAGTTTATACAGGAACTTGTGGCGCATTTGGTTGTGTAGTATCTGCGGATATTGGACTCGAAGGCGATGGTGAAAGCATTACAATTCCAAATACAATTATGGGGATTACTTACTATATTAATATTGGTCATTACAGTAGTTTTGAGCAGAATCCCGAAGGTAATTTTACCCTACATGTCACAGATTATTTACTAGCAAACGACGATTGTATAGCTGCCACACAAATTACAAATTTTCCATACACTTTTATCGAAACCAACGGAGAATTAGCTACAAATAACGGAGGCTCAAGCAGTATTTGTGCCGATGGATTGAATGATGGCGAATGGTTTTCGTTTACAGGAAATGGAGGCAATGTAACAGTAGCCCTAACCTCTGTTTGGCCAACCTACGACCCACAATTGGCGGTTTATAGCGGAAATTGTAACGCGCTATCATGCGTAGTCACAACAGATATCGGTTATTCTGGAGGTTCAGAAACCACAACATTTGCTACTGCTATAGGTACAAACTATTTTGTAAATATAGGACAGTATAGTAGCACTGTTGATAATCCCGAAAATAATTTTAGCTTATCAGTGACCACAAATTTTTTAGACACTACCAATTTCGAGCTTTCAAAATTAAAAGTATTTCCTAATCCAGTTCGTGACATTTTATTTTTGGATTCGGAGTTAGCAATTTCTAAAGTTTCCGTTTTCAATCTGCTAGGTCAAGAGGTTCTGACAACATCCAATGAAAATTTAACCTAAATAAATATTACCAATTTATCCGAGGGAAGTTATTTTGTAATACTGTCAAGTAATAATGGTGCAAAAACTTTTAAAATTATAAAAGAGTAACGCTCGTCTATTTAAAACGTCGTTGGTCTATTGGTGGTTTTTTATGATTTTAAATAAGGCCAACTTTGACAAATAATCTTTAAAACTAAAACATAATGAAAACAATTAAAATAGCAATTTCAATTTTGGCATTAATTTTTTTACTAACTTCTTGTAGTAAAAGTGACGATTCCTCGGTTGCTCCCAAAGTATATCCAGAAGAAAATTTTTTGCAAGGGTTCTTAAATAATTCGGGGTTTGTAAATCCAACTTCTCAAGCTAGTTCAATGGGATTTGGTTTTCAATTTAAACCTAAAGTAAATGGTAAAATTAATTCGTTTGTATTAAAACTTCCACAAGTAGAAAATGAGGTTAGAGTTACTTTAAAAAAAGAAGATGTATTTTCAGCTGCTATCTATGACGAGTTAATTAATGTAACAACCTCAAATACTGACTTTGTAAAGGTTATAACACCTATTCAATTAGAAAAAGGCGTAAATTATTATTTAATTGTTAAAACATACAATAGTTTCTACAAATATTCAAGAACAAGTTCTAATCAAGCAGTAATTTCGGGCAATATCGAAATTATTGGCTCAGACTTTGGTGTACAAGCAGATGGTGGTAGCGGAATAAGTTATTTTAATGGCTTATTCACCTCTATTTACGATTCAATGTGTGGCAATATTTCTTTTAACTTCCAGCAAACCGAGTGATTTTTTAAATTATATCATCGAAAGGGTTTATCGACGACAAGCCTTTTTTATTCGTCAATCGATGTGTATTTTTATTGGAGAGTTAAGCAACTTTAAAAAATAATTTTAAATCTATTTTCATGAAAAACATCAAAAATATTTTATCAATTGTTGCATTTAGCATTTTGTTTATAAGTTGCAACAAAGACAATGAATCTCCAGCGCAGCAACTAGTTTATGAAGAAGAAAATTTCTTAAATCAATTTTTAACTTTAAGTTTTTTAAATTATTCAATTGTTGTTGGCGCTACTATTGATGGCGATAAAGGACTTAAATTTAAATCGAAAGTAAAAGGAGTTATAAAAGCTGTAACATTAAATGTACCTCAAAACACACAAAATGTTACCCTAAAAATATGGGATTTAGAAAACAATAATGTTCTAGGCAGTTTGACCACAAATTATGATTTGATAAGTGCCAATAATAACCTTATCAAATTTACAAACCCAATACAAATTGATCCTAACAAAGAATATATGCTAACAATCGATGCGGAACTTTGTTTTATACATTCCAAACAAAATGATGCCAATATAGAATATCCAAAAGACTGCGGAAACATATCTATTCTAGGCTATTATGATTCGCCACCAGCACCAAATTTTCCTCCAAATTTTAGAGATGAAAAGGAGTATATTGGGGATTGTGGTTTTATTTTCCAGCAAACAAACTAATTTAACTTAAATTCAATAAAATGAAAAAAATTTATGCGCTATTTATTTTCGGCTTGCTATTGTTTTCTTGTAGTAAAGATAATGATGCAACTCAAACAAATACAACAACATACACTACGTTTGGCTATTTTCAAGGAACTATAAATTATCCAAATGAGACAGCTATTCCTGTAATTTTTCTATTTGAGAATAACAATAAATTAACGGTCGTACAAAATTCGAATACATTAAACCAGAGCAATAACCTTCAAAAGGGAACATATTCGGTTATCGAAAATCAAATTTCAGGAAGTTACCTAAATGAAAATATACTTCCACCTACAACATTCAATTTCAATGGAAATTTTGATACAACCACTGGAAAAATTTCAGGAACAATAGGCACGGGAACAATTACTTTAGAAAAACAAATTTAATATCTAGGCATGAAAACATTAAATACATTTATAATAATTATTGCATTTTCTTTCTTTTCGTGCAACAAAGATGATGAGGCAACAAAAAATAACGACTTGGTTTTCGAAAATCTAAATTCAGTAAATATTCCAGACAAAACCGATACTTTCCCAGAGTTACCTATAACCTCAGAAATAAACGTCACAGCAACAGGCACTCTCAAAGACCTAAGCAAGTTTACACTCGAAATGAATATTGAGCACAACTACCAACGGGATTTACAGTTCGAATTGATTGCTCCAGATGGCACTGCAAAAACATTTATTTATCGTCGTGGTTTGGCTGGTAAATATTTAGCGAATCAAAAATTAAGATTTAATTCGACTTTCACCAATCAATTATCTGATGATGGTATCGATTTTCTATCAGGAAATTACAAAGAATGCAAAGGCAGTATTTCCAACCAAGTTCCAGCATTAGATCCAATATTTCAGTTTTTGATAAACAAAAATATAAACGGTATTTGGAAACTTCGCGCCACCGATTGGGAAGTTGTCAATTCAGGAAGCATAAAATCGTGGCGATTGGTTTTTAATGAAGGAGCACTTTAAAAATAAATAGCATAAAAATATAGTTATGAAAAATCTAATCTTATTATTTTCAATCGTATTGCTAACTTTATCATGTAGCAAAGATAACGATACTTCAACACCGACCCCAAAAACACAATCCGAACTAATTCTTGGCAAGTGGGAACACACAACAGACAAATTGGTACAAGACAATGGCAACGTTATTGAAGGACCTTATGGCGGCAATGCTTCTGGTTGCGACAAAGATTACAAAACGTTTTCTGTTGGCGGATATAAAGATGGAGATTATTTAAATATTGGTGGTGTATGCGATTTATCTGCTCCAAACAGAACTTGGAGCATTACTGATAATAAAATCAAATTAGGTACAAGCACTTTTGAAATCGTGGTACTTAACGAAACCGATTTTGCATACAAAATTAATTCGGGAGCTAGTGGATCGCAAACTTTTTTTATGAAAAAAGTAAATTGACCTGGATAAATTAAATTTTTAATTTCCCTTTTCATGTCGTTCGTACATTTAAAACGTCGTTCGTCCTTTTTGGATTGTAGCTAACAAAAATTAGTGTCAATTTTGAAAATTATAAAGAACTAACATCATGAAAATCATAAAATCTATCCTATTTGTATTTATTATTTTAATACAAATTTCTTGTTCAAAAGACGGTGAAACAAACGAGGAACCTTTGCCGGAAGTTGTGGTTATCAATAGTACCAAAACCGCATTACTCGATTTCAAATATAAAATTTATTATCAAGAAGCACCAACAACAACAAACAGAAAAGGACTTGTTATTTTGGCTCATGGCGATGGAGGATCAGAAAACGACCCATTACTTAATGAGCAATGTAATGATTTGGCAAAACTGGGTTATGTTGCTATTACAACCTCATACAAATTGCCCGGTACTGGTTATGTGGCCGATGTAAATGCTTTCAAAAATAGTATGGAAGAAGTAATCACAAAGAACAATACAGACTTTGCAATTCCTGCAAATAAGACCATTATTGGTGGTTTGTCATTAGGAGGAAATTTAGCTTACTTTATGTTTCTGCCAGCAGCCAATGGTGCATCACCAGCCACAATCAACCTTAAAGGAGCTGCTCTAATGTGCGCTGGCGCAGATAGCTATCGAGGTGGCGCACTTCTTAAACCTGCAATTGTGATGTGCAATAAAGTCGATTCGCAAGTTGGTATAACTAATGCATACGATTTTAAATCTACTTTGCTTACCAATCCAAACCCAATGGTAAGCACGCTAAGTGAATGCCTTATTTTCGACAATAACAATCAAGACGGACATTGCACTAATGCTAACGAATATAAAGCTTTCTTAATCAAGAAGGTAAAAGAATGGCTGCCATAAATATAAAAAATGATTTTGTTTTGAATTTAGTTTTTGTTAGAAAGGTTTGGCCGCAACGTCAAACCTTTTATTCAATTAATTTTATACCTTTACATTTCTAACTTATTTTAATCTTTAAATACAAACAAAAATGAAAAAAATTATTTTAGTTCTAGCCCTTTTGGGAATATGTCAAGTAACAGTAGCGCAAAAAAAGAAAAAAGCAGTTGCAAAAACAACTGTAACTACCGTTTCTGAGCCAGAAAAAAGAAGTTCTTCATCAAGTAGTTCGTCAAGTTCTAGAAGTTCATCAGGAAGTTCAGGTCAAGAAGGTTTCCGTCAAGGAGATATTTTTGTATCTGGAAGTTTTGGGTATGTTTCGGAAAAAAATGACGCAGGTGCTTCTACAAGTAAAACGTCGATTTTGCCAAGTTTGGGTTATTTTCTTAAAGATAATATTGCATTAGTTGGAACTATTGGTTTCGAAAGTAATGATTCGGGTGCAGGATCATCACAAAATGTATTTGTTTTAGGTGCTGCCGCAAGATATTATACTACACCTGCTGCCAAATTTTCATTGTTTGGTCAAGCAGGAATTGGCTTTGCTTCTGGTGATGATGTAACTAGATTTAGTATTGGTGTAAAACCTGGTTTAAGTTATTTTTTGAATAATCATTTTTCTGTAGAAGCAACAGTAGGCGAATTCGGGATAGTTAATACCAGTGTTGACGGTGGTGGCTCAAATACAGATTTTAATTTTGGTGCCGATTTAACAAAACTAGGTATCGGACTAAATTATAAATTCTAATTTTATAACATAATAAAGAAACAGTTGTGCTAAAGTGCAACTGTTTTTTTTATGTTTAAATTTTAGAAGTATTAAATTTTCAAATTATCTTTGAAGCATGAAGATTGAAGATCAAATAGAAAAAATATCTAGCTTCCAGCATCTGGAACTTTTGGCCAACCAAATCGTAGAAGGCTTTATTTCTGGCATGCACAAGTCACCGTTTCATGGATTTTCGGCGGAGTTTGCGGAGCATAAATTGTACAACAAAGGCGAAAGTACCAAGCATATTGACTGGAAATTATTTGCAAAAACCGATCGTTTGTATACCAAAAAATACGAAGAAGAAACCAACCTACGCTGCCATTTGATTATCGATAATTCGTCGTCGATGCATTATCCGAAACTCAAAAGCGATCAAAATTTTTATGAAAGTAAGATAGGTTTTGCCGTTCTAGCGTCGGCAGTATTGATGAATTTATTAAAAAAACAACGCGATGCTGTTGGGCTAAGCGTCTATTCAGATAAATACGAATACCATGCGCCTGAGAAAGGATCAGATCGCCACCATCGCATGATTTTGAATACTTTAGAAAATCTTTTAGACGAAGATCAACTACTAAAAAAATCGACCGACACAATTACTTTTTTGCATCAAATTGCCGAAAAAATTCACCGCCGCTCGATGATAGTTTTATTTACCGATATGTTTCATCCCGATACTTCGGGAGGTAATGAAGAAAAACTGTTTACAGCCTTGCAACACCTCAAGCACAACAAACACAAAGTAGTTTTGTTTCATGTAATCGACAAGCAAACTGAAATAAAATTCAATTTTGACAACAAGCCTCGAAAGTTTATTGATGTCGAAACGGGCGACGAAATCAATATTTTTGCTGATAACATTAAAGTTGAATACGAAAAAAGAGTAGAAGCCTACTTCAAAAAACTAGCCATGACATGCGCTCAGAACAAAATTAAGTACGTTCCTGTGGCTGTTGAAGAAGGCTTTGAAAAAGTATTGACTACTTATCTTGTTGAAAAACAAACTTTTGGATAGTTATATTTATTTAAGGCAAAATAAAATAACAAAATACTTGCATATCCTATTTTCTGTAGTATATTTGCATCCGCATTAGCGCCGGTTTGGTAGTTCAGTTGGTTAGAATACGTGCCTGTCACGCACGGGGTCGCGGGTTCGAGTCCCGTCCAGACCGCTTAGATTCGGCAGCTGTCGAAATAAACATAAAGGTTTCTAGAAATAGAAACCTTTTTTGCCCAAAATAAATTCCTTAAATAGTAGGAATAATGATAGTTGTGTTGTTTTCGCTACGAATTTGTAACTCGTAGCACGGTTTAGTAGTTAGACCAATGAAAAGCTTTCTCGTTTATTCGAGATGGCTTTTTTGATTTTTAGAAAAAAAAAGAAATGGATTATTTTGGATATACAGTTCTGATGAAATTTCGGCGATACGGTTATTGATGATACCCATATTTTTTATGGCATCTAATTTTGTTTCAGGGTCAATAACTCGACCGCCTGATAGCACTATATCGCAAATGACGGGTGTTTGAGCTAAAAGCTGAATAGAAAATACATTTGTCAGTGCGGTTAATACGAGGATTATTTTTTTATTTTTCATTTTAAAAAATTTACTTTTTGATTAAAGAACACAGAAAATACTCAGGGGTAGCAATTCACAAATAACTCAACCACCATTTTTCTTTGTGGACTTGTTTATAATTATCGAACTTTTTACATAACGGATAAAGCAATACTATAACTCCAACCCAAACCGCATAAACCACCCAAAGCGGATATCCAAAACCTTTTAAGGCAGGCACTTCTGTCATCCAATCTTCTAAAATCATGCTCTGCCAACCAAATCCTGAAAGATCGGCAAAAAGTAACGCAACAAGATGTATAAGATACAGATGCAAGATTTAATAGAAAAACGGAACTCGCCCAAAAGTGCTAAAAAAATCAACCACTTTGCCTTTTAGTTTTTCAGCATTTGCCAAGAATAAAAGAGCTGTTCCCAATGTCATTAATAAATACAATAACGATGGCGGATATTTGGAAGGATTGAAGAACGAAATTAAATCTTTTGCTGTTGTATCGTAATCTTTATAAAGCACAGAATCACCATAAAAATTTGATATTCTTAATAGGATAAAAAGCAGTAAAGCACATATTCCTATAATGTTGAATAATTGTTTGCGCTTTCTAATGTCAAAAGAGGAGTTATAAAATGTTCAAAAAAAATATCCTAAACTCATAACCGCTATCCAAGGAATAATAGGATAACCAACATACAAATTAAAGCTTGGAAAAAATCCTGGTTCATGAAGTATTGACCAAAATAAATTATTTTCAAAATGAATAGCATCTAATAGGTTATGACCAAAAATGAGAAACAAGTTAAACAGTAAAATAATTTTTAGTGGAAGATGTATTAAGCCAACTAAAACAATCATACTAATTCCTAATGACCATATAACAATCAATAATGGGTTACTAAAATCGATGTCAAAATACCAAGCGAAATTAACAATAGTAAGTTCGATAAAAACCAACCAAAGTCCGCGTTTTAAAAGAAAACTAGATAATTCTGATTTGGATTTTCTTTTGCCAACCATAAACGCTGAAGTTCCTGCTAAAAAGCAAAATGTGGGTGCGCAAAAATGCGTTATAAATCGGGTAAAGAAAATGGGCAACGTACTTTGATTTGGATCTGTTGGATCAAAAATATAAGCCGAGTAATGAAAATTAATCTCGAACGTGGTCGAGTGCCATTATTACCATTACCAAACCTTTTAAAAGGTCGATAGATTGTATTCTGGGTTTTGTGATTGTTGTCATGGTTAGCTTTTTTTGTTATTAGATTTTATCAGTAAAAACAAAGGGTATGAAAGTACTGTAATGATACTGATTATTATAAAACTTTTTTGATCACTATAGGCAAATCCAAAAAAGAGCGCAATTGAAAATACTATCATTACTATTGAAGTAAAAGGATAGCCCCAAGATTTGTGTGGTCTTGGCAAATTAGGTTCTGATATTCGGAGTTTTATTAATGATGCGTAAGCAAATCCCCAAACAATTACTGCCATAAAAGCACCCAATGAAAATAACATTTCAAACGAACCAATGCAGATTAATACAAATGCTAATGAAAAAGAAATTAAAAGTGTTACAATTGGCGTTCCGCCTTTATTGACAGTTGTTCCTTTTTGAATAAAAAATCCATCACGACTTAAGCCAAATAAAATTCGTGCCGGAATCATCATGTAGGCATTCAGAATTCCTAAAACAGAAAATACTGCTATAACGGTTACAATGATGGCACCATTTTCTCCAAAAACAACTTTTGCCACATCAGATGCTGCTAATGTAGATTTGGTTAATAAAGTGGGTGGCAAAACATATAGAAAAGCGATATTAATGATTACATAAATTGCAATGACAATGGCTGCTCCAGTATATAATGATTTAGGAATATTTCTACTTGGATTTTCATCTTCTTCGGCAAAAAAACAACCTGAACTCCAACCTTCATAAGTGCCCAAAACCATTTGAAGTGATTTAAAAAACCCAATAAGTACGCTCATTTTAAGAAGCGATGAATTGTTTTCTACAGGATTGAATTTCACACCCGAATACATAAAACAAGCCACTATAAATCCAACAAAGAAAACTACTTTTATAACACTTATAATTTGTTGAACGATACTTCCGCTTTTGATACCATTGGCGTGAAGTAATGTAAAACCTATCAATAAAGAAATAGCTATTATAGTAGTCTGACTTTTCAAACTCCGAAATAAAACCACCAGAAATTCACTGGTCACTATGCAAAACAATGCTAGTGCTAAAGCGTTATTTATATAATCATACCAACCTGTTAGGAAACCAGCATAATCTCCAAATGCACGTTTTACATAATTGTAAGAACCTCCGGCTTTGGGTAGCATTGTAGCCAATTCGGCATAAGTACCAGCACCAATCAAGACGTAAATACCTCCGAGAATCCAACAGCCAATAATGAGCCAATAATTATCTAACATTCCTGCAATAGCTCCAGGCGTTCGTAAAATTCCAACACCAATAGTACTTCCTATTAAAATGGCGATACCAAAACTAAAGCCGAGTGCTTTTTTTAATTGGTTGGGTTTTGTGTTTGTTGTCATAAACTGGTATTTTTTTGTTTAGTTTTCCTTGTTTAATCATTTAATCTTTTTTTAATAATTAGCTTGATTGACCAACGTCGCCTCGTTTTTTAAATAGTTTTTTTTCTAAAAACATCCACTTGTTGCAAATGGGTTTTCAGTTTCAAAAACTGCAAAAGCTACCAAGCAAATCCAATCAATAATGAACATACTTATTTGTCGTTGATGAAATCAAATATTTTGCTCCATGTTTTGTCAGTCGGGTCTTCATAAACAATATTATGCCCAGCGTATTCAAGTTTTAACAGTTTTACTTTTTTTCCACCATTTTTTGCTAATTCTTCTGCCATCCATATTGGTATTGTTTTGTCGGCTATGCTGTGGATAATATAAAGCGGTAGTTTTAATTTCTTAACGTTTTTATATCCGTTCCAAACATCAGGGTAATTAGTTTTTACACTATCTGCAAATACTTTTTTTTCTACACAAATCTCTCTTAGTGTAGTAAAAGCAGCATGTGTAACAACTTTATTAGGTAAAGGCTTAAATTTATTTGCAGTTTCTAATAACACACTCCCACCTAACGAATGGGAAAGGGCTATACGTTCTTTAGCGTTAAATGTCAGCGTAGCAAATTTCTTATATGCTTCAATAGCGTCCTCATTTAATCTTGATACACTTGGTTTGCCTGCGCTACTGCCAAAACCAGTGTAGTCAAATACAAAAGAAGAATATCCTTTGCTTAAAAGGTAGGCTTGCAAAGGTCGCCAGTCTGATAGCGTTTCTCCATTTCCGTGAAGTATGAAAAATGCAGGTGCTTTGTTGTCATTAGATACCCAATTTGCATATAGAGTTCTCCCATTAAAATCAAGTTTTATTCGCTCAACGGGTAAATAGTCGTTTGTAAATTCCTTTTCTGGATATAATGCAAAAATTTTAGGTTCAATTTTTTGAAGGTTACTATCCCGAGATTTCTCTAATGCTATCTGTCGAGAACAAGAAAGGATTAGCAATAAACTAATGGCACTAATATATTTATTCATTTTTATTTTTTTGATTGCCTACTCTTTTCGGTTTTCGGCTTGCCCATTTTTATTGATTTATAATTTTTTTGCTGCCTTACCTTACTCAAATCGAAGCTGTTTAAACTTTTCTCTAACCTGATTTTTAAAGCATTAATTCAAACAAAGTATTTTAGATTTTGCCAATATCCAAACCTAAAAGTTGTGTTTCACTGCAATTTTGGTCTTAGTTAAACCAAAACTATGTTCAAAATAAAAAGTTTAATCAGCTTCATCATCAAATTACAATCGGTGTCGTAACCTTTTTTTTAATTTGAATAATTATTTAAAGTTTCTTTGACAGGTCTAAATTCTATTCCTAAATCATTTTTTGCCAAATCATTTTTATAAATAATGATTGGTTTTTCTAATGGTTCTTGATGATTGAGCATCAAATTCAGATCTGAGATTTTATAGGTTTCGCTCGTCAATAAATAATCTTTTCCATGTAATCCCATTGTAGTTGCGGTTTTATAAGTTGCTAAAGCTACATCTTCATCATAAACAATATCAAATGAAACATCTTTTTCGTATAATGCTTGAATGAAATCATCTGGTGCAATTTTATTTTTGATTAAATATTGCAAACCGCTGGAAGTACTATCATCTCTATTGGACATTGATTTTCCCATAACTGTTACTGGCGAAACAGAACTAATTTCAAAAGATAAATTTGGATTTTCTTTGATGAATTTTTCTACCACTTGGTTTGCCATAAACTTCGCTTGGCAATACGGATGACTTTCTGGACTTGTAAATCGAGTATCGTTTTCATCAAAAGTTTGTGTGCTATTATTAGTTCCTGCTGGCATTGGAAAATTAGTATTCCAAGCTGCAACTGAAGCAACAATCACTACTTTTTGAATTCGCGGCGATTGGCTAACCACATCGAGAAAATTTTCTGTTCCTTTTATCGTTGGGTTGAATAATTCGGTTTGTACATCTTCAAAATTTAATATAAAAGGTGTTCCGCTGTGAATTACGATATCACAATCAGAAACAAAATCCTGCAATGCAGCTTTGTCCATTACATTCAATTCGCTGATGTGCAAATTATCTGAATGGTTAAGTGCCATCAAATGTTGGTATTTATCTTCCCGAGTAATATCAGTTGCTGAAACTTTTACAGCAAAATTGTGATCTAAAAACGCTTTGGTGATGTAGCTTCCTATAAAGCCAGAACCGCCGATGATACCTACTTTTTTCATGATTTATTTTTTTTAATTAACTCTGTCAAAGTTTGAAACTTTGACAGAGTTTTTAATATCTTATAATTATTTTGCTGCTGAATAACTCAAATCAGGTTGTGCCATGGCTGTTTTTACATCATATCGACTGATATTTTTATATAAATCATCCATCAATGTTTTACCTTCATCGCCTAATAAAATTCTGTTTTCCTCCATTTTCTTGGCATACTCTTCTTCATTTTTGGCAGAAATAGAAACCAAGAAATAATCTTCATTGGTGCCAAAACCGCTTCTGTATACTCGATAATTTACTTTTGAATTTTTCTTACTATATAAAGCAGTAATGGCTTTTATTTTTTCAGTAACGGTTTTTACATTTGATGGTGCAACAAAAAAGTAATGGTGTTTTCTATATCTATCGGTGTCAGTTTGAAGTGTAACACCATTTGGCATATAGGATAGTTCTTTTTTTAATGTTAGAATATAACTTTTGTTTCTATCTACACTTTTATCAAATTTATCCCAGAGTACTTGCATGTTTTCTTTACCCATTTTTTCAGATAATGGTTCAAAATATTTTTTATCTAAATCGCCCATATTTTCAATTGCAACAATGTAATTATACACGCCATCATCAGTACGATTGGTTGTCCAAGTCATGTTTTGAAAATTGTGTTTTTTGCAAGCAGCGATTAAGTCTTTATTAGTTTGTACATACTCGGCTTCCATGGCTGGTTTTACTTGATCGGCATATATCCAATATTTTTGATCTTGAGCTTGGATTGAAAAAGAGGTAAGTACTATAAAAGTTACTATTAGAAAATTTTGTTTTATTGTTTTCATGATTGTTTGTTTTTTATTTTTAAAGTTTTATTACAACTCTGTCAGAGTTTAAAACTCTGACAGGGTTAGAAGTGTTAATTATTTATTTCGAACTCAAATCTGCACGATAAAAGAGTAATTCTCTCCATACCTCACTATAGTATTCTTTGACATTATCATTGAAAATTCCCCAGGAACCTTTGCCGTGAATTTTTTCGTAAGTATCCACGAATGATTTTCTAAAACCTGCTTCTTTTTCTTTTAGTCCTTGTTTGTATCTTGTTGCAATTGCAAATTGAGGAGCACCAGAACTATTGACTTCATAAACTGCTATTGTAGAACCTTCTGCAGCCCAAGCGGCTTTTAATTGTTTTATCATAGTTGCCACTCTATAAGCACAACCAAGTTTTGGATAAATGTGTGTGATTTGAACTTTATCGGAATAATCTCCAACGGCAACTGTGCTCAACGAATCGATGTAAACCGAATAGCCATGCGAAGTTCTGTCAGTTAATAAAGGTGTTACGCTTTTGTGCCAATCGGTGTTGTGGGCTATATTGATATCGCCGCGAACATCTTCAGATTCCCACGTTTTTGGTCCTTCAACGATGTGAAATCCTCCAGCATCAGGACCAGATTCAATTTGAAATACACGCCATTTCACATCGCCAGTGTGATATTTTTGTGCATGTGATCCTAGTGCTTTTTCAAATTCGAGTTGTTTGTCCACTTTTGGAAATACTCTACTTGTTGAAATCAAATTTTTGGTTTGACTGATGCTTAATAAAGGAATAAGCAGTAAGAGTAGAAAATACTTTTTCATCTCTAATTGTAACTTGTTTTTCATGATCATTGTTTTTAATGATTAGTTAGAATTAGCTATTAATTCCACATCTAAGTAACTGAAAATCATTAAAAACAAAAAGCGAGTTAGGACGAAACAGGTCAAAAACTGTACGAAAGTGGTGTTTTATTTACCGGGGAGAAAATAGAGGAAAGAGGAAAGCGGAAAGAGGAGCGAGGAACGAGGAACGAGGAACGAGGAAAGAGGAAAGATGATAGACAAATGATAGTAGAGAAAAAATGATTAACTAAAAGATGAAAGATTAATAGATGAAAGAAAATAATTCAATTAAGATAATTTCTCTTTATTCTAAGTTCTATATTTTCTATCCTATGTTCTTTTCTAAAAATCTACGCTGCTTTATTTAATTTAAAATCAAAAACAAGTTTGGTTCCGTTTTGATTTACTTCGGTCATGGTTCCATTAAGTTGTTGTGTAAGAAGCGACACGAGTTGTCCGCCAAAACCAGTTCCGTGAACAATTCCTGATTTTCCAACACCATTATCGGCAACTTCCAATCGGAGCATGTTGTTGTTTTTGTGAAGTTTAATGGTAATCGTTCCATTTTCTTCTTCTGGGAAAGCATATTTAATGCAATTGGTCAATAATTCGTTGACGATTAACCCAAGTGGCACAGCGGTGTCAATATCTAAATCGAGATTTTCCATCGCCAATTTAAGATCAATTCGTTGTTCTGCACCAAAACTTTCGAAAATACTTTCACTTAAATTCAGGAAATAATCTTTCATTTCTACAGCCCCAAGATTGGTTCCTTGATAGAGTTTTTGATGCACAATCCCAATAGAATTAACCCGATTCTGACTTTCTGCCATGGCATATTTAGTATTTGGATCATCTATTTGAGCTGATTGTAATGCGAGTAAACTCGCGACTACTTCGAGGTTGTTTTTTACACGATGGTGAATTTCTTTCAATAACAGTTCGTTTTCGGCATTTTTGACAGCTAATAATTCATTTTTTCTGTTTCGATTACGATAACTTAGGTAACCAAAAATCAATAATCCAATTAGTAACGTTACGATTCCTAAACCCAAGATTTGTATTAACTTATTTTGCGAAATTTTATTTTTCTGAATGGCATTCTCTTTGTTTTGTTGTATCAAA
>JANOPO010000006.1:0-10607 GCA_031422015.1 Flavobacterium sp. | reverse complement strand
TTAAAGAAATCAGCTGTCCGAAAACAGATTTACTAGAAAAATAATTACTTTTGCTCATCGTTTATTGTATTTTGCAACACAAATTTACGATTACTTTAAAGAAGCCATCTTTTTGGCTTCTTTTTTATCGGACAACAATGTTTAAAAATGTATCGAATCATTTATTTAAGTACTGTAAACGGATATCTAGATGAAAAGCAACTAGACAAACTTCTTGTGGAAGCTAAACAAAGTAATCTTAAAAATCATATTACCGGTATTTTACTACATATTGATGGCGATTTTATTCAAGTCTTAGAAGGTGAAGAAGATAAAGTCACAGCACTATTCGACAGAATAAGTACCGATAATCGTCACAAAGGAATTATTTGTGTTATAAAAGACACCATCCAAAAAAGACAGTTTGAAAATTGGTCAATGGGCTTTAAATCAACAAATTATCAAGAAATTAACAAAATTAAAGGTTTAAATAATTTTAATCACAGTCAGCTTTTTTCTGCAGATGAGACCATAGCCCTAACATTTCTAACAACTTTTATAAAGTCGCATAGAAATAGTATGAATCAGTAAACTATTTTTAATTATACATTTTCTTTCTCAATTCTTGCACTTTTTCATCTTCAAGATAATCATCGAAAGTCATGTACCGATCAATCGCTCCATTTGGTGTTAACTCAATTACTCGGTTACCTAAAGTTTGAGCAAACTCATGGTCATGAGTCGTAAAAATTATAGAACCCTTAAAGTTTTTTAACGAATTATTGAACGCCGTGATCGACTCCAAATCTAGGTGATTTGTAGGCTCATCAATCATTAAAACATTGGCGCGCTCCATCATCATTCGCGAAAGCATACAACGCACTTTCTCGCCACCAGAAAGAACACGACAGGTTTTTAAGGCTTCTTCGCCCGAAAAAATCATCTTACCCAGAAAACTTCTAATGTTTACTTCGTCACGTTCTTCTTCGGTTTTTACAAATTGACGCAACCAATCAACTAGAGAGTAATCGCTTTCAAAAAAAGAATGATTATCAACGGGCAAATAGGCTTGGTTGGTTGTAATTCCCCAATCGAAAGTTCCAGCATCAGCTTTCGAAATTCCGTTTAGAATATCATAAAATGCCGATGTTGCTCGCGAATCTTTTGAAATTAAAACAATTTTATCGCCTTTTGCCATATTCAAATCCACGCCTTTAAATAAGGTTTCTCCATCAACAGAAGCTGCCAGATTTTGAACATTCAAAATTTGATCGCCGGCTTCGCGCTCTTGATCAAAAATGATAGCTGGATAGCGACGAGATGATGGTTTTATTTCTGAAATATTTAATTTCGAAATCATTTTTTTACGAGAAGTAGCTTGTTTTGATTTGGCAACATTGGCCGAAAAACGACGAATAAATTCCTCTAATTCTTGTTTCTTTTCTTCTGCTTTCTTGTTTTGTTGCGCCCGTTGTTTGGCAGCTAATTGGCTAGATTCGTACCAAAATGTATAATTACCCGAATAATGGTTTATTTTACTAAAATCTATATCCGAAATATGTGTGCAAACTGCATCCAGAAAGTGTCTATCGTGAGAAACCACAATTACTGTATTTTCATAATTTGCCAAGAAATTTTCGAGCCACACAATGGTTTCAAAATCTAAATCGTTTGTTGGCTCATCCATTATCAACAAATCGGGATTGCCAAAAAGTGCTTGTGCTAATAACACACGAACTTTAAGTTTATTATCCAAATCGCCCATTGTTGTATAATGATGTTCTTCAGAAATTTCTAAGTTGGATAACATTGCAGCTGCATCAGAATCGGCGTTCCAACCATTCATTTCTTCAAATTGAACTTGCAACTCTCCTATTCTATCCGCGTTTTTATCATTATAATCAAGATATAATTCGTCCATTTCTTTCTTGATTGCATATAATGTTTTGTTTCCCATCAAGACTGTTTCAAGAACGGTATTTTCGTCAAACATATTGTGGTTTTGATTCAAAACCGACATTCTTTTTCCAGGTTCTAAATGAACATGCCCGGCAGTGGGATCTATTTCGCTAGAAATTATTTTCAAAAAAGTTGATTTTCCGGCACCATTGGCTCCAATAACGCCATAAATATTCCCGTGAGTAAAAATGGTATTTACTTCGTCAAACAAAATTCGTTTGCCAAATTGAACTGATAAATTGTTTATAGATAACATTTATTTTGATTTAATTAAATTTTTGAGAATAGGATTCTAAATTTGGGTGCAAAAGTAAGCAAAAAAAGTATTTTTTTGTTCGTAAGTAGCAAGTATTTATATAGAATGATAAGTAACACCTTATTTCATTTTCTTTTGGTTTAGTTACTAAACATTTGTTATTTAACGGAATCTTAACAAAATCAACAGATCATTAAAATATATTTGTTTTTTTATAATTAGACCTAAAATGTTTTTGAATCAAAAGAATTTAGTAACGGCAACTTTATTTTTAGTACTTGGATTGCTTTTTTCTTGCAAAAAGGATTCAAAAAATGAAGAATATCGGGCATATTTCGGGGGTGAGGTCACCAACCCAACCAGCGATTATATTCTTTTTTGTAGAAATTCAAAAGTTATTGATAGCGTTAAACTTGATAAAAACAATCGTTTCCTTATAAAATTTGATTCATTAACTCCTGGTTTATATAGTTTTAAAAATATTCCTGAATATCAATATGTCTACTTCGACAAGAATGATAGTATCATGGTCCATATCAACGCGAAAGATTTTGATAATTCGGTTGTTTTTTGCGGGCGTGGCGATCAAAAAAATAATTTTTTGATGGATTTATATCTCAAAAACGAAGAAGACAAAAATACGATGTTTTCAGTTTTTGAATATGATCTTGTCAATTTCAATAAAAATATAGATTCTGTACACAATTCTAATAAAGCTTTTTATCAATCAAATAAAGACGATATAAAATGGTCTGAAGGTTTTGAATTATATGCAAAATCTGCATTGGATTTTCAGTATTTTTCAAAGAAAGAAATCTATCCAAAAGTACATCAAATACGAACTGGAGAAGATATTTATGAAAAACTTCCTAAAAATTATTATGCATTTCGCAAGTTTATTGATTTTGACAATATAAAATTAGCCGATTTTTCGCCTTTTGTTATGTACATATCTAACATGTTAAATAATTGTTCAACAATCACCTATCACAATCATTTTACAGATTTGGATTTGGCTTTAAAAACAAATGTCAACAAATTAAATATTGCTGACACACTTATCAAAAACGAAAAATTAAAGAATAATATTCTCAATAATATTGCTTTCACCTATTTATTAGAAGATCAAAATATGGTCAATAATAAGCTGTTTTTAGAAACATATAAAAAATATTCGACAGATAAAAGTCAGAAAAATGAGATTCTGAAGATTGGAAATGCTATTCAATTATTGAATGTAGGAAACGGACTTCCAGAAGTGACATTGATTAATCTTGATGGTCAAGAAATTTCGTCAAACGATTTTCAGAAAAAGAAAACAGTCGTTTTTTTCTGGACAAAAAATCTAACTTCTCATCTTGAAGCTGCACACAAAAAACTGTTGTCTCTAAAATCCAAATATTCAGATTATCAATTCATTGCTATAAATCTTGATGATGATCAAAACAAATGGATTCAGACCCTAGCAACCTATAAATTTAATGGCATAAACGAACTACGAAGTAAAAATTTTGAAGATTTAAAATCGAAATGGGCAATTACAAAGGTGCACAGGACAATTATTTTAGATGAAAATAAATTAATAAAAAACGCCTTTACAAATATATTTGATGTTAAATTTGAAAATGAGCTGAAGTAATTTTATGATTCAGAAATTAGAAATTAGATTTAAATATATTTGACTAATTTATAAAACAAAAAATCCAACTTTAAAGTTGGATTTTTTTATATTCTGAAATCTGCCTTCTCAATTCTGCCTTCTGCGATTACTTATTTCCTTTTTCAAAGTCAGCAACAAATTGGGCCAAACCAATATCTGTAAGTGGATGTTTTAATAATCCGTAAATTGCAGAAAGTGGTCCCGTCATAACATCGGCACCAATTTTCGCACAATTTACAATATGCATTGTATGACGCACTGAAGCAGCTAATATCTGAGTTTCGTAACCATAATTATCATAGATTTCTCTAATTTCCTGAATCAAGTTTAACCCATCAGTCGATACATCATCCAATCGCCCAATAAACGGCGACACGTACGTTGCTCCAGCTTTTGCAGCCAATAAGGCCTGTCCAGCCGAAAAAACCAAAGTTACGTTGGTCTTGATACCACGATCAGAAAAATATTTGGCAGCCATCACACCTTCTTTGGTCATCGGTAACTTAACCACAATTTGTTCATGCAAATCTGCCAACTCCTCGCCTTCTTTAATCATTCCGTCATAATCCAGTGCGTTAACCTCAGCACTTACATCGCCTTCTACAAGATTACAAATGTCAACATAATGCTTCAAGATGTTGTTTTTGCCTGTAATGCCCTCTTTTGCCATAAGCGACGGATTTGTAGTTACACCATCCAAAACTCCAAGTGCTTGTGCTTCTTTAATTTGAGCTAAATTTGCAGTGTCGATAAAAAATTTCATAGTATTTTGTTGTGTTGTTATTTATATTTTTGGGCGTTTCCCTTCGGGTCAGGCTATCCGCTACAATCTTTTGTTCTCTCGTTCTGAAAACGAGATCACAAAAGGATTTTCGCTTCTATCCTTAACGCAAGTACAAAACTACAATTTATAATGATTCATTAGCATTTTTTCATACATTTTATCAGGAAGAATTCGTTTAAGAACTATGGAAAATTTTTGCATAAAAGCTCCAATCTTATAATGAATTTTAGGATTCGAAGTTTTAATGATTCTAAAAATTGCTTCTGCCATTTGTTGCGGATTATTGCCCGAATCAACATGTTCATTCATCGTATTGAGTACCTTTTGATAGCTTTGCTCGTAATCCGAATTTCTAATAACTGGTGCATGATAACGACCCGCAGCGATATTGGTAGCAAAATCTCCTGGTGCAACGTTGGTAATCTGAATCCCGAAAGGTTTTACTTCCATGCGCAAACTTTCGGTTATAATCTCGAGTGCGCCTTTGGATGCCGAATAAATACTGCGATAAGGCAAACCCATATAACCTGCAATCGATGTAATATTGATAATTAAACCCGATTGTTGCGCACGCATTTGTGGCAAAACAGCTTTGATAACTTCGATAGGTCCAAAAAAATTGGTTTCAAAATTATTTTTAATTTCCTGAGTTGGAATTTCTTCTAATGGACCAGTAATTCCAACACCAGCATTGTTGATGACAACATCTATCCTACCCGATTTTTCAATAATTTCTGACACACAAGCTTCAATGCTATCGCTATTTCGAACATCAAGTGTCAATAAAGGAAATTTAGAATCTTTTACTGCGGCAGGATTTCTGCTGGTTCCGTACACCGTATAACTTTTATGGGTTAGAAACTCACCAATTGATTTTCCGATACCTGACGACGCGCCGGTTATTAGTATAATTTTTGACATTTTTAAATTTTTTTTACCAACCTTCTCTTAAACCATTTTTTAAGGCATTTTGATACTTTTCGATATCAAATTTGTATAAATCTGGAGCCCTGTGTGCACCACCTTTTCTGCTTTCATCAAGTTTTTCTAGTATATCATAATGTAGCATTTTTCTGTAAAAATTTCCTCTATTTAGTTTTCTATCTAAAATGATTTCGTATAGCTTTTGCAGTTCTGGCATGGTAAATTTTTCTGGCAATAGATTTAATCCTATAGGTTTATGATTCAATTCTTTTCGCAATCTTACCAGCGCCTTATCAAATATAGTTTGATGATCCATCATAAAATTATCTAATTTATTGATAGATTTCCACTCGCAAATATCAGAAATAGAATCAACAACCAAATTTACTTTAGAATAATCTACCAAAGCATAAAACCCAATCGAAATAAATCGTTGTTTGTTCCAAAGTGTGTCCGAATATGCTTCAAAAAAACCTTCAGAACGATTCAAATCTCCAAAAACTCTAAACTGTTGTAAATAAATATTTTCCACTCCAGTTCTATCTAACAATATTCTATTAGCAGCTTCATGAAGATTTTCGGTTTTTAAAACATATCCGCCTGGAAGTGCCAATAAATTTTGATCTTTAATTTTGGTAACCAATACTTTTAATGAGGCATCTTGAAAACCAAAAACTACGCAATCAATAGATAAATGCGGAAGATAAATCTGCCAAGCATCTTCAGACTTTTGCTCAATAATTTTTTTAATGTCCATAAAAAAGGAATTCAGTTGCTAAATTACAAAATACAGCATATAAATTTTTTTAAACTTTAAAAAATATAGAATCTATTTAATTTTTTGCAAATATTAAAATAAATAACTTATATTGCTTCATCTTGAAGCAATACAATTATTAGTAATCAAAATTCAAATAAATGAAAAATTATTTTTTTATGAAAATTGCGAAAACAGCACTTTTTTCAGCACTTGTAATTTCTGCAATTTCTTGGGATACAAAACCAAAACTGAATACTTCAATTGAAAATCCACTTCTTACAATTGATGGATTTACATTTGCAGATTTAAACAACAACGGAAAACTAGACCAATACGAAGATTATCGTTTGCCAATGTCAGACAGAATTAAGGATTTATTGAGTAAATTAACCGATGATGAAAAAACAAGTCTTTTAATAGGAACTGGCATGCCTGGATTTGACACATCAACTTTTACTTTTATTCCGGGTGCAAATCTGGGTAAAGTTCCTGGTGCCGCAGGCGGAACATTTGAAATAAAAAGATTAGGAATTCCATCAGTAGTAGTTTCTGATGGTCCAGCTGGACTGCGAATAAATCCCAAAAGAGATAATGATACAAGTACCTATTTTGCGACAGCGTTTCCCGTTGGCACTGCTTTGGCTTCTACTTGGAATACCGAATTAATTTCTACTGTTGGTAAAGCTATGGGTAACGAAGTAAAAGAATATGGTGTAGATGTTTTGCTTGGTCCAGGAATGAACATTCATAGAAATCCTTTATGTGGTAGAAATTTTGAATACTACTCGGAGGATCCTTTCTTAACAGGAAAAATTGCTGCTGCTATGGTAAATGGAATACAATCTAATGGTGTTGGAACTTCAATTAAACATTTTGCAGTAAACAATCAGGAACGAAACAGGATGGGAATAAATGCTCATGTTAGTGAACGAGCGTTGCGCGAAATTTATTTACGCGGATTTGAAATTGCAGTAAAAGAAGCGCAACCTTGGACAATTATGTCGTCTTACAATTTACTAAACGGAACTTATACTTCTGAAAGAAAAGATTTATTAACTACTGTTTTAAGAAACGAATGGGGTTTTAAAGGATTAGTAATGACCGATTGGTTTGGAGGATATAAAGGTTTTAGAGAAGCAAATGTTGTAAGCAATGTAACGGCGCAATTATCTGCGGGGAATGATTTATTAATGCCAGGATTACCACAACAAAAACAAGCTATTTTAGAAAATATTAAAAATGGGAAATTATCGAAAGAGGTAGTAGACAAAGATGTAAGTCGAATATTAGAATTGGTATTAAAATCGCCTGCAATGAGTAATTATAAGTACTCAAACAAACCCAATTTAAAAGCACATGCAACGATAACTAGACAAACTGCCTCTGAAGGAACAATTCTTTTAAAAAATGATAAAAACACATTACCTTTTACGTCAAAAACAGCGCCAATAGCAGTTTTTGGGGTTACGTCGTATGATTTTCTTTCTGGCGGAACAGGAAGTGGCGATGTAAACGAGGCGTATTCTATTTCGTTAATTGACGGATTAACAAACGCTGGTTTTACTATTGATAAAGAACTAGAAAACGCTTACAAACCTTATACAGATGGGCAAAAAGAAAAAGAAATGAAACGCCGAGAAAAAGAAGGTGGATTATTGGCTGTTCCAAAAAGATTAGCAGAATTAGAACTAAGTAAATCATTTATTGACACAAAAGCTGCAGCTTCAAATATTGCCCTGATTACAATAGGAAGAAATGCGGGAGAATCCGGTGATAGAGTTGTTGATGAAGATTTTAATTTAGCAATAGACGAAATAAATTTAATTGATAAAGTAAGTGAAGCATTTCATTCCAATGGAAAAAAAGTGGTTGTAATACTTAATATTGGTGGCGTTGTAGAAACTGCAAGCTGGAGAGATAAAGTAGATGCAATACTACTTCCATGGCAACCCGGACAAGAAGGTGGAAACTCTGTAGCAGATGTTATCTCAGGAAAAACAAATCCTTCTGGAAAATTAACCATGACTTTTCCTGTACATTATAGTGATGCCGCAGCTACTAAAAATTGGATAGGAACGCCAGCCGAAAACCCAACAAGCGTAACTTATGAAGAAGGTGTTTATGTTGGATATCGCTATTTTAATACTTTTAATGTTAAACCATCTTATGAATTTGGTTATGGTTTATCGTACACCAATTTTGAATTTTCTGATATTAAATTAAGTTCAAAAACATTCAAAAACAGTATGACAGTTTCCGTTGTTGTAAAAAATATAGGTTTAGTTGCAGGAAAAGAGGTTGTGCAACTTTATCTTTCTGCTCCAGCGAAATCAATTGACAAACCAACGTCAGAATTGAAAGCTTTTGGTAAAACTGCACTATTGCAACCTCGAGAAAACCAAACCATAATCTTAGAATTGAATGCTAAAAATCTTGCCTCTTTTGTAGCAAACCAAAACGCATGGATTGCAGATGCAGGAACATACACTATTGCAATTGGTAACTCTTCAATAAATGTTAAAAAAACAGCAAACTTTATGGTTGTAAAAGAATTGGTCGTAGAAAAAACAAATGCATCTTTTGGAGCCGATATAAAATTTAGTGATTTAAAAAAATAAACCGGAATACAATATAACATAAAAAATGGATTTGATTAATTTCAAGTCCATTTTTTTTTTGCTTTAAACTAATCGTTTTGATTACTTTTACAAACTCTAATTTATTCAAAATGTCGGTAGCAAAAAAAGATTATAAAAAAATTACTACAAAATCATTAATTGATATGAAAGCCAATGGCGAAAAAATATCAATGTTGACAGCCTACGATTATACGATGGCAAAAATTGTTGATTCGGCAGGAATTGATGTAATTTTAGTTGGTGATTCGGCAAGTAACGTTATGGCAGGACACGAAACTACCTTACCGATAACATTAGATCAAATGATCTATCACGCATCTGGCGTTGTTCGTGCCTGCGATCGAGCTTTGGTTGTGGTCGATCTTCCTTTTGGAACCTACCAGTCTGATCCAAAAGAAGCCCTTCGTTCCTCTATTAGAATTATGAAAGAATCTGGCGGTCATGCAGTAAAAATGGAAGGCGGAAGCGAAATTAAGCAATCTATTAAAAGAATTTTGGCAGCCGGAATTCCGGTAATGGGGCATTTGGGTTTAACGCCACAATCGATCTACAAATTTGGAACTTATACTGTTCGTGCAAAAGAAGATGAAGAAGCAGAAAAATTACTAGAAGATTCTAAACTTTTAGAGAAATTGGGTTGTTTTGCCTTGGTTTTAGAAAAAATTCCTGCTGCATTGGCAGAGAAAGTTGCCAAAAGTATTTCGATTCCTGTTATTGGCATTGGTGCTGGCGGCGGAGTTGACGGTCAAGTTCTTGTTATTCATGATATGTTAGGTATGAACAATGAATTTAGTCCAAGATTTTTACGCCGTTATTTAGATTTATATGACCAGATGACCAAAGCGATTGGGAATTATGTTGCAGATGTAAAAAGTAATGATTTTCCAAATTCGAATGAACAATATTAGTAATTGTAACTATTAATTTTGGCAGAAAAAATCGTTTCCAATAAAAATAACCTTCAGATTCTTCACGAAGACAATCATATTATTGTGATTAACAAACGTGTTGGAGATATTGTTCAGGGCGATAAAACTGGCGACAAACCTCTGTGCGAAATAGTAAAAGAATTTATAAAAGAAAAATATAATAAACCAGGCGAAGTTTTTCTTGGTGTAGTTCACCGATTAGACAGACCAACAACAGGAATTGTTGTTTTTGCCAGAACTACTAAGGCTTTAACCAGACTAAACGAAATGTTTAGCAATCGGGAAACACAAAAAACATATTGGGCTGTAGTCAAAAATAAGCCAATAAAATCCGAAGACAAACTGGTTCATCATTTGAAACGAAATGAGAAAAACAACACCTCAAAAGCACATATAAAAGAAGTTCCAGAAAGTAAATTGGCCAGTTTAGACTATAAAATTATTGCTACGTTAAACAATTATTTTGCCCTAGAAATAAATCTTCATACAGGTAGACATCATCAAATTCGAGCGCAACTATCAGCCATTGGTTCTCCAATAAAAGGTGATTTAAAATATGGTTTTGACAGAAGTAATCCCGATGGTGGTATTCATCTTCATGCTAGAAAACTTGTTTTTACACATCCCGTTTCTAAAGAAAATATTCAAATTATTGCACCAGTTCCAAACGATATAATTTGGAATGCCATTTAAATTTTATCAATATGAATTTCAAAA
>JANOPO010000005.1:0-1911 GCA_031422015.1 Flavobacterium sp. | reverse complement strand
AAATGAACATTATTCAAAAAAATAACGTAGTTTTATTCTCGAATTTTGAAATCAAATCTTTCAAAATTTGGTGCAAAAATCCGGGAAATAAAACGGTAAATTTATTAACCAAAAAATTGCGCTAGAAACTTGAAACCGCCTTGAGCAACATTATAAATAATAAAAAACAACTAAATATCAACTATGAAAACAAATCAACCTCAGAAAAAGTATATATTTTTACTATCTTTTATAATTCTTTTGAATTATTATTCCTATTCACAATGCTGGTCTAAAATTAAAACTGGCGACTGGTACAGCATAGCAATAAAAGATGACGGGACAATTTGGGCCTGGGGAGATAATACGCATGGACAATTGGGTGACGGTACTTTTGTAAACAAAAATACGCCTACACAAATAGGAAATGATAATAATTGGCTTGAGGTAGATACCAAAACAAATCATACAGTTGCACTCAAAAACAATGGAACCCTTTGGGCATGGGGTTGGAATATAGGTGGACAATTGGATAATGGCAACACAACTGACAATAATATTCCACATCAAATAGGAACAGATACTGATTGGAATCAAATAGCAGCAGGAAGATACAATACTATGGCACTTAAAAGCAATGGCACATTATGGGCATGTGGTGATAATTTCGCTGGACAATTAGGTACAGGAAATCAAGTCAGTTCGCTTACAATGATTCAAATAGGCACAGACAATAATTGGTCGAAAATTATTATGGGTGCTGAATATGTTGTAGCACTTAAAAATGATGGTACACTTTGGTCTTGGGGTTATAATGCTTTAGGTGGACTTGGAAATGGAACATCTGCAAACCAATTTTTGCCTACCCAAGTTGGAACTGATAATAATTGGGCAAAAATTGCTGCGGGCGCATATCATACAATAGCTATAAAAAATGATGGTACACTTTGGTCATGGGGTGGGAATTTTCAGGGCGAATTAGGTTATGATACCGGAAGCTCAATAGCCCAAAACACACCTATTCAAATTGGAACTTCCATCGATTGGTCAAAAATTATGGCTGGCACCTTTCACACAGTTGCAATAAAAAATGATGGGAGTTTGTGGGCATGGGGAGGAAATGCTAGAGGTCAATTAGGCGATGGAACTACTGTTAATAAAAACACACCTATTCAAATAGGAAGTACAACTGATTGGACAAATATTTCAGGAGGTGGATTTCACACTTTAGCGCTAACATCCAATAATTTTCTTTATACTTGCGGAGCTAATGACTATTTACAATTGGGTAATGAATCTAGTAATGACAGTAATATACTTGTCAATGTGAATTGCGGCAATTTAAATATTTCAGATTACGACCTCGATAATACGCTATCTGTTTTTCCAAATACAACAAACGGTAATTTTACTATTCTATCGAAAACTGCCATTATTTCTAATATCTTGATTTATGATTTACAAGGGAGAATGGTTTTGAAAAATAGCTTGAATTCCGAGGTAGCCCAAATGGATATTTCTTCATTAGAAAGTGCAACATACATTATAAAAGTAGTTAGTGATAAAAGTATCGAATTATTTAAAATCATCAAGTACTAAAAAGGCTACTGCTAACACTTGCTAAAACTCATGGCTAGTTTTTCGGTAAATTGTTCGTTTACTTTTCATAACTTCGCTCGTGCGGTTCTGGAAAAAAAGCTTTCCATAAGCCGCCACGAGCTCTAGCAAGGAAACGTTATAAACAAGCGTTTTTCAGAATTTCAAATGACACTTTTTCTGTAATTAAAACTCTTTTTTTTAACTTCTACTCTATTCTTTCACATAGAAAATTGAAACGTGAAAAGTGAAATCTCTAAATTGTTTTGGAGAAAATATTGCGTAGAAAAATGTAAATGAAAATTGAAACGTCGAAAATGAAATCTCTAAATTGTT
>JANOPO010000004.1:0-3545 GCA_031422015.1 Flavobacterium sp. | reverse complement strand
ATATTAAATCTATAACTATGAAATTATTTGATAAAATATTTCAACCTTTCTTTACTACAAAACCAACAGGACAAGGCACTGGATTGGGATTATCGTTGAGTTATGATATTGTGAAAGCGCATGGTGGTGAGTTGAAAGTGGAAACAGCAGAAAACTTGGGAACTACTTTTAAAATTATAGTATCTTTATAAAAATAAACAGTACTTATGAAACCATTTTTATATGCCTATCTATTTCTCTTACTTGGATTTTCTTGCTCCATTCAAGCCCAGCAAAATCAAGTGTATTTTGAGAAACACGATGTAAAATCGGGATTGCCCGAAAGTACCGTTAGAGATATGGTTGAAGACCAACAAGGTTATATTTGGATGGCAACGCAAAATGGTTTAGTACGCTATGATGGATACAATTATAAGGTTTACCAATTGGGAACAAAAAAAACAAATCTAGATCCCTTAACCAACGTTCAAACAATATATTTAGATAAAAACAATATCTTATGGATAAGTACGAATTCTAATGGCTTATTCAAATACAACCCAACAACCGATACGTTTACCCAATTCGTTTATCCTGAAAAAGATATGGCATTTGTTTATACAATTTGTACCGATGACAAAGACGGAAATATTTGGGGATTTGCTTCTAAAGATTGGATGACTTCCTACCTATGGAAATTAGATAAAAACGGAAAATTTGAATTTTTTGGCAAACAATTTAAAAAGACAAATTATACAAATGCTTCTCGTTTTTATAGTGCTTTTAGATCGCAATCAGGCAAAGTTTGGTTTGGTTCCAATAATGGATTTTACAGTTATGAAGGAAAAAATAAACCACTAAAAGGATATGCCACCTCAAACATCCCAGCTCAAACTAAAGAAGTTGCCTATTTGTATGAAGCACCTTCTGAACCTAATATTTTTTGGATGGTTTCATTTCGGGGAAATGCTAAAGACAATAAAGTTGTTCGCTTCGACACTAAAGCAAATACCTATACTTCCTATAGTCACAATTCAAATGTTGCAAGTCCAGTAAATTATAAGGATCGTGATTTAGAGTTTGTAATAGGTATATTTAATAAAGGAATTCACGAGGATAAAAAAAACCAATTGTGGTTTACTGGTTATAATGAAATGCTACGCTTGGATCGAAAAACAGCAACATTTGACTATTTTAAATCGGGATTAACCTATGAAAATCCCAAAGCAGAAAAATTAATTTTTAACATTCTCGAAACCAAAGAAGGTAATTTCTGGCTGTCTTCAGGTAAAGGATTAGTATATTTTAATCCAAACACTAGGTATTTTGAAAAATACATATTCGATGCTAAACGTTCAGGTGCAGTTTTAAAAGAGTATGATATTCGTGTTAAAATGTTAGACCATACCGGAACACTTTGGTTGGGTTTTGGTTGGTCTGGAGCCAATAAAAGCAACCGAATTAAAAGCACGTTTACTATATACAAAAACAACCCAGAACAAGTAGGCAGTTATCCCAAAGAAGGCGGAAAATTTGCTAAAGGTAAAAAGGGTCACAACTGGTTCAATGATAAAAACTTTATTTATAATTGGAACCAAAACACTAATAATTTTAGTAAAATATTCAGAGCAGATTTAAATGATTTGTATAGCGGAAATGGTTGTCAAACTAAAGAAGGTAATTTTTATATCTGCACAGAAAAATACTTGATTAGTTACAATAGTACAACAGGGAAAAAAGAAAAATTCGCCTTAAATAAAATTATTCCAGATGGATTTTTTTTTAGTCCATTTGAAGATGATAACGGACTAATTTGGCTTAGGTCAAATAATAAAGGAATTGTTTCTTTTAACCCAAAGTCAAAAAAATTTAAGCCGTATCCGTATAGAAAAAATCAGGAAAAAAGTACCTCAAAAAATGCAGGTGCTTTAGATGATGCTCGTGTAATATGCACTTATGTTGACCGTCAACACAATTTTTGGGTAGGAACCAACTATGGTAGTATTAACCTATATGACCCTGTAAAAGATTGCTTTATTAACTATCTAGATACAAATGATAAGAATATGAGATGTATTACCGACTTCTATGAAGATACATCTGGTAGGTTTTGGATAGGCACTTATCAATCTGGGCTTTTTGAATTTGACCGTAAAAAAGGAAAAATTATACGACAACTCAGTGAAGCCAATGGCTTACTTTTTAATGAAATATTAGGAATTAATGAAGATGCCAATGGGTTTATTTGGGTAACAACAGAGAGAGGTATTTCTCGTATTAACCCAAAAAATTTAGCGATTAAAAATTTTCCAATAAATACCATTTTGACAGGAAATGATATAAATAGAGAACAGCAACAATTCTTCAAATTAGATAACGGCTCTTTTATGACAACGCTAACTGATGGTATTGTTGTGTTTAATTCAAAAGACCTGAATGCAAATCAATTTCCACCAAAAGTGCAAATGGAGAATATTGCAGTTATTAATCCTGATGCCAAAACAGACGAATTCAAAACAATGTTAACCTACGGGAAAAAAGAAATTGCATTGAGTTACCAACAAAACCGAATTCAGTTCAATTATATCGGCTTGCATTATGATGATCCTTCAGCCAATATTTATGCGTATAAGTTAGATGGTTATGACAACAATTGGGTTCAAGCCGGAACACAGCGAACTGTAACCTATACCAATCTTGCGCCTGGAGAATATGTTTTTCATATCAAAGCTGCCAATAGTGACGGTGTTTGGAGTACTGAAAATCCAGCTATAAAAATAATTATTTCTCCACCTTGGTGGAAAACGTGGTGGGCATACCTATTCTATTTGGTAGTTTTCGTAGGTGTAATTCGCGCTTATATTGTGTATAGAGCGAAAAACCTAAAACGTGAAAATGCTATTCTGGAAGAAAAAGTATCGCTAAGAACCAATCAGTTAACCAAATCGATAGAAGATTTAAAAGCCACTCAAAATCAGTTAATTCAATCCGAAAAAATGGCATCACTAGGAGAACTCACTGCAGGTATTGCACATGAAATTCAAAACCCGTTGAACTTTGTGAATAATTTTTCTGAAGTTAGTTCTGAACTTCTTGATGAAATGAACGAAGAATTAAACAAAGGCGATATTGAAGAAGCAAAAGCAATTGCATCGGACGTAAAACAAAATCTGGAAAAGATAAACTATCATGGCAAACGAGCCGATGGCATTGTCAAAGGAATGTTACAACACAGTCGCTCTGGAAGCACAACTAAAGAACCAACGGATATTAATAAACTCGCCGATGAGTATTTGCGTCTTGCCTATCACGGTTTGCGTGCCAAAGACAAGAGTTTTAATGCTGAATTAGTTACTCATTTTGATGAAAAACTTCCAAAAGTAAATGTGTTATCTCAAGATATAGGACGTGTGTTGTTGAATTTATTTACCAATGCTTTTTATGCCACACATCAAATGCAAAAACAAGCAGGTGAAAATTTTAAACCAGTTGTTAGTGTAACCACAAGTCAAAAGGATAATTATATTGAAATTACGGTAAAAGATAATGGAGTTGGAATTCCAGAT
>JANOPO010000003.1:0-73219 GCA_031422015.1 Flavobacterium sp. | reverse complement strand
TGCTAGTGTTAAACAATATAAGATGTAAGATTATAGATAGAGTTTTTAGTGTAATTAAAAGAGAAACACCATATATCAACACCTATAAATTTGCCAGTTAAATAAAAATCAAATTTACTTGCATATCATCATAGAATACGCAAACCTCAAGACTATCGAGTATGAGAAAACAACCAATCATACAAAGCATCTTCATGAAAAAGTTGTTCCACGCTACCATGACTAGCACCAGAAATAATTGTAAAAATTAACTCCGATTGATTTTCGCATTTCTTAATTGCTGCTACAACATTTTGCGATTGCGATAACGGCACGGCGACATCTTTATCACCATGCTGTATCCATAAAGGTACTTTAGCCATATTACAAGCTTCTTTTATATTCCCGCCGCCACAAATAGCAACCCCAGCAGCAATTTTTTGAGGATATTTGGATACCAATTCTAACGTGCCATAACCTCCAAGACTCATGCCGCAAACATAAACACGGTTGGTATTGGTCTTGTACATTTTCTGTACATAGTCAACAACTTCCATAACTTTAGCAGCATCCCAAGCGGTATTAACAACCTGAGGAGCAATAACAATAGCTGGAATTTTTCTTCCTTTTAGTATCGCAGTAAGAACGCCATAACGCTTTACTTTGTTCAGATCGGTTCCAGACAAACTTCTGCCATGAAGAAAAACAAAAATTGGCGGATTATTATTCAATATTTCTGTTTCAGGAAGATTAATCCAAAATGGATAGGCTGTTTTATTGATAACAGTACTTAATTGCGCATTACAAATAGAATAAAAAAATAAAAAAAGTAATAGAATAGATTTTTTCATGGTTTAGAAGTATAAAAAAATCCCGAATAAATCCGGGATTTCAATTTCTAGTAGCGAGAACGAGATTTGAACTCGTGACCTTTGGGTTATGAATCCAATGCTCTAACCGACTGAGCTACCTCGCCATTATTAAGGTTAGAAATATAATTTCTTCGCGGGTGCAAATATAAAACTAAAATCAGATGATACAAGAATAAATAGTAAAAAAAAAATATTTTTAAAAATGCTTTTTTATTGTAATTTAATTCAATACTTTTCCAGCATAAATAGTCAATCAAATGCAAGAAAAAATAAGATACGAACTCGAGATACCTATTAACTCCTCGCCACAGCTTTTATATCAATATATATCTACTCCATCAGGATTGTCAGAATGGTTTGCGGATAACGTGAATTCGCGAGGAGAATTTTTTACCTTCATCTGGGATGACTCCGAAGAAAATGCTCGTTTATCTTCAAAAAAATCTAATGAAAAAATAAAGTTCAGATGGATAGATGAAAATGAAAAGGATACCGAATATTATTTTGAACTGCGGATTCTTGAAGACGAAATTACAAAAGACGTATCGCTAATGGTGATCGATTTCGCCTTTGAAGATGAAATTGAAGAGGCTTCTTCCTTATGGAAAAATCAAATTTCAGAATTGAAACACGTGATTGGGTCTGCATAATTTAGAATATAATAAAGTATATTTGTCCGGTCAATTTCTAATAAATTGATAGGCTTTTTTTTATGATAAACCTTAATGGAGAAATCCTAACATCTGATACTTTACTTTCTAATTCTAACCGAAGTTTTCTTTATGGTGACGGCGTTTTTGAAACTTTGAAAATTGTAAATTCTAAAATTTTATATTTTGAAGACCATTATTTCCGATTAATGGCATCAATGCGCATTGTTCGTATGGAAATCCCAAATTCCTTTACGATGGAATATCTTGAACAGCAAATAATCAGTTTGGCAAAAGCCAATAAAATTGAAGATTCTGCACGAATTCGTTTTACAGTATTTCGTAATGATGGTGGCTATTATTTGCCTGAAACTAGAGAAATATCCTTTTTAATACAGGTTAAATCTTTAGAAAATAAACTTTATATCCTCAGAAATGAAGTTTATGAAGTTGATTTATATAAAGATTTTTTTGTTTCTAAACAGCTTTTATCAACTTTAAAAACAACAAACAAAATGCTTCACATTACTGGAAGTATATTCGCTAAGGAAAATGATCTTCAAAATTGTTTACTACTTAATAATGATAAAAATATTGTTGAAGCCTTAAACGGAAATATTTTTATGAAAACTGGAAATCAATTGGTTACACCACCAATTTCTGAAGGTTGCCTTAACGGAATTATGCGCAAGCAAATTTTGAGATTGGCTTCAAAAATAGAGAATTTGGATGTTTTAGAAACTATAATCTCACCATTTGATCTTCAAAAAGCGGACGAATTGTTTATTACAAATATCATTTCAGGAATTCAATTTATTACAAAATATCGAAAACGTAATTTTGATATGGATACATCTAGAAAACTAGTTGAACTTCTTAACCAAGAACTTGCTTTAGTTTAAAGCAGGATTTTCAGGAGCGTTTGACCAAATAATATATTCGCCACCTAATTCAAGAATTTTTTCTTTCCAGAAATTGGCAGTTGATTTTCCAATTATTTTATTTTCATAATGATTTTCGGCCACAATCCAAGAGTTAGCAAGCATTTCTTGTTCTAATTGTGATGCGTCCCAGCCTGTATATCCAAGAAAAAAACGAATGTTGTCTTCTTTTATACTTCCTTCGTTAAGTAGTTTTTTTGCGATTTCAAAATCGCCGCCCCAAAAAATACCATTTGATATCTCAATACTATTTGATATCAAATCAGGAATATTGTGTATAAAATAAAGATTGTCTTGTTCAACCGGACCACCATTATATATTTTAAAATCAACCTCAACATCTGGAACAAGATCATTGATGGTATATTTTAGTACTTTATTTATTATAAAACCTACAGATCCTTCTGGATTATGATCGGCAAGCAAAATCACAGATCTATTAAATGATAAATCCCCTATTATTGAGGGTTCAGCGATTAATAAGTTACCTTTTTTGAGTCTTTCAGAAATCATTTGTTAAATAATTTTCAATAAACTTAAAATAAATTTTCTTGTAAACCAAATTTATTAAATAAAACTTATAAAAAAACCACGCAATGCGTGGCTTTAGTATTTTAAAAAAATAAACTTTAATTAGTTTACTGCACCTTCTAAATCCGCTCCAGCTTTAAATTTAACTACATTTTTAGCAGCAATTTTAATGGTTTTTCCAGTTTGAGGATTTCTTCCGTCTCTTGCAGCTCTGTTCGTTACAGACCAAGATCCGAAACCTACTAAAGATACTTTACCACCTTTTTTCAAAGTTCCACCTACGTTACCTAAAAAAGATTCTAAAGCTAATTTTGCAGCTGCTTTTGTAATTCCTGCATCAGCAGCAATAGCATCAATTAATTCTGATTTGTTCATGATAATTTGTTATTAATATTGGTTAAACATTTTGATATACTTAAACAAATTTAGGAGAAAATACATACTCTGCAAGCGATTACATGATTATCTGCTTATTTTGTTGATAAGTCGCTTGGTTTGTTGATAAGGACTGGTTTTTTGACTGATTTATACCTTGATTTTTCAGCGTTTATATGGCTTTACAGGGCTAACGCCGCATTTGTAAATGACAATCCGTTTAATAATTCGGAAGTTTTCATTCGCTTTTTACCCGGAAATTGTAAACTAATAATTTCTAAAAATCCACCCAAAACTGCAATTTTCATTTCTTTTTTGGTAGTACAAACTTTACCCATCATATAACTGTGATTTTCCTCTTTAAAAATAGCTTCATAAATCTTTACATTCCACTCTTGATTATCATCTTTAATAAAACACCAAGATGCAGGATAAGGAGATAACCCTCTTATTAAATTGTAAATCTCCCTACCCGATTTGGAAAAATCAATTTTACAATTTTCTTTATTGAGTTTGTAAGCTGTTTTATGTTCTTCAATTTCGTTTTGAATTGTTATAGTTGCTGTTTCGTTTTCGATTAATGATAATGTTGCAACGACAGCTTCTTTTCCTAAGTTCATCAATCGATCGTGAAGCTCTCCAGCGGATTCAGAGTTAGAAATGGTAGTTTTTTTACTCATTATTATTGCGCCAGTATCGATCTTATCGTCAATAAAAAATGTAGTTACGCCAGTTTGAGTTTCGCCATTAATGATTGCCCAATTGATTGGAGCAGCACCTCGATATAGCGGTAAAAGTGACGCATGAAGATTGAAAGTTCCAAAATCGGGCATTTTCCAGACAGCTTCTGGCAACATTCTAAAAGCCACAACTACTTGGATATTTGCGTTTAACGACCTTAATTCTTCAAGGAAAGCTACATCTTTAAGGTTTACAGGTTGCAATAATCGTAAGTTATTTTCTAAGGCATATTCTTTAACAGCAGAATATTTTATTTTTTGACCACGACCTGCTGGTTTATCGGCCGCAGTTATAACGCCAACAACTTTATAGTCATTTTTAATCATTGCATCCAAAATCCCGACAGCAAACTCTGGTGTTCCCATAAAAACGATTCGTAGTTTTTTCATTATTCTGTCAGCTTATATTTGTTGTTGGATTGGATTTTTATTTGGTCTGAATCGAGTAAATTCTGAATTGCAAAGATAACAGCTGTCGATTTACTTTTGGTTAATTTTTCGATTTCTCTTGAATTCATTTCTTGAATTTTTAATAACTGCAAGATTTTTTGATTCAAATCATCAACCTCAACTTTTATTTTCTTTGGTTTTGTTATGCAGTAACTGCAAATACCGCAGTCTTTGGTTTTTGTTTCTCCGAAATAATTGAGAATCAAACTGCTTTTACAAGTCCTCGTATCATTTATATAATTCAAAACACTCAAAAACTGTGATTTTTTGAGTTCATTTTGCTTTTCAAGAAACTTCGAAACCCTATTTATAGTTCGTTCATCGTCTCTAATTTCGTTAAAAACAATCTGAATATCATTGTTTTTCGATTTGTATTCAATAATTTCTTTTTCCTTCAGTTTATTCAAAATTGCACTTACAACTTCTTCAGTAACATTCGCTTTTTTAGCAATCAAACTTATATTGAATGCAACTTGCGCTTCATAAATTCCGGGATAATTTCGCAAAATAGTCAAAATAACTTCTTCGTCATTCGGATTCAAACTGTTATAGCGAATAACTTCTTTAGACGGAATTATAAACTGCATCGCTATTTTTTCTGAAAATCCTTGCGACAAACTCAAAATTCCTTGATTGTCTAAGAATTGCATGGCATTATACGATTTGAGAATAGGGAAATTATATTTGGCACAAAACTGATTTAAGTTGAATGAAAATTCCTCTTCAATGCCTTCGCCAGAGGCAATTCTGAAATAATTACACAACTTAATATACATTTCTTTCAAGAATATCTTATTGGGCAAAACTTCTATAAATTGGGCTTTCGCGCGCGAAGAATCTGATTTGTTTGTTAAGATAACCGCAAATGCTTTCTCGCCATTTCGTCCTGCGCGACCAGCTTCTTGGTAGTAATTTTCAATATTTTCAGGGAATTGCAAATGAATAACCGTTTTAACGGCAGCTTTGTCAATTCCCATTCCAAAAGCGTTTGTAGCAACGATAACCTGTACATCATCGTTCATCCAAAGTTGCATGTTTTTGTCTTTTTCCTTTGGTAGTAATCCGCCATGATAATACGTCGCTTTTATGCCCGAAGTTTGCAATTGCGCCACTATTGTCGTGCATGATTTTCTATTTCGAACATATATTATAGACGATTCTTTGTGTTTTTTCAGAATTTGTTCCATCCTGAAATTTTTATCTTCAATATCAAAAACCATGTATGCAATATTTTCGCGAGCAAACGATTTTTCAAAAATTTGAGGATTTTTAAGTTGCAATTGCATGACCATATCCTCTCGAACTCTTGGTGTCGCCGAAGCCGTCAAAGCCAGAAATGGTGTTTTAGTAAAATATTCTTTTAACAAATTTATTTTAAGGTAGGCTGGTCTAAAATCATGCCCCCACTGCGAGACACAATGCGCCTCGTCAATCACTATCAAATTAATTGGCAGAGTTTTAAGTCGATCTAAAACATAATCGTTTTGCAAGCGCTCGGGCGACAAATACAAAAATTTATAATTCCCAAATGCGCAATTATCAAGCAAAATAAGTGTTTCGTCCAGACTTATACCACCTGTAAGCGCTATTGCTTTGATGTCGCGTTTTTGCAAATTAGCAACTTGATCCTTCATAAGCGCTACCAATGGCGAAACCACCAAACAAATTCCGTCTAAAACCATCGCAGGAACCTGAAAACATAATGATTTTCCGCCACCAGTGGGCAACAATCCGAGCGTATCCTTTCTTTCCAAAACCGAATTGATGATTGCCTCTTGAGTCTCTCGAAAAGCATCAAACTTCCAGTATTTTTGTAAAATTTCTAAGGATTTTGACATTTATTTTTAATCAAATTCAATTTCTTTGGGCGTTCCTTAGGGCGGGCTTTCGGCACTCGCTTTTATTATTCCACTACGTTCAATAATAAAGAGCTCAAACAAAGCCTCAAACGAAGTTCACTGAACTCCAATTAAAATGAAAGTAAAAGTGAAGTAATCCCTAACGCAACTTGTCGTAACCTCAATATCAAATATTATTCAAGACAAACTGAACTCGCTCATCAACCGTTCCTTTCGGAACTTCGGTAAAGTCGTAACCATAACTTTGGTACGTTTCTTTGAGATGAATAAAAATTTCTTTGGCTTGTTCAAAATTTTCATAACGTTCTGAATCGCTGGTGTAAATTTCTTCCCAAGGTGGCAAAACCATTATTTTAGTATATTTATGTTCATAACCCGCCAAATCAAAATCATCCGGATAATCGTCTCCCAAAAACTTCATATAGGCCAATACATCGGGAATACCTCTATCCAAAAAAACAATGTCACTTTCCTCTTGCAACGCATTTTTGTATTGCTTAATTCGACCATCCAGAAGCATTTCGCTAAACAAAATTGGATTTGTCAAAAAAAGCTGGTCAATTCCTTTTTGTTTGGCTTCAATGGTTACTTGACGCGAAATTTCAGGATAACAACAATATCCCATTTCAGATAAAGCATTAATAATAGTAGTTTTTCCAGAACCTGGCCCGCCTATAATAACGATGATTTGTTTTTGCACTTTTTTTATATAAAATGCTAAAATACTCAAATCAATTTGGATAAAAAAAACAGAGTCTAAAAAAATTCTGAAATCTAGAATCAAAATCTTATATTTGCTTTTATTTTAAAAATTAGAATGGATAAGAAGACCGCAGATTTTTTTATAAATCTAAAAGAAAGTTTAGCAAATACCTCCGATTGGCCGAACGAATACCTTTTCAAATTTATAGTTCCAACCGACGAAAAAAAAGTATTAGAAGTCGAAAATGCCTTTGATAATTTGGGAGCAGTCATCAAAACACACCAATCAAAAACTGCAAAATACACTAGTGTTTCTATAAATGTAATGATGGAAAATCCAGATTCAATAATCAATAAATACATTCAATTGTCTACAGTTGAAGGAATAATATCTTTATAATGACCCCAAAATATATAAAAGAAAATGCCAACGATACAGTATACCACTTGGAGTACAACTCGGAACGACCTTATTTAATAATTCCTGAATATGGTCGTCATTTGCAAAAATTAATAGATCAAGCACTAGTAGTTGCTGATCGTGAGGAGCGCAACAAAATTGCACGATATATTATACAAGTAATGGGTAGCTTGAATCCACATTTGCGTGATGTACCCGATTTCCAGCACAAACTTTGGGATCAATTGTTTATTATGTCTAACTTCATGATTGATGTCGATTCACCGTATCCAATTCCGTCTCGCGAAGTTTTGCAACTGCGACCAGATCCTTTAAATTATCCCCAAAATTTCCCGAAATACCGTTATTATGGTAACAATATCAAATACATGATTGATGTTGCCAATGGTTGGGAATTTAGTGAGTTAAAAGATGTGTTGGTAAAAGTTATCGCCAACCATATGAAAAAATCGTATTTGTCTTGGAACAAAGATACCGTTACCGACGAAGTGATATTTGAGCATTTGTATGAACTTTCGGGCGGAAAACTCAATTTGCTAAAAAGCACCGAGTCCTTATTAAAAACCGATGATTTAATGCGCACAAACAAACGGGTTTCGAACAAAATCATGCCAGCAGGGCAACCAAAAATTGCACCAAACAAAAATCAAAAAAAGAAACCTTTCGTAAAAAAATAATAGTAATAAAGTTATGAGTTATGAGTTATGAGTTTTTTGAAACCCACAACCCACAACCCACAACCCACAACCTAAAATTATGGGAACATTCAAAATAGAAGGCGGCATCTCTCTTAAAGGGGACATACAACCACAAGGAGCAAAAAACGAGGCTTTACAAATATTATGTGCTGTATTGCTAACTCCAGATAAAGTAACCATCAATAACATTCCAGATATTATTGATGTCAATAAATTAATTACACTTTTAGGCAACTTGGGTGTAAAAATCCAACGCAACGCGAAAGGATCTATCACTTTCCGGGCAGACGAAGTGAATGTTGGATATCTCGAAACCGAAGCTTTCAAAAAAGAAGGCGGTTCGCTACGAGGCTCCATAATGATTGTTGGACCACTTTTGGCACGTTTCGGAAAAGGATATATTCCAAAACCTGGTGGCGACAAGATTGGTCGTCGTCGTTTGGACACCCATTTTGAAGGATTTATAAATCTTGGAGCAAAATTCCGATACGAACGAGCCGATCATTTTTATGGTGTAGAATCGACAGGAAAACTAAAAGGTGCACATATGCTACTTGACGAAGCCTCTGTAACTGGAACCGCAAATATTGTGATGGCAGCAGTTTTGGCAGAAGGAATTACAACCATATATAATGCCGCTTGCGAGCCGTATTTGCAACAACTTTGCAAAATGCTCAACTCGATGGGCGCAAAGATAACTGGCGTTGGCTCTAATTTGTTGACTATTGAAGGTGTTGATAGTTTAGGCGGTTGCGAACATCGTATTTTGCCTGACATGATCGAAATTGGTTCGTGGATTGGTCTTGCGGCTATGACCAAAAGCGAAATTACTATCAAAAATGTATCATGGGATAATTTGGGTGTCATTCCTACTATTTTCAGAAAATTAGGAATAACACTCGAGAAAAAAGGTGACGATATTTATATTCCTGCACATACCAATGGTTATGAAGTAAAAACGGATATTGATGGTTCAATCCTTACCATTGCAGATGCGCCTTGGCCTGGCTTTACGCCCGATTTATTAAGTATTGTTTTGGTCGTTGCTACACAAGCCAAAGGCGATGTTTTGATTCATCAAAAAATGTTTGAAAGTCGGTTGTTTTTTGTGGATAAACTTATCGATATGGGTGCAAAAATAATGCTTTGCGATCCGCATCGTGCTGTAGTTATGGGCCATGATTTCAAATCACAACTCAAAGCTACTACGATGAGCTCGCCAGATATTAGAGCAGGAATTTCGTTATTGATTGCTGCACTTTCTGCAAAAGGAACAAGTATTATACAAAATATTGAACAAATTGATCGTGGTTACGAAAATATTGATGAAAGATTACGCGCTATTGGGGCGAAGATAATTAGAGAGTAGATTTCAAAATAAAGTTTTATAAGTATCCCAATCGAAAGGTTGGGATTTTTTTTAGAAACTATTTCTTAACAAATTATTTTTTAATATATTAGCAAATACTTTTTTATCTACTAACAATCAAAAAAATAATATTCTATATTTTTGCATTATTCTGTTTTGGTTTTTCTGCCAAGGCACAAAACTCATTTGATAATTTTAAAGTATCAAAAGTCACTCCTGACGACGGACTTTCGCAAGGTTCCAATTACTTTCGTTTTGAAGACAGCAAAGGATTTATGTGGATTACAGCCAACGATGCTCTAAATCGGTATGACGGCAAAAGTATAAAAGTATACAACCTCGATTCTTATTTTGACAATTGCCCCAACTTGCAACAAGGCTATGGTTTTGCTGAGGACGATAAAACCAATATATATATTGGTAGCACCAAAGGATTGTATATTTATAACCGACAAACAAACAAATTTTCTTTACAAAAAATATTCAAAAACGCGCCAGACGAAATTGCTATGCCTATTGGTTTTAGGAACGGGAAAATTTATTGTTTCAATAGATTTTTTCAATTAGCTAGTTTTGATGTAAGTACAAAAAAAAGTCAATTTGTAAAACAATTTTCGATTCCGACATTGCAGTCAATTCATGTTTACGGACAAAACGGACATGTTTTTTATTTTCGTTATCCGTTTATTGCTAAAAATAATACAATTTGGATTATCGGAAATAAAAAAATCGAAAGTTTTAATCTAATAAGCAAAAAAACAAATGAATTTTTGGTAGAAAAAAATATCGAAATTCAATCTAGTTTTTATGACATTTTTGATAATCAAATTTTATTAGGAACCAATAAAGGAATTTTAATTTTTGATTTATCTAATAATAAAATGCGTTTGATCGACAAAATTGGTACTCTAAAACTCTATTCAATTGGAAACATTTGTGCATCAAAAGATAAAATAGTATTTACAAATAATTTGAAAATTGCTTTTTCTGACAAAGCGTTCAAAAATGCTGGTTTTTCTAAAAATTCAGACTTGTTAAAATCGCCAATGTTCTATCAATTTGCATTTGATAAAAGCAATAGATTATGGGTTTGTAACGATAGTAAAGGTCAATTTATTATTGATTTTAAATCTAAATTATTAAACAAATTCCCTAAAGATAATGAATTTTTAAACCCGAAAACTAATAATTCTGGAGTGTCTTCTTTCTCGGAATTAGAAAATGGAAATGTGTTAATTGAAAGTCATTTTGAATTTGATAAAAAAAACGAAAAAATAAATAGTCCCATCACAGATGTTTCGGTAGATTTAGCGACTAGATCTTCAAAAGATAAATTTAGAAAAGGAAATTGGATTTATGAAGAATATATGCCTTTAAATAAAAAATTTAGAACAATATCTTTTTTAGATAAATTTAAAAAATTAAGTAAAATTATAACTATCAATAATTCAGATAGTTTGGGTTCTCTCAAAGATTTACAAGTTTTACAGAATGGGTCAATTTTATGTTCTTTCTCTACGGGACTTTATTGGTTTATACCTGAACAAAAATTATTCGAAAAAGTGGTTGGAGTTGCTGTGCCAAATGCTTTTAAAATTGAATTGTTAAGTAAAAACAGAGTTGCAATTAGCTACCTCAATAACGATATGATAATTGCAACTATTTTGCCAAATAACAACCTGAAAATAAGTAAAAAACTGTTGAAAAATATTCAATCGTTTTATATTCAAGAAGATATCGTCAGAAACAGGTATTGGATAGGTACCAATCAAGGAATCTACTTGCTGGACCACAACTTCAAACTCATTAAAAAATTTGATGCAAATACAGGTTTGGCAGGAACTTATATTTACGGACTTTTACTTGACGATTTTGGCAATGTTTATTGCAGCCACCAACGTGGTTTGAGCAGTATTTATGCCTACACCTTTCAAATCGTTAATTATGACAAAAGCGACGGTATACAAGATTGGGATTTTAACAACCGCGGGTTTTATAAAGCAACCGACGGCACCCTATATTTTGGAGGCGTTAATGGTTTTAACTATTTCAAACCGCCATTACTGCCCAAATCCTACTATAAACCCGAAGTTTATATTGATGAAATTGAAATAAACAATACCATTTATAAAAATGATACGAACCCAAATTATATTCAAAAACTTAGGTTGAATCACAAGCAAAATACTATTTCGATAAAGGCTTACATAAAAGATTTGCAAAATGCCAATTCGTTGCAGCTCATTTACAAAATTAAAGAAACTAGCAACAATTGGAGTCGATTACCGAATGGATTGGCGATAAACTTCAGTAATCTAGCGCCAAACAACTATACACTTCAGTTAGGTTATTTTGATAAATATGCTAACGAAGAGGTTTTTCAGAAAACATTATTACTAACTATTTCAGCACCTTTTTATCAAGAAAATTGGTTTCTAGTTATAGTTATTTCAATACTTACTGGTTTCATATTTTGGATTTTTAACAGACGAAAATTAGCCAAACAAAAACAAAAATTTCTTCAGTTACTGGAACTCGAAAAACAACGCAACAAAATCACCGCCGATTTGCATGACGAAATAGGTTCTACATTGAGTAGTTTACAAATAAATAGTACTGTCGCCAACAAAATGTTGCAAAACGATACCGAAAAAGCGCAATTGATTTTGACAAAAATAGAAGGGCAGGCCAAAGGATTAGCAGATAAAATTGGTGATATTATTTGGAGCATGAAACCAGGCAAAGACGAGTTTATGACACTTAGCACCAGAATAAAAAACTTTTGTAACGACGTTTTAGGAGCTACCGAAATAAACTATAAAATTGAAATCGATCCTAAAATCGATACATTGATCTCTGATTTTGAAACCAGAAAAAATGTTGTACTAATTACAAAAGAAGCCATAAATAATGCTTTAAAATATAGCAAGGCAACCCAAATTTTGGTATCGATGAAATTATTAAACAATACAGTAACACTACTTGTTACAAACAATGGCAAGGGTTTTGACCCAAAAATCGTGAAAGGCAACGGCATTGGTAATATGCAAAAAAGAGCTAGCGATTTGAACGGTACTCTTGAAATTGTGTCGAATGTCACTTCAGGAACAAGTATAAAACTAGAGTTTGATGTAAAGGATTGATACTTTTATAGTAGTTATTTTTTTGTTTTTTTTAATGTCTTAAATTTTTTAAAACAATGTTATCCCTAAATTTAGGGATGCAAAAAACAATTTCACTTCGTTACCTTTGAAGTATGAAAATCAGAGTCTTTATCTATGACGATAGTGTCGACCGGCGCGATAGCCTCAAATCGTTATTGTTGTTTAACGACGAGCTCAAGTTTGTTGGCGAAGCTATCAATTGCAGTACGGTACTCGAGGATATAGAAAATTTTTATCCCGATTTGGTATTGATGGACATTAACATGCCCGATGTAGACGGTATCGCAGGTTTGAAACTTATAAAAACCAATCATCCCGAAGTAAAAGTATTGATGCAAACTGCTTTTGACGATTCGAACAAAATATTTACTTCCATAAAAAATGGTGCGAGTGGCTATATCCTTAAAAGCGACAAACCGCAACGCATTTTGCAAGCCATAGAAGAAGTCATGCAAGGTGGTGCAGCTATGAATCCTGCCATTGCGCAAAAAGTAATCAACTTCTTCCAGCCAAAAGAAATTACAAACCCATTATCGCCAAAAGAAAACGAAGTATTGGCAAAACTAGCTGAAGGATTATCATACAAAATGGTAGCTGATGTTTTGGGGGTAAGTTATTCTACTGTAAATACTCATACCAAAAAAATCTACGAAAAACTTCATATTTCGTCTTTAGGCGAAGCAATAGCTTATTATTATCAAAACTTGAAGCAGTAGTTTTTTAAATCCAAACTTATATAAATTCTTATAGTTTAAAATCCCTTTATCCCTAGATTTAGGGATTTTTTGTGTTGTAATAAATTAAATATTTGCGGGGTTAATCATTCAAAACTGGCGCAACCCGAAAAGCCATATTTAGAGTAGGGGAAAATAAAACATTAAATCATGAAGAATTTTGAAAAAATTATTTCAGCAATTATTTTAACAACAGTAATTATTATTGGTTGCTCAAAAAATGATGAAACTAATGCACCACTTGCAGAATATGTTCCAACAAAAGCTGCATTATCAAATTTGTTTAGTTCAAACTTAGAAGCAATAAAACAAAAAGCAACTTTTGACCCAACTACAAACTACACTTTTACATCCACTGCTGGAAGTACAGTGACTATTTATGGAGGAAGTTTACTTAAAAACGGTGTTGCCGTTACAGGAAATGTAGACTTGGAATTTATTGAAGTTTTTGATCGTGGCATGATGGCACTAACCAACAAAACTACAATGGGAACCGATACTAACGGTGATTTGGTAGCACTTGACTCTGGTGGAGAATTTTTGGTAACTGTGAAACAAGGCGGCGTAAATCTTACAACTTCCAGCCCCTATGAATTGAAAACACCAACAGCAAATACTGGTGGTACAAAAACAGGAATCCAACCTTTTTCTGGAACAGTTGGAGCTAATGGTGATATAAGTTGGGCTCCAGCACAAATTAACGAATTTTATGTTACCACCAATCCAAATAAATATAATGCTTTATTAAGTACTTTCAATTGGTTCAATTATGACAAACTGCCTGCAAGTGGTCCACGAACTTCGATTCAGGTAAACATTCCAAGTCAATATATAAATGCGAGTACCGTATTTTTATCTACCAACACCATGCCAAACTCTTTAGGAGGAATTGCCGGAAAATGGAATATTGGTTTGGCTTGTAACATCATTTTTCTAGCCGAAGAAAACGGAAACTTTCGTTATGCAATTAAACCAATTACTGTTGTAAATAATCAAGTAGTTACATTCAATACCAGCGAAACAGCTATTGCTACACCAGCACAAATGAAAACAATCTTAAATAATTTGCCATAAAATGAAGAGAAATGGGTCAATCCTATTAGTATTTCTTGTAGTGTGCTTGGTTGTTTATTTCAATTTTTTTCGAATAGGCAAAAACATACTTCATGGAGACATTTGGCCAGACAATAATTCATAATGATATAATTATAAAAAAACTGGCGTAACCCGAAAAGCCAAACCTAGAGTAGGGAAAATCAAAACTAATATTATGAAAAAATTAAACATTTTAGCAACTGCTTTTCTTATTGCAGTTTCAGTAACTGGAGCTTTCGCGCAACAAATTACTGGTTCGTCTAGTTTCTCTCCAACAGCTGGTGGCGCAAGAATTTTGTCCGCTCAGGGTAATACTGCAGCGGATCCAGCTATTGGTTTCCAAAGTAGTGTTTCAACAACTGCGACTGCAAACAACGATGGCGGCGGAGGAAACGGAATTTTCAGACCAGTTGCAAACAATATGGCATTTGCAACGGGAAGTATTGAGCGAATGAGGATTAACCAAGCTGGTTTTGTTGGAATTGGTACAGCAAGTGCCGCAAATCAACTTGAAGTAGTGACGACCGTGCTCACAAATCCAGCAATTTATGCTTCGGGTAAATCAGTAGGTATATACGCAGAAGCAACAGCCCAAGAAAGTAATTTGATTAAAAGATCAAATATATTTAGCGATTTAGACGGTATAGCAGTTTTTGGAAATGGAAAATACACATCCAACACAACTAATGGTTCCATGTATGGTGTAGTAGGATCATCAACAGATGTTAATCCTTTAAATAATATTGGTGTTTTTGGGGAAGCAAAAAATGCAACGGGGTATAATTCAGGTATCATTGGATACTGTAATTCTCCAACAGGGTTATACAACACTGGAGTAGCAGGGCAAGTGGAATTAAATGCAACAGCAGCATGGAATAGGGCTGTTTGGGGTGTTGCACCAGTTGCACCAAATCATTATGCAGGTTATTTTGATGGTAATGTAGAAGTTCAAACAGGAACATTAAAAGTTGGTAATGTTACTGCGCCAGTAGGTTATAAATTGTATGTAGAACAAGGAATTCTTACCGAAAAAGTAAAAGTAGCGGTAGCAACATCTGCAGCTTGGGCTGATTATGTTTTTGCTAACGATTATCACCTAAAACCACTTTCTGAAGTTGAATCTTTTATCAAAGAAAATAAGCATTTACCAAACATTCCATCAGCTACTGAACTTGAAAAAGAAGGATTAGATTTAGGCGTAATGCAATCACTTCAAATGGCAAAAATTGAAGAGTTGACTTTGTACATGATCGAAATGAAAAAAGAAATCGAGATTTTAAAAAATCAAAATGTGGTTCTTACTTCCCAAATTTCTAAATAATAATTGTTATGAAAAATATATTTATAACAATGCTATTTCTCTTATATGGGTATAATAGTCAGGCGCAATGTCCTTCAACAGTAACAATATCAGGTTTGTATGCCACCACATACACAGGATCAAACACCTGGATTGCATCAAGTGGCAGTACAACAATACCTACAGGTGCAAATGTAACACTCGATGCAAACCCCACAACCAACGGTTATGTTTTGCTAGATGTTGGTTTTGAAACGCAACCAAATGCAACTTTTCTTGCTATAGTACAAACATCATGTACTCTTTTAGGAATTGATGAAAATGAATTAGTTTCTACCATTGCAATTTATCCGAATCCGACAAATGCAGTATTAAATTTGAGTGCAAAATCAAAAATAATTTCAACTCAAATTACGGATATTAATGGGCGAGTCATCCAAACTTTATCTCAAAACAATACTGATGTTATTTTGAATATTGAGAATTTGAAAAGCGGTTTGTATTTGTTAAAAATTACTACTGAAAATGGTAGTTTTAGCGAAAAAATAATCAAAAATTGAATTAGTTTGTTTTTTTGAGAAATCCCGAGAGTACTAGCTCGGGATTTTTTTATTAAGTATTCAACCTCAAAATCAAATTCTCAAAAGTAACTTCTTCTTGAAGTCCAGAAACAAGGTTTTTTAAAATAAAATTTTCTCCTTTTATTTCTTTAACTACAAACGGAATTTGACGTCGTTCGGCATGTCTGAATTGTTTGTCAATTTTCGATGCGTCGGGATAAAAATCAACTTGAATGTTTAGATTTCGTAGTTTATGAATGGCTTTCATGGTTTCCAGAGCTGTTTGTTCGCCATTATTGAGAAATAACACTTTTATACCGTTAATTGCTTTTTCTGGAAAAAGATTTAATTCTTCGATTACCAAATATATTCGATCTAAACCAAACGAAATTCCTACGCCCGACATGTTTTTGAGTCCAAAAATACCCGTCAAATCATCATAGCGACCACCACCACCAATAGATCCCATCGAAACGCCTTTTGGTGGCTCGACTTCAAAAATAGCGCCTGTATAATAATTGAGTCCGCGAGCCAACGTAACATCAAGATCTAAAAATGATTTTTGCAAACCCAATTGAGTTACATTTTCGCAAATAAATTGAAGTTCGGCAACGCCTTTCATTCCTTCAACAGATGTCGCTAAAAGGTGTGAAAGTTTACTGATTTTTTCTGAAATTGTTCCATTAAACTCAAATAAAGGTTGCACTTTTCTAATTGCCAATTCTAAAATGCCTTTTTCGAGCATTTCTTTCTTGACGCCATCTTCACCTATTTTGTCAAGCTTGTCGAGTGCTACCGTAAAATCTATTAATTTGTCGGATGCGCCAATCACATCGGCAATGCCCGAAAGAATTTTGCGGTTGTTTATTTTTATGGTAACGCCTTCTAATCCTAATTCTGAAAAAACGGCATCATACAATTGAACCAACTCGACTTCTTGCCATAAGGAAGTTGATCCGACCACATCGGCATCGCATTGATAAAACTCTCTGAAACGACCTTTTTGTGTACGATCGGCACGCCAAACAGGTTGCATTTGGTAGCGTTTGAAGGGAAATTCGATTTCGTTTTGGTGTTGCACAACATAACGTGCAAAAGGCACAGTTAAGTCGTAGCGTAAGGCTTTTTCGGAGATCTTTGACGTAAGCGTTTTGGAATTTTTATCTTGAAGCTCTTCTGATGAAATTTTGTCTAGAAAATCTCCCGAATTCAATATCTTAAAAATCAATCTATCGCCTTCTTCGCCGTATTTGCCCATTAAGGTTTCGGAGTTTTCGAACGATGGTGTTTCTATGGGTTGGTAGCCGTATTTTTCGAAATTATGCTTGATGATTTGCATAATATAATTGCGTTTGGCAACTTCTATTGGCGAAAAATCTCGTGTTCCTTTTGGTAAACTGGGTTTCATTTAAATATAAAATATTAGATTTAAAATATTAAATTTATCTGATGACAAAAAAATATATTATTTATGCAAATATCTTATTTTTAAAATTAAAAAAAATAAGAAAAGACGATTAAATTTGAAGTGGCGTGATGCCTAGCCCCGATAGAAGCGGAAATCCTTTGTATTTGTTGCGGCGAAGCAAGCAATGAATACAAAGATTGGAACGGATAGCGGGAAATAGCTCCAAAAAAAAAGAAAATTTTGTAACAAATTGCGTATTTTTGAGTCAAACTTTATGATGATAAAATTATTTAAAGAAAATATTAAAATTGCGTTGGGTTCGATCCGAACGCAATTGCTTCGCACGATATTGACAGTGCTGATTATTGCTATCGGGATTTGGGCTTTGGTAAGTATTTTGACGGTCGTTGCTGCGTTAGAAAACACGTTATCAGGCAATTTTGCGTCGATGGGAAGCAATACTTTTTTGGTGGAACAATATGATATCAAGTCGCGAATTGATGACGAAAAGCAGGAAAATCCGATAATTTCGTATAACGAAGCGCTGACTTTTAAGAACAAATTTGAGTATCCGACAACGCAAACGTCGCTCTCATTTACAGCTACTTCGGGTGCTGAAGTGAAGTTTGATAGTGAAAAAACCGATCCTGAAGTTTCAGTGTTGGGCGTTGATGATTACTATATTACCAACTCGGGTTTGGAGCTAACATTGGGTCGAAATTTTACGCCATTTGATATACAAAATAATGCCGCAGTTTGTATCGTTGGCGCCGATTTTGAGAAAGGTTTGTTTAAGGATATTAACGGAATTGACAAAACGATTTCGATTCGTGGTGCGAAATTTAAAGTTATCGGAATCTTGAAAGGCAAAGGATCAACCTTTGGGAGAAGTGAAGATTTGCGGGTTATGATTCCGATTCAGGTGGCTCGGTCGATGTTTTCGGCACCTGATATTAATTATACGGTGAGTGTTTTGGTGGCAAAAAAAGAACTCTTGGATCAAGCGTCAGAAAATGCGCTTTTGTTAATGCGTCAGGTTCGGAAATTGAATCCTATTGAAGAAAGTAATTTTGGAATTTCGAGAAGTGATGATTTGATTAACAAAATTTTGAGCATTACGCAATATCTCGGGATTTCGGCATGGGTAATCGGTATTATTACCATTTTTGGCTCGTCGATAGCGTTGATGAATATTATGTTGGTTTCAGTTACGGAAAGAACTAGAGAAATTGGCGTTCGAAAGGCACTGGGAGCTACCAAAAGCACTATTGCTTGGCAGTTTTTTATGGAAACTTTGGTGATTGGGCAATTGGGCGGTTTACTTGGAATAATTTTGGGAATATTGAGTGGTTATGGCATCGCTTCAGCCATGGATTTTAGTTTTGTAATTCCGTGGGGGGCTATGATTGCTGCGTTTATAACAACTTTTGTGGTAGCTATAATTTCGGGATCTTTTCCTGCATTGAAAGCCGCAAAGCTGGATCCGATTGAGGCGTTGCGGTATGAGTAAATTTTCAGTTTTCAGTCTCAGTTTTCAGTACTTAAAGCTGAAAATTACAACTAATCATTCGGTCGTTTCCGTAAATATCTTTTTTGAGTTCGATATTTTTGAAATTCATTTTTTGAAGTAAATCGACGGTTTCTTGACCAAGAAATTGATTGATTTCGAAATATAATGTGCCGTTTTCGGATAAATTTATCTGCGCCAACTCGGCAATTTTTCGATAAAAAAGCAACGCATCATTATCGTCTACAAAAAGTGCCAAATGCGGCTCGTTGTCCAAAACATTTTTCTTGATTTCGTGTTTTTCGAGATTACGAACATACGGCGGATTCGAAACTATTATATCGAAATTTTGCTCTAGATCCTCAGTTTTTAAAATATCTTTTTCGATAAAAGTAACTTCAACTTTATTTGAAATTGCATTTTTCTGAGCCGTTTGCAATGCTTTTTCTGAAACATCAATTGCGAAAACTTCTGAATTCGGAATGTTTTTGGCTAACGAAATAGCAATGCAACCAGAACCAGTGCCAATATCAAGGATTTTTAGATAGTTCGATTTTTTGATTTTTTGATTTTTCGAAATGATAAGGGCAACCAATTCTTCAGTTTCGGGACGCGGAATTAAGACATTTTCGTTCACTTTAAATTCCAATCCAAAAAAAGACGTTGTACCTATTATATATTGTATCGGAATTTCGAGTTTTAGTTTTTCTTTTATTCGATTCCAAACATAAATTTCAGCGTCAGAAAATTCTAATTGGATATTTAAAGCCAAATCAATTCGCTTCAAATTGTGTTTGTTTTCTAAAATTATATAAAAAAAACTTTCGGCTTCACCTCCATCATAAAGCGATAAAAGCTCTTGAATAAACAGTAATTTGTAGTTTCTTATTTTCATTATCGATTGTTAATTCTCAATTGATAATTCTAATATCATCCAAACCGGACAACTTGTATGCCCTGTATTTCCAATTGGCGCATCGATGTTTTTGAAACCAAATTTTCGGTATAATTTCTGCGCATCTTCCATATAATGCATGGTTTCAATATAGCATTTTTGATACCCAAATTCACGTGCTTTTTCGATAGAAAGTTCCATCATTTTGGAGGCATAACCTTTGCCTCGTGCTTCGGGAAGAAAATACATTTTTTGAAATTCGCAAATCGAAGCATCATCGTTTTCTAAAGTTCCAATGCCTGCGCCACCAACAATTTTGCCTTCATTTTCTAGAACAAAATAGATGGTTTTGGGTTGGCTGTATACCGTAAACAAATCAAATAAAAACGGATCCGAATAAGCCGTTCCTGTTTTTGGTGCACCCATTTCCATCAACACTGATTGTACAATATGAGCAATTTCGTAATTGTCCTTTTTTTCGATTTCTCGTATTTTCATAATACAAAAGTACTATTTTTGTCTGGTGAACACAAACGAAAAGTACATAAAACGATGCCTCGAAATTGCCAAAAATGGTTTGGCTACGGCGATGCCAAATCCCTCGGTTGGGGCCGTGATTGTGTGTGACGATGTCATTATTGGAGAAGGTTTTACATCCTGTTATGGCGGAAATCATGCCGAAGTCAATGCGATAAATTCAGTCAAAAATATAGCATTACTCAAAAAAGCAACGATTTATGTTAGTTTAGAACCCTGCTCGCATTTCGGAAAAACACCGCCATGTTGCGATTTGATTCTAGAAAGCGGCATTCCAAATATTGTAGTTGGTTGTTTGGATAGCAACGAAAAAGTTTCTGGAAAAGGTATACAGAAATTGATTGATGCTGGACGAAATGTAATTGTTGGCGTTCTTGTAGAGGAATGTCGAAAATTCAATATTCGATTTTTTATTTTTCACGAAAAAAAGCGTCCTTATATTATATTGAAATGGGCCGAAAGTCAGGATGGTTTTATTGCGCCATTTGAAAAAAACGAACAAAAACCAGTTTGGATTTCTAACGAGTTTTCTCGGCAATTGGTGCACAAATGGCGTAGCGAAGAAGCAGCTATTCTTGTAGGAACTCAAACTGTTATTGACGATAATCCAAAATTGGATGTTCGTGATTGGTTGGGCAAAAATCCAATTCGAGTAGTTTTAGACCAAAACAATCGGATTTCAAAAGAAAGTCATATCTTTGATAATCAAATAGAAACAATTTTAATTTCAAAAATCAATGACAATTTTAATGATAATAAAAAAAAACAAACTATTGATTTTGAAAAAAATATAGCTTCGCAAATTGCTTCATTTTTATTTGATAGAAATATACAATCGGTAATTATTGAAGGCGGACGTCAAACGCTGCAAACTTTTATAGATGAAAATTTGTGGGACGAAGCTCGAGTTTTTAAAGGAACAATTTATTTAGAAAACGGAACAAAAGCACCGATTTTAAATTCAAAAAATGTAGAAAAACAAACTATTGCTGGCGATGAACTTTTAATTTACAGAAATCATGATTAGTACTATAATTTTCGATTTTGGCGATATTTTTATTAATTTAGAAAAAGAAAAATGCTTTGAAGAATTCCGAAAACTTGGTTTGCACGAACTTCATGACGATTTGAAAAAGCAAAACTCGCTTTTTGAAATCGGAAAAATAACCGAACTAGAATTTATTGAGGGTTTTCATAAATATATCCCGAACGCAAGTATTGACAATATTCGTGATGCTTGGAACTGTATTATTGGAGATTTTCCATTGCATCGATTAGAATTTTTGCAGTTGTTATCCAAAAAGTATAGACTTTTTTTATTATCAAATACCGATTCGATTCATATTTCGCATTTTGAGCACCAAGTAGGCGTTTCGTTTTACAGTGATTTTTACCAATGTTTTGAAAAAGTGTATTTTTCGTACGAACTTGGTGTACGAAAACCCGATGCCGAAATTTTTAATTTTATCATTAACAAACACGAATTGTCTCCAAAGCGAACTTTGTTTGTTGACGATCGTAAGGAAAATACAGATATGGCAAAATCGCTCGGCATGCAAATTTGGAATCTTCAAGTTGGCAAAGAAGATGTAATTGATTTAAAATTTCCGACTTTTTAAATTCAATATCAATCTCAAAAAGTCAACTTCAATTTCACTTGCAAAAATCAACTTCAATTTTAATAAAATTAACGAAATAGATTTTCAAGTCTTTTATCTAAATTCTAAAGTAATAATTCTGTAAAACTTTGCTCGATACCTTCAAAACTATATCCAATCCATCTGAATAAATTCTGTTTAAAGAAAAAAAAAGTAAGTTTTTCGGATACGCTTTTCCAATACTTTCGGATGATGAAGTAAAACCAATTATGGAAATTTTACGAAAGAAACACAATGGAGCTGGTCATTTTTGTTATGCTTTTCAACTAGGAACAGATAAAATCCAGTTTCGTTACAATGATGATGGCGAACCTAATAATTCGGCTGGTGCGCCAATTTATGGGCAAATTCAGTCGTTCGGATTGACAAATATTTTGGTCGTCGTAGTTCGGTTTTTTGGCGGAACCAAATTGGGCGTTGGCGGATTGATTTCTGCGTACAAAACTGGCGCGCAATTGGCAATAGAAGCTTCAAATAGTATTGAAAAAACAATCGATGTGCATTATATAGTTTCATTTGACTATAAAAATATGAATAAAGTAATGCGCATTATCAAAGAGAAAAATCTCGAAATTATTTCTCAAATAATGGAAGATTCTTGCCAAATTGAAATCGCAACTCGCACAAAAAATTCGGAACAAATATTTGAAATTTTTAATAATTTATTCGCAATTGAAATTGTAAAAAAAGAATAGCTTACAATTTTTCAATTAACTCCACAATATAATTTGGAGGAGCACACGGCCGACCAGTTTTCATGGTTACAAATACCAAAATCGAATTGCCAATTGTTAATAACTCATTTTGATCGTTATAAATTTCATAATCAAATTCAATCGATACAGAAGACAATTTTTTAAAAATAGTTTTAACAAGTAAAATGTCATCATACCTAGCAGGTTTTTTATAATTCATCAATAAAGAAACAACAGGAAGCATAATGCCATTTTGTTCCATCCATTTATATGACACACCAATGTTTCTAAGCCATTCAACACGACCCATTTCAAAATATTGCGCATAATTTCCGTGATAAACTACACCCATTTGATCTGTTTCTGCATATCGAACCCGAATTTCTATTTGATGTTCTTTCATAATAATATTTCAAAATTTAAGAATTGTTTAGTTCAATTAGGTGTCAGCATACAATAAAAATATTTATAAATAAACATCATTTAAATTTTTTTTTAACGAAATTTGTTCACATATTTGCTATCCCAAAAAATGCGAAAGAAAACAAACTTTTTTCTTCAAGAACGATAACCTTTATTATAGTACGATTAATTTAATATTTATGAACAAAACTGCTGAATCAGTATGGGAAAATTGTCTGTCTTTTATAAAAGACAATATTCAAGATCAAGCTTATAAAACTTGGTTCGAACCGATTAAGTCTGTTGAGTTAACTGATAATGCCTTGTACATTCAGGTACCCAGCAAATTTTTTTATGAATGGCTTGAGGAGCATTATGTTAAATTATTAAAAGTGGCCTTAACTAAAGAACTTGGAAAAAGTGCAAAGTTACTCTATAAAATTAAAATGGAGAACACTTATGGCAATAAACAACCATTTACAGAACAATTACCTAGTAACAATAGAAGTTCAGTGAAAACTCAGGAAGTTGATGCGCCGTTCAAAAATTTAAGTTCCGAATTAAAAAACCCTTTCGTAATTCCTGGAATTAGAAATTTAAAGATAGAGTCACAACTTAATGCTAATTATAGTTTTGATAATTTCCTAGAAGGAGATTCAAATAGATTAGCACGTTCTGCAGGTATGGCTGTTGCCAATAAACCTGGCGGAACATCATTTAACCCATTATTAATTTTTGGTGGCGTTGGATTAGGCAAAACGCACTTAGCACATGCTATTGGTGTTGAAATTAAAGATAAATATCCTGAAAAAACAGTGTTGTATATTTCTGCAGAAATATTTACGCAGCAATATATAGATTCAGTAAAGAAAAATAATAGAAACGATTTTATACATTTTTATCAATTAATTGATGTTTTGATTATTGATGATGTCCAATTTCTTTCAGGAAAAACAGGAACGCAAGATGTATTTTTCCACATATTCAATTACTTGCACCAAAACGGAAAACAAGTAATTCTTACATCAGATAAAGCACCTGTTGATATGCAAGATATCGAGCAACGCTTGTTGTCACGTTTCAAATGGGGATTATCCGCCGAGTTGCATCAACCCGATTACGAAACTCGAGTGTCTATATTAAATAATATTTTATATCGTGATGGTGTTGATATGCCAAGCGAAATTGTAGAATATGTAGCACGAAACATCAAATCGAATGTTCGCGAGCTTGAAGGAGCAATAATCTCCTTGATCGCACAATCTTCTTTCAATAAAAAAGAAGTTACGTTAGATTTGGCTAAACAAGTTGTTGAGAAATTTGTTAAAAATGTAAAAAGTGAAATATCAATTGATTACATTCAAAAAGTAGTATCAGATTATTTCCAATTGGACTTGGATATTTTACAATCCAAAACCAGAAAACGTCATGTAGTTCAAGCTAGACAATTGGCCATGTTCTTTGCCAAGAAATTTACAAAAGCATCATTGGCAAATATCGGTTCGCAAATTGGCGATCGCGATCATGCAACGGTACTTCACGCTTGTAAAACGGTTGACAATTTGGTTTCTACAGACAAACAATTTAAGAAGTTTGTTGAAGATATTCATAAAAAATTATCGTTATAGCAGTTCACAATGACCGTCAAAATTCTAATGGTTTGCTTGGGTAATATCTGTCGATCGCCATTGGCAGAAGCAATTTTAGAATCCAAACTTCCCAAAGATAAATTTTTTGTAGATTCTTGCGGTACGGGAAACTGGCATGTTGGCAAAAAACCTGACGAGCGATCTATTGCCGTTGCAAATAAAAACGGTTTGGACATTTCGAAACAAAAATGCCGCCAATTTCACAAATCCGATTTTGATACTTTCGATTATATTTATGTGATGGATGCCAGTAATTATGATGATGTAATCTCAATGGCACAAAACGAAACTCATAAAAACAAAGTCGATTTTATACTCAACGAACTTTTTGCAAACGAAAATGTAGATGTGCCTGATCCTTATTATGGATTACCAAACGGGTTTCACAACGTGTACGATATGCTCGACGAAACTTGTACATTGGTTGCAAATAAATTGATTGCCAAACATTTGTAGCATTTTCCAGCTTTCCATTTCAAGATTTATCGTTTGTTCTTTTTTTTGTAAAAAGTAAAAAGAGCTTCCTCCGGTCGCTTTTTTAATTTTACAAAAATAGTCACAAACTTCAAAATGCTTTTCATTTCAGTCTGGGCTAGTCCAATTCCTAAAATGAAAAATTATAGTATCTTTGTTTTACACAAAAAAAATATGAAACAACTCGGGAAACTATATCTTATACCAACAATCATGGGCGATTGCGACCCGATGGATGTTTTGCCACAAACCATAAAACGTTGCATTGATTTTATTGACGACTACATTGTCGAAAACGAAAAAACTGCTCGAAAATGCATAAAAGGTACCAATCCTGAAAAAGTACAAGCCACATTACGATTGAGTTCTTTGAACAAACACACCGAAGTTTCGGAATATAACAAAATGATTCAGCCTTGCCTTGAAGGAAAAAATATTGGGCTTATGAGCGAAGCGGGTTGCCCTGCCATTGCAGATCCTGGAGCAACAATAGTAAAAATAGCCCACGAAAAAGGAATTCAAGTCGTACCATTGGTTGGTCCATCCTCTATCCTACTCGCCATGATGGCATCTGGAATGAACGGTCAAGGTTTTACCTTTAATGGTTACTTACCCATAGAAAAATCGGACAAGAAAACCGCACTCAAAAATTTGGAACAATTATCACATACCAAAAATCAATCGCAAATATTTATTGAAACCCCATATCGAAACAATAAGCTGCTTGAAGATATTTTGCAAAGTTTGCAGCCCAACACGCAACTTTGTGTGGCTTGTGACATTACTTTACCAACGGAATATATCAAAACCTTACGAGTTCAAGATTGGAAAAAAACCAACATCGATTTACACAATCGACCGACTATTTTTATAATTCATAAGTTTTAGAAGTATAAAAAATGTCCTTTTATTTTGCCTGTATCTCTAATCTCTAACGTTGGCGCAGGAACTTTTAGTGTATTGAAAAGCGAAAATACCGTTTTCAAAACACGCGATTTGGTTTCTATTTTAGTCAAATCGACATCAAGACTTAAATAATATTGTCTTTGTCGTGTTGCTTCTGGCAAAAAAATAGTATTAATAAATTCGACATTACCTGTAATCATTCCTTCGCCACCATAACCTACGGCGAGATTGAGCCATTTTGGAATTTTTGAAGTTTTAGCAAAAGAATGAATGTTGGCAGATAACCAATAGGTTTGTCCATTATAATCTTTTAGAATTTGTTCTGTAAGTGAACTTCCTAAAACATTTGGTCGTGCAGATGCATAAGGTGTTGTGTGAAATGAAAATTTAGGAACGATACGCTGTTCTTTCCAAAGTAGTTCTTGCGAAATCAACAAAGCGGTTCCTGCGGCATTGCTAACAAGATCCCCAACAGAAAATCCCCAATTTTTGGAATATCCATCCATGATTTCGACCGCTGATAGAAACACAAATCCCGAAGTTGCACCATAAAGCAGTCGGTTTTTGTGGCCTACTCCAGACCATTTCAAGGCGTTACTGCTTGCATTTCCAATATGATAAGCCGAAAAAATATGTCCTGCTTTGTCGACTTGCAACCATTCGGCATTGTCGTTTATGGTTTTGAAATTTGATTTTTTATAATTAGAATACCAAAGCTGATTTAAGGCTAATAGCGCTGTTCCAGAAATTGCCAATTCTGCAATTACAACTGTATTTCTTCTAGGTATACTTAAAGTATTGGATGGCCTTAAGTAGTTATCAAGCTTAGTTTGACCAAATAAAAATTGGATATTTGCGATTAAAATTAAATAAATTATTTTGTTCTTGATTTTCAAATTTTATCTTTTTATCCCTTGTTTACTAACCCATTCAATATATTTCTGACGGTTAACTTCGTGTCCTGCTGGTGTTTCGGCAAACTCGTGATACCCAAAATTGGTAACGCTGGCACAAAAATAAATATAGTTGTGTTTGGCAGGATTGAGAACGGCGTCGAGTGCAGTAATGTCTGGCATGGCAATTGGTCCTGGGGGCAAACCAAGGTTTCGGTAGGTGTTGTATGGCGAGTTTATTTCAAGATCGCGATATAAAACCCTCTTTATAACTTGCTTAAAATCATTAGATTGCTTTTTTACAGCATAAATTACGGTTGGATCGGCTTCGAGTTTGGTTTCGGTAGCGAGACGATTGAGGTAAACGCCTGCAACTTTTGGACGCTCATCTTTTTTGACTGTTTCTTTGTGCACTATTGATGCTAAAATAGATACTTCGATTGGCGTTAAGCTTAAGGCTTTGGCTTTGGCTTGACGCTCTGCATTCCAAAAGTTACGGTATTCTTTTGCCATTTTATCTCTGAATTTTTCGGCTTTTGTATTCCAGAAAAACTCATAGGAATTTGGGATGCAAACGGATAATACGTTTTCTTCGGTGAAGCCACTTTCGTCTAAGAATTTTTTATCGGTAAAGGCTTTCATTAAGCTTAAACTATCACATTCGAGTTGTGATGCTATGCGACCAGCAAAATCTTCGAGCCTTTCTTGGTTGTTAAAAGCTAAGTTTACAGCAAGATTTTGGCGCAGCGCGTTGATGATGTCGTTGCTACCCATTCCTGCTTTGAGCAAAAATTGACCCGATTTTACATTTTGAGGATAGGATTTTTTATTGGCAACCATTTCGAACTTTGCCATATCGACTATATAAGGTGCAATTATTTTTTTAATATCTTCATAAGTTGCATCGGTCGGAATGTTGATATAGACTTCTTTTTGAACAAATTTAGTGTTTGCGCCAAAAATATCTTTGTATAATTTGTACCCATAAATCATTAAACCCGTAATAACAACTACTGATACAATACTGATGATTTTCTTTAAATTCAAAATTATTATTTTTTAGATTATTGATTAATTAACTGGTAAAAACTTTCATCATGATATTCTCCTTGAACTAAATTCCAGTTTTTTTTTATTCCGATATTCTGAAATCCAAATTTAGTAAAAAGCTTCACACTAGCACTGTTCTGGGGGTTAATATTTGCAAAAAGTTGATGTAAATTTAATTTTAAAAAAGAATAATTAATCATTAATGCTAAAGATTCTGATCCGTAACCCAAATTTCTTTCCAGATTTTCCTGAATAATAATTCCAATTCCTGCACGATTATTTGTAGGATCAAAATCAAACAAATCTATCAATCCGATGGCTTTAGACGTATTGTTTTTGCAAATGGCCAATCGCAATTGTTTGGCTTCATAGATATCCTGATGGGCATTTTCGAGATATTGTCGTATCAAAAATTTACTGTACGGAGTTATAGTATTGCTCACATTCCAAATTGTTTCGTCATTTTCTATTTCGAAAATAAAATCTAAATCTTCAGGTTCGAGAGCACGTAAAAAAACAGATTTTCCTTTAAGAGTTATCATTATGTTACAAATCAAAATTGCCCTGAAAAACCAAATTCGCAGGACCAGTTAAAAATATGTTGCTATAAACTCCTTTTTTTTCGCTAAAAGTTATTGCAAGTTTTCCTCCTTCAACGTTAATTTTTATGGTATTTTTTTTGGTAGTTCCAATATGATGCATCGCTATTGCAACAGCAGTAGCGCCTGTTCCGCAAGATAGTGTTTCGTCTTCAACGCCTCGCTCGTAGGTTCTAATAGAAAACTCATTTTCAGAAACTTGATTAACAAAATTAACATTACTTCCTGCCTTACCATACAAATCACTATATCTAATTGTTGATCCATTAGATTTTACGTCATATTTTTTTAGATTATCGACCAAAACGATATGATGTGGCGATCCTGTATTAAGAAAAACATAATTATCTGCTATTTTTATATCAGAAACGTTTTTCATTTGTAAAGAAATTTTTCCGTCATTCTGAATTGACGCATGATGTAAACCATCAATCGCAATAAAAGTTGCTATATCAAGAATTAATCCAAGCTTATTGGCAAAAGCAACAATGCAACGACCTCCATTTCCGCACATACTACTTTGGTTACCATCAGAGTTATAATAAACCATCCGAAAATCGGTTTCAGAATCATTCTCTAACAAAATTAATCCGTCAGCACCAATACCAAAACGTCGATCACACAAAATTTTGATTTTTTTAATATCTTTCTTTGGGAAAATTTCTAGACGGTTGTCGATCATGATAAAATCGTTGCCAGTGCCTTGATACTTATAAAATTCGAATTTCATAATTGCTATGTGTTTTACAAATATACAAACTTATAATTAAAAGTTAATCATTGTTAAACCAACGTTAAACCGATATCCTGTTAAAATTTTAATTTTATTTTTACGTTTGTAAATAAACTAATTAAAAATTATCGAAAAATGAAAAATTTTGGAAATTTATTACTAATTTCAGTATTGAGCGGTGCTATAACATTAGGAAGTTACAAACTTTTTTTTGAAACTAAAAATGCTTCTAATTCCATCGTTTCTAATGCGTCTTCAAATTTTTCGCGGTCTGTAGGATTGGGTAGCGAAATTCTAGATTTTACAGAAGCCGCCGAGAAAACTGTCAATTCCGTTGTACATGTTAAAAACGTATCTATTCGGACTGTTTCTAATCCAATTATGGAGTTTTTTTATGGCAATCGGGGCGGCAGTCAACAACAAGAACAAATTGGAACAGGTTCGGGCGTAATTATTTCTGAAGATGGGTATATCGTCACTAATAATCATGTCATAAAAGATGCTAACGAAATCGAAATTACGCTCAATAATAAAAAATCGTATAAAGCAAAATTAATAGGTACAGACTCCAAAATGGATATTGCTTTACTTAAAATTGATGCTGACGAAAAATTGCCATACACAACATTTGCTGATTCTGACACTGTCAAAATTGGAGAATGGGTGTTGGCTGTAGGTAATCCGTATAATCTAAACTCTACTGTAACGGCAGGGATTATATCAGCAAAAGCAAGAAATCTTGATGCCAAAGGAATTCAATCTTTCTTGCAAACAGATGCAGCCGTTAATCCCGGAAATAGTGGTGGCGCCTTAGTAAATACAAAAGGTGAGCTAATTGGTATTAATACAATGATATCATCTCAAACAGGATCTTATGTTGGCTATTCATTTGCAGTACCATCAAATATCACACGCAAAATAATTGAAGATTTGATGGAATATGGAAATGTGCAACGCGGAATTCTTGGCGTTGAAGGTGCTGAACTTAATGGCTCTGCATCAAAAGAATTGGGAATCAAACAATCACAAGGTTTTTATGTAAAAAGCGTAAACAAAAACTCAGGAGCAGAAAAAGCTGGGATCAAAAGCGGCGATGTAATTATAAAATTAGATAATCAGAAAATAGGAACTTATGCAGAATTATCTGGTTTTATAAACACAAAACGTCCAAGTGATAAAATTTTGGTAACGCTTATTAGAGACTCAAAAAATGTTATTGTACCTGTTGTACTTACTAAAAACGAATATGTATCTAGCGAATTTAAAGGACTAGAGTTAGAAAACATCTCATTAGATGATAAGAAAAAGTATAAAATAACTTATGGCGTTCGTATAAAAGAATTGACTAACGATCGCCTAGAGCAATATGCTGATGAGCTAAAAGGTGGAATAATTTTGAAAATCGGAAATCAAAAAATTACAGATATTGAAACTTTAGGACAAATCACTTCCAATATCGACGAAAATCAAAGTGTTCAAATAGAAATGATTACTTCCACTGGGCAGGTTATTCGAATTATACTGTAACACGATTTTATAGTGTTCCAAATTCTAAAAGTCCAATCTCTATCATGTAGAGATTGGACTTTTTTTTATAAAAATAAAAAATAGTTACGAAATCGATTTCGTAACTTCATTTTTTTAATTACTTTTGCACCGATTTTAAAAATAAACTACTAACAATTATTTAATTTCTTGTAATGACCAACATTAATGACTACGAAAAAGAAGTAGCCTTTCAAGCAAATAGAAGACGCGCTGGTGTCGAATTGATTAAAGTTATTAGCGATTTGTGGTACGACAAATCCATAGAAGTTGTGCTCTTTCGTAATCAATTAATAAACCTAAACGTTAGTGATATTATCAATCTTCATGAATACGCAGGCGAATTTGTTGGTAAACCGATTTCTGTTTTTGACACTGTCGAAATCGCAAAAGCCATTTTGTCTCTCGATATGCCTCCGTCAAAATTAGATATTGGCAAATTAACCTATGAATTTCATCTAGAAGAAAACACCTATAACAATCCAAAAGCATTTGTCATCGATAAACTGAAGGATGCCAAAGACTTCAAAAATAATAAACCTAAAGATGTCGTTTTATATGGTTTTGGTCGTATCGGCCGATTATTGGCAAGAGAACTTATGTCAAAAATGGGCGTTGGCACCCAATTGAGACTACGCGCAATAGTTACTCGCGATAAAAACGACGCCGAATCACTCGAAAAAAGAGCTTCTTTATTACGTTATGATTCTATTCATGGCGATTTTGAAGGATCGGTTATTGCTGACGTTGCTAATAATGCGTTACTTATAAATGGTACGACTGTGCATATCATTACTGCAAATGCACCAGAAGAAATTGATTATACAAAATACGGATTTGAAGATGCTTTGGTGATAGACAATACAGGAGCATTCACAAACCAAGAAGCATTGGCTAGACATCTTACCTCGAAAGGAGTAGACAAAGTATTGCTAACAGCACCCGGAAAAGGTGTTCCTAATATAGTTCATGGTGTTAACCATAACGACTATAACCCAGACGAAGTCAATATTTTTTCGGCAGCTTCTTGCACCACAAATGCAATAACGCCTGTTTTGAAAGCAATTGAAGATACTCTAGGAGTTGTAAAAGGCCATCTAGAAACGATTCATGCCTATACCAATGATCAAAATTTAGTTGACAATATGCACAAAAAATACCGTCGTGGTCGTGCAGCTGCTTTAAATATGGTAATTACTGAAACTGGTGCTGGCACTGCCGTTGCAAAAGCGATTCCGTCATTGGCAGGAAAATTAACTTCCAACGCAATTCGAGTTCCTGTTCCTAACGGTTCATTGGTGGTTTTGAATCTCGAAGTTGGAAAACAAACTTCGATTGCGCAGGTAAACGCCATCATGAAGCAATATGCCCTTGAAGGCGAATTGGTGGAGCAAATAAAATACTCACTTAACAACGAGTTGGTATCTTCAGATATTGTAGGCACAAATGCACCGTCAATTTATGATAGTAACGCCACAATAGTATCCAACGATGGCAAAAATATTGTCTTATATATTTGGTACGATAACGAATATGGCTACAGCCACCAAGTAATTCGACTAGCAAAATACATTGCAAAAGTAAGACGATATACCTATTACTAGCAATTGGTTGCCCTAATTTAGAACTTAATCCACTTTTTTATAAAGTGGATTTTTTATTTGAAGCTATTTCCAGCTATCCGTTACAATCTTTTTGTCTCGAAAAAATCGAGACAAAAAGGATTTTCACTTCTATCTGGGCTAGGGATTTCGTGTTGAATTTAAACTTTATCCTTCACAAAATAATACACCGGAATTCCCAATAACATTATCAAAACGCCCCAACCACAAGTTGCGGTTTGTGTTACTAACAACGCTATAGAAACGGCACTTGCCATAATAATATATAATGCCGGCAAAAATGGAAAACCAAAAGCTTTGTACGGTCGCTCTACATCAGGCATTTTTCTTCGCAAAATAAAAATTCCATAAATGGTTAAGATATAAAATATCAACGCGATGATAATTACAAAATCCAAAAGCGCACCATATTTTCCAGTCAAACATAAAAGTGATGCCCAAATACATTGTGCCCACAGCGCCCACGAAGGCACCCCTGCATTATTGAGTACAGCAGCTTTCTTAAAAAACAAACCATCCTTTGCCATTGTATAATAAACACGAGCTCCAGCCATAATCAACCCGTTATTGCAGGCAAAAGTCGATATCATAATCATAATAGCAATAATATAAGTGCCTATATTTCCAAAAATATATTGCGAAGCAACAACAGCAACACGATCAGATTTGGCATTTGCTATCTCGTCAAACGGAATTACTGCTAAATACATCAAGTTCATTAAAATATAAATAATACTAACAACTAAAGTTCCTAAAAATAAACTCAAACCAACATTCCGCTTCGGGTTTTTTATTTCGCAAGCTATAAATGTTACTCCATTCCACGCATCACTAGAAAATAACGATCCAACCATCGCTGCTGCAACTCCAGAAATTAAAGCTATTCCAGAAATTGGCAACCAAGATCCTGAGTCTTTCTGATAACTTCTCGTTGCCCAAACATCGTTCCAATTGGCGTTCCAAATATCGGCTTTTGCAGCAAGTACAAGTCCAAAAACTAATAATCCAAAGAGCGATAAAATTTTGATAATAGTTAAAAATGTTTGCAGTGTTTTACTGTTTTTAACACCACGACTATTTAAAAATGTCAGAAAAACAATCGTAATTATAGACACTATTTGAGCGGCATTGAGTTTGAAACTTCCCAGATCTAATAAAATATTTTCATCACTTACCGCAGGAATCAGGTAAGCTGTAAATTTAGAAAATCCGACACCGACAGCAGCTATCGTTCCGGTTTGTATCACCGAAAAAAAACTCCAACCATATAAAAATGCCACTAATTTGCCGTAGGCTTCCTGCAAATAAACATACTGACCACCAGCTTTTGGAAACATAGCACTCAACTCGCCATAACTAACCGCTGCAATCATGGTTAGCAAACCAGAAACTACCCAAATAAGTGTTAGCCAACCTGCCGATCCTACTTGACGTGCAATGTCTGAACTTACAATAAAAATTCCAGAGCCTATCATCGATCCAACAACTAGCATTGTTCCGTCAAATAATCCAAGTTCGCGTTTAAAATCTTCTTGCTTATTGTCTTGCATTTCCATTTCTATTTATAATTTATATTTATAAAGATAAAAAAAAATGATAAACTGCCAAATCTCTTAATTTGATTTGTATAAAATGCACCTACTACTTACAGATAAAAAATAAAAATAAATAATTCATATATGTAAGTTATTTACTGCTTAAATATAATAAAAACGGTATTTCATCGATTTTATTTGTATTTTAAACGTAAATATTTGTATTATTGCTTTTGAATTTGAAATAATAATCCTAAGATATTTTCCCAAATCTATCTTAATTAACCTACTTTATTAATGAAAAAAATTGTTTTAATATTATTGTTAACAAGTGTTCTAGGATTTTCACAATCTAAAAAGAAACCTGTAAAATATAGGTATGGTCAGAACGGCATTGAACTTATAATTAATAAAAACTCTGAAACAATTGTGGTAAGTACATTTCAGGCTAAAGTTAAAATTAAAGATGAGGTTGCAGAAAAAGTTTATGCCTTTTATAAAGAAAACCCCGCTAGAGTTTCTGGAATAATAACTATCGAAGGATTAACCGCTTCCATATCAGGAAAATATTCGGTAAAGAAAAAAGGTAAATTAACTTCCGTTGATTTTAGATATGAAAAAATATCATGGAAAAACGGACTTGTTGAAGTTTCCGAATAACAACTTTAAATAGAAAATATCCTAAGAAATTAGGATTTTTTCTATTTTAAAACTCTACTTATTTTTTTAAAATTTTTCGCATAATAACTCTCTTTGTTTGACGAAATCATAACGCCATTTGAACTTGAAGAATGAATAAACTTGATTTCATCACCAATAATTTCGGTAATCATGCCAACATGGTTGATATTTCCTGATCCGTTAGTACTAAAAAATATTAAATCTCCTTTTTGAGATTCAGCAATAGAAATTGTTTTTCCAAATTGGGCTTGTTCAGAAGATGTTCTTGGCAATTTAATGTCATAAGTGCCAAAAGTGTAAATCATTAGTCCCGAACAATCAAATCCACCTTTGTCTTTTCCGCCGCCTCGATAGTTTGTACCAATATTTTCTGATGCTGTTTGAATTAATTTATCAGGTAAATCGGTCTTTTCATAAATTGGAATTAAAATAGCATAAGGTTCGCCTGATGCTGAAATTTCTTCATTTTTTGACTGTTTTGTCTCCGATATAATTGCTTCATTTTCTTTTATTACTGTATTATTCGCAGTTCTAATTTTTAAGAATGTGCCCACTGATAGCTCCTTGCCCATTTCTGGATTCAATAGTTCTAGAGCTGTAATTGTAACTCCATATTTTTTTGAAATACCATATTTGGTTTCTTTCGGTAAAACTTCGTGGATCATTAGATCTTTTTCAGAATCTTCTATTGTCTTACTGTCAGAAGTTTTAGATTCTATTGTTTCAACTTTGTTTGCCAATTTCAAATTAGAACCGACTATTTTTAACTGCAATCCAACTTTTAAATCGTCACCAATTATTTCTGGATTAGCTTTTTTGATGCTTGATACACTAACGTTATAACGTTTAGATACTTTATATAAAGTTTCTTTTGGCGCAACTTGATGCACAATTTCTGAATTGATAATTTCTTTTTTATAATTCGTATTTGGAATCAATAAAACCATATTTGGTTTCAAATTTTTTTTTATTGTAGGATTAGCATTTTCAATGTCTTGTATCGAAGTACTAAATTTTTTAGAAATCGAATAAAAACTATCTCCTTTGCAAACACTATACTTTATGAATTTTTCCTGAGAAAAAACACTCTTTGAGATAAAAATAAGAAGTAGTATAAGTTTAGTTAATGACAATTTTTATGGTTTTAGAATTGTTTTTAATATTTAAAATATAAATTCCTTTCGATAAAGATTCGATATTCATTTTTATAGTTCGTAAACCGACAACACTATTTTCTAGCTGAAATTTTTTGACAATATTGCCTTTTACATCAATAAATTCAGCATAAAAATCTTCAGCTTTAGCAAAATCTACATCTACATATAAATAATCACTTGCAGGATTTGGATAAATTTTGATGTTACGTACTTTAGAAAAAGTTGGTGGCGTTGCCAAATTTACTTGATTTAAATCGATTTTATAAACCCCACGACCAAAAGTGGAGGCGAATAAATAATTAGTACTTTCATGCAATACCAAATCCGTAACTACAACCGATGGCATATTTGCGCCTAAAAAATTCCAATTGATGCCCATATCATTAGAAACTAACACACCAATATCTGAAGCAACGTATACTGTATTCGAATTTGAAATTTCGATGTCACTCAAAGGAGTATTTGGCAAATCAGTGGATAAATCTTGCCAAGAACTTCCCAAATCATTGCTAACATAGAGATTACTATCAAACAAATTATAGCGATATCCGGAGTACGTCACAAATACTTGGTTAACATTTGTTGGCGATGCTTTCACTTTTGTAACCCATTTATTTGGTAATGAATTAGAAATTTTAGTATAATTTATACCGCCGTCAATTGTTTTCCAAACATTACCATCGTCGGTACCAATAAAAATTATATTACTGTTTAATGGCGAAACATCTATGGTTGTAATAGTACCATATCGTTGAGAACCTGAATAAATAGCTTTACTCAAATTCTCACTTATTGAAGACCAATTGCTTCCAGAGTCGGTAGATTTATACAAACTGTTGGTGCCCAAATACATTATTGTGGCATTATTTGGACTAATAATATAGGGCATGTCCCAGTTTCTCGGTTGTGTAGTACTAACTCCATTATCTGATATAAAGAAAAAACTAGCATTAGTAGTAGATTTTTGGAACTTCCCGTATTGATATTCTACAAATAAAATATTGGCATCTACAGGATTTACGGCTGGCTGAAAACCATCGCCTCCAAATATTTGATTCCAATCGTCATAACCACCTGTTAAGGTACGCCAAGTTCCATTGTCCTGAAAACCGGCATATACTTCATTTACATTATTAGGATTAACAGCCATCCTATAAGCTTGAGAAATAGGCAAATTATTAATTTTATTAAAAGTACTACCATCAGTACTTCTATAAAAACCACCATCGTTACCTAACAAAACTTCGTTATTACTATTAAAAGCTACAGCGTGTTGATCTACATGAACGCCTTCTGGATCATTACTGCCAATAACACTCCAATTTGATCCACCGTTAAAGGAATAATTAGTGTCAAAACCTGCTAAGTAAATTTTTTCGGGAGCATTGGGATTTATAAAAACACCGCCAAACCACCAGTTATAATATATTGAATTTGTGATTCCGGAAGTAGAAACTTCGGTCCAACTAGCGCCAGAATTTTCTGTTTTGTATAATGAAAAAACGTTTCCTGCGTTGTTGGTATAAGTAGCATAGAGCAGTGATGGGTTAGAATTTGAGATATCAATACTTATTCTTCCCTTATCTGCAATAGTAGGCAAACCGTTTGTGGCTAAAGACCAAGTCACACCAGCATCAATTGATTTGTATATATTGGATGTGGGTCCAGAATAAATTCTATTTACCGGCGTTCTGACACGCTCCCAGGTTGCTGCATAAATAATATTAGGATTTATTGGATTTATAGCCATATCAATCACTCCTGTTTTGTCCGATACAAAAAGAGTTTTTGTCCATGTGTTACCAGCGTCTGTAGATTTATAAACACCTCGATTAATTGTTTGAGCATACAATAAACCCATAGATCCAACATACATATTATTAGGATTAATTGGATCAATTAGTACCTTGCCGATACTTCCCACATTTACTAATCCTTTTGATTGCCATGTATCGCCACCGTCGTTACTGAGATAAACGCCCGATCCATCAAAATTTGTAGAACCGCCACCACCGTTAGGCTCGCCGGTTCCTACTAAGATCATATTTGTATTCGTTTTAGAAATATCTATATCGCCAATAGATAATGTACTTACAGAATCAAAAATCGGATCCCAAGAAGCACCCGCAGTAGTAGATCTGAAAATTCCTCCGCTTGCTGTACCTACAAAGTATGTTGTTGGGTTATTATTTGGGATTTCGATATCTGTAATACGACCGCCTACATTTTCAGGACCAACTAACTGCCAATTAACAGTATTAGCTTGTCTTATGGCAAAAATCTTATTTTGTTTCCAATTTTCTACTTCTTTATTATTTCCTTCCTTCAATTTTCCAAAAGGATAAGATCTTTGCAGAAATAAAAATTCTCCAGGTTCTAACTTTTTGCCTTTAAAATCAAAAGTTTTATTAAAAAAGTAAATTGATGTGCCGAAAATTGATAGTATCAAAAAAATTAAAAACAGTACTTTTTTAGTAGTAATTGCAATCATAATTTTAAATTTTGAATTTTTGATTTGCTAAATTAAGTATTAAAATTTATAAATAAGTGGCGTTTAACAAAAAATTTTACATACTAAAACTTCAAAAAAACATCATAAAACAATCTCAAAAGTGAACCAATAACAACTATCAAGAAAAATATTCTGATAAATTTATTGCCATTTTTGATAGCAGTTTTTGCGCCTAGCCAACCACCAAAAGCATTGCAAATCGCCATCGGAATAGCTATCGTCCAAATGATTTTTCCTTTAAGAACAAAATAAGAAATAGAACCCAAATTGGTAGCAACATTTATCAACTTGGCATTAGCCGAAGCATTTAGAAAATCATAACCTAAAAAATAAATTAAGGCTACAACTAGAAAACTTCCGGTTCCTGGACCAATAAATCCATCATAAAAACCAATACATAAACTAATCAAGATTCCAAAAACTAGCATTTTATTTTCTGGAATTGTTCTTGAAATGGATTGTCCAAAGTCTTTTTTTAATAAAGTATAAACAGCAACTAATACTAATACAAAAATTAATATGGGTTTCATAAAATCATTGTGGATTTTGGTTAACAAAAACGAACCTATAAAAGACAATCCGAATGCGATAATTACCATCGGAAGAAGTATTTTCCAATTTAATTTTACTTTTTTTAGGTATTGATAAGCAGCAAAACTTGTTCCTGAAATTCCAGGTATTTTTAATGTTCCTATTATGTTTGCAACTGGAACATTTGGTAGTAATAGCAACGAAATAGGTGTTTGTATCAATCCGCCTCCGCCAACTATAGCATCAACAAATCCCGCAAAAAAAGAGGCTATGCAAAGTAAAACGATAATGTAATTTTCCTTAGTATTGGGTTAGCCGCGATTGTAGTGAAAAGCCTTGTGAAGTTGAAAACCAATTTTTTTTTTATAAAAAAGCGACCGCAGGAAGCTCTTTTTATGAAATTACAAAATGGTTTGAAACGAGAAAGCTTGTAACGAAAAGCGGGATTGGCTTCAAAAAAAAACGCTCTGATGAAAGAACGTTTTAGATGCTTCGACAGGCTCAGCAAAACAATTTTGTTTAGGATTTTCCTGCCGCTGCTATTAAGTTTAATGCTGATCCTGCTACAAACCAACCAATCTGTCCGTCATTATAGGTATGATTTGCCATGATGATGTCTTTGCTTCCATCGTCGTGAACGAATTCTAAAGTCAATGGTTTTCCTGGAGCAAAATCTACTACATCAACAAAGTTAATAGTATCGTTTTCTTTAATTTTATCGTAATCGGCTTCGTTAGCAAAAGTCAATCCTAACATTCCTTGTTTTTTTAGATTGGTTTCGTGTATACGAGCAAAGGATTTTACCAAAACAGCTTTTACACCCAAAAATCTTGGTTCCATGGCTGCATGTTCTCTTGACGATCCTTCGCCATAATTATGATCTCCAACAACTACAGAAGCGATTCCTGAGGCTTTGTAGGCTCTCGCTACTGCTGGCACGGCATCATAACTTCCTGTTAATTGGTTTTTTACAGAATTTGCTTTTTGGTTGAATGCATTAATAGCGCCAATCAACATATTGTTTGAAATAGCATCCAAATGCCCACGGAAACGCAACCATGGTCCTGCCATCGAAATATGATCGGTAGTACATTTGCCGAAAGCTTTAATTAGCAATTTGGCGCCCATAATATTGTTACCATCCCATTTCTGGAAAGGTGCCAAAAGTTGCAAACGTTCTGAAGTTGCTGAAACGGCAACAACTATATTTGAACCGTCTTCTGCTGGAGCTTGATACCCAGGATCTTCTGCGTAAAAACCTTTTGATGGTAACTCGTCGCCCGATGGTTCGTCTAGTCTTACTTGTTCACCATTTTCGTTTATTAAGCTATCTGTCAATGGATTAAAACTTAAATCTCCAGCAATTGCTAATGCTGTAACCAATTCTGGCGAACCTACAAATGCCAAAGTATTTGGATTTCCGTCGGCACGTTTAGAGAAATTTCTATTGAAAGAATGTACAATCGTGTTGCGTTCTTCTTTTTCGGCACCGTCACGATCCCACATACCTATGCATGGCCCACAGGCATTTGCAAAAACAGTGGCGTTTATTTTGTCGAAAGTCGCAATAAATCCGTCGCGCTCAATGGTAGACCTAACTACTTCTGAACCAGGAGTTATAGTGAATTGTGATTTTAATTTTAAATTTTTATCGGTAACTTGTTTTGCAATCGAAGCCGAACGAGCAATATCCTCATAAGAAGAATTGGTGCACGAGCCAATCAACGCAACTTCAATTTTTAATGGCCAATTGTTTTTGATAGCTTCTTCTTTCATTTTGGAAATTGGCGTTGCCAAATCTGGTGTAAAAGGCCCATTCAAATGTGGCTCTAAGGTTGACAAATCTATTTCGATAACTTGGTCAAAATATTTTTCAGGATCGGCATAAACTTCGGCATCACCTGTCAAATAAGCTCTTATTTTATTAGCTTCATCCGCAACATCTGCACGATTTGTAGAACGTAAATAGCGATCCATCGAATCGTCGTATCCAAAAGTGGATGTCGTTGCTCCAATCTCTGCACCCATATTACAAATTGTACCTTTACCAGTACATGACATGGCAATGGCGCCTTCGCCAAAATATTCTACAATAGCACCTGTTCCGCCTTTTACTGTAAGGATTCCTGCTACTTTTAAGATTACATCTTTTGGAGCTGTCCAACCCGATAGTTTACCGGTAAGTTTTACTCCTATTAGTTTCGGAAATTTTAATTCCCAAGCCATTCCAGACATTACGTCTACAGCATCTGCTCCACCAACTCCGATGGCGATCATTCCTAATCCGCCAGCGTTAACTGTGTGAGAATCGGTACCAATCATCATTCCGCCTGGAAATGCATAGTTTTCTAGCACTACTTGGTGGATAATTCCTGCGCCTGGTTTCCAGAAACCTATACCGTATTTGTTAGAAACTGATGATAAAAAGTCAAAAACTTCATTGCTTTGTGATTTTGCACGAGCCAAATCGGTTTTGGCATCTACTTTTGCTTGAATCAAGTGGTCGCAGTGCACTGTTGTTGGTACTGCAACTGTTTTTTTACCTGCATGCATAAACTGCAATAATGCCATTTGCGCGGTTGCATCTTGACAAGCAACACGATCTGGAGCAAAATCTACATAATCTTTTCCTCGAGCAAAGGTTTGCGAAGGATTGCCTTCCCAAAGATGGTTGTATAAAATTTTCTCTGTTAGTGTAAGTGGTCTTCCAACAAGTTCGCGAGCTTTATCTACTCGTGTTGTCATGTTTGCGTACACTTTTTTAATCATTTCAATGTCAAAAGCCATAATGGTTTGGTTATTTGTTTGTTTTGCAAATTTACGAAAACGATGTATTATTTAAAAATAATTAAAGAAATATATCGTTTTAGTCCAAATATTTGTTAAAATGTAATTTTTTTATCTATTTCTTATTAAAAATCTATTTTGCGAACCTTATTTTACGAATTTATTTAATTTCTATCTCTATAATCAAGTATGGGTTTTTCGAAATACCGGTATAAAACCCAACTTAATATAAAAATAACTAATAAATAGAAGCCTACTACAAAAAACAAATTAGACTTTTCGAAATAGAATTGAATTAATTGAAAAGCAATGCTGTAATGAACTAAATATAACGAATAAGAAATTAAACTTATAAAAGTTATGGGTTTTGAAATCCAATTTGGTGCTGACTTCAAATGAAATAAAATTGGTAAATAAAAAGCAAATAGAATTGATGTTAATGGTAAATAAATAACGTTCCAAAAAAACGGGAAATTTATGATCGTGATTTTAAAATAGACCATTAATGCATATATAACTACATGTACTGATGTTCCGATAATGGCAACTAAAAATCGATGTTTTTTGAAAAGGTCATAAAAATTAAAACTTATCCAACTGGCGAGAATCCCGATCAATATAGAATCAATTCTATAAATTACAACTGCTTTTAATGATATATTCCATTGTTTTAAAGATGTATTTGTTGTTGTTTGCAAATAATAAATTTTTGCGAATACAAATAATAAAGTTAAAATAAATACAATCCAAAAAAAATGATTAGACTTGTTTTTTGGTTTGCATAACATAAATGAATATCCGATTACTAAGCTAGCAATCATATAAGCGAACTCCTCGATAGACAAACTCCACGACTCCGGAAAAAAAGTAAGCATTGTCGTTTTGAAATTTTGTAAAAAGAAAAAGTAATACCAAATTTCTGATTTGTTGACAGAAATATTAATTAAAAATACAATTCCGATATTGATTAGTAATATTAAAAAATAATTTGGTAATGTTCGTAACCAGCGACGCTGTAAGAAATTGAAAATAGATTTACTACTAAAATTTTCTTCTAGAAACATTCGATACAATATTCGGCCTATTAAAAAACCACTTAAAACAAAAAAAAGTTCTACTCCAAAAAAACCAAACATCGAAGCAATTTGGCTGATATACTTATTTGGTTGATCAAAAAAAAATAAAGTATGTGAAGAAACGACCATTATTATTGCGGTGGCTCTCATTAAATCCAAACCAAAAATTCGATTCTTGTTTTTTAAATTATTTTCAAACCGCATTTTGTCTATTTTTGTTTATTTTTAACTATCATCATGCTAAAATCAAAGGTATATAAATTTTTAAGAGTTTTTACTTTACTTTTTTTAATCGGTCTTACAATTTATTATTTTCAACTTAATAATCGCCATAAAGCTATTGTTAAGACCTATGCGTTGCAAAAAATTGGTTTCTTAAATTCCGATTGGATAACTAAAAGTGAGACCAAAACCTATATAATGCAGTCGCCAACGTTTCTTATTGATGGAATTTATAAATCGATGGAAGGCCCAAAATCTTCAAAATACATTCAGTTAGATAAATCCAAAAAATTACTTTGGATTACTGGTTTTGAGGTAAAAGCCTTAGATAGTAAAACAGATGCAGCTTTATCTAATGACTATATTTGCCATATGAATGTTGATATTAATGACCATTCGTATTATTCATATTGGAAACTTGAAAATCGAATTGGAAAGCAATATCCTCGCTTAACATCATTATCAAATGGACTAGAAAGTTTTGATTTTCCTGCTGGTTATGGCGTTCCTATTATTGGTACTGACTTTTTATTTGTGACTACGCAAGCATTAAATCATAATATCCCCAAAATATTTAAAAAAATAAAGCATCAGGTTATTATCAAACAATCCGCAAATAGCAAGATTATTAAACCTTTGATGAGCAAAACGATATTTATACAATTGCCTTATGACAAATATAATCCGTACAAAAGTCCCTTAGATCCAGCAAGTAATCAATGCATCCCTGTAGAAACCAAAAATCATAGTTATGATGATGGCAAAGGCAATAAACTCTCTGGTCATTGGGTAATTCCGTTTTCAAAAAAACTTTATCGAAGCGCAATTACAAATCAATTACAAATAAAAGACAGCCTTAGGTTGCACTTCTCTGCGCCACATGTACACCCATTTGCCACATCTATTTCGGTTTTTGATGTAACTGAAAATAAAAATGTATTTACGTGTAAAGTTAAAAATCATGCTGACAAAATAGGAATATCTGAAATAGAGACTTTTAGTTCTGAAAAAGGTATTTGGTTTTATGAAAACCATAACTATGACTTAATTTTGGAAACCAATAATACCTCCAAAAACCAACAAGATATGATGGGTAGCATGTTTTTATTTTTTTATGATAAAGAATTGGATGAAAAAATACACTTCAATAAAGATTAAAAAAACACACAACTGCTTTACAGTTTCAAATAAAGGTTGTAAATAATATTGATTGTCTTGGCATCCAAAACATCGTTGACTTCAGTGGCCATATAATGTCGTTTGAACGATTTGATAGCATCTGGCAAATTTTTGGTTGAGTAGCCCATAATCCTGAGTCCTTGCTCGGGATTGAAAGTAGTTGGCGCTTCTTGTAAAATCTCGTCAGGAAAAATTCCGAAACCATTTTCTGCCAGTTTTTTCCACGGAAAAAGTTCGCTGGGGTCGCTTTTGCGCGAAGGCGCAATATCGAGATGACCGATGATATTTTGTGTCGGGATGTTGTATAATTTTTTGAGTCGCGCCAGCAATTTCAGCAAGCTATCAATTTGATTATTAGAGAAAGGTTCAAATCCATTATTATCAAGTTCTATGCCAATGGATGCCGAATTCATGTCGGTAGTTTTGCCCCAAGAAGCATTGCCGGCGTGCCACGCCCGAAGATAATCATTGAGCATTTGCACTACTTTGCCATCATCGGCAATGACATAATGGGCGCTTACCTGAGTTTTTTCGAGAGTAAAAGTTTTGATCGTTTGTTGTAATGAATCTTGTGCGGTGTGATGAATAATTATAAAATTCGGCTTGCGAAGATTGAAGTTTATGGTGCTTATCCACTCGGAGTTTTTACCATTGCCGAAGCCAATCGTATCTTTTTTTGAAAGTGTGGTTTTTAGCGCTTTTAATTGGTTGCGATAGGATTTTTCGGTGGCTTTGTAGGGGTTTGTGGCGCAGGAAAAAATAAATAATGGTACAAGAAAAAATAAAATTTTGCGCATTGGTTACTTTATTGTTGTTGCACAAATTTAGCAAAAAAAAGTTCTAATAACAGAGTATAATTTACAGGATGCTATTTGTGTTTAATGCGTATTTTGTGTGGTAAATCCAATTTTTCTTGATTAACTTCAACGTACGCCAAGCCAACTTTTACTAGATCTTGATTTTTTTTGGGCTCATTTCGAAGATTCTTTATTTAAGAACCTATAACTTTAGCATAACACTAGGGTCAGAAAAACTCTTTTTACAGAATTACTTTAATGGATTACTTATTAATGCTTCAAACTCCAGAAATCATTTTTTTTGATACGCTTTTCATTTTTTTGTTAAAAATTCAACAATCTTTTGCTTTTCTATTCTGTATAATTTACACCTATTCTAAATTGTTATTATAATCTCTTGATTTTAAGTTATTTATAAATTATAAATTATAAATTATAAATTATAAATTATTACTAATTTTTATTAAATTTATAACTTAATTTTATAAGATTAATAACATAAAAAATGTAATACTTATGAAAAAACAAATTCTATTAGGTTTAGCTGTTTTTATTACAGCTACAACAATTCTCTCCTGCAGTTTGGCCACTGACGAAAAAAAAGAACCAATTCAGATTAGTACAAAAGTTGTTAAAACTGAAAAAATGCTTGCTTTTGAAGCAGGACTTAAAACATGGTTTCGGTCTCAAAACTTAGGCGATACCGAAAGCAAAATTATGGCATCAAAAACCGTAACATTACAAGCAAAAACGATGTTGACGGAAATTGGCGTTAGCCAATCTGAAATCGAGAGCAAAATGCAACAAGAAGAAAACACACTAGTTGTTTTTGCTATTGAGCAGTATTCAAAAAAACTTTCATCAATGTATAACCAAAAAAATAACTAAGATGAAAAAGATACTACTAGTAACCTTCTTGTTTATAAGTATATTAGGTTTTACTCAAAAAAAATTAATAATTACAAACCTTACGAGCTATCCCGTAAAAATATATAGCATCCGAACCAAACCAAATACAGGCACTGTGCCCTATTGCCAAGGCTATAACTTTGGTTTGAATCCTGGTGAAAGTTGCACGCTGGAAAACAGTGCAAGCGCAACAAAATTTCCTTTTTTGACAACCGCAGTGCAGCCTGCAAATCTTGTAAGTTCTGATTGGTTGCGATTTACAGGAAATGTAATATTTACAAATTTCACTGCAGCAAATTTATGGAACACACCTACTGGTATCACACAATCATTTAATTACATATCGTATTCGGTTGGTAATTTGTCAGGATCACAAGGTCAACGTAACCCTACCTTTGGAGTAAGTTCTGTAACGCCCTATACCAATGTTGCTGGTGCTTGGGAGTTAGATTATTTCCGTGATAGTACAACTACAACCAATTATGTAGATTATGTAACTTTTTTTGACATTTAAACTAAAAAACAAGTATTAAAACCGCCATTTTTTATAAAAAATGGCGGTTAAAACAAAAACTATACCATGAAAAAAATACTTTTAGTACTGCTGCTGTTTGGTTGGGGAATGCTACAAGCACAGAAAAAATTTACACTCTATAATCTTACCTCTTATCCTGTCGTGGTACATCCGCTTTTTACCTCAAATACAGCTTCTGGTGCTTTCCCAAGATATCAGAGTAAACTGAATGGCACAATAACAATTGCACCATTTGCAACTTACATAATAGAAAACACAACGCTTACAATAGATTTGATTAAGTTCCCTTTTCTGTCTACAGGAAGCACGCCAAGTATTTCGTCATGGGATAGAACTGCTACAAGTGCCTCTACAAGTAGTACAATTGTGCAAAGTTATCCTGCCTGGCGAGCAGGAAATACACAAGTGTTTTTTAAATTGCAAGTTAGTAGCCAAGGTACTCAAAAAACAATAGGTATTACTTCGTCAGGATATCCTGCAACGCTCACCAGCAATGGTTGGACTGCCAGTTATGTGCTTGCAGGAACTGCAACAGCACCTAATTATTCTGTAACAATTCAATAAAAAAAATAGTTTGTTACATTATTTTTTATAAATCTTAAAATGCTAGTCATGACAAAATGTATCTTTTTGTTTTTTGTATGTAGTTTATGTAACGCTCAAAACATAAATATCACCAGAGAGTGGGGAACATATTTCCGTGATGAGCGTTTTGTGATCACAGATTCTGCCGTAAATAGTCAAGGTTATCTCTATATTGTTGGTAGGGTTTTGCGCATTAATAATCAAACACCTAATTTTTTTAGTAATAGTGGTCAGAATTCAATTTATAATTCCTACCGAGGTGGCAATTCGGATGGTTTTATATTAATGTTCGATCCAATATATGGTCAAGATATTTGGGCTTCCTATTTTGGTGGTCCTGGCGATGATACCCTCTCGTCTATCACTATCGATGCCGATGATAACCTGTATATTTTGGGTAGTACCAACAGCACCACAGGCGTTGCCACCACAAACGCCTACCAGACCACCAAAAATGAAGGCTACGACTTTATGTTGGCGCGCATTTCTGCAAATCATATTCTCAATTGGTGTACCTATTATGGTGGCAATGGTAATGAGTTTGTTAACGCTGGTGCAAATGCTACAGATGTCTACAGTCCAAGGTCGGCAAATATAACCCATGACAACAGCAATAATTTGTATTTTACGGGAACAACTTATAGTAGTAATTTGGGGACTGCAAACACGTTTCAACCACTCATAAAAAATGCAACTCAAGCCATTACCAAATTTACAGATGCCGGTAATCTGGTCTGGACAACTTACTACACCGAAAATGATGCCTACATGACTGCTATAAGTCTTTCTGATACTGGCGTTTATGTATCGGGCACTTTCGAATATTGTGAAGATATGCTTGTTCTAGATCCGCCAGATACTTATTATGGTACTCTGAATAGCTTTGTGTCGCAGTCCGTCTCGTGTTGGAATCAATTTTTGTCGAAATTCGACTTTGCTGGTCAGCGTATTTGGAGCACTTATTACGAAAACAACTTGCTGAACTTGGCAATCAATGATAATCTTAAGGTTTTTCAGGATAAAGTTTACTTTTCTGGCTCTAGCGTAGAAGGGCTTCCTGCTACACCAGGTACTTTTCAACCCGATTTTGGTCCTTTTTCGAATAATGTGACCCCATTCCTTGCCAAATTCGATCAAGATGGAACTCGCGATTGGGCTACTTATAATGGTTTGACTAATAATCCGCCAGGATTTGCAAATACCTGCGTAACTGTTGATACTGCGGGCAATAGTTATATTTCTGGTATAGTAGAAGATCGATTTATTCAAAATTTTGCCACTCAAGGGGCTTACCAAGCTACAAGTGCTGGAATTCAAGATGGCTATATTTGTAAATTTGACAGCACGGGACAAAAAATTTGGGGTACTTACTATGGTGGTGAAGCCGCAGAATATACCATGCAATGTCATCCATACCAAGATGGTTTTTTTGTGGTAGGCACCACGATAAGTACTACCGGGCTTGCTACAGAGACAGTTCCTCCATTAGGCCCGCTTCAGTTTACGCTGTTTGACCCTAACACGACAGCACCACAAAATATGTTTGTGGCAAAGTTTACAGTTGGTAGCCTAAGCACAAACAACAATCAACTAAGTACAACAAAATTAATACCAAACCCAAATACAGGTAGCTTCAGTATTAACGCTAATTTTGAAGGATTGAAAGATCTTGATATTACAATTTATGACAATCAAGGACGCACTATTTATACTAAAAAAATTGGGGCGCTAAACAACACTTCATTTATATTGATAGACCTAGAAAATAAAATAGAATCAGGTATTTATTTTGTTAAAATAGAAACCGATCAAATAGAAAAAACAATTAAATTTGTTGTTCGTTAGTTTTTGTTTTTTTGCTCAATATTTTTATTTTTGAATTTTAAAACGCGAGTCATGAAAAAATATATCTTTTTGTTGTTTGTATTTAATTTGTCTACCGCTCAAAACATAAATATCACCAGAGACTGGGGTACTTACCTTTTAGATGAGAGGTATGTAATTACAGACTCTGCGATAAATATTCAAGGCTATCTCTATATTGTAGGTACCGTATTACGCGTTTACAACCAAACACCTTTTTATTTTACGAATCCAGACCCAAACGGAAATTCAATTTATAATGCCTATCGTGGTGGCAATACCGATGGTTTTATAATCATGTTTGATCCGGTAAATGGTCAAGGTATTTGGGCTTCTTATTTTGGAGGTACTGGAGAAGATGCCCTTTCATCAATAACTATAGATGCCAATGACAACCTGTATATTTTGGGGAGTACCAACAGCAGCTCGGGTGTTGCTACTGCAAACGCCTACCAGACCACCAAAAATGCTGGCTACGACTTTATGTTGGCGCGCATTTCTGCAAATCATATTCTCAATTGGTGTACCTATTATGGGGGCAACGGTAATGAGTTTATTCATGCTGGTGCAAATTCGACAGAGGTAGAAAGTCTTACCTCGGCAAATTTAACCCATGACAACAGCAATAGCGTGTACTTTACAGGAACAACGTACAGCAGCAATTTGGGGACGGCAAACACGTTTCAGCCGCTCATAAAAAATGCATCCCAAGCCATTACTAAATTTACAGATGCTGGCATCTTACAATGGACCACCTACTATACCGAAAATAACGCCTTTATGACCGCAATAAGTATTTCTGAAACAGGTGTTTATGTGTCGGGTGCTTTTGATGATTGCAACAATAGTGTCAATTTTCCTGTGCAAGATCCGCCCGACACCTATTACGGCACTGCTAATAGCTTTGTACCCCAATCGGAAATTTGTTTGAATCTATTTTTGTCAAAATTTGACTTTACAGGGCAACGCATTTGGAGTACTTATTATGAAAATAATTCACTAAATTGGGCTATTAACGATAATATTAAGGTATTTCAGGATAAGATCTACCTTTCGGGATCTTGTACCAATGGACTTCCTGCATCACCAGGCACTTTTCAGCCTGACTTTGGACCTGATATAAATAATGTTACCCCGTATCTAGCCAAATTCGATCAGAACGGTTCCCGAGATTGGGCAACGTATAATGGATTATCAAATAATCCGCCAGGTGCCGCTTTCGCTAGTGTTACTGTTGATGCTGCTGGGAATAGTTATATTTTCGGCCCCGTTGAAGACCGTTTTAACCAAAACTTTGCCACCGCAGGATCCTACCAAGCAACAGGTGCTGGCTTCCGAGATGGATATATTTGTAAATTTGACAATTCTGGACAAAAACTATGGGGCACCTATTATGGTGGCGAGCTGGAAGAATACGCCATGCAATGTCATCCTTACCAAGATGGCTTTTTTGTAGTAGGAATTACTCGAAGTACCACAGGTCTTTCTACTGAGACTACTCCTCCTGAAGGTGCGTTTCAATTTACTTTGTTTGATCCAAACACTCTAGAACCACAAAATATGTTTGTAGCGCGATTTACAATTGGTACACTTGGCACAAACAACAATCAACTAAGTACAACAAAACTAATACCTAACCCAAATACAGGTAGCTTCAGCATAAACGATAATTTTGAAGGATTAAAAGATCTTGATATTACAATTTACGACAATCAAGGACGCACTATTTATACTAAAAAAATTGGGGCGCTAAACACTTCATTTATATTGATAGACCTAGAAAATAAAATAGAATCAGGTATTTATTTTGTTAAAATAGAAATCGATCAAATAGAAAAAACAATTAAATTTGTTGTTCGTTAGTTTTTGTTTTTTTACTCAATATTTTTATTTTTAAATCTAAAAACAACCAAAAAAGTTAGATTAAAAGTCGTTGCCAAACGCTATTAAGAAATTATAATGATATTGTAAATATTTTTTAAAAAGCGTGATAAGCCTTTAGTCGGCCAGACGATTGCAAATGTAAGTTGATTGTTTTCGAAAATGTTTTTTATATCTGGGCTATCAAGTTATAATTGCACACCTCGTTTATTATAAATTCTATAGATTTGCAATATAACTATTGAAAAAAAAAATCGAGACATCAAATAAAAAAACAGCAATTCATTTCTGAACTGCCGTTTTGCATAGTATATAATAACGTTTAAAACAACTTCTCGATAATCGCTTCTATCGAAATTCCTTCGGCATCGGCTTTGTAGTTTTTTACTACTCGATGGCGTAAAATTCCGGTAGCAACTGCTTTAACATCTTCAATATCTGGTGAAAATTTTCCGTTGAAGGCCGCATTGGCTTTGGCAGCCAAAATAAGGTTTTGCGAAGCTCTTGGTCCAGCGCCCCAATCGATATAATTTTTGATAAATTCGTTGGATAGTGGATTGTCTGGGCGGGTTTTACTAACCAAAGTTACGGCATATTCAATAACATTATCGGCAACAGGAATACGACGTACCAAATTCTGAAAATCGATAATTTCTTGTGCTGTAAACAGAGGATTTACCGTCACTTTTATATCTGACGTGGTACTTTTTACCACATTTACTTCCTCGACAAATGACGGATAATCGAGTTTTATCGAAAACATAAAACGATCCAACTGGGCTTCAGGCAGCGGATAAGTTCCTTCCTGCTCAATTGGGTTTTGGGTTGCCAATACAAAATAAGGCAAATCCAACCTATAGTTTTGTCCTGCAATGGTTACGGCGCGTTCCTGCATGGCTTCTAGCAAGGCGGCTTGCGTTTTTGGCGGCGTTCGGTTGATCTCATCGGCAAGGATAATATTAGAAAAAATTGGACCTTTGATAAACTTAAAATTTCGGTTCTCGTCCAGAATTTCGCTTCCTAATATATCTGATGGCATCAAATCGGGTGTGAATTGAATTCGTTTGAAATCTAATCCTAACGCTTGCGAAATCGTATTGACCATCAAGGTTTTTGCCAAACCTGGAACACCAACCAAAAGTGCGTGACCTCCTGAAAAAATACTCAACAAAATTTGATCTACCACCAAGTCTTGCCCAACAATTACTTTGGAAATTTCTTTTTTAAGTTCGTTTCGTTTCTGAACGAGATTATTTATTGCGGTAACGTCTGACATTTTATTCCCCCTATCCCCAAAAGGGGAAAATACCTGATAGGGAGCGAATCAGGGTTTTAATTAGTATCATAACTCCTTGTCCATGAAAAGGTTGCGATGGGATTATTTCTTAAGCCAATTATTTGTAAAAGCGCAATCTCTGTATTCGCCTTTATTGACTTTAATATAGTTTTCTTTGATTTTTTCGTCAAACCATTTTGCAATAGCATTAATTTGTTTTTCTTTTAGAGCAAGTTCCTTAATTTTTAAATAATCTTTCGAATAATCTGCCGTATGCTCATCTATTCTATTTGTGATGGTAATAATTTTATAACGCTTTTTTTGTGATTGATCTGTATCGATAATTGGCGCCGAAACTTCATCTTGTTTCAAATTTGATACCTGTGCATATAATGTTGGATCCATTTTTGTTAATTCAAATTTGGTATCTTGAGTCTTTGGATTTACCAACAAACCTCCATTTGCTTTTGTCTCTTTCTCGTCTGACTCAGCTCTTGCAGCATCTGCAAATGTTATCGTTTTATTGTCAATTTTATATTTAATAACTTCAATTTTTTCTTTTGCTTCTTTGAGTGAAGTTTCAGTAATTTTTGGTGATAACAAGATATGACGCATCTCTACTTCTTGTCCTTTTATTTTGTCGACCATAATAATATGATAGCCATAAATAGTTTCGAATGGCTCAGAAATCTCGCCTTCTCCTAAAGCAAAAGCAACATCTTTAAACTCTTTTACAAACGCTGTTTTGCGATTCATTTTATAATAACCACCATTTGTGCTTGATCCTGGATCCTGCGAATATAAAACGGCTTTGGTAGCAAAACTTGCTCCTGCACTAACTTCTGCTTTAAACTCGCGTAGCTTATCTATAACTTTTTTCTTTTCGTCATCAGAAATTTTTGGGTTTATAACAAGTTGTGCAACTTCTAGCTCTGCGCCAAATACAGGTCTGTCTGCTTCGGGTATTTTCTTGAAAAAATTTCTAACTTCTTCTGGAGTAATTGTAACTTCATCAACAATTTTCTTTTGCATTTCACCTGTTAACTTGTTCATCTTAATGATTTCAGATAAATCTGCACGAAAATCTTCCTCTGTATTTTTATGAAAATATTTAAGAACTTTATCCATCGTTCCTAAGTTTTCCATCATGTATGATAATTGCTCTTCAAGTTTGGTTTTTACTTCTGCGTCTGTAACAATAATACTATCCTGTACTGCTTGATGGGCGTACAAGCGATCCTCAAGTAGCTTACCTAACATTTGACATCGAGAAATATCTTTAACCGAGTTGCCTTGACTAGAAATCTCCAAAAATGACTTATCGATATCAGAGTCTAAAATTATATATTCGCCAACTGTGGCAATGACACCATCAATTTTTTGTTTTTTTCCTGACGTTTTAATCGTTTTTTTTACTACCGAATCTTTTATAACTTCTTGTGCTAAAGCGATATTGAAACTTATTAAAATTAAAAAAGCAACTAATAATTCGTTTTTAAATGACTTGAATTTCATACGTTTTTTTTAAGACTTTAAAAAGCCTATTTGTTGTAATTTATTTTTTAATTTGTTTTTTGACATTTTCAAAAACGTCTTGATTTACCTTTACAGTAAACTCTTTCTTGAGCGAATCTACCCAGTTTTGTTCCAAGTATTGTTGGTAATCATTGATTGCTTTTCCTTTACATTCTTCAAGTGTTTTGGCACTAGCTGGCAAAAGTTTATTTACTTTAGTTACAAAATAATATTCTCCGTCTTTGCTAATATCAGATACTCCAAGTACAAGGTTAGTTTTTGGTAAGGCATCATTGCCTTCTTCAAATACACCTGAATTGGTCATAATTTCTACCTTTTCTTTGGTGTTAAGCTGTTCTTTGATTTTATCGGAATCAATTCCTTTTTTTAATAATTTTTGTGCTTTTTTGATCACATCCATTTTGGTTGAGGATGCAATTATAATGTCAAATCTATTTTTCCAATTATAATTATTTTTGTTTGTATCATAAAATGATTTGATGCCTATAGTATCTGTTTTAGATTTTTCCCAAATTTCTTTTTCCATTAGGTCAAACAGCAACAAACCATCACGATACTCTTCCATTACATTCGCAAATTCTGGAAAATCGCTTTCTAAATTCGCATTATAATAGGTATTGAATTGGTCGTCAATAAATTTTTGATAAGTAGCATCAACCCATTTGATGATTGGTTTGATTTTTGAAGCAGTTTTTTGTTGGGTTTTAACAAAATTTAAAAAATCAGTTCCCGAAACCTTCTTGTCATTAATCATAAAAAGACTTCCGTCATACGGCAATGTTTCTTTTGGAGTTTCCCATTTATTGTCATAAACATCATTATTTACAGTAGTCGACAATTTGGCATACAGCTTATCATCGCGCTTTATTGTATATTTTTTTCTGAGTTTTTCATTCAAACTGGTAACAATTTTTCTGGAGCGATCATCTTTACCTATTTTGTTTTCTAGCTCACTTTTCATTTCGACAAGTGGTTTGAGCGCATGTTTTTCAATAAGTTTCATGATGTGCCATCCAAATTTAGATTGAAAAGGTTGCGATATCTCTTCTTTATTTTTTAGACTGAATGCGACACCTTCAAACTCTTCTGAACTTAATTGTCCTGAACCAAAACGATTGAGCACACCGCCTTTTCCTGATGATGATTTGTCTTCAGAAAATTGTTTTGCCAAATCTTCAAATTTTTCTCCTTGGTTTAGTTTTTTATAAATATCATCTATTTTGGCTTTTGCTCCTGCAGCATCTTCAGGTTTTTCTGGATTCATAATCATTATATGCGCTACAGTAACTTCGCCTCTATTATCTCGAATTTCATCAACCTTAATTATATGATAACCAAAACGAGTACGGACAGGCTTCGAAATTTTGCCAACTGCTGTGTTGTAAGCAGCGCTTTCAAATGGATAAATCATTCTAAAAGCTGAAAAATAACCTAGATTTCCTTTGTTTTCTTTTGCCGAAGGATCTTGCGAAAATTGCATTGCAAGCGATCCAAAATCTTCCCCTTTTTCAGCTCTTTGATATATATCTTGAATAGCGGTGTAAGCTTTTATTGTATCTTCGGGAGCAGCATTTTCTTCAACATTTATTAAGATATGCGACGCCTTTATCTCTTTCAAAGAACGCTTATAACCTTCTTCAACAAGTTCTGCAGTTACTTTAGAATCTGTAATATAATTTTTCGAAAGTTGCGTTCTATAAGTTTGCAATTCGTTTTTATAAGCTTCTCCATTTTGTAAGCCCAGCTTGTTTGCTTTGTTTACTTTGAGTTTATACCCAACGAACAATTCTAAATAAGAATTTAAATCTTTTTGAGACTCATCTTTAACAAGATCTAAATTTTTTTTATAAACCCGCACAAATTCGTCCGTGTAGTACGAATTATTGTCTACAGTAAATAGAACTTCTTTTGAATTTTTTTGTGCAAAACCAATAAAATTTAAGGATAGTAAAACTCCCAAAAACAAATGCTTCATTTTAATATTTTTTTAGATTTAAACATACAATTTATAACTTAATAACGAAATTTAACATTTAAGTTAAGCGAACAAAAATAACAATTCCAATGCATTATACAACTATACTGATTACTATTAACAAAAATTTATTAACGAAACTTATCTTAAATAGTAACTCACAATTTTGTAGCATAAAAATGAGGGATAAATCGTCAAATAAATAGTATTTTTGCAAATTATATGTAAAAAATATGAGTTTTTTAAAAGAAATAGAACGACGTCGGACCTTCGGAATCATCTCGCATCCTGATGCTGGTAAAACTACCCTAACCGAAAAATTATTACTTTTTGGTGGCGCTATTCAAGAAGCTGGTGCTGTAAAAAGCAATAAAATTAAAAAAGGAGCCACGTCTGATTTTATGGAAATAGAACGCCAAAGAGGTATTTCTGTTTCTACATCTGTACTAGCCTTTATTTATAAGGACAAAAAAATCAATATTCTAGATACGCCAGGACACAAAGATTTTGCCGAAGATACTTTCAGAACACTTACTGCTGTAGATAGCGTGATTGTTGTGGTTGATGTTGCCAAAGGTGTTGAAGAGCAAACCGAAAAATTAGTCGCCGTTTGCAGAATAAGAAATATTCCGATGATTGTTTTTATAAATAAAATGGATCGTGAAGGTAAAGATGCTTTTGATCTGATGGATGAAGTCGAACAAAAATTAGGTTTGCATGTCACGCCCTTGAGTTTTCCTATTGGAATGGGCTATGATTTTCAAGGAATTTATAATCTTTGGGAAAAAAATATAAATATCTTTAGTGGCGACAGCCGAAAAAATATTGAAGAAACGTTAGCATTTTCTGATGTAAAAAATCCCGATCTCGAAAAAATTATCGGTCAAAAACCAGCTGAAAAACTACGAGAAGAATTAGAATTAATAGAAGAAATATATCCAAAATTTAATCGAGAAGCTTACTTATCTGGCGCATTGCAACCGGTCTTTTTTGGATCGGCTTTAAATAATTTTGGAGTTCGTGAGCTTCTAGACTGTTTCATAGATATTGCTCCTTCCCCAAGAGCAAAAGATTCTGAAACACGTTTGGTTGACCCAAAAGAAGAAAAAATGTCAGGTTTTGTCTTTAAAATTCATGCCAATATGGATCCAAAACACCGTGATCGTTTGGCGTTTGTGAAGATCGTTTCTGGAACTTTTGAGCGCAACAAGCCGTATTTGCATGTTCGCCAGAATAAAAATCTAAAATTTTCGAGTCCGAATGCCTTTTTTGCAGAAAAAAAAGAAATAGTAGACATTTCATATCCTGGTGATATTGTTGGATTGCACGATACTGGAAATTTTAAAATTGGCGATACATTAACCGAAGGCGAAATTATGAGTTTTAAAGGAATTCCGAGTTTCTCGCCAGAGCATTTTAGATATATTAATAATGCAGATCCTTTAAAAGCAAAACAACTTGATAAAGGTGTAGATCAACTGATGGACGAAGGCGTTGCGCAACTTTTTGTACTTGAACTTAATAACAGAAAAGTTATTGGCACTGTCGGCGCACTACAATATGAAGTTATTCAATACCGGTTAGAACATGAGTATGGCGCAAAATGCACCTATGAAAACTTTCCAGTTCATAAAGCATGCTGGATAAAACCCGACGATGCAAAAAATGAAGAGTACAAAGAATTTTTAAGAATCAAACAAAAATTTTTAGCAAAAGACAAATACAATCAGTTGGTTTTTTTGGCCGATTCTGATTTTACTATTCAAATGACACAAAGCAAATTTCCAAGTGTCAAGTTATTTTTTACATCAGAATTTTAAATATTTTTTTTTAATAAAAATTTGTAGATATCTAAAAAAATAGTATCTTTACAAATTATTAAAAATACTCAACGGAAATGAAAAAGAAGTTATTTAAATTATATATTTTAGGTTTTTTGGTACTATCTGATTTTATCATGTTTGCCCAACCAGGTGACGATGATGGCGGTGGCGGCCTGGAAGGAGACGATCCGTTACCAACGCCTATCAATGGCAAAATAATGTGGTTGGCTTTAGCAGGACTAGTTTTTGTAATTTATACCATAAAAAAATATAGAAAAACTACATAATACAGAAACGCTTCATTCGAAGCGTTTTTTTTTGATCTCAAATTACAACCTAAGCATCTCTTAAAAAGGATGCTTTTTTTGTGAGATAAAAACAGCATTTGTTATCAGTTGGTATTAAATTTTCTTTAATTTTAATCCTATCGATAAACTTAACTAGAAAACAGATATCTAGTTTATCATAGGTTCGATTTAAAAATAAAATTAACCGCAAATTCGCAAATCAATAACTTGGAACATAATTGAGACAATGCGAGTAAAATTCATACAACTTACAAGGAATCATTATATAGCGTATGGGTTGAACCCGATGTCGCCATAAAAGCTTATTCTAAAACAGATGCGCACAATAGAAAAACTTGTGAAGTACTTCGCTTCTAGATACAAGCATTTCTCCAATAAAAACTAACTCACTACCAAGAAGAATTTTACCTAATACAATCCAAAAAAAAACATCCAATTAAAATTGAATGTTTCTATATAATGTATACTGTTTAATTATGCTATTGACGCTGTTTGATTTTGAGCCTTCTTCAGGAATGCTTTCATCAATAATCGGTTTGGCGTTACGCCTGAGTTTATCAATAAACGTTTGGTTGACGATGCATCTTTAGAAACGTTTTCTTTAACTGACTGCTTTTTACCCATAAACCAAGATACAAAACTAAAATTAGTTTCTAGACTTGCTTCACGCGTTGAAGTTACCGTTACAGTATCGTCATTTACAATACTCGTAGCAATTGGAAAATCAATAGTTTGAACTTGTGAAAAAGAAGTAGTGCTATTTAAGATAAAAGCCAAAAACAAAATCGAAGTAGAAATAAAACTAACTTTTGATAATTTTGATTTTTTTGTCATGTTGTAGGTTTGTTTGGTTGTTATAATTAGAATCGAGGGCACAATTATAATTAATGTGTAAAAGTAAATTAGAGATACATTACGTAAAAATTTATTCGTTCAATTACTTAAATACTCGTTTAAGTTCACTTTTTGACTTATTGTACTTGTGAAATCTACAATTTTATATAGTAATAGGCATTAGAAGCCATCGTTTCTTAAAAGTATAAACAAAAAAAGCCCTTTCTTGCGAAAGGGCTTTCTGAAATTAAATCTACTTATTTTTAGTTGATCACCTTTTTGGTTACAACTTCATTACTAGACGATGTGATTTTTACAATCAATACTTGATTTGTAGTACCTGCATCCAAGGTTAATTCGGATGCACTCAAATTATTTCTTTCGGCAACTAATCGACCTCTAACATCAAATACTTTAACATTAGCCATAGTTACTTTGCCAGTATTGATAATAATGTTGTGATTTTTTGTGTACACAATTACATTATTACTTGTTAAAGATGCATTTTCAGTTCCTAATAAAGGCTGATAAACGATTTCGAAACGACTATTGAAAACACCCGCTTCTGTAGCAAAACTATAAGGTGAGCTGGTTAGGTTGTGCGTCGTGTTAAAAACAGTATCTTTCAAATAAACCTCTTGACCTTCGGTAAACAAACCATCTGCATTATTTAGCGCAAGTGTAAAATTACCAGCAAGTTCTGATTTGAATCCTAATGGCACTACATCTGAAACTGCAAAGGGCGCTCTACCTTGAATAGCAAATTCTTCATTGTTGATTAGTGACGAAATTGTTGTTCCGTTTACCTCATCATTCAATAAACGACCGTCGATATTGGCATCAATTCCTGCGGTAGCATTTGGCATATACGCTACTAGTGCTTGACAGAAATAACCGTTAGTATTGGTAAGGTTCAACCAAAGTCGGCTTCTGTTTTCAGTTTGTCTTAAAAAAGGTCCTGAATCAGAAATTCGCATCGTATTTGTAAAATTAAGCGCAGTCGAACTCGATTTTACCAAGAAACCTTGACCTACTTGAATTTTACCGTTTGGCACTAAAGCTAATGGATCGAATCCTGTATTTGCAACACCACCAGCAATAGTATACGTTGCGTATGATGTTGATGCTGCAGCACTGTTGGTTTTTCTCCAAAAATATAATGGCTCCCCTAGTGCAATAGCATTGTCTGTCATAAAAGTATTTGCATTCAAAGCCGAAGGATACGGATTGCCAATAGCATTAAATGTATTTGCAGCAACAACCAACGAAACTGGACCGTTATTAGGTACGCCAGTAAACGTTCGTGTTAAAGACGTTGGTGCTGTTGGGTGTCCGTTTGGTACACGAATCAAATAACCTGTTCCTTCACTAAACGGTGTTGTAGAAGGCGACGCAACGATATTATATAAGTTTGTTGTTGGGTTGTACGTATTGAAACGATTTGCTAAAGTTCCTGGTGAGAACGCTTGCAATAATTGGTTTTCTACCGGAGACGACCACAATACATAATCTTGACGCATCAAGTTTGCAGTTGTACGATTCACGATTATATTTCCTGAGTTAACAACATCTCGAGATTGTATCAAATTGGCATTGTTGCTTAAAGTAAAACTACCTGTTTGTATTGTAATTGCTCCTTGAAGGTCTACAGTAAAACCTGATGGGATTAATACAACTCCGTTTACCATTAAAGTACAAGCTGTAATATTTGCAGCTTCTGAATAAGGCGCATTGATAAAAGCACTAGAAGTACTTGTTGGCAAACCGTTGTCCCAACCTGTTGGCAGACCTACCCAAGTTGTAGTAGTACCTACTATTACTGTTAAAGTTCCTGGCAAAGCACAAATACCCGCATTTGGTGTAAAAGTATACGTAGTTGTAACTGTAGTGTTTATTGCTGGCGACCAAGTTCCTGTAATTCCATTTATAGATATTGTTGGCAGTGTGATTATATCTCCATTACAAACAGGTGGAATTATAGCAAATGTTGGAACCGTTTGTGGTGTCACTGTTAAAACAGCAGCCAAAGAAGTTACTAAAGGACCACATTCTCCAACAACATCAACTGTATAGCTACCTGCTGTTGCAGCAGAAGCGGTAACTATTAAACTTGCCACATCAGAGGAAGGAATCGCTATACCATCTTTTTTCCACTCATATATGTATGATGCAGAATTAGCAGCAACTACAGTAAAAGTAACAGAAGTACCGTCGCAAACTGTTTGCGGTACTGGTTGCGTAGTAATAGTAGTATTTGGTTTTAAAGTAACAGTTGTAGTAGCCGTCTTTGTACAAATACCTACTGTAGCAGTCGCTGTATAAGTATTTGAAGCTCCTCTATGATATACTGTTGTTGCTGGTGTTCCTGTATAACCTATAGTTGCAGCAGCATCTGTATATAAATCTGTTGTTGGCGCCCAAGTTATTGGCGCAACTGAAAGATATCCAAATCTAATATTCATTCTTTTTGTTGATAATGTACCTGTTGTAGCAGCTAAATTATTAAAAACGTAATTTGTTTTGCTATCAGCTGTTGTTGAATAAAACGTTTGAGCGTTATTAATACTGTCAATACCTGATTGCGTTACATTCACAACAATATTTGAAGTACCATCCCAAATATAAGGAGTAGCAAAATTAATTAATTGCCAGCCTGTTGCACTGTGTGTAAATGTTGCAGGTGGAAATACTTCTGTCATGCTAGCAGTTGGCAATAATGCAGTTGAAGGAAAGTTTGAACTTGCAGTTGCTCCAATTTTAACTGTGAAATTTGCATTTGTCGCAGCATCACCAAGTGAATTTACATTGTAAGACAATGAAGTAATATTTCCTGCTGATAATCCAGCGGCTGATAATTCGACTGCTGTATATATAGTTTGAGACCAAAAAGTAACTCTTCTGTTATTAAATGCTGTAAGTTCTTCTGTAGCAGTTGTTGTTGTAGTGGCTAGTCCAATTGTTGCTACAGCAGTTGATGATCCTCCAGTTGCAACCAAAGCAGTTATATCGTCCACACAAACAGTTGCAGTAGCTGGAGCAATGCTAACGGCAGTTGGCGCAGGATTTACAGTTACTGTAACTGTACCTGTATTTGTCATCCCGCCATCAACAGCAGTAACCGTATAGGTAGTAGTTGCTGTTGGTGTAGCGATAACTGTTACTCCGGAAGTTGTATTTAAACCTGAAGCTGGGCTCCAAGTATATACATAGTTTGGATTAGCACTTGTAACTGTTAATGTTGAAGAATCGCCAGCACAAACTGCTACTGGAGCAGAAACTGTAATAGCAATTGGTTCAATCTCTACTGTAAAATTATCTACGAAGAAATCAAAATCTGAAGCTCCATCAGTAGCACCTTCAACACCTCTAAAGGCAAAACGTACTGTCTGTCCATTATATGGTGTTAAATCAGCTGTATCTATTTGTCCTAAATTAGATGGAACATTAGCGCTATTATATGTTTTAAGAACCGTCCAATTTATAGTACTTGTAGAAACTAATAACTCCACAAAATCATCAGCTTCCCAATTAGTAACAGCCGTTGTTAAGTCGAAGTTTGTAGCACCTACATTATATTTAACTCTAAATCCAGTTGCTGGAATTGAAAAATATGGTGATAAAATCCAATCGCTGTCTGGTGTTGAGAATATGTTTAGTTTGGCAGCACCTGTTGTTCCTGAATTTAAGAAACCATCAGCACCCCATGAAGAAGCAGTAGAAGAAACTAAAGCTGGCCCAGCAACTAAATCACCTAAATCACCTTCTTTCCAACAAACTGATGGTAAGTACGTAGTAAAAGGCTCCACGCTTGGATAAGCAGTTATTGCAGCACACTCGGTAGTAGCAGAACTATTTAAAAAAGCACTGTCACAAACGGTATTATTTCCTCTAACTCTCCAGAAATAAGTTGTTTGAGCGTTTAATCCTGAAACCACTAAAGAAGTTGTGGCCGATGTAAATGGCGAACCAACAACAGGCACAGCAAAAGCTGCATCAGTTGTTACCTCAATAGAATAGGTAATTGGAAAAGCAACACCACCTGTTTGTGTCCAATTGGCAGTAAAACCCGAGGCAGTAACTGCATTAGAAACTGGTACTGTTGGTGTTCCTGCACAAGTAGTATTAGTTCCTGTTAATGGCGTAACCAAGTTGTATTTTGGACCACCAGTACAAGCACCACTATTGTAAGCAAATATGGTAACGGTACCTACTGTGTTTGATGGCACGTTAGCAGTAATTGTTGTTGCGCTATTAGATTGTATTGCTAATCCATTTGTACCAACAACAGTATTCAAAGCATAAGACACACCGTCAATTGGACTACCAACCAGAGGTCCTTGACTTATTACAGACAAGTATCCAGATGGAGCACTTGTAGCTGCAGTAAAAGAAGCTGCAGCTGTAAACGATGTTACTGCTCCAGCTACAAAACCAGTAGCCTGATCAATAGGAGCTACACAAGCTACAACAGCAGAAACAAAATTTCCTGCATCTGCACCAATATCAGTTGGAGTCAAACCAGAACGGGTTTCGCCATCAAAATCAATAGTTATTCCCAAATCTGTTCCAGTAGATTCTACAGGAGTAGCAATAGTTGGGCTAATATGTAAATCTGGCAGCGCATTTGTTGGATCAATATACTGCGGATTAGTATTAAAGCTAGCCGCATCTTGACCAACGGCAACTTGCCAAGCAGTTAAATCAGCAACATCTGCACTGTTAAAAAATCCGTGAACATAACCAGCACCATTCCCAAAATAAACATTATTATTTATTGTAAGTCCTGTTGGGTTAATAGTTGTACCATTAATCTTAATGGCATAATTTTTACCCGTAGCACCACTATTATTTCTATTATTTACAAAAATATTATTTCTGAATCTTCTTACGTTAGTAGTTTGAGAACCATTAAAAGCATACGATGCACCAGTCCCAGAAGTTGCAGTACCACCAATAAAGATACTATTGTTGATAAAACTGTCTGTTCCTAAAGCACCATTAAAACCGTTAATACCAGATGTACTGCTATTGCTAGCTACACCACCAATGGCATTAGCTACATTTGCTCCCAAAGCAATCATATTATTACTATAAGTTGTTGTACCACCGGCTACACGAATACCATTTATTTCGGCAAACAAACTTGTCGTAGCAGATGTTAAATTATAAATATAATTTCTAGTAACAACATTTCCTGCGGCTCCAGTAAACTGAATACCAGTTACTACAGAAGCAATTGTTGTGTTACTGTTATTAAGATTGTAAATGGTGTTTTGCGTTAAACTATTTACTGGTGCTGCATTAGCAATAATACCAACTACAGAAGCACTTGCAGATGTACCAATACCATTGTTATTTGTCAAATTACGAATTGTATTACCAGTAAACACCATTGGCGCGTTTGCAGATTGCATACCAACTACTTGCGACGCTGTTCCCGATGAAGCCAATTGAATAGAGTTGGCGACTGAACCACCTATAGTATTGTTATTTGCAGTCCAAACAACAGCACCAGTATTCGCTCGTAAACCATAAATTACATAAGTCCCCGTTGCAGCAGCATTAGTTACTGAAATACCACCTATTAAGTTAATATTAGAAGTCCAAATACTTGCCGAAAAATTATAAATCCCATAAACATCTGTAGCAGTTGTTGAAGTGGTAGAAAAAACCAAAGATCCCGTTGCAGATTGACTACCTATTGTATTACTGTTGGTCGTTGTAATACCATTATTTACAAAAATTCCCATAAATGGTGAAGAGGTACTTGTCCCGTTGGATGTTACTCCAGATAAAGAAATACTAGCTATGGTATTGTTAGAAATATCGGTATTTGCTAAGGCAGCAGCACCAGAGTAAGAAATACCGATAAATTTACCTGTTGATCCTGTTAGATTATAAAAACCCGTACCTGCGTTATTAGCATATCCGATTGTATTTCCAGTAATAATATATCCAGCTGCATTTGTTGTATTTGTAACTTTTATTGCAGAATGAAGAGCTCCTGTTGTCCAAGTTCTCGTAGCTGTTTGATAAAATTTATTGTTAGTAAAAGTATTTGCAGTAGCTCCAGTTGTAGCATAAATACCAGCACTTTCTAAAGCAGCACCAAAAATGTTTTCAAAATTATTGTTAGTAATTGTATTTCCACTATTATTTAATGTAGCATTTGTAGTTGTTCCACTAAAGTAAACACCCTTTGAAGGTAAATTGCTACCCGCTGATGATATTAAACAATTAATAATGGTATTGTTATCATTTCCTGTTACCGTTGATCCTGCACCAAACCAAATATTACCACCGTTTGTTCCAACTGCCATAGTCGATGAGCCAAGTATAGAACAGTTAGTAATAGTGTTGTTTGTTGCGTCTGTCTCAAAACGAATTGTAGAAGTTCCAGAAGTTGCTGAAACTGTTGTGTTGGAAATTGTTAACGAATTACCGCCAGTATTCAAACCATTGAAAGTTACATTATCAGCACCATTAAAATTTATCATTGGAGTTCCTGCTACAACTGCACCACTTATTGTTCTAGCACCTTGCGGATTCAAAACTATTGATGTCCAATTTGTTCCTGCATTCAATGAAAATGTTCCTAATTCGCCTGTACTTTCTCCAGTTTGCAAAATAGTAATAGCGCCTGTTCCAGCACCTGCAGCATTGATAGCTTCAAAAGCTCCGCCTGAATTAGTTAAACTTCCGTATTGGATTCCTGCACCAGCAAAAGTACCACCAGCACTTGTAACTGTAAAATTGGTAATTGGTGTATAGGTATAATTTGCACCCAAATTAGTATTTGTATTTAAAGTACTAAGATCATGTATCTCTTGAGTTGCCAAAGATGTTACATCTGCATCAATTGTAGCTTTTGTTCTAGAACTTGTATAAACATAGAAATTTATAGTACCTGACAAAAAAGGAATTGTTGCAGTCCAAGTTGTAGCAGAACCTGTCGCCTGTACAATTGCTGATGTTACAAAATTGTTGTTCGAATATCTAACGAATATTCTTTCGGTTGCATCTGGTGTTGCAGAGGTAGTAATAGTAACAAGTCTAGTAGCAGAAGGTGCAGCAACATGAGTTACCGCAGGAATCGTTACTGGGTTATAAGCCGTTTCTAGAACAGACATTCTTTGACTTGAGTAACTAGTACCTCTTATTAAATTGTAGGTATAATATCTTCCAGTTGTAGTTACTGGTAATCTACCAAATGCATTATAACCACCTACAACCCAATTTCCTGATGCTGTAGCAGCGCTTGGCACAATTGTAGTGTTGTAAGATGCTAAAGTACTTGCTACCGTAGCTCCCCAAACATTACTATATCCATCTGAATTAAACTGCCAATTTCTTGTACCAATTGTTGTTGTCGCTGTTTCAAGAAAACGAGCTTGAAAAACACCACCATTAAGATTCATAAGGGTATTGGCATAGGTACCACCAACATCCTGATTAACTGACATCGCACCTGGTTGCGCAAATCCTTTTATACTAAAGAAAATCGTAACAGAAAGTAGTGTAAATTGTAAAAATTTTTTCATAAAAATAATTATAAATTTGTTTTTTGTTTTTTTGTACTACTCTAATATATAAAACATTAAAAGTCGCAACTGACAAAAGTATACTTTTAATTAGCAATTGAAAGTAAGCGTGCAATTTTTTGTTGACAAATCGATAAAAAGCAATTTATATCCGACAAAAAACATAAAAATAAATTATTCAAGTAGTGAAAACCCTATTTTATAAAAAAAGAGGCTCCAAAATGAAGCCTCTACTTGTAGTTTGAGAAAAAGGTTACTTATCTCTTAATCATTCGAAGTGATTTTACAGCAGTACCCTGAGACACAATTACGTTGTACACTCCAGACGGATAGTTAGCTTCAACTTCTAATGCATTGGCATCAGTAGCATTTACTTCTTTTGATTCTAACTGTTTTCCGATTATGTCGTAAACAGTTACTGTAATTTTCTCGTTACTTGTTGTTGTAACATTAAGTATAAAGTTAGTTGCAAATGGGTTTGGATAACCAACCGCTTTAAAGTCTGTTCCTGTTATTGGAGTTCCCGCTTGACCATAACGAGCTGGTATAACTGGATTGATATCACAAGCTTCGCCATATTCTGAAATATCAGCTCCGTTTTTGACAGCTACTCGCACTGAATAATTGGTTCCTGCTACATAACCTGGTATTGTAGTTGGGTAGAACCAATGTGAGGCTCCTTCAACAAAAACAACACCTGCTAAACTTGTTATTTCAAATTTATAACCTGTTGCGTTTGATAATAAGTTGGTAGTTGAAATGGCTTGGAAGTTACTAGTTATTGTAGCATCACAAGATCCTGCTGCTAAAGTTGGCACCGATGGTGTATTTAGTGTACAAGGGCTTCCATAAGCTGAAAAAGCACTTGATCCAGGTGTCTTAACCGCTACTTGTACTTGGTAGGTTGCTCCGTAAACGAATCCGCCAATGTAATGCATTAAGAAACCATTCCAGTTCGACGTCACTTCTTGTGGTTGTGCACCTAGAGCAACTCTTTGAACTCTAAATTTGTACTGAGTTGCTCCAGCAACATTGGTTGTTATAATTCCAGAAAAACGTGTTGTGATATTCGTTACACAAGCTGTACCAACAGTTAAAACTGGTAACGCTGGCGTAGTTATTGCACAAACATCACCATAATAACCTGTCCATACGCCAGCTATTTGTAGTTCTACTTCTACATTATAGGTAGTTGCAAACTCATACGATGCTAAATTTGTGATTCTGAAATAACGATTTGGAGTTTCGTAGATTACAGAAGTACTTGCAGGGTTTGTTACTTTAAAACGATATTGGGTAGCCGTTGGAATAATATCAACCAAAATTAAGGTAGACAAACTAGCTATTGTCGAATTGCATTGGGAAGCACTAACTTTTGTTTTTATTTGAAAACCTTCATCAAGTATTGCATTGCAATTGTCGTCAATGCCGTTATAAAGTATTTCCATTTGACTTGGGTTAATCAACGAATTGGCATCGTCGCAATCTGTATTGTCAGCAACATAACCTACTGGCGCTGTGCATGCTGCTATTGGCTGTAACAAATTTCCATAACCGTCGGAATCTGCATCTTGATAAAAAGTAATGGTAATCGGCAGGAATGTTGCGCTAATTGTATGGGTCGTTACTACATTATTGAAAGTATAAGATGCTAATGCTCCTTGCGAAACACCATCAACCAATATATCTTCAATTTGAAAACAAGTGTTCGGTGTAACTATAAACGATTGATTTGTTCCTGTAAGTACATTTGTCACTCCAGCAGGCGAAATACTTCCGTTTGCTCCAGCTGTTGCAGTAATTGCAAAACTTGGTGGAATATCAACTACAAATGTCTTTGATGTTGTAACACTATATTTACCAAAATTGTTTTTGGCTCTGAAATGAACAATATGTGTACCGTTAGGAAGACTACTGGCATCAAAATCGGGTTGACTGGTCATTAAACTTGTGGGTGCAACTGAGACAGATGTTTTTTGAGCAAAGTCAGTGTCAAACCAATAATCGTATCCAACAATTGTGCTTTGAGGCATAAAATAACCGCTTGTAACACTACTCCATTTGCCCGCTTGATCTTGCATACGGAAATTGAAAGTATGCAATTGATTGTCTGTAACAGAAGTCATGACACTTTGATTGATAAAAACAGAATTGCTAGAAGTAAACGGAATAGATTGTCTATTTGTAAAATCTGAATCTATCCAATATTCGGCGGTACTTAACTGTGAGCCTGCCACACTCTTAAAAAAGTATTCTTTAACTATCGCACTCCATTTTCCGGCAGTATCTCTTGAACGAAAATTCAAAGTATGCGTTCCGTGACTAACCGCCCAAGTGTTAAAATCTGATGTAAGTAAATACGTTTGCAATGGAGCAACTGAATTTGTTATTTTTGACGCATAGTCATCATCAAACCAATATTCATAACTGTCAATTTTCCAATTACCTGTATTGTAAAATTGTTCAATAAGCGTTGTACTCCATTTTCCATCGTCACCTTTGGCTCTAAAATTTAGATTATGCAAACCAGCCGAAACAGCAGACGTGTTTAATGCAGTATTTAAAACTAAATTTCCACTTGGTGCGTTATTAACAACAATAGCATTTGCATAATTGTTGTCGTACCAATATTGATATTGGTCAATAGTTTGCGACATTACATTTAAGTAGGTTGCAAAAACCAAAACTAGTAAAAGTATCTTTTTCATAATTTATATAGTTTAAAATTACGAAAAATTAGTTTTGCGTAGTTACTGTAATTTGGACTGGTAAATTCCCACTAGCATCAGTAGTACCATTTATATTTTTTGCAGCAATGTGCGGATTGCTGGGTATTGCTCCTATTTTCCATGGGATGTTGCCCCCATAAATACCCATATCTTTAGAGTCATCGCCTCCATTGTTTGCTGGAGAAGTGGTGTTAACATCGTAATCAAATGCTTGGTTGTAAGTAAACAACGTAGCTGTTGCAAATGTATTTACTGCAGTAATACCATAAGTGTTATTTGTTTCTACACAACCTACATTAGCAAAAGCCAATTGGCCAGCAGTTGCTGTTGTGGCATTATTTATAAAAGTTACGTTGGAATTTAGACTAGAGTTTCCATTTAATCCCCACCCTCCAATAATACAATTTTTTATTGTTGAACTTTGTATTGTAACCAAGCAATGATTTGAAGAACTAAATGTTGAAATAATACAATTTTTTATAGTTGATAATTGGGTATTATGTATGCTATTAACAATCGAATTCATAACCATATTGTTAGCGCCGTAAACACCATTGTTTCCGAAATATAGATATTCCCGAACTACGCAATTTTTTATCAAACAATTATTCCAGACACTATTGTTGCCCCCAGATTGGGGATCTGTTCTATTAAAATTAACATACGAAAAAGAAATATTAGATACTGTTGCTGAGTTTAAAAAATTACCCGTTAAGTAAAATCCTTCAAACGAGCTACCATTAGCCGAAGGCGTTATAACTAGATTTCCTGTTATTCTTGTAATACCAGTAGCAGCAGATGCATTGGTATCAAATCCTGCTCCAATAAAATTTACAACTTTGGTTATTTGAGGTGTAAGTGTAAACTCGCCAGCTGGCAAATAAATATAATCTCCAGATGTAGCAGCGGCGTATGCTAGATCGAGTGTCGTATAAGGCGCACAGGTTGTACCAGAAGGATTGCAAACCATAAATGGAGCTTGTTGCGCTGTAGCCGAAAGTCCGATAAAAAAAAGAATTACATAAAAAAATTGTTTTGTTTTCATAATGTTTAGATTTTTAATGAGTACGTGAATAAGTGACTGATTAACTACCAATCGTTTCACAAAAATAAATACAAGGTTAGTGGCTCACAATACGACAAAATACGTATTTGCATAAATAAAAAAAGGTTGCCGTTTCTGACAACCTCTAAGGTATAATTAAGTTACTTATTGATATGTAAATGAAATGCCTTTTGATTATAGTTTATCTAATTTGAATTATTTCGAAATAAGCTTTTCCGAAACTACTATCAATAACGGCACTTGGAATAAAATTTTCTGCATATATTTCTACAGTAGCTCCTACTGCTACGTTTATGACGCCAGTAATATTTCTGGAAACAGGTCCGTTGTTAAAATGATTGGCCGACGTTTTTTGATATAAAACGCCATTAACATATATCCCTATCGAATAAAGTTGCGTATTTGCCTGCCCATTGGTATGGTAACTCGCATTGATTTGATATATTCCTGCTTTGGTAGCGGTAAATGTACTTGAAGCTAACTCGGAGTTTGTGTCGAAATCTTCGGTATCAAAAATTATTTTTTCCCAACCTGTTCCTGCTAAGGTTTGTGTTGCGGTCAAATTATTTCGTGCAACAGATAAGGCATTATTTGGCAGCGCATCTGGAGATACCCATGACAAAACACCTGTTGCATTGGTCGCCAAATATTGGTTTGCCGTTCCTCTAGTTGCTGGAAATACATAACCCGTTGTTGCTGGATCGCCAATTTGGAAAATACTGTTTGTTCTAAGTATTCGAGCTGGACTAAACTCACCATATAGTAAAGATGTTGTTGCTGTAGTGTTTGAATTAGTAATATATAATTTATTAGAACCCGTTTCAGAGAAGCCAGCTTGATTTCCTAGAGCCACATTTCCTGAGCCGTTATTAGCTACCAACGACCCAAAACCAACTGCAGTATTATTAGTACCCGTATTTGCGCTTAGAGAATTATTTCCAACGGCAACATTATTTGCCGAGGCTCCTGGTGCTGCTAAGGCACTATTCCCAATAACTGTATTATTGGCACCCGTTGTGCCTAGTCCTGCCTGGAATCCTATAAAAGTTCCCGCTCCGGTTGCATTACTTGCAAATTGCCCAGCTCTAAAACCTATGAAAGTATTGCCACTTCCGACGGCTGCAAAACCTGCTTCTGAACCCATCGCTGTATTGCTGTCTCCAGTAGTATTATTGTTTAAAACACTAAAACCTACACCAGTATTTCCTGTACCGCCAGCAACTTGTCCTTGCAGCGCGTTATAACCAACACCTACAGTATTTGAAGCTGTATTCTGAAATAGCGCATTAGCACCAACAGCTACCACATTAGATACATTTCCGGTTGCAGCAAACATAGACTGAAAACCAATGGCTGTGTTAAATCGTGAAGCAGCATTGTTTATTCCAGATAATGAACTGTGTCCAAAAGCGGTATTTTCACTTCCGCTATTATTATTTAAAGCAATAAAACCAGCTGCGGTATTCTTGCTTCCTGTTCCGCCTATACTTGAGGCTTGAAAACCAAGAGCTGTATTTTCAGTTCCTGTAGTATTATTTAACATTGTTTGAAATCCAACGGCAGTATTATTGCTTGCTGCAGTGTTTTTTAATAATGCTTGAAAACCCAATGCAGTACCGTTATTCCCACTAGTGTTTGCTTTTAAAGCTTCAAATCCTATTGCAGTTGAAGCACTGCCTGTGTTAACAGCTAATGCAGCATTTCCTATACCAGTATTTTGAATACCCGTTACATTTACGGCTAAGGTTCCGTTTCCGACGGCTACGTTATTTGCACCTGTATTTAAAGTTAATGCATTTGTTCCGAAGGCTGTACTGTTGCTTGCAGCTCCAACATTTAGTGCACCCACACCAAAAGAAGTACTAGTTAGACCTATTTTTCCGGCGGCTAAATTATTTCTTCTAAAGGCAACATCCACATTGGTAAGTGCTGCAGTTCCTATAAAATTAGTTCCATCTACAATTCCTGTATTTCCAGTTGTACTCCAGTCATTTGTGATACCAGCAGCTAATCTAACCCATATCGCTCCATTCCAATAATAATAACCGGGTGTTACATCTGTAATTGATGCCGAGTTGTATACTAATTCTGAAATAGTTGGTAAAATGAGTGGTAAAGCACTCGTGGTGGTGGTTAGTGCAACTCTAGGAATTAGTAATCCTTCTGCAGTAGCAGTAATATCTAGTGCTGCTTCTGGAGTTGGTGTGCCAATGCCTACTTGAGCAATTGCTGCTAATGATACTAAAAAAAGTAGTAAGGTAATCTTAGCTTTAATGTTGTTCATTTTTATTGGATTTAAAAAAAACGCCTTTCTAAAAAGAAAGGCGTTTTAGAAATTTTTCAATTTTTATAGATTATCTCTTAATCATTCGAAGTGATTTAAGTTCTGCACCCTGAGATACAATTACGTTGTATACTCCAGATGGATAGTTAGCTCCAACTTCTAATGCATTGGCATCAGTAGCATTTACTTCTTTTGATTCTAATTGTTTTCCGATCATGTCGTAAACACTTACTTTAACTTTCTCGTCACTTGTTGTTGTAACATTAAGTATAAAGTTAGTTGCAAATGGGTTTGGTGATCCTACAGCTTTAAAGTCTGTTCCTCCAGCAGATGGTGTTCCTGCTTGACCAAAACGTGCTGGTATAACTGGATTGATATCACAAGATTCGCCATATTCTGAAATTAAAGCTCCGTTTTTGACAGCTACTCGCACTGAATAGTTTGTTCCTGCTACATAACCTGGTATTGTAGTTGGGTAGAACCAATGTGAGGCTCCTTCAACAAACACAACACCTGCCAAGCTAGTGATTTCAAATTTATAACCTGTTGCGTTTGTCAACAGATTTGTCGTGGCTATTGCTTGG
>JANOPO010000002.1:0-6266 GCA_031422015.1 Flavobacterium sp. | reverse complement strand
AACATTCTTATTTCAAACGACGACATACCCATTTCGGTTACTTTTGTTGGTCGTTTAAAGCTATCATATTCGTAGGCATAATTAGTCACTATGCTGTTTTCAATATCATTAAAACTACTTGTTTCTATTTGTTTTGAATCTGTATAAAAAGTATTGGTAGTAAGGGTATTGGTAGTAGTTGGTGGATTTGTACTTGATTTGCCAAGTACTGTTTTTGTTAAAATTTTACCAAAATTATCATATCCATAAGTAGTTGTTCCTTTTGGAGTTTCTTCAATTAATATTTCGCCGATATTGTTATAAGTATAACTGTAAGTGCCTGCAGATGGGTCAATTAATTTATTTTTTCTACCCCAAGCATCTTGGTCTGTTGTTATTGTGTTTCCAGAATAGTTTGTTGTTTTGACAAAGCCGTTTGCGAGATAAGTATAGTTTATGGCACCCCCAAATGGAGCTTCCGTGCTGCTGATCGTATTACCTATTGCATCATTTACAATTGTTTTTGTTTTTGATAAACCGTCTGCAATAGATGTAACAACTGTTGTTAATCCACCGCTATAATCAATACCTTCTGTAGCGCCAGTAAATGATGTAACCAACGATGGTCTGCTGTAAGGATCGTAGGTAGTTTCTGAAAATTGGCTTGGAGTAAAAAAATATAAATTGTCAGTTGGAGATAGAATGTAAGGTTCATATTGCTTTATAGGTCGGTCAAGATTATCATAATCGGTTTTGGTGTAACTCATCGTGCCTTGAATATTTTTAGCTCCTGAAATTATTTTTCGCCCTAACAAATCAAAAACTTCTCTTGATAACCCACCATGTGCTGTCGGCATCGTTGTCTCGATAGTAAACGTCGCGTTTGCAGTTTTTGAATAAATGATACTAGTAATATTGCCAAGATAATCGGTGCTGCTGATTTTTTTTCCCCAAGCATCGTAAGCGTAAAAAGTATTGTTTCCAAAAGGCTTTTGATTTTCTGTTAACAAACCTTTATTTGTATCGTAAAGTAAAATTGTTTGCAAACTTTCAATATCAATAATTTTTGATAAAAATCGTGCCTTAGAAGTTGGCAAGTCGTATTCATAATTGGTGATTCTTGATTGTATTAAATCAGGCGAGGATAATGTCTCTTTTGTTTTATTACCATATAAATCATATTCGAAAGTAGTAGTTATAAAATCACTCGCCATACTCTTATTTTTTACTGTGGCAATCATATTCAATGGTGCTGTGGTAGTGTAAGTATATTGTTCTTCAGTTGTGCGTGTATCATTATATGCCGTTACACTTACTTGTTTGTTTGTAGGTCGGTCAATAATATAAGGTATCGTCTGCGCAGTGTCATAAACTATTGTTGTAGTGCTAGTTTGCTCTGTAACAGTAGCGTTTTTCAATGTTGTAAAACTAGTAAGGGGGTTGTTATTACCGTTATAGGTAATATCCGTTTCGCTACTTGTATTATCAAGTCCATTAAAATTTTTTATATTTGTTTGTTTTAATTTGAAAACTTTATTGGTCTGCAATGGATTTTCAAAAGTTCCAGTAACCACATTATAAGTGATAAGCTCTTTTGAAATGAATCCTGATGATGGTGTTGAATTAAAAGCATACCAATAATTAGGTGCAGAAAAATTGATGGTATTGGCACCTCTCAAATTCATATCGAACTTGGAAACATTTGAAATCATATACTGCCCTGTTTGAGCATCGTCGTACCAATTGGTTCTCATAGAACCCTGAAATCCCATAAAACCTAGACCGTTCATGTTATAAACACCCGCAAAATAAGTAAAAAATTGCTTCTTGTAATTGTTGCTAAAACGTTCGAGTTTTGAGACTACTTTAAAACTAGGAGAAGTAACGATATCAATGTTCGGAAATTCTTGCGAACTCCAACCGTCAATACTATAAATGTTGGGATTACTATAGCTAGGAGTACCAGATTCCACTTTTAATGGTTTATAACTTATCGCTTCTTTAAAACCGTTCCCAGTAGTAATAGTTTTTAATAATTTATCTTCATTAAAATCTTTAAGACCTGTGAAAGTGTAAATTTTATTGTCTTTAATAAAACCAATTTCTAAACTCTCATTTGGTCTACCAGAGTTATAAAAATAAGGTAAATTAAATTGATTTAAACCAGTGGTACTAGGTATTTGAGTCGAATACGAATAATTTGAAGTCGAATTAGGATGACAACTAATTGATCCTGTTCCAGAAGTTGCATTAACTACTGCTACAACAAAAGTAAGTAATACAATATCTGTTTTGCCATCGTGATTAAAATCAGTTGCGATGTAATGTCTATTAGATAAAGTTGTATTTTGGGAATATGTTGGTCCAGTATATGTTGATGTTTCCTTAATAATCGAATTCCCTCTTGAAGTAAACCTATTCCAAGCATTTGAATTATTTGAAGATGGAATAAGTAAATCTGTTTTACCATCTCCGTTAAAATCGCCAGTAAGTAAAACTGATGTGGTGTTAATTGATGTGTCAGATAAAGAAAATAATTGCACAAGCTGATTCACATTATTTAAAGTATAAGCTTGTATTATTCCATTCGTAATAACATAAATATCGGATTTACCATCACCGTTTGCATCTGCAACATAAAATTTTGATGCGTTTGCAACTGTAATTGTACCTGCTCCATTGATGTAATTTGTTGTAATTCTTCTATCTAAATCGAGAAAGTAGCCTATTCCTGCTTGACCTGAAGTAGTGCTACTACCATTATTAACAATAACTACATCTGTCAATCCGTCGCCATTAAAGTCACCATTTAAATATTCCTTTGGTATTTGATTATGTCCTACAGTTGGAAAATTGTAAGTCCTATTATGTTGGTTATATATACCTGATGGATCCCAAGAATAATTAGAAAATGTCGTTGTGTTTGTTCCTGGCGCTCTTGTTACAACGCACCAGCCTTCCCGTGGTGATAATTTGAATCCGTTCGCAGCTGGATTATATAGTCATGAAGTTGCAAAAATTTTCTGAAAGCTTCCAACATTATGCACATAATCAAATAGCAAACTTGAACTGTTTGTATTGTCAATAAATGTCCAATATTTTGCTTTTGCGTCAGGACCGATAGTTGGGTAAAGTAGAAAATCCAATTTTCCGTCACCATTAAAATCTCCTGAAACTGTTTCAGCATTTCTAATTTCAATACTTCCAACGGTTAAACTTGCTGCAATGTTACCATAATTTATTGTTTCTGGGGTACTCCCATAAGTAAAAATCGTTGGATTATAACTTTTTGTAACGCCACCTGCAATAGTACTTTCTGTAATTCGTTCTAATCGCTGATAACCTAGCGTTGTTGAACCAGAATCATGTAATAAAGAAAATCTTCTAAACAATATGTTCGTAAAAGTATTTGTGTTTATTTCTGATAAAATCTTGTTAGTAACATAACTAGTGCCATTAACATAACTTTGTTCTTGTCTTAATCTTGTTATGTAAACAAAATTTATTGTACATGAAGGAACACCCACATAGTAACCATAATTTATGGCGGTTATTCGAGAAACATTATTTTCTTTGACATAAGTATACATAATTTTATTGCCTTGTGAGCTTGTCCATTCCGTTATTCCAAAGGAATCACTTTGCGATTCTGCCGTAGTACCATATTTTGCTGATGATCCGTCGGGATACTCTACTAGGAAATAATTTACATTTGCAACTACATAGGTAATTTTTATAGTTGAAAAATTTTCAGTTTCGAAAATTGCACCATTAAACAGGTAAGTAGTTCCTGTTGGATTTTTTAAAATTAATCTTTGTCCATCTAAAGCAAATCTATCTAGATTATCGAAATCTACTTCGTCAATTGTGTTATCATGAAATTTTGTAGAAGAAATTCGTGTTATAGCCGAAATTCCAGATAAATCCCAACCATAACCAGCCGTTCCGTTTCCGCCTTGACTATTATAAGTTAGACTTATATTTGGTTCTACACCATTTATACCCGAAGGAATTAGAAGTGGAATTCTGTAATTGGCAGCTCCAGAAAGCGACACAGAAAGTGCACCTTCAGTAATACCAACTTCAGTTGATGTTCCAGTTGGTGTTATTACATCGTTTGGTGTTCTTGATGAATCAGGACTAGATTCTGAAACTCCTTTAAAACCAGAAACTCTTGGAATTTTTGTAACACCATTTGTCAAAGTACCGCCTAAATCTTGTCCATTACTACTAAAACTTAATATTAAAAGTATTGCTATGTATGTATGTTTTTTCATGACTTATTGTTTTTTAATTTTCAAATCGATTACTTCGCCAGTATTGTAGAGCACATTTACAATGTAAACTCCTTGTGGTAGTGAATCAAAAGGAATTATCATAGTATTAAAATTGGCTGAATTACTATAACTTTTGATTAACTGTCCAGCAATTGAATAAAGTGTCACAACTTCAACCTTTTTTGAGATGTCGGTATTGTCAAAATCAATATGTAATTCTTCCTTGACAGGATTGGGATAAAAAACTAATTTATCTTCAATAATTTTTTCTAAATCCAATTTTTCTTCAATAGTATTCGGATCTGCAATTCTATTTGTCCAACAATTTATACATAGGATTCTTTGCTTTTGATTCCCCGACTCATCATAAAGAAAAGTTACTCTATCTGCAATAGGCGGTAAAACAATAGCACCACCACCAATGTCATCTTTTGCTGCAATATTTGAATTTGGGTTACTTTGTTGCTCTTTTATTGGTGTTTTATTTTGACTAGAAACTGATAAATTATAAATCAGTCCAAAAAATAATGATAAAAAACGGATAGCTTTCATAGGTTAGGGTTTTAATAATTAACATTTCAAATGTAATAAAAATTCTATTATAAAGTGTACTTAATTTTAGAGTACCTTAAAAAAACACTTTTCTTCAACTTTGTGCATGGAGAAAATCGATGCCACAACAAAAGAGCCTGAATTTTTAGCTATCGCTTCAAGATTAAAAGAATTGCGCAAAAACAAAGGTTACTCCAATTATGAACATATTGCGTTTGAACTTGGCATGAGCAGATCTGCTTATTGGCGACTTGAAACGGGTGTAAATTTCGAATTAAAAACACTAATTAAAATTTGTAAACTTCTAGAAATAAGTTTGGAAGATTTTTTTCAAGGTATTAAATTACCTTCAAAAAGTTGATTGAAACCTTTTCTCAAAATTAGATAAGCAAATATAGTTGTTCCTTTTTCTAAAATAATACTAGATGAGTAAAGTGCTCGATTGAATGAGAAAAATGCAGATTTGAGCGAGAATATGAAATTGAAAAAGTAAAAAAGTAGTATTTTGAGTTAACTTCTAGCAAATTTTATTAAAGGCTGCATATTTCCCTTATCGCCTTCTCGAATTGAACGAATATATTCTTTTCGGGTTTCATCAGCTTTTACCATATTGGAATGATTCCACGAGAAAACTTCTTTTTTGAAAATCGATTCTATAATAGCATCAGCCATTATTCGAGAATGACGTCCATTTCCATTCGGAAAACAATGAATGTTAACCAATCTATGCTTAAATCGAATCGCAATTTCATCAGGCGGATAAGTGGAGTTGTCTATCCAAAAAAGCGTATCGTCGAGCAATATTTTCAAATCGGTTCGGATATTTATCCACGAAACACCGATATTTTTTTCTAATTTTCTGTAGGTTCCAGCCCATCGCCAAACGGTATCAAACATTTTTTTGTGTAATTCAAGAACGAAAGTTTCCGACAAAATTTTCTCTTTTTTTAGCTTTTGATCGTACAACCAAAGCATGGCGTTCTCGATATTAAGCTGTTCGTGCTCATCGAGTTCGCCATGATTGATAACGGTTTTTAATAATAGTCCTTGTTTTTCATCTTCGTTCAACGGCGTTTGTCCGTCTTCATAAACATAAACTAATCCCATAACGATTTACGCATTTCGCGTTTGATTTCGTAGGCTAGCTCAGTGATTGCTTCTTGAATTTTCTGATCGCTGTTGCCTTGGTTTTCTAGTTTCATGTTTTGATTGGTTCGCAAAACGATTTTTCGTGCTAATTTTTCGGCTTTTATAGTTATTAAATTATCTAACGATCCGTTTTTTGGGACAAAACCATACACAAAATTCATTTCTAATGCTTCGCCAACTTCTTTTAAACCTTTTATAGAAATCGATTCTGACGCTTCTCGTTCTTCGATTTTTTTTACGCCTTGTTTTGTAATATGTAATTTTTCGCCCAATTGCTCCAAATTCATGTTCAATGAAGTTCGAATACTA
>JANOPO010000001.1:0-26488 GCA_031422015.1 Flavobacterium sp. | reverse complement strand
TTGTGGTATTGTATAGTTAAATAATATAAATGTTGTACACAACTATATCGAAAGAATATACTCAACAAGTCCTTTTTCGTGTGGCAATTCCATTTTTTTACGCAAACGATATCGTTTTATTTCGATACTACGAACCGAAATGTTCAATAGTGGAGCTATTTCTTTAGATGAAAGGTTTAATCTCAGATAGGCACAAAGTCTCAAATCGTTTGGTGTAAGTGATTGATGTGCTTGTTTTACTTTTTTTAAGAAATCTTTATCAGCGGTATCAAATGCATCTTTAAATACGGTCCAAGTGTTATCGTTAGAAATATTTTTAGTGATCGTTGTAATTACTGATTTTATACTCCTAGAGCTTGCCTCGTCTGAAGTTTTCTTTAAATCGTCCTTAATTAAAGATAAAAGTTCATCTTTTTTTATCAAACTCATCGTAGAAACTGCTAGTTCTCGACTTTTGGTATCAACATCTAATGATAGTTGCTCATTTCGTACTTTCATTAATTCTTGCTCATTTTCTAATTCCTTAATTTCAAGTAAAAGATTGTTTTCTTCAATTAATTTTTGTTCTTGTTTACGATAATAGATTTTGTAAGCTTTATTAACATTATAGGCAAACACGCATGCCAACAACATATAGATCAAGACTGAAATATTTGTTAGATACCATGGTTTAGAAACCAAAAAATAATAGCTAGCAATATTTTCTGGTTGTGAATTTGCAACTTTTGCACGAACTTTAAAAGTGTACTTACCTGGCGATAAATTTTTGAAATTGACTGTTGTCTTTGTGCCCCACTCGCTCCATTGCTCCTGAAATCCTTCTAATAAATATTGAAATTCTGCATTGATATATTTATTATATTCGGGAATTGTATAACTTATTGTGATGTTGTTTTGATCATATTTAAATCTTCCAGCTTCGTTTATTGAATAAAAAATTGGCTTATCGTTTTGTTTGTTATTGCTAACATTTGTAATCGAAACTTTATAATTTTTGAAACTTAGATCATTTATATTAATAGTATAATACCCATTTGATGTGCCGACAAGATAATTTGACTTGGATATTTGTGCTATATTTTCAAATCCTAATAATGAGTTTGTTAACGATGCAGGAATGGGTATTGAATTTTGTTTAAGATTTGCACTTAGCTTACTGGTTGTAAAGTAATGAATATAATTTTTAGAAAACAGCCACATTTTATTTGAATTGTCTACAATAATTTTTCCGGAAGTATAATCATCTTTCTCAAAAATCGTACTCATTATCGCATTTTTACTAAACTTTTTGGTTTTATTATTCCAAATAAAAATACCGTTTTTATAGGCATAATAAATTTCATTATTAAATTTTACTAAACTAGCATTTTTTCCTTTTGAAGGATTTTTATAGGTTGCTACTTTAAGACTATTTTCAAGTTTTGCATCAACATCTATTTTAAAAACTCCTTTATACTCATGGCTTACAAATATTTCGTTACTGTTTGTGATTTCCAAATATCGAGACGAATAATTAAAACCTTTAATTTTATTTTTAAAAACCCATTGATTATTTAATTTTTGAAGCACGCTGATTCCGTGATAATTTCCTTGTAGTAAAAGGTTCTTTTGATTTGGTATTTGTGTAAATTTCCAAGTGCCATATTGCGAAAAAATCGAAGTAGCGCTACCATTTTCAACTGTAAAAGTTCCAGAATCATGACCGCAAAATAGTGTTCCGTCATATTCAAATAATGACCAAACTTGCCCTTTCGTGCCCTTGACCAATTTAAAATCAGCTACAGAGGCATCTTCTTTATAAAATAATCCTTGGTTGGTTGCAAAATATAATTTGTTTTTAAATAGTATCGAACTGTATATTGTTCCTAAAATTCCGACATCGTCCGAATAGCTTTTTACTGGCGACTGTAGATTGATGCAATTAATGCCATTATCTAAGCCAATCCATAAATTTTTGTCTAAATCTTCAAATAGAGATAGTGCAGTATTATTGCTTAGACCTTTGTTTTGATTTATGTGATATTTTATAGAACCAATTTCGTCTGTAATGAAAATCCCATCAGAAACAGTTCCTATAGCAAAACTGCCATCTTGAAGCTTTTGGCTACTGTAAATACTACTTGCAGCAAGCTGAGAGTCAGATTTTGTTACAAATTTGGACAAATTTGAATCTTTCAATTTATAAAAGCCATCTACTTGTGTATGAATTAACAAGCCATCATCTGTTGCATAAAGCGCAACTATTTTATTGTTTTTAACGAGCGTATTATCAGATATGATTTTGTTACTTCCATTTTCGATTTCATACAAACCTTCCTCCAAAACTTGAAAATAGATGGCATTATTTGTTTTAAAAATTTTAGTTATTTGATGTTTTGGTGTAATTATTTTTATGGCTGTCGATTTTGTGTCATAAATATAAATTCTGCTTAATGATTGAAAAACTACCCATTGATCATAATTAATTATATTCCAGAATTGCTCGTCATCAAGTAATTTATTTTTTAACGAATCTGCTATCGATTTATATTTCAGTTCGCCATTAGGCAGTCTTGTCCAAAAGCCGAAATTCATGTAACAACCAGTATATATTTTATCTCCAATAACTTTTACGGATCTAATTATAGTTTCATTTGGAGATGGGTATAAAGTCCAATTTGAGCCGTTAAATTCTAACAATCCGTCATTATTTGCAAAATAAACAAATCGGTTTTTATCTTGCGAAATCATCCAGTTTTGGTTTCCAGCTCCATAAGTAGTTGAAGAGTATTTTACAATAGGAGGTAACTCTTGAGTAAAACTCAAAAATCCACTTAATAATGACAGTATTATAATTACTTTTGATAGATTCATAAAAACAGTACTTTTTAACTAAAAAATAAAAGTATTAAAAAAAAATTAAATTCTTTATTTATTGAACTTAAAAAAAAAGCACGTTTAAAAAAAAACGTGCTTTTAAAAAATTTAAAAAAGTAATTATTCCTTAATAATTCTTGAAGTTAAAACAGCTCCATTACTAGTAGTTTTAACAACATAAACACCTTCTTGGAGTTCAGCAATAGAAATATTTACTGATTTACTGTTAAACGTCTGCGATATCACTTCTTGACCTACCAAGTTGTACAATACTACTTTTTCGATGGCCTCATTAGCGTAGATTGTAAAATTTGTATTTGCTGGATTAGGAAACATTGTAACGTTTGCATTTTTAAAGCTAGTTGCGCCTAATGTGTTTTTATGTAAATAAAGATTGTCATAAAAAACGGTTCCTAAGTCAGAAGCGATTACAAATTGTGCCAAATCATTTCTACCAGTTCCATTTATACCATTAAAACTTGATAAAGGAATATCTAAAGAAATCCAAGTTCCAGGGTTGGTTGCAGGCAATAAATTAGCATTTGTAACTGAATATTCGATGGCATTAGCTTCACCAGCGCCACCATTCCAATTGGAAAACTTAACTGTAAAACTTTTATCCATTGTAGGTGTATCTGTCCAAATATCCATATGAAAATTTGTAAAAGCTGTTGCATCAAATCTTCCAGATAAAAAAGCAACACCTTCACAACCTAAACCGGCAACTCTGTTCGTATCATTTCCTTCAATTGAAACTAGAGAAGTATTTGCTGGACACCATGAAGTATTAAAAGTATTATCATTTAAAGGTCCATCGGCACCTGCATAATTTAGAACGGCAATTGGCGTATAAGCATTGCTGAAAATAGATTTTACATCCAAAGTTGGTCTTGCTGGTGGTGTTGGCGCTGCTGTTGCTGGTTGTGCTGGAGGTACAACAGGAGTGGCTTCACTTGTTATATTGTCGACAAACAATGCAAAATTTGTAGCTGGTAAGAAACCAGAATTATTTGGATTCCAATTAGGAAAAAGTACTAAATTTCCATAACTACCATTTGCGACAGCTGTACCGTCCAGAGCTTGTGTGAAAGTAAAAGTTAAAGTCTGCCAGGAATTTGGAGTTGTATATGTCTGCGAAGCTCCAGAATTTGGTGCTCCAGATCCACCTTCAACCTTTGCAAGCATCGTAAAAGCTACAGTAGAATAGACATCGATGCGTACTGTTTTATCTGTAGTTAATTTAATTTTATTAGCCAATTGAATAATTTCACAACCCTGATAAACTTCTCCTGTAGAGGAACTAATAAGATTTAACGAATTTATTCGAGTACCCCCTACAACCGGATCTGGTTGGATTGATCCTGACAAACCCGCAAAGATGTTGAGATTGAAGGAAGATGGTGTTTCAAAATTTTGTACAACTACTTGTTGCGCGAAGCCAAATGTTGATACACATAGAAACAATAATAAAGTAATTTTTTTCATGATGTTATATTTAAAATGAATAACAAATATATACAACAATTGACAACTTACTTAACTTGTTGAACTATATAAAAACTATACAAAAATTGTTGCTACGAAAACGATTGAAATACAGCAGAATTGAATAGAATATGGAATTTTTTATAAACTAGTATACATCTGCATAAAGTTAAAATGTTGTACTATTGTATAGGTATAAATTTAGCTCTAAAAATATAATTATTCTAATTAAATTTTTAAAATTCACTTTTTTAATAAAATTTAGGATGTACGTTATAAATTTTATTTGATTTATTTTTAAAAATCTATTTATTTAAGTCAAAAATAAAAAATTTATAATTCTAAGATTTGGTACGGTTATGTTACTTTATTCTACTGCTTGGTTTTATTGTATAAAATTTATAATAAAAACTATATTTGCTTAAAAAATTATTTAATTTTTTTATCTTTACAACCCAAACAATAGCATTATGATTCAAAAAATATTGCTTACTTCCCTTGAAGTCAATATCATACTTAATCGTTTGGCCTGTCAATTGATAGAAAATCATTTAGATTTTTCTAGTACTGTTTTGATAGGAATTCAACCACGCGGTACTTTTTTGGCAGAACGACTTAAAAAACTTTTGCAAGACGACTATGGCATTGCAGATGTTGCCTCAGGATATCTTGATATCACTTTTTTTAGAGATGATTTTCGTCGTAACGAAAAAATTATTGATGCTAGTATAACCCAAATTGACTTTCTGGTCGAAAACAAAAAAGTTGTTTTTATTGACGATGTTTTATTTACAGGACGCAGTATTCGTGCGGCACTTACGGCCATCCAATCATTTGGAAGACCATCGGAAATTGAATTATTGGTGCTCATTGATAGGAGATTTAGTAGACACTTGCCAATTCAGCCCGATTATCGTGGGCGACAAGTAGATGCTATAAATGGTGAAAAAGTTAAAGTCTCGTGGCGGGAAAATGATGGCGAAGACGGTGTTTTTTTAATCAAAACCGAAAATTAAAATGAAGCAATTGTGTGTCAATCATTTATTAGGAATCAAATACCTTCAAAAAGAAGATATTCAACTCATTTTCGAAACCGCCGATCAGTTCAAGGAAGTCATCAATCGACCAATTAAGAAGGTCCCAAGTTTACGAGATATAACCATTGCTAACATTTTTTTTGAAAACAGTACGCGAACTAAATTATCCTTCGAGTTAGCCCAAAAGCGACTATCGGCAGATGTCATAAGTTTTTCGGCTGCCCAATCGTCTGTCAAAAAAGGCGAAACCTTAATAGATACGGTCAATAATATTTTGGCGATGAAAGTCGATATGGTCGTGATGCGGCATGCCAATGCTGGTGCGGCACATTTTTTGTCACAAAACGTTAAAGCTAGTATCATCAATGCTGGCGATGGCGCACATGAGCATCCAACACAAGCTTTGTTAGACAGCTATTCGATTAGAGAAAAACTAGGAGAAGTAGCAGGCAAAAAAGTAGTTATTGTAGGCGATATTTTGCACTCAAGAGTAGCGTTGTCAAACATCTATGCACTACAAATGCAAGGCGCCGAAGTTCGGGTTTGTGGACCAAAAACCTTAATTCCAAAACACATCGATTCACTTGGAGTAAAAGTAGAGTCTAACCTTCGTAAAGCATTAGAATGGTGTGACGTAGCTAATATGCTTCGCGTGCAAAACGAACGTATGGATGTCAATTATTTTCCATCAACACGAGAATATGCACAACAATATGGAGTTGACAAAGCTTTATTAGATTCCTTAAATAAAGAAATCGTGATTATGCATCCAGGACCAATAAATCGCGGTGTCGAAATCACTTCAGATGTTGCCGATTCTGGACAATCAGTAATTTTAAATCAAGTAGAAAACGGTGTTGCGATACGAATGGCAGTAATTTATTTATTGGCATCGAAATTGCAACTTTAGATATAAAAATGAAGTTAGATAAAAATAAAACGACAACCATAATCAAGTATTCCGAATCTGATTTGCCATCTTTGATAACAAATCTTAACAACCAAATTGACGAACTGTCTCAACAAAATACAATTATAGACATTTCGAATTTTCGAAATTTAACATCTAAAGATGTTATAACTTTTTTTAGCATTTCAAAAGCATACAAAAAAGCAAAAAAATCGCTAGTAATTGTCGTTTCAGATTTTGATTTTGATACAATTTCCGACAAAATAAATTTGGTACCAACGATGCAAGAAGCACAAGACATCATTGAAATGGAAGAGATAGGACGTGATTTAGGGTTTTAGTATTTTTTTAAAATAAAAAAACTAAAATCATAATTTTTTTCTAATTTTGAAAAAAAGTACAAACCATGAATACAACATTGCAATTAAAAAAGAATTTGATTTCTAGAATTAAAGATTCAAAAGATTTGAATTTTTTGAACGCACTTCAAACAATTTTTGATTCGTCTGAGCAGGCTTTGTTTGAATTAAATCATGAGCAAAAAACAGCAATTGAAAGCGGAAGAAATCAAATTAAAAATGGGGAGTTTTTTAAAAATGAAGAAGTAATTTCTGAAATGACGCAGTGGCTTAAAAAGAAATAGTTTGGTCTACATTAGCAAAACTATAACTTGCCCAAGTGCTTGAATATTATGTTGAAAGGAATGGGAATTCTGAGTATAGTTTGAAAATTTTAGATGAAATTGAAGATTTATTAAACACAATTTCAAAATCTGAATATATTGGAAGACTAACAGAGAATAAAGTTACTCGAGTACTTCCGATGAAAGTATATTTATTATTTTATGAAATTAATTTTAATAGAATAGAAATAGTCTCTTTTTGGGATAATCGACAAGATATTGCGATTAGAAAAGTCAAGTAGATATAACTAAAATTACTTAAGTCTTATTATAAATTAATGATTTCAATAGAAACAATTTTAAGTATTTTTCTCGGAGTCGGGTTGGCATCGGCTTCTGGTTTTCGGGTTTTCTTGCCGTTATTTGCCTTGAGTTTGGCATCGTATTTTCAGGTTTGGGAACTCAATTCGAGCTGGATGTGGATTGGCAGTATTCCTGCAATAGTCACACTTGGCATCGCAACTTTTGCCGAAATATTTGCCTATTATATTCCGTTTGTAGATAATTTGTTAGACACCATTGCAGCGCCACTAGCCGCGATCGCTGGAACCGTTGTTATGGCATCAACTGTTGTAGATATTAGTCCGATGATGACATGGGCGTTGGCACTTATTGCAGGTGGCGGAACAGCAACTGCAATGCAAGGCATGACAACTGTAACACGACTAGCATCATCAGTAAAAACCGCAGGAATCGGAAATCCTGTTGTCGCAACTGCCGAAACTGGAACTGCAATTGGAATGAGTGCTTTATCAATTTTTTTGCCAATTGTAGCAATAATAGTAGTTGTTATTGTTTTTATTCTGATTTATTGGATTTATAAAAAATTTAAAAAATGACACTTTAAATATTTTTTAATTAATAAACTTCGTAACCTTCTAAACTCATAACCTTTTTATGAAGATAATCGCCGTCATACCAGCCCGTTACGCATCTACCAGATTACCTGCCAAATTAATGCAAGATTTAGGTGGCAAAACCGTAATTCTCCGAACATACGAAGCGGCATTGCAAACACAACTTTTTGACGATGTTTTTGTGGTTACCGATTCTGATTTGATTTATGACGAAATAATTTCAAACAACGGAAAAGCAATAAAAAGTATAAAAGAACACGAATCGGGTAGTGATCGTATTGCAGAAGCCATTCAAAATATTGAGGTAGATCTTATAGTAAACGTGCAAGGTGACGAGCCATTTATCAATAAAGAACCACTTGAGCGATTGATTGAAGTTTTCAAAAATGATGCTGAAAGAAAAATAGATTTGGCCTCTTTGATGGTTCAAATTTCTGAAAAAGAAGAAATCAATAATCCAAATAATGTAAAAGTAATTAGCGACCAACAAGGTTTTGCTTTGTATTTTTCAAGATCTGTAATTCCATTTCCAAGAGAAGAAAATGTTGGCGTTCGCTACATGAAACACATCGGGATTTATGCGTTTAGGAAGCAAGCCTTATTGGATTTTTACAATTTGCCAATGCTGTCTTTAGAAGCTTCCGAAAAATTAGAACAACTTCGCTATCTAGAATACGGAAAAAGAATAAAAATGGTGGAAACAAATCACGTCGGAATTGGAATAGATACTATTGCGGATTTGGAAAAAGCGAGAGATTTTTTAAAATAATATATAGTAAAAAGTCATGAATTTCTCCAACAATCAAAAACTGTATTTCAATGTACTTTTATTGTTTATACTTACCTTTTTTTTGGCAAGTAAACTAATAAGCGGATTCAAAACCAACGATTTCAATTTTTTAAGAATTGGGTTAAATATTTTAGCTATAGTTTTAACCATAAGAAGTGTGATTGTTCTGAATAAAAAACAATAGCTTTAACTTAAAATATTTTTTATCACATAATAAACAATTACAAAAAGGATTACGGTTCCGAAACAACCAAATTTTGCTTTTTTTGCTGCAAAAAAAGCGGCGATAAGTGCGACAAGATTTTTCATAATCTGTATATAAAAATTTTTATTTCACAAGATGCTTAGCACTGCAATAACCGTCACTTTTTAAATTTGTATTTTGCAATTACTAAACCAAATATAACAAATTTTTCTGCATCACACTTACTTTTTAAATTAAGTATTAACCATTGGGCGCTACTATCATAAAAATATAAATCGATAATATTTGATTTTTTAATTACAGCTTTTTCCGTTATAAAATTTCATTACGCTAACTGGTTTAAACTAATATTATTTCTTCTTTACAAATAAAATGTATCTTTATGATTTTAAAATAATAAGTGACTATGAGTTATTACAAAATCGAAAACCTCGAACAATATGTCAAACATTATAACAAATCCATCCGTGAACCTCGAAAGTTTTGGGGTAAAATAGCCGAAGAAAACTTCACTTGGTACCAGCAATGGGATAAAGTTGTCGATTTTGATATGGCTGAAGCCAAAATAGAATGGTTCAAAGACGCCAAAGTAAACATTGTCAAGAATTGTATCGACAGACATTTGGCGCGTCGTGGTGACAAAACTGCAATCATTTTCGAGCCCAATAGCATCAACGAGGCAGCGCAACATATTTCGTACAATGAGTTGCACCAACGCGTTTGCAAAATGGCAAATATACTACGCGAGCAAGGCATCACCAAAGGCGATCGCGTTTGTATTTATTTGCCCATGATTCCAGAATTGGCAGTTTCCGTATTGGCATGCGCCCGAATAGGAGCCATACATTCCGTTGTTTTTGCTGGGTTTTCGGCAACAGCCGTAGCTTCTCGAATTAATGATTCAAGCTGTAAAATGGTCATCACTTCTGACGGTGGTTATCGTGGCGAAAAAACCATCGATCTAAAATCAATTATCGACGATGCACTCATAAATTGTCCAACGGTAGAGAAAGTTTTGGTTGTCAAACGAATCAGTTCTGATATAAAAATGATCCCAAATAGAGATTTTTGGTTATTTGAATTATTAGAAAATGCATCCGATAACAATGTTGCTGAAATCATGGATGCTGAAGATCCGCTTTTTATTCTTTATACTTCTGGATCAACCGGAAAACCAAAAGGAATGGTGCATACAACCGCAGGCTATATGGTTTACACGGCCTATACTTTCAAAAATGTTTTCAACTACGAAGAAAATGATATTTTTTGGTGTACGGCCGATATTGGTTGGATTACAGGACATTCGTACATTCTTTATGGACCACTTTTAAACGGAGCAACGACTGTAATGTTTGAAGGAATTCCGTCCTATCCGGACTTTTCTCGTTTTTGGGAAGTGATTGAAAAACACAAAATAACGCAATTCTACACAGCCCCGACAGCCATTAGATCATTAGCCAAAGAAAGTTTAGGTTTTGTTCAAAAATATCCATTAAAATCCCTGAAGGTTATTGGTTCGGTTGGCGAGCCCATCAACGAAGAAGCTTGGCATTGGTACAATAATCATGTTGGCGACAAACGTTGTCCTCTAGTTGATACTTGGTGGCAAACCGAAACTGGTGGTATTTTAATTTCGCCAATTGCATTCGTAACACCAACTAAGCCTACCTATGCAACTCTTCCGCTACCGGGAATTCAGCCCGTTTTAATGGATGACAAACGCAACGAAATTGAAGGCAACCAAAAGGAGGGAAGCTTGTGTATTAAATTTCCTTGGCCTGGAATTGCACGCACTATTTGGGGCGATCATAAACGATATAAAGACACTTATTTTTCTACTTTTCCTGGCAAATATTTCACTGGCGACGGGGCTTTGCGAGACGAAGTGGGCTATTACCGCATCACGGGTCGCGTAGACGATATCGTCATTGTTTCGGGTCATAATCTTGGAACGGCACCAATTGAAGATGCGATAAACGAACATCCAGCCGTTGCCGAATCAGCGATTGTCGGGTTTCCGCATGATATTAAAGGCAATGCGCTTTACGGCTATGTAATCCTTAAAGAAATTGGCGAAGGTCGTAATCAAGAAAATCTCGCAAAAGAAATCAATCAGCACATCTCAGATCATATTGGACCTATTGCCAAACTAGATAAAATACAATTTGTCAGCGGTTTACCAAAAACAAGATCAGGTAAAATCATGCGACGCATTCTACGAAAAATTGCGGAAGGCGACTTCTCAAACTTCGGAGATATTACTACGCTGTTGAATCCAGAAATCGTAGAAGAAATCAAAAACGGAAAAATATAACTTTAAACTAAAGTCATTAAAAAAATAAAGAAGTTTAAAATTTTATAAAGTTTTTAAGTTTTAGATTTGAATTCCTTAATTTATAATTGCAGAACAAGCATGTCTTGCTCCAGCATTTCCAGCTGGTTGTGAAGTAAAATCATCCGCTCCTTTGTGTACAATTAATCCTTTACCTAGAATATTTTTGGTCTCGTCTGCGCAGCCAATACACCATTCTGAAGTAGAAAATTTAACAGTTCCATTTCCGTTTTCATCAGCAGTGAAATTGCCAATATCTCCTTTATGATATTCTGCATCTCCCCATTTTCCGTGTTTTTTGAAGGTTGGATTCCAATGCCCACCAGCTGAACTTCCATCTGCAGAAGAGCAATCTGATTTTTCATGAATATGGATTGCATGCTTACCTGGCGATAAGCCACTTATTTTTGCTGTAAAAGTTACCGTTCCGTTTTTTTCTACAAATTTTGCAGTTCCTGTAACTTTACTATCACTTTTTGATTCAAAAATAATAGTAAGATCATTTTTACTAGATAGGGCACTTTTGCACGCGATTATAAAAACAAATACAATTAAGAACGTCGGAATTAGCTTTTTCATGATTTTCTTCTTTTTACAAATTTAAGAAATTTTTATACACAAATTCCAAATTAAAAAACCATTCTAAAGTTAAGTTTAGAATGGTTTTTTTTTATTAAATAATTGGCAATCGATTAAAAACAATAATCGTTTTCTGCAACCAATTTGCTTGTAATGGTTTCTCTCAATCCGACTACATTTGGCATATTTACATATTTTGTAAAACGGCGTAAACCCATTAGCATCATGCGTTGTTCGTCGCCTTCGGCAAAAGAAATGATACTTTCTTTACCTTTTTGCGCACAAATATCTACCGCGTGGTACAAGTACAATTTTGCCATTGCAATTTGCTCTTGCGATTTTGCGTCGCCTTGCGCATTAACTAATTTTTCTGTTCTAAGAATAGTGCTTTCTGCCATATAAATTTCTATAAGCATATCGGCAGCAGCCATTAATAACATTTGGTGATGGTCTAAGTCTGGACCAAATTTTTGAACAGCACCACCAGCAACCATAAGGAATGCTTTTTTCAGATTAGCAAGAATTGATTTTTCTTCGGCAAATAAAACAGAAAAATCTGGTGTTTCAAATGATGGAATTCCCATTAATTCTTCTTGTACTTTAGATGCTGGTCCTAGCAAATCAACGTGGCCTTTCATTGCTTTTTTGATTAACATTCCAACCGAAAGCATTCTGTTAATTTCATTCGTACCTTCATATATTCTAGCAATTCGAGCATCGCGCCAAGCAGATTCCATTGGCGTATCTTCCGAAAATCCCATTCCACCAAGAATCTGTATTCCTTCATCAGCACAATTTTGAACATCTTCAGAAACGGCAACTTTTAGTATTGAACATTCAATTGCAAACTCTTCTACACCTTTTAATTCTGCTTCTTGATGCGAATTTCCTTCGGCAACTCTTGCATTTACTCGATCTTCAATATCTTTAGCCGCCCTATAAGAAGCACTTTCTCCAGCATAACAACTAGTTGCCATTTCTGCTAATTTAGAACGAATGGCCCCAAATGTCGAAATCGAAACATTAAATTGTACTCTATCATTAGAATATTTTACGGCATTCGAAATAATTCTACGTTGCGCATCTAAACAAGCACCAGCCAATTTAATACGACCAACATTTAATGAGTTCATAGCAATTTTAAAACCGTTTTCTCTTTCAGAAAGCATATTTTCAACTGGAACTTTAGTTTCGTTAAAGAAAACTTGGCGAGTAGATGAAGCACGAATTCCGAGTTTGTGCTCTTCCTCATTCATTGTGATTCCGTTGCTTGCATCATTTTCTACAATAAAACCCGTAATATTTTTATCAGTTCCAATTCTTGCAAATACTATAAATACCGAACAAAATCCGGCATTAGAAATCCACATTTTTTGACCAGTAATGCTATAATATTTTCCGTCTTCTGACAAAATAGCTTTCGTTTTTCCAGAATTAGCATCAGATCCTGCGCCTGGTTCTGTCAAACAATATGCACCAAACCATTCGCCAGAAGCCAATTTTGGAACATATTTTTTCTTTTGTTCTTCATTTCCGTACAAAGTTATTGGCATAGTACCAATTCCAGTATGTGCTCCAAAAGCTGTTGAAAACGAACCCGTTGCACCAGAAATATAATCGCAAACTAGCATCGTTGAAACGAAACCCATTCCTAAACCGCCATATTCTTCAGGAACAGCAACTCCAAGAAGTCCCATTTCTCCAGCCTTTTTCATACATGCTTCGGTGTATGCATAGTCTTTTTTCTCGAACTTGTCTTTGTGAGCCCATAATTCTTTATCTGCGAATTCCTTAACAGAATCACGCATCATAATTTGTTCTCCGGTAAAATCATCAACTGTAAAAATGTTTTCTGATTTTGTTTCTTTAACTAAAAATTGACCTCCTCTAGTGATGTCTTTTTTTTCTGCAACTACATCTAAAACTTCCATAAAATTATATTTATTTATTTTTTCAATATTTTATTAAAACTGATAAAGTGAAATTTGTTAATTCAAAAATTCATAAACTCCAGCCGTTCCTTGTCCTGTTCCTACGCACATAGAAACTATTCCGTATTTGGCTTTTCTCAATCTCATTTCTTCGAAAAGTTGCACTGATAATTTTGCACCTGTACAACCTAATGGATGACCGAGAGCAATTGCGCCACCATTTACATTAATAATTTCTGGATTTAAATCTAATTCACGAGTTACAGCCAATGCTTGACTTGCAAATGCTTCGTTTAATTCTATTAAATCAATATCTTTTAATGTTAATCCTGCTTGTTTCAAAACTTTCGGGATGGCTTTTACAGGACCAATTCCCATAATTCTTGGTTCAACTCCTGATGATGCGAAGTTTACTAATCGGGCAATTGGTTCTAGGTTTAATTCTTTGACCATTTCTTCGCTCATGACTAGAACAAATGCAGCACCATCACTCATTTGTGATGAATTTCCAGCAGTTACACTTCCATCGGCAGCAAAAACTGGTTTCAAATTGGCTAAACCCTCCAACGAAGTTCCGAATCTTGGCCCTTCATCTTTATTGACTACATATGATTTTGTTTCTTTTTTACCATTTTCATTGATGAAAGTTTGTTCGACACTAATTGGAACAATCTGAGAATCGAATTTGCCATCAGCTTGTGCTTTCAATGCTTTATTATGCGAATTAAATGCAAATTCATCTTGGTCAGCTCGAGAAATGTTGAATTGTTTGGCTACTGCTTCAGATGTTAAACCCATTCCCCAGTAATAATCTTCGTGTCCAGCTGCAGCTATTTTATAATCTGGTGTTGGTTTGTAGCCGCCCATTGGGATAAAACTCATGCTTTCAGCACCACCAGCAATGATGCAATGTGCCATTCCTGATTGGATTTTTGCAGTTGCCATTCCGATAGTTTCTAATCCCGAAGCACAATATCTATTGACTGTTACGCCCGGAACATCATCGACTTTTAATCCCATTAAGGATATTAATCGACCAACATTCAAACCTTGTTCGGCTTCGGGCATGGCGTTTCCAACCATTACATCATCGATTCTAGTTTTATCGAAATTTGGCAATTCGTTCATCATAAATTCGATGGTTTCGGCCGCTAATTCGTCAGGACGTTTGAAACGGAATAATCCTTTTGGTGCTTTGCCAACTGCTGTTCTGTATGCTTTTACTATATATGCTGTTTTCATAATTCTTTTATTTAAGTGAAAAGATGCAAGAAGCAGGAGACAAGATATTTTTAATTCTTGCTTCTTGTCTCTTTTTTCTATTTTCTAATTACGTAGTGGTTTCCCTTTTGTTAACATAAACTGTATTCTTTCCAATGTTTTTCTTTCGGTACATAAACTTAAAAAAGCTTCACGTTCAATATCCAACAAATACTGTTCAGATACTAATGTTGCTTCAGACAAATCGCCACCAGCCATAACATAAGCTAGTTTGTTGGCAATTTTAAGATCGTGTTCAGAAATGTATTTTCCAGCTACCATTTGATTGGTTCCAACTAAGAACATTCCGAGTGCTTGTTTTCCTAAAACTTTGATGTCTTTTCTTTGGATAGGTTTTGTGTAACCTGCTTCCGCCATTAACAACGCGTGTTTTTTTGCTTCGGCAATTTGACGATCTTTGTTAACAACAACAATATCTTTCCCGTGCTGCAACAATCCTAAATCGAATGCTTCATAAGCCGAAGTAGAAACTTTTGCCATAGCAATGGTCATAAAATATTCTTGTAGAACATTCAATTCGACATCGTTTTTACGGAATAAATCAGCTGCTCGCAAGGCCAATTCTTTCGAACCACCACCACCAGGAATTACTCCAACACCAAATTCTACCAATCCCATATAGGTTTCTGCTGCCGCAACCACTTTGTCGGCGTGCAAACTCATTTCGCAACCACCACCAAAAGTCATACCGTGAGGTGCAACTATAACTGGAATTCCAGAGTAACGAACGCGCATCATAGTGTCTTGAAACATTTTGATAGCTATGTTCAATTCGTCATATTCTTGTTCGACTGCCATCATAAATATCATTCCGATATTGGCTCCGACAGAGAAATTGGCTGCTTGATTTCCAATAACTAAACCTTGATATTGCGTTTCTGCCAAATCAATCGCTTTATTAATTGCTGCTAAAACATCGCCACCAATAGTATTCATTTTGGATTGAAATTCTAAATTCAGAATTCCATCGCCTAAATCCTGAATGATTGCTCCGCTATTGCTCCAAACTTTTTTGCTTTCGCGAATATTGTTTAAGATAATAAATGAATCTTGACCAGGTATTTTAACTTGAGATTTTGTTGGAATAGAGTAGAAGTAGGTTGCTCCTTCTTTTACAGAATAAAAACTAGTATTTCCAGCAGCCAACATTTCAGTTACCCAAGCTGCAGGAACTAACCCTTCGGCTTTCATGATTTCGATACCTTTTTCGACACCAATAGCATCCCAAATTTCGAAAGGACCATTTTCCCAACCGAAACCAGCTTTCATTGCATCGTCGATTTTGTATAATTCGTCAGAAATTTCAGGAATACGGTTTGAAACATAAGCAAACATTCCAGAAAAATTTTTTCTGTAAAACTCGCCCGCTTTGTCTTTTCCTTTTACCAGAACTTTGAAACGATCAATTGGTTTATCGATAGTTTTTGTTAATTCTAATGTGGCAAATGAAGCTTTTTTAGCCGCACGATATTCTAGAGTATCTAAATCTAAAGACAAAATATCTTTATCAACTTTCTTGTAGAATCCTTGATTGGTTTTGCTTCCCAACCATTTGTTTTCGATCATTTTATTGACGAAATCTGGCAATTTAAACAATTCGTGTTGTTCATCGTTAGGGCAATTTTCATAAATTCCGTTGGCAACGTGAACTAATGTGTCTAAACCAACCACATCGACAGTTCTGAAAGTTGCCGATTTTGGACGACCAATAACTGGGCCAGTCAATTTATCAACTTCTTCGATTGTCAATCCCATTTCTTTTACCAAATGGAATAAAGATTGAATGCCGTAGATTCCAACACGGTTTCCAATAAAAGCTGGAGTATCTTTGGCTACAACCGAAGTTTTACCTAAGAATTTTTCTCCGTAAATGGTCAAGAAATCCAAAACCTCGGTTGAAGTTTGTGGTCCAGGAATGATTTCGAATAATTTTAAATAACGTGCTGGATTGAAAAAGTGTGTTCCACAGAAATGTTTCTGGAAATCTTCACTTCGTCCTTCGCTCATAAATTTAATCGGAATTCCAGAAGTATTTGAAGTAATTAATGTTCCTGGTTTGCGGAATTTTTCAACTTGTTCGAAAACTAATTTCTTGATATCTAAACGTTCTACAACTACTTCTATAATCCAATCGACATTAGCAATTTTTGCCATATCGTCTATTGTGTTTCCAGTTGTAATGCGGTTTGCAAATTTCGCATTATATATAGGAGAAGGTTTTGACTTTAAGGCTGTGGCCAAACTGTCGTTTACCAAACGGTTTCTAACGATTTTGCTGTCAATTGTTAAACCTTTTTTCGCTTCTGCTTCGTTTGGTTCTTTTGGCACAATGTCTAGCAATAAAACTTCGACACCAATATTGGCAAAATGACAGGCAATTCCTGAACCCATAATTCCAGATCCAATGACTGCTACTTTTTTAATAATACGCTTCATCTTTTATTTTTTCGGTTTGAATACCAATTATATTAGTATTACGGTTGTTAAATATGTTTTTTTCTTGAATTAGGTCGTTTATAATTTCGGTAACTTCTATAAAATTTTTAAATTTTTCAGCAGAAACATTTTTCCTAATTGTGTCATTAAATTTAATAACAGTTTCTTTAGATTTATTTCGCATTTCTTTGCCGAAGTCAGTAAGATATATCAAAACACCACGGCCATCTTTTGGATTTGGTTGTCTCATAATTAAACCCTTATCTTCTAAAGTTTTTAAAGTTCGGGTCAAAGAGGTAGCTTCCATTCCCATTCTAGCAGCAATTTTTGTAGATGGTGTTCCTTCTTCTTTATCGATACTCAATAAAGCAAAACCAATTGCCATCGAACCATCATATTTAGCAGCCTCTTCATTATACATGCGCGAGACCGCTTGCCAAGTGGCACGCAGTAAATAATCAATAGTTTTTTCTTTCATATAGAATATTATGAAAGACAAATATATATAAAAATACTATGCGTGCATAATAAATTTAAAAATTTAAGTAAATTATTTTTTAAGGATATCTTTCAAGACAACTTTCCCAGAATAATTAACCAGTTCAAGCAGAACTTCTACATTTTTAGTAGTTTTGCCTTCAACAAAATATATTTTTCCGTTTTTGACTTTAACATTGCTCATGTCAAAGTCAACATCTCCGTAGGTTAATGTGTTTTTAATGTCTACAGTATCTATCCAAGCTTCAGACAAAATTTTAGATGCTTGTTCGGAATATTCAAAAGGTTTATTTCGCAAGTCGTTGAGCACTCTAGAATTCGGAAAATAATTGCAACGGGTATCTTTTCCCGATAAAACGGCAGCTACAAAAAAGCAACCGATTATAAAACCCAATAAATAATATGCAAATCTGTACTTGAAAGTCATTGTATTTTTTTTGCAAATATAATCTAAAAAACAATTAAGTTTATGTCGCTGTACGAAATTGAAAACCACTCTCCGATAGCTTTATTTGTTAAAATACCATGATATAAATAGACTCCGTTTTTGAGTCCTTTGTCGCAACGAATGGCACTTTCTATTCCTCCATCTTCTGCGATTTGCAGTAGGTAAGGAGTGATGATATTGCTTATCGATAAAGATGCGGTTTTAGAATAACGTGATGGAATATTAGGTACACAATAATGCACTACATTATTTTTTACAAAGGTTGGTATTTCGTGAGTGGTAATTTCTGAGGTTTCAAAACAGCCGCCAGTATCAATACTTACGTCAACTATTACAGCACCTTTCTTCATATGTTCGACCATTGTTTCTGTGACCACAACTGGACATCGATCTTTGCCACGCATTGCTCCAACAGCAACATCACATCTGCGTAACGCTTTTAGTAATGCTTTGGGTTGGATGGTGGACGTAAATATGCGCTGGTTGAGATTGTTTTGTAATCTTCGTAATTTTGTGATCGAATTATCAAAAACTTTGACGCTTGCACCCAATCCTAATGCGGTTTTGGCGGCAAATTCGCCCACGGTTCCTGCGCCAAGAATGACAACTTCAGTAGGTGGAACGCCTGTAATATTGCCGAAAAGTAAACCTTTTCCGATTTGATTATTTATCAACAATTCAGCAGCTACAAGTATCGAGGCCGTTCCAGCTATTTCGCTTAAGGATTTGACTGCTGGATAACTTCCGTCTTCATCTTTTATATATTCAAAAGCAAGTGCAGTTATCTTTTTTTTCGTTAATGCTTCAAAATATTCTTTTTTGCGAGTTTTTATTTGCAATGCAGAAATTACGATCGTTCCAAGATTCATTAACTCGATTTCAAGTAGGGTAGCCGGTTCCACTTTTAAAAGCATCGGGCAGCCAAAAACCTTTTTGGTATCTTGAGTAACTTCAGCACCAGCATCTAAATATTCTTTATCAGAATAGCTAGAACTTTCTCCTGCTCCTGCTTCAATCATTACGCGATGTCCATGAGATGTAAGCGAGTTCACTGCATCGGGAGTCAAACAAATGCGACGTTCTTGGTAGCTTGTTTCTTTTGGAACTCCAATAAAAAGATCACTTTTATGCCTTGCAATTTCAAGTTTTTCTTCTTGTGGCATTAATTGTGCTGCTGAAAAAGGTGTTTTTATTGGCATTTGAATTTAAATTTGAGGCACAATTTACAAAAACAATTTCAATTTCAACAAACAATTTCAATTTCAAAGTGAATTTCGCATACGGAATTATATATTTTTTTCCATTTTGATATTCGATCTTTTATAAATGCTAGATCCAAGATCAATTTCGACAAAGCCATATTTTTTATACATTTTTATAGCAGGAATTAGAATTGTATTCGAAAATAAAATCAATTTTTTAATCTCATTTTCTTTAGCAAAATTGATACAAAATTCAATCATTGCTTTACCAATTCCAATGCCTTGTAATTTTTCAGAAACGGCCATTTTCGATAACTCGAAAGTGGAATCATCGATTTTTAAAAGTGAAAAAGTTCCAACAATATCATTATTGTATTTGGCATAAAATATTTTGCCGCCCTTATCAATAATTTCAGTTTGAGGACTGGATAACATTTTTATATCAGTTGGTTCAACATAAAAATATTTTTCGAGCCATTCAATATTTAATGTTTTTATTTCTGAAGTATATTTTTCTGAAAAGGGAATAATTTTGATTGTATTTTTATTCATTATAACAAGGTAAGTTTTCGATTGCCGTTTTCGAGAATAGCTAGTTCAATTCGAGAATAATTTTCAGGAATTAAATTTGGAATTTTTTCGGACCATTCAATAAAACACCAATTGCCAGAATATAAATAATCTTCGATGCCCATATCGAGTGCTTCGCTTTCTGATTTTAATCGATAAAAATCGAAATGATAAATTATCTGATTATCAATAGTTAGGTATTCATTTACTAACGAAAAAGTTGGACTTCCAGTGCCTTCATGAACTCCAAGATTTTTACAGATTTCATTAATTAAAGTAGTTTTTCCTGCACCCATTTGACCGTTAAAAAGTACTATTTTTCTTGGATTTTGTGCTAGGATTTTATTTGCAACATCAGTTATTTCTTTAATCGAAAATTCAATAATCATTTTTAATTTTTTATCTTGCTGTCTCTCATCTTTTTGTCGCTCCTTTTTTTATTTTTAATCTCTTTATCTTTTTTTTACTTTGGATTAAAAATCAAACACGGAATTATCATTTCCTCTAACGAAATGCCTCCGTGCTGATAGCTGTTTTTGTAATAACTTACATAATGATTGTAGTTGTTGACGTACGCCAAAAAATAATCGTTCTTTGCAAAAATATACGAACTACTCATATTAATTGTTGGCAAACCTATGGCTTTGGGGTCTTTTACTGCATAAACGTCACGATCTTCATAAGACAAACTTCTTCCTGTTTTATATCGCAAATTTAAGCTTGTATTTTTATCGCCAATAACTTTTGAAGGATTTTTTACATTGATGGTGCCGTGGTCTGTGGTTAAAATTAGTTTGAAACCAAGTTTTTGTGCTTGCTGAATAATATCCAACAAAGGCGAGTTTTTGAACCAACTTAAAGTTAATGATCGATATGCTTTGTCATCTGATGCCAATTCTTTGACGACGTCCATTTCGGTTTTGGCATGCGAAAGCATATCTACAAAATTATAGACAACTGTTACCAAATCATTACCTTTCAATCCTTTGAAGTTTTCTGCCAATTTTTTTCCGTTGGCGAGATTGGTGATTTTAAAGTATTCTTGTTTGATATTTAACCCTAACCGTTTTAAATGCGCCGTCAAAAACTCTGCTTCATATAGGTTTTTTCCTCCTTCTTCAACATCATTTTTCCAGTATTGCGGAAACTGTTTTTCCATTTCCAAGGGTGTTAATCCAGAGAAAATAGCATTTCGAGCATACTGGGTTGCTGTTGGTAAGATGGCATAATATGGCACTTCCTTTTCCAGTTTGTAATGGTTGTTTACAACACTCTCGAACGTTTTCCATTGGTCGTACCGCAAATTATCGATCACAACAAATAGAATGGGTTTGTCTTTTTTGGTAATTTCGGGTACGACCAATTCACGAAACAAATTATGAGACAAAACTGGCTTATCTGCTTTCGGCAAGTACCAATCTTCATAATTCCGTTCGATAAATTTTCCGAACTGGTTGTTGGCTTCTACTTTTTGAGATTCGAGAATTTCGATCATGCTTTGGTCTTCGATATTCTCAAGTTCGAGTTCCCAAAAAATAAGTTTTTTATAACATTCTATCCATTCGTCGTAGGAGTTAACTTGCGCCATTTCCATGGCAATTTTTCGAAACTCTTTCTGATAATCCAATGTTGTTTTTTCAGAAACTAACCTTGAATGATCTAGATTTTTTTTCAAACTCAATAAAATTTGATTCGGATTAACTGGTTTTATCAAATAATCGGCAATTTTAGAGCCAATTGCTTCTTCCATGATATATTCTTCCTCGCTTTTTGTGATCATGATCATCGGAACAGACGATTTTTTTTCTTTCATTTCAGATAAAGTTTCCAAGCCGCTCATGCCCGGCATATTTTCATCTAGAAAAACAATATCAAAATTATTGTTTTCAAAAATGTCAATGGCGTCCAGCCCGTTATTGCATGCCGTAACTTCATAATTCTTTTTTTCTAGAAATAAAATGTGGGGTTTTAGCATGTCGATTTCGTCATCAACCCAAAGTATTTTTATGGTGTTCATAAATGTAAGAAATAATTTAAAATTTAATATGTTTTGCAAGTTACAAAATACTTCTAACGTTTAAAGGTATATTAAAGTATAAAATAGACGCGAAGAATTTATCAATTAGTACTGAATTTTTAGCACCGTTTACTTTACTAGAAGTTACAAAAAAAACATTTTAAATAAAACAATGTTAATAATAATAAATTTTGATGTATTTTTCCTATGTTTTTAATCGAGACTTATGTTTTTTATCGTTAAATAATTTGGTTTTAACGATTTGTTGATAAAAATTTTATTAATAATAAAAAGATAATTATATGTTTACGTTCTGAATTTTTTTTAACCAATTTTTTAATTTATGACAAATTATTACAATGCTTTGGTCAATCGCATAGATGCGGTTTCCAAAAAAACGTCGATTGCCCAACGCTGTTGGCAATTATGTTTGCTGATGATGTTTAGTATTTTTACCGCTTCATCGTCTCTAGGACAAACTATTGTTGTAGGAACTGGAGCTTTAACGTCCGCTACTCTTGATAATGGCGCACCTGTTTATAGAAGCTCAGCTGGAAGTGCTTTTGGATGGTCGCAAAGTGTTCATTTGTACCAAGCAGCAGCCCTCACCGGTATGCCTGGTGCATCCGAAATTAGCTCGTTTGGTTTCTACAAGACGAACACGAACACTATGGGTGCTGGTCGTACGGCACAGTTAAGAGTATACATGAAAAATACCTCTAATACTACTGTATCTACAACCCAAACGCTTGCTACTTGGATATCAGGTGCCACCTTAGTTTATCAAAATCTTGCTGTTCCAGCAAGTTTTTTCCCAACTACTGCGGGCTTAGTTCCAGTTCCGTTAACTACCCCTTTTATTTATTCGGGTGGATCGTTGGAGGTTTATGTAGATTGGGCACCAAATGGTGCTAGTGCTAGTTTAACTACTGGTTCATTTTTATGGTCGTATGATGCAGCAACACCTTCTCAAAATGTTGGATTTTCTGCTAGTGCAGCTATAACAACTGCACTTAATTCAACATTGGCTAGACGGTACAGAGCAAGTTTTACTTATGCTCCTAGCCTTGCTTGTACAGGAACTCCTGCTCCAGGCAATACGCTTTCCTCCACGGCTAGTGCTTGTTCAGGCGTCAACTTTGATTTAACTTTACAAAATATAACTGCTGGTTCTGGCGTTACATACCAGTGGGAAAGTGCAGATGATATGGCTTTTACTACGGGAGTTACACCACTTGGTACTTCGTCTTCACAAACCACATCACTAACATCTGCAAAATATTACAGATGTACTGTAACTTGTGCTGCTAGTTCAACAACATCAACACCTGTTGCGGTTGGATTAAATGGTTTTATAGGTTGTTATTGCCAAGTTTTGCCTTCTCTTTATTTTGGTGGAGATGATATCAGAAATGTAGTCGTAGATGCTTATACAAATCCTACTGCTGCAGTAACATCTGCCGCTGGTTCGTTCACTTCTTTTAACAATGCGCCAATTACTATTTCATCTCCATCAACACAACCAATGTCAATAACTGTTGGTACAGATGGTAATCAGGCTACTGCCGTTTGGATTGATTTTAACCAAAATGGTGTTTTTGAAACCTCAGAAAATGTTGCATTATCTGCAACACCCGCTGTAGGTAATGCTGTTGTAAGCTATAGTCTAGCTATACCTTCAGGTGCAACACCTGGTTTGACAAGAATGAGAGTTCGTGGTGGTTCTGACGCTGCATACACAGCTGCTGGAGCTTGTACTGTTAGTCAGTATGGCGAAACAGAAGATTATCTTGTTACTATTGTTGCTTCTGTACCTTGTGTAACCCCAACACCAGGAAATACGGTTTCTAGTGCTGCTTCAGTATGTGTTGGAGTACCTTTTACTTTATCGGTTCAGAATGTTACTACTGGTACAGGAGTAACCTTACAATGGGAAAGTGCTGATGATATGGCTTTTACAACAGGAGTAACTGCGTTAGGTACCGCTGTATCGCAAGCAATAGCTTCTCAAACTTCTGCCAAATATTACAGATGTCTGGTTACTTGTAGCACAGGTCCGGACACCGTTGCTTCCACACCAGTATTGGTTGGGCAAAATGCACCTACTGCGTGTTATTGTACTCCAGTAACTGCCTTTGGTTGCGGTGATGGTGATGTTATTGCTAATGTTGTATTAAATACTTTAAACAATAATTCTGGTACAGATTGTCCTAGTGATCCAGTTCCTGGAAATCAAGGTTCAGGACAAAACGGACCAGGATACTCCGATTATACTGGAAATGCTGCTTTAACAACAACACTGCAAGCGGGAACGACCTATGCTTGTTTAGTTTCTGCGGGTCAATATTCTGAAAGTTATGCTGCCTGGATTGATTATAATGACGATGGTGTTTTTGATCAAGCAACTGAAAGAATTGGATTTACGTCCACTCCAGTTGCAGGTAGTGGTACAGCTGGAGTTTTAGGTTCTACTGCTTCTTTTCCAATTACTTTATCATGCTCCCCTCCAGTTGGGGTGCACCGATTAAGAGTGCGTGCAATGTTCAGCATTGCAGGTAACTTAGTTACTCCTTGTGGAAATAATGCTTTCGGCGAAGTAGAGGATTACTTAATTACTATTACTGCGGCAGATCCTTGTCCAGCACCATCGTTGCTAACAGCAACGGTAGCTACTACAACTAGTGCTACATTAGGTTGGAAACAAGGTTGTGTAGAAACTGTTTGGGATGTTTTTGTGCAACAAGTGGGCGCTAGTGTGCCAACAGGTGCAACAACACCTACTGCAATTGGAGTTACAACAACTTCTGCTCCAGGATTTGGTACTTATGATGTAGCTGGTTTAACAGCTGGTAGTGCATATGAATATTATGTTCGTTCCTCATGTGACGCCGGTGCTAGCTTATATAGCATTTGGGCTGGACCTTTTACTTTTATTTCTGTTGCACCAGGTTGTACTGTTATAAGTACTCCAGCGGTTACGACAGGGCTTCCATTAGGAATTACGGTTATCAACTGGATTGCTCCTGCAGTAAGTGCTTCACAAAGTGCTGCTACCTCTTATGATGTATATTTTGGTACTACAAGCGGAGCATTAGCTTTAGGCGGTAACTTCGTTTCAGGTCCATTAAACTATACCATAAACGCTTATGGCACTTCTTATGTACAAATTATCCCTAAAAATGCATCTGGTGTAGCTGTAGGATGTGCAGAGACTACTTTTGTCACTATAGCCGACCCATGTGATGGCACAATCCCGGCAGGAGACAACTTTGCTATTGCAATAGACTTAGGTGTATTAACAGGTAACTCTGTAACTACGGGTAATAACTTACTTGCTAATTGTTACAGAAATGATTATACTACTGCTTCTGCACCAGGAAATGCATTAGCTAGACCAGGAAGAGACGTTTTCTATAAATTTGAAATTACTGATGTTTGTAGTACTTTAACTATTGGAACTTGTGTAAATACATTTGATACATATTTACAAATACTTAATGCTTCTGGTGTTAGAATAAATGGTAATGATGATGGTTGTGCTCCTGGTTCTGTTTTAACAGGATTAACTTTAGCACCTGGCGTTTATTATGCTGTTGTTCAAGGTTATCTTGCTGGTTCTGAAGGTACTTTTACCCTAGATATTGCTTACGCAACTACGCCAGCAATTACTTATTATCAAGATGCAGATGGTGATACATATGGTAACCCTGCCGTTTCTATAGCAGCTTGTACCGCCCCAACGGGATATGTTCTAAACAATACCGATTGTTTAGATACTAATGCCACTGCTTATCTTGGAGCTTTTGAAATAGCTTTTGATGGTGTAGACAACAATTGCGATGGTCAAATAGACGAAGGAAGTATATTAACAACAAATTTAATTGCTGCGTCTTGTAATGTAACTTTGCCTACAATGTCTAAACTATTATTCTTTAATAGTGCAGCAAATGCAACTCGTTATAGAGTAAGAGCAACCAACACTGTAACAGGTTCTGTTGGTACTTACGAAACATCTAGTACAAACTTCAGGTTTACAAACTTATCTTCTTACGAGTTTGGAGCTACTTATGATGTTGATGTAGAAGTTCAAAGACTTGGCGTATGGTTAAACTATTATGGAACATCTTGTCCGGTAACAACAAATGTACTTCCAACTTTAACTGTTGGTGCAGCATGTGTAACGAATATTACTACACGTTTTTCTGGAATAACAACAACAAATGTTGCTGGAGCTTTACAATACAAATTTAGAGTTCTTAGAGTTGCTCCGGGTGCCGTTGCACAAGAAATTACAACGAACTGGAATGGATTCTTGATGCACTACATTGGCGGATTCGTTTACGGATCAACTTATAATGTTGAAGTAGCAGTT